>JAZQZJ010000103.1:0-22114 GCA_045633955.1 Agathobacter sp. | reverse complement strand
CGCCCATTAAGTTTGGTTCGTTTGATTTTATATCTTGCGGGCGGGACTTACAAATGCCGGCGTGGCGGAACTGGCAGACGCGCAGGACTTAAAATCCTGTCGTAGCAATACGGTACCGGTTCGATTCCGGTCGCCGGCATTGAGCACTTGACGAGAACGAGCGAAGTGATGTTCGAGTCTAGTACGAAAGTCCATCCTGAGACTTAACGAAAACAAGTCGGAGACGACGTTTGAGTTCTAGTCGAGTGGATGGCATTTTTTTGCAAAAAAAGAAGGGACAATTATGTCCCTTCTATTTTTTTGCGACTGCGGTAGATTCACGTTCTATCAATTGTGGTCGAAGTAAGGTCTTGCTAATGCATACATGATTGATTAAGGAAGAAAGTGTGGTGTACGCACATCTACCTAATTCATTTCTCTGCTGTGCAATAGTAGTCAGTGGAGGTTCCGTGGTGGCAGCAATTGGAATATTATCAAATCCAATAACGCTGATATCTTCTGGTACGCGATATCCTAGCTGCTTACATGTAGAAATAACACCTTTTGCTAAAAGATCGCTAGCACATACAATACCGGTAGCTCCTTCTTTTAAGAAGGTGGGTACATGATATTTTGCACTGTCTTCTATATAATAGTCTCTTGCCATCATTTTTGGATTGCATTCGATTTTATATTCGATAACTGCATTTTCAAATGCCTCCTGACGTTCGTCGGAAACACGGTTATATAAAGAGCCATTCATAAAAGCAATTTTTTTGTGTCCAAGGTTTACCAGATGTTCTACAGCCATATGAATACCCTCGTAGCTGTCTGTTCCAAGATAGCCCACATTTGGGTTGCCATCGATATGGTTGTCGAATAAAACCGTTGGCATAGTCGTTGTTTTTAATTGTTCCATCCAAGGTTCCTGTAAGGAAAGTCCAAGGATAAAGGCGCCACAGTAACCATTTTTTAATAGATATGTATCATATTTTTCTTGTTTTTGGAATTCTGCTGTGATGTATTCTACTGTTACATCCCATTTATGCTTAAATGCATTTTGTTTAAATCCTAAAACGATATCATAGCCAAAGGTATCCAAGGTTTCGTAATCCATGTTTGTGACAAATAAACATAATTTGCGAAATTCTTCTTTCTTGGAACGCTTTGTACTGTATCCCATTTCTACAGCAGTGTCCAAAACTAGCTGTCTTAAATCCTCGCTGATATCACTGGCACCATTAAGTCCTTTAGAGACTGTGCTAATGGAAATACCTAATTGATTAGCGATGTCTTTTATTGTTGCCATTTGTAGTCCTCTTTCTAAAATTTCCATGAATATTTCGTTAAATAAACGGTGTCTTTGTCTATTATAGTGAATATTTATGTGCAAATCAACGAATAAATAAAAGTTTTCGAAAAAAACATAAAAACTTATTGTTAAAATTCACAAAAAGAATATATTAAAAAAGTATAAAATTACGAAAAGACTTGTATACATGCAAATGCGTTGACAAATGGATTGTGAAATTTTACAATAAAGACAAACTGACACGAAAATATGCGAAAACCATTTCGAAAATTGTGCAGAAATAACAAGATATGAAACGCTCGGCGCAGAGTGTTTTATATAAATACTTTTAAAATCATAATAAAATAAAGGAGAGGAAAGAAATGAAAAAGAAAGTATTATCATTACTCCTCGTTGCAGCAATGGGTATTTCTATGCTCGTTGGATGTGGCGGTGGAAACGACGCTCCAGCTGGTGGAGACACACAGGCTGATCAGCCACAAGCACCAGCAAAACTTACAATTTGGGCTCCTGAAAATCAGCAGGAACTCTTAAATCAGCAGGCTGAAGCTTTCAAAGCAGCTTATCCAGAATATGCTAATCTTGAAATCGTAGTTCAGCTCGTTGGTGATGACGTAGCAAAAGACGAAATCTTAAAAGACGTTGATGCAGCAGGTGATGTTTTCTGTTTAGCATCTGACCAGATTGCTTCAATGGTAGATGCAGGTGCTATCGCTAAACTTGGTGGCGAAGCAGCAGCATTAGTAACTGAAAAAATGGCTCCTTCAGTAGTTACAACAGTAACTATCGATGGCGACATCTATGCTGTTCCTTATACACATAATACATTCTATATGTACTATGATAAGAGCATCATGACAGAAGAAGATCTTAAATCTCTTGATACAATTATGGCTAAAGACACACCAGACGGCGTTTATAACTTCTTATTTGATGGCGGCGGCGGCTGGAAACTCGGCGCCTGGTACTATGGTGCTGGATGTTCAGTATATGGTGTTGATGGTTCTGACGTAGCAGCTGGTTGTGACTTTAACAACGAAACTGGTGTAGCAGTTACAAAATATCTTGCAGATATGCATGCTAGCGATAAACTCGCTCTTGGTCTTGACGTAACAGAATTAATCTCTAATCACCAGCTTGGTGCTTGGTTTGGCGGTGACTGGGAACTTAACGGTTTCACAGAAGCTTTAGGTGATGACCTTGGATATACAACAATTCCTACAATGGGAATCAATGGCGAACAGATTCAGATGAAATCATTCTACAGCTCAAAAGTTATGGGTGTTAACGCTAAATCTAAAAACCCAGCAGCAGCGGTAGCATTTGTTACATTTGTTAACAGTGCTGAACAGCAGGCTCTTCGTTTTGAACAGACAAGTGTTATTCCTTCAAACTCAGAAGCAGCAGAAACAGATGCAGTTAAATCTAGCCCATTAGCAGCAGTTATTATGGCAGAATCTAACAACTGTGCAATCATGCAGCCATATACAAAAGAATTCGGTGATGTATATTGGAACGCATGTACAACTCTTTGTGATGCTTTAAAATCTGGTGAACTTACATCAGATAATGCTCAGGAATGGTTAGACAATTGGGTAAAAGTTTTTGAGTAGAATATAATCTAAGAGTGTTTTTTGGCAGGGACACGGTAAGTGTCCCTGTTCTTTCTTAAAACTTTGGGTAACCTAGACTCAAAGAATATTTTTATATTACTAGGAGGTTTCTCATGGGACTTTTTCAGAAAAAAACTGAACATTTTTTTGTAAAACCTTCTGATGCTACCGTTGGACAATGTTTTAGTAAAGGGAATACTATTACAAAATTATCTTTCTTTATTTTTGGTTTAGGCAATCTTTTAAATAAACAGATTGTAAGAGGTCTTGTATTCCTTGGCATTGAAATCGCATATTTTGTTTATATGATTTCCTTTGGTTTCAGTTCATTGGCAGGATTTACTACCTTGGGTACCGCAACACAGGAAGAAGTTTGGGACCCAAATCTTGGTATTTATACCTATACAGATGGAGATAACTCCATGTTGTTCCTTCTCTATGGTGTAATCGCTATTTTCGTTACGTTAGTATTTATTTTCTTTGCGTTAATGTCTGGAAAGAGTGCTTTTGCAACACAGTATCGTAAGGAAAAAGGGATGCCTGTACCAACATTCAAAGATGATCTTCATTCTATGACAGAAGAAAATCTTCATGTTGTTATGATGGCAATTCCTATTGTTGGTGTTTTGGTATTTACCATTGCTCCACTTGTGTTTACTATTTTGACAGCGTTTACAAACTACGACAGTGACCATCAGCCACCAGGAAACTTATTTACATGGGTTGGTTTTGATAACTTTGTAGATTTGTTCTCATCAAATGGTAGATTGGCTGATACATTCTGGCCAGTATTGGGTTGGACGCTTATTTGGGCAGTATTTGCAACATTTACATGTTACCTTGGTGGTTTAGTTCTCGCACTTTTAATTAATAGAAAAGGTACTAGAATTAAAGGTTTTTGGAGATTTATGTTTGTTATCTCTATTGCTGTACCACAGTTCGTAACATTACTTTCTATGAAGACAATCTTCAATGACAATGGTCCTGTAAACATTCTTTTAATGGATATGGGATTAATTGACAAACCTATTTTCTGGTTCTCGGATCCAACTTTAGCAAGAATTATTATTATCTGTGTTAACTTCTGGATTGGTGTACCATTTACTATGCTTTCTACAACAGGTATTTTACAGAATATTCCTGCTGAATTGTACGAAGCAGCGAAAATCGACGGTGCAAATGCAATTACAATCTTCTTCAAGATTACTTTGCCTTACATGATTTTCGTTATGACTCCAAACTTAATCACCTCCTTTACAGGTAACATTAACAACTTCAACGTTATCTACTTGTTAACAGGTGGTGGACCACAGACTACAGATTACTACTTTGCTGGTAAGACGGACCTTTTGGTTACATGGTTATACAAACTTACCATTGACCGTAAAGACTATAACTTGGGTGCAGTTATCGGTATCTTAACATTTATCGTACTTGCAACTGTATCATTACTTACTTATCGTAATACAGCATCATATAAAGACGAGGGGGCATTCCAATAATGAAAGCAAGAAGATTTCTTACCAATACAGCATGCCACTTGTTGCTTGCTGTGCTTAGTATCATTTGGGTTTTACCAATTGTTTATGTAATCCTTACTTCTTTCCGTAAAGAAGGCGGTACATATAAGAGTTATATTATTCCAAAAGAATTTACATTTGACAATTATATTAACTTATTTAGTGATAATCAGATTTTGGACTTTAAACGTTGGTTCTTTAATACATTAATTATTGCAATTTTTGTAATGTTAATCTCTGGATTCATGGTAATTGCAGTATCTTATTGTATGAGCCGTTTGCGTTTTAAAATGCGTAAACCATTCATGAACGTAGCATTAATCCTTGGTATGTTCCCAGGTTTCATGTCAATGTTCGCTATTTACTATATCTTCAAAGGACTTGGTTTCCTTGAAACAGGTTTATTAAAACAGATAGCCTTAGTAATGGTTTACTCCGGTGGTGCCGGGCTAGGTTTCTATATGGCAAAAGGTTTCTTTGATACCATTCCAAAGACAATCGATCAAGCTGCTTATATTGATGGTGCTTCTAAATGGGAAACATTTATCCATATTACATTACCAATGTCAAAACCTATTATTACACATACATTATTAACAGCATTCATGGGACCTTGGACAGACTATATCATGGCAAGAGTTATCATGGGTCAGGATAGAGATTATTATACAATCGCCATTGGTTTATGGACCATGTTAGAAAAAGAATATATTAATACTTACTATACTCAGTTCTATGCAGGTTGTGTACTTATTTCAATTCCAATTTCAATTCTCTTCTTAATGACTCAGAAATGTTATGTAGAAGGTGTATCTGGAGCGGTTAAAGGTTAATATTAATAAATATAAAATGACACGGATGTTTACATTCGTGTCATTTTTTTGAGGGGACTTGTGGTATGAAAAAAAGACTTATTAGCTGCCTGCTTATTATGGCAATGCTTGCAACGACGTTGACTGGCTGTGATAGCAAAATTAAAGATGAGAATAGTCAGGTAACAGAAAATAAAGTGGAATATGATTATTATCAGGAATTGAATGTAATAGATGATAATTATCGAAACTATTATGAGATTTTTGTATATTCATTTTATGATAGTGATGGGGATTGCATTGGTGATTTACAAGGTGTTATTGAGAAGTTAGATTATGTAGAATATATGGGATTCAATGGTATCTGGTTTATGCCAATTATGCCATCACCATCTTATCATAAGTATGATGTAACGGATTATTATGCAATAGATGAAGCATATGGGACTATGGAAGATTTTGAGAAATTGGTAGAAGAATGTCATAGTCGAGGAATCAATGTAGTGATAGATTTTGTTATTAATCATAGCTCCTCCGAACATCCTTGGTTTACACAGGCTTGTGAGTATTTAAAGACTTTGGAAGAAGGGCAGGAACCAGATGTAACTGAATGTCCATATGTAGAGTACTATCATTTTTCTAAAGAAAAGGAAAATAATACCTATTATGAAGTGGCTGGGACAGAATGGTATTATGAAGGAGCGTTCTGGTCTGGTATGCCAGATTTAAACCTCCAGAGTGAAGCACTTCGAAAAGAACTCGAAGATATTGCGGCATTTTGGATTGAAAAAGGTGTGGATGGATTTCGAATTGACGCGGCAAAACATTTTGAAAAAACTACAGATGAAAATAATGAGATTCTAAATTGGTTATATACAAAATGTACTGCGTTAAAACAGGATTTCTATATGGTATCGGAAGTGTTTGATCCATTAAGTACTTTCGAAAAATACTATGGAAGTGGTACGCCAAGTATTTTTAACTTTGATGCAGGTCAGCAGACTGGAATGATTTTTGAAGCAGCAAAAGGTTATATGACAGCAGGAAAATATATTGACAAACTGATTAGTTATGACAAAAAATTCTCTGCGCTTAATCCAGACTATATTGACGCATTGTTCCTTACAAACCATGATATGGGACGTGTGGCTGAGGCTTGTGTAAATAATGAAACATCTATGAAGATGTCTGCAGGTCTTATGATGATGATGAATGGCAGTCCGTTCGTATATTATGGCGAGGAAATCGGTATGAACAGTACAAGTGATAAGGACGAAAACAAACGTCTGCCTATGTATTGGTCAGATATAAATCGTGTGGGAACTACCGATGGACCTCCAAATTGTAACCTTGGAATTGAATCTTCCTTTGAGGCTGTGGATGAGCAATTAAAAGATGGATATTCTTTATTGAATTATTACAGACATGCGATTCGTCTTCGTAATGAAAACCCAGAAATTGCACGTGGTGAAATAAAGAAAATCGATGCTCTTTGCACGGATACCTATGGTGTGATGACAAAGACTTATGAAGAAAGCACCATTGCAATTGCAATTAATAACAAAGATGAAGAAGTACAGATTCCAATTGGGGAAAGTGAACTTACAGAAATGAAGATTCGTGGATATCTCACCTTACAAGGAGAAGAAATTACATTGAAAGATGGTATGCTTGTTATGCCAGCAAAATCTATTTGTATTTTGAAATAACAGTTCAGAACTGCTAGGAAATAAAAAATGACACAAGTGAATTTATTCACAATTGTGTCATTTTTTTAATTTCCTAATTGGCAGAACGCCCAAACATGAGCAAAAGAAGTTCTACATAAGTTTTTGATGTTCTACTAACATTTCCTGAATCATGTTCTGGAAGTATGCACCAACATGTTTCTGATCTTCTTTGTCTAAATCTTTAAAGTAGATTGGTTCACCATATTGGATAATGATATCTGCAGATTTAATAAATGGTACATGATCTTCGAAAACTTTATTTGTTCCAGTAATTGCTACTGGTACAATTTTGCATCCTGTTTTGGAAGCGATTTTAAAACTGCCATCTTTAAACTCACCGATATCTGTTGGATCATCGCTGTTTTTGTTGCGAGTACCCTCTGGGAAGATAAAAATAGAAATGCCGTGTTTTACTTTATCAATACAGCTGAGGATAACTTTCATACCTTGTTTAATATCATTGCGATCAAGGAATTCACAGTGGAGACGTTTCATCCAGGCACGAAGTCCAGGAACTTTGTTTACAACATCTTTTGCAACGAATCCAGTTAAGCCAGGACATCTGGAGTAAGCAACTGGTACGTCAGCCATACTTCTGTGGTTTGCTACATATAAAACTGCTTCGTCTTTTGGAATATTTTCTTCGCCAATAACAGTTACCTTCATTCCAGCAGTTGTGTGCATGACGCGGAATACCCACTGAACGATACGTAGCTGTATCAAATCAGCTTTCTTTTCATCAAATTTTCTATAAATCCAAAAAATCCCTAATAATATATATCCAAATAATAAGAATAGGAATACGAAACCAAAGGTCAATAGAGTTCTCATTTGTTTCACCTCGTTTTTCTACAATTCTAACACATTATACAAAAACAATTCTTCAAAAGCAATGTAAAAACAATTTTGAATTATAAAAAATGCATAAACTCTCCGTAAAAAGAATATGTTTGTCATAGATAGTAATCGATTTGCAGGGGGATTTTATGGAATTAAACAAGCATATATGTACACAATTCATAGAAAGAGAAAAAGAATTTATGCAGATGACATTGGACGATGATTATATTGTAAGGGATAATAAGCCAGATGTACTACGCATTATTTATGCAAAAGGAAATACAGTATTGGAAGATATTAAAATAGGAAATCAGGTTGTATGGCTGACTGGAAAACTGTATTTTCGTGCATTGTATCAAAGTGATGACGAGAATCACCGATTAGAGAGTGTAAACGGTGAGATTCCATTTCAGGAAAAAGTAATTATGGATACAAGAGATGAGTGTGAAGAATTGACAGCAGAGATGCAGATAGAGGATTTATCTATTGGAATTATTAATTCCAGAAAACTAGCGGTTCGAGCACTCTTAAACGTAGAGGTGAGATGTTTAGAAGAAGAGCGTGAAGAATTTAGTTGTAGAATTGTATCAGATGATTATGAACAGAAGACGGAAGAGATAAATATGTTATGTTTGATGGAAAATAAAAAAGAAATGTTATCACTTCAAAAAGAGATTCTGTTACCCAATTCACGAACAAACATTGGAAAGATTATCTTTTATCAGGTGGATTTTTTGAATGAAGATATTCAACTTTTGGATCATCGCATGACTGTGCAGACAAATGCAAAAGTTTGGGTATTGTACCGAAGTGAGAGTACGGGGGAATATGAGTGTTTTGAAACATTAGTTCCTTTGGCTGGAGAAGTAGATGCTTATGGAGCGAGTGGAGATGAAATATTCTGGGCAAGATTGTCTCCAATGGATGTAATACTAGAACCACGAAGTGATTATGATGGTGAAAATCGTATGCTTGGCATGGAGTTAAATTTGTGGATTGAATTTCAGATTTACAAAGAGCAAACTTGTGACATTTTAAGAGATGCTTATAGTTTGAATAAAGAATTGGAACTAGAACGAGAAGAAGCAAACTATTATCAATTATTGGTAAAGAATGTATCTAAAATACGATTGATGGAGCAACAGAAGATTGCACCAAATCAAGAGCGAATTTTACAAATTTGCGGAAGTAGTGGGAGTATCACGGTTGATTCGGTGGAGAGACGAGAAAATGGAATCCAAGTGGAGGGGATATTAACCGTACATGTTTTGTATACGACCACAGATGACAACTTACCATTCGCACATACAGAAGGTCAGATTCCGTTTGAACAATTTGTGGAAATTCCAGGATTTTCGGATGATACAAAATTATGGATGGATTATAAAATGGAACAGCTTCAGGTCAATTTATTGGATAGCACAGAATATGAAATAAAAGCAGTTATCGAAATAGGGGTATTGGCGTTGGCGGAAAAAACAATTTCAAATATTGTCGAAATAGGGGAAGAACCGTTGGATATGAATTTTATTCAAAAACAGCCGGGAATGATTGGATACGTAAAAAAAGAAGGTGAAGACATTTGGGATGTAGCAAAAAAATATCATGCTACAGGTGCAAATATTTTAGAATTTGGAAATAGAGTCTTGGTTGTAAAACAAGTGCATTAATGGTATGATAGTACAAATGAACTAGGAGATACATGGATGGAAGATAAAAAATATGAAGAACAGGAGTATGTAAATCCATATAGCAGACCAATATATGAAACAGCTGAAGAGTATAATCAGGCAAATCGTGAAGCGAGAGATTATACACAGCAATACAATTATCAGCAGTATGCCAATATGGGGGGGCAGATGGTAGACGGATCAGGTAATCCATTAAAGAACCATTTTGCAATCCAGCTTGTATTTGCAATTATTGAGATTTTATTATGTTGTTTCAGCCCAGTTGCGATGATATTAGGAATTATTGGTTTGGTATTTGCGGTACAGGCAAATACCTCCTTTCAGTTAGGAAAAGCAGAAGAATTTAAAGCAAAATCAAAGACCTCTAATATTCTATTAATTATTGGTGGTGCACTGGCAATATTTGGTGTTATTATTAATATAGTAGTAGGTGCTTTGTATATAACAACATTTAAAGAAATGTTTTCTAAATTAGAGAATGAATTGCAGTATGGTGATGAATGGTTGGATGATAGTTGGAATGATGAAGAGGATGAGACTTCTGAGGATGAGGTATATGAGGACTATCCAGGGACTGATGAAGTACCATTGACAGAAGGTTTTGCAAACTTTACACATAAAGGTATTGCATATACTGTACCAATGTCGTATGATGACTTTCTTACCATGGGTTACGTATTAGAAGATGGTTATGAGAATTATATCATTGGAGCACAGAGTTACGAAAGTATTTGGTTTTATGATGAGGATGGAATGGAACTTGGTTCTATTCGCATTTCAAACGATACGGAATCCGAATTAACATTGGAAGAATGTGTGGTAGATTATATTTATTTTGATAATCCGGGGTCTTATTTAGAAGGCGAAGAGCACATTGATCTTGTGTTCGGAACTAATTTCAATATGTTTACGACATACGAAGAATTAGAAGCATGGCTAGGAACACCATATTATGTTCAATTAGATCATAGCGGTGAATCAGAATATGCTAGTTATGAATGGTTATATTATGGCGAAGACAAATACCAGAGCATTGTTGTAAATTATTTGGATGGTGTAATTACGGATATCGCATTTGAACAATATGATTTTGTATACTAATTATACATATAGAGCAGGCTCTTTTGGGAGCCTGCATTATGTTTCATAAAGGTGGAGGATCAGATGAGGTTTAAAAAAGTACTTTCATTAGCATTAGTCGTGGGTATTGTGTTGTCGGTGCCTGTAACAAATCAGAATTTCTGGTTGCATAGCTGGGATGGAGCAACAATTTTTGTGGCATCACAGAGTGGACGTGACGATGCACAGGATGAATTAGATGATGTAAATGATCAGCTGGATGAATTAGAGGATGATTATAGTTATATTGAAGGACAGCTGAGCCAAAAAGCAGAAGAATTAAGTGAACTGTTAGCAGACAAGGCTATTTTGGAAAATGATATTGCCAACACACAGGTCGCAATTGATCAAGCTAAATTAGATTTGGAAAATGCAAAAATAAAAGAGCGGGAATCCTATGAGCTTATGAAAATCCGCATACGATATATGTATGAAAACAGTACACAGGATTCCGTGTGGGATGCAGTATTGAATTCTAAGAGCATTGCAGAATTTTTGAATCGTGTGGAATATATTAATCAGGTACATGATACAGATAGAGAATTGCTAGAGGAGTATAGAGCTCTTGTAGAGGAGATAGAAATACTTGCACTTGAATTAGATGCGAACATGGATAGTTTAGTTGCTATGCAGGAAATATTAGATCATCAAGAAGCGGAATTAGAAAGTGCAATGGCTGCTTTAGAGGCAGAGGCAGAAAACTTTGAAGCACAGATTGCTGCAGTAGAAGCTAGAGCAGATGAATTGGCAGATTATATTGAAGAGCAGAACCGATTGATTGAACAACAGCAGCAACAGCAGAATGATGGAAATAATACTCCATCTACAGGTGGTGGTTATTTGACAGATTCCTCTTATGATCCTACATATTCAACATCTATTTCGGGAGTTGATGTTGTAAACTTTGCATTGCAATTTGTGGGTAATCCATATAAATGGGGTGGCAGTAGTCTGACAGAGGGATGCGATTGTTCTGGATTTGTAAATCAGGTATTTAAACATTTTGGAGTATCTTTGCCTAGACAGTCTCAGGCATTTAAAAATGTAGGACAACCTGTATCTTTTGAGAATATCAAGGCTGGTGATATTGTGGTATATCCTGGACATGTTGCAATTTATATTGGTAATGGCTGTATTGTAGAAGCGCAGTCTAGCCGTGCGGGTATTACCTGTAATCGTAGTGTGACATGTAGTACGATTAAAGCAATACGTAGAGTCTTATAGAGGAAGAATATGAAGATATTTTTACAAAGTGTAAAGAAATTCCGTGTGTTGTGGATATTTGCTATATTATTTGCAATATGTTCTGTCGTGGCAAATAATTCTAGAATAAATAAAGAGGATATTATTTATCCAGAGTCTTTGGATGTAGTGGTGGCAACGGTTCGTGAGGAAGAAATTACGTTGCGTGAATTTGCATTATATGTAGCACATCAGGAAATGGAAGTGCAGGAACAGGCAAATGTTTACGATCCAGATAATACACGAAAATATTGGAATGTGCATACGGATGGGGTATACATCAGTCATGCGGCACGAAATGAAGCAATGTCCATGGCAATTCATGATGAGTTGTTTTATCAGTTAGCAATGGAACTACAGTTAGAGTTAACGGCAAAAGAGCGACAGATACTGCAGAATGATGTGGATGATTTTTGGTTTGACCTAACGGATGATAACAAAGAAGAAAAGTTGGGAATTACCAAAGAGGATATTTATACAGCGATGGAAAGGATTGCTTATGCACAAAAAGCACAATATATTTGTGCGGCTATGGATAGTGTAAGTTATTCTGATTATGATTATCATGAAGAAGTCTTTTTAGATTTTCTCAGTGATTATGAATATAAGGTAAATGATAAAGTTCTAAATCGATTGGACTTTGGCGATATTACATTAGAACATGAATATTAGAAAAGTGGAGAATGAATTATGGCAGCAAAAATTGGTAGAAATGATCCATGTTGGTGTGGATGTGGAAAAAAATACAAAGCATGTCATGCAGCTTTTGATGACAAAATTGCAAAGTTTGCAGCGATGGGACATAAGGTTCCACCTAGAAGCATTATTAAAACACCAGAACAGATTGCGAAAATCAAGGAGAGTGCAAAAATCAATATGGCTGTGTTGGACTATATTGGTGAACATATTCATGCTGGTATGAATACTGCAGAAATTGACAAAATTGTATATGATATGACAACTGAAATGGGAGGAATTCCAGCTCCATTAAATTATCAGGGTTATCCATACAGTGTATGCACATCGGTAAATGAACAGGTGTGTCATGGTTTTCCATCAGAAGACGTGGTGTTAAAAGATGGTGATATTATTAACATAGACTGTTCTACCATTTTAGACGGATATTTTAGCGACTCCTCTAGAATGTTTTGTATCGGAGAAGTAAGTCCGGAAAAGAAACGTCTGGTTGAAGTGACCAAAGAATGTCTAGAAGAAGGATTAAAGGCCGTAAAACCTTGGGGATTTTTAGGTGATATGGGACAGGCAGTTCATGATCATGCATATGCTAATGGCTACACTATTGTACGTGAAATTGGCGGACATGGTGTTGGATTGGAATTCCATGAGGAACCATGGGTTGGCTATCATACAAAACGAGGAACTGATATGCTCTTAGTTCCAGGTATGATATTTACCATTGAGCCAATGGTGAATATGGGTGGTGTAGAAATTTTTATTGATGAAGAAAATGATTGGGAAGTATACACGGCAGATGGAAAGCCTTCTGCACAGTGGGAAATTATGGTGCTTGTAACCGAGGATGGGGCAGAGGTTCTTTGCTGGTAAAAGAGGTTTGGTATGAAATCAGAAAAAAGAAGATTAAATAAGAATGAAAAACATGTCATCCTTTTAATGAGTGTTGTAATCACCATATCCTTGGCTATTTTTGTATGGCTTACGTACGCAAATGATTATTATAAAGCAACAGATACTGCGAAAAAAGCAATGTTAGGTAGTGCAACCATAGAAGTCGTAGAAAAAGACGGATATTATATTTTTTCAAAAACTCCATTGAGTTCTTATTTGGGAAAAGGAGAAGGAAAAGGTATTATTTTTTATCCAGGTGGTAAAGTAGAAGAAACTGCGTATGCGCCAATGTTGTCAGAATTTGCAAAAGAAGGCTATGAGGTTTATCTGGTAAAAATGCCAGCAAAGCTTGCGATTTTTGGGATGAATGCAGCAGAAGATATTTTTGAGGATGCTCCACATATTAAAGATTGGATTATGATGGGACATTCTCTTGGTGGCGCTATGGCGGCTTCCTTTAGTGCGTCGCATGATGAAGAGGTGGAATCGCTTGTTTTATTGGCAGCATACAGCACTGAGGATTTGAATGGATTAGATCTTGATGTGTTTAGTTTTTATGGCACAGAAGATAAAGTCTTAAATATGGAAAAGTACGAAGAATATTATAGTAATTTACCAGAGGATGTTGTAGAAGAAGTGATTGAGGGCGGAAACCATGCCAACTATGCACATTATGGTGCACAGGAGGGCGATGGAGAGGCATCTATTACGAGGGAAGAGCAACAGGAATGTGTGTTGGACGTTTTTTTATCTGTGGGGAAATAAGTAGTGGAGCAGAGATGTTAGAAATAGAACGTAAATTTTTAGTGGATGGATTTCCAGAGGGATTGGAACTTCTCAGCGAAGTATATATTGAGCAGGGATATGTGAGTTTTAATCCAGAAGTCCGTATTCGAAAAGCAGTAGAGCGAGGTTGTGAGAAAGAAGAATACTATCTGACCATAAAAGGAGATGGTGATTTAGCAAGACGTGAAATCGAGACGGAGGTTACCGCAGCGTTTTACGAAGACACCGCTGATTTTCTCGGAGTGGATGTGGTTCGAAAGGATTATAAAAAGTATAGATTTGGTCAATGGGAATTAGAGGTATCACACGTTGACGCTGGTGCAGATTGGGAGTTTTATTATGCAGAAATAGAGTTTTCTAGTGAAGAGGAAGCCAATGCATTTGTACTTCCAGAATATCTCGGAAAAGAGATTACGTATGACGAAAATTATAAGATGAAAAATTTTTGGAAGCGAACAAGAGGATAAGATTGTTCGAAGAGGATTACAAATTTGAATAAAAAAGAAATATTAGAATTGAAACGTCGTTTTAAGAAAGAAGAGGCTAGTTTTAGTCGTTTAGTAGGTTGTTATGTAGATGGTAATAAAAATAAAGTCTGCAAATTTGGTGGTAAATTTTTAAGCCTTGAGGAAGAGGAATATTACAAATATTTAGAGATTGCAAACAAAGCACTTTCTGGTACCTTGGGCAATAATTTGTTAGAGCTTTCTTTTCCATTGGTGGAAGAAGAAGTAGGTGGCAGACAGCAGATTTTAATGGCACTTCGTGAGAGTAAATTAGAAGATGAAAATCTTTTAGATACATATTATGATTTGATAATTGATACCTATGATGAGGTTGGAAATTATTTGATTCTTCTATATCATGATTCTTATGATGTTATGACTCGTACGAGCGATAATGATGATTTGGATGAATCTGAAGAAGTATACAATTATTTGATTTGTGCGATTTGTCCAGTAGCCTTATCAAAACCAGGTTTGGGTTATTTGGAAACAGAGGGGCGTATCGGTAATCGTGTTCGTGACTGGGTGGTAGGCATGCCAGATACAGCATTTTTATTTCCGGCATTTACAGACAGAAGCACTGATATTCATGCTACGTTATTCTACACAAAGAATACAAAAGAGCCACATTCAGAATTCATGGCAAATGGTCTAGGTTGTGGTATCGAGCGTACAGCAACAGAACAGAAGATGGCATTCCATTCTATCGTGCGAAATGTGCTTGGTGCAGAGGATGAACATACAGAAGATATTTTAATGGATATTCAGCAGAATCTTTCTGATATGATTGAAGAATATGAAGAGACACATGACGAGGATGCAGATGCTTTTGTGTTAGATAAAGATACATTGGGTAAACTTTTGGAAGATAGTAATGTACCAGAAGAAAAAGCAAATCGTATTGAAAAATCTATGGACGAAGCCTTTGGTGATAAAGCACCGGTAGCCGAAAATGTGATTGATTCCAAAGCTTTGGTTCAAAATGAGATTCGTTTAGAACGCAAAGAGATGGAAAATCAGATCGTTGTTTTAAATAAGCAGTTAGATGATAAATTGACTGAATTGGAAGAACGTACGGTACAGCTCAAAGAAAAAGAAGAAGAAATCGAAAACTACAAAGCCGAAACACGAGAATTTGATGTTGTGCTTCATGTGAAGCCAGAGAAGGCAAATAAGATTCATGCATCTGTCATTGATGGTAAGAAGTGTATCGTAATTCCGATGGAAGAGAATGAACAGGCAACGATTAATGGCGTAAATACAGCGTTATAAGAAGGAGAGCAGTCAGCATGATTAATACAGTAATCTTTGATATTGGGATGGTTTTGATTGACTTTTGTTGGAGAAAGATGTTTCATGGTTTTGGATTAGAAGGCGAAGCATTTGAAAAAGTAGCGGATGCAACTGTTCGTAATCAGGCATGGAACGAATTTGATAAAGGCTTAGTTTCTGTAGAAGAAATTATTGATACTTTTGCAGAAAAAGCACCAGAATACCGTTCTTATATTGCAAAGATTTTTGAAGATCCAACAAAGATGATTGATCAGTATGACTATGCGAAGGATTGGATTCGCGAATTAAAAGATCGTGGCTATAAGGTTTATATTTTATCCAATTGGTCAGAACCTACCTACCATGCATGTTTGGATAATGAGTTGGATTTTTTACCACTTGTGGATGGTGCTGTATTCTCTTTCCAGGAGCATGTCATTAAACCAGATAAAAAGATTTTTGAAATCATTTGTAATCGTTATCAGATTAACCCTAGTGAAGCTGTGTTCCTGGATGATAATGAAGCGAATGTAATTAGTTCAAGAGAGTTTGGCCTAAATACCATTCATTTCAAGAACTATGAACAAGGCAGAGCTGAACTCGAAGTTTTACTCACAAAGTAGAAAGCGAATGAGTTTGCGTGAATAGACATAAATATAAGTGCCACCCTTAGTCAAGGGTGGCTTTGTAATACAGGAGGTACTATGGTACTGGGCATTTTGGCACATGTAGATGCAGGAAAAACAACATTATCAGAGGCTCTGTTATATGAGACAGGAAAAATTCGTGCCTTGGGACGAGTGGATCATCAGGATGCTTATTTAGATACAGATGCACAGGAGAGAGAACGTGGTATCACGATTTTTTCGAAACAGGCACAGTTAGATAGTGACGGTGTGAAGATGACTCTTTTGGATACACCGGGACATGTGGATTTTTCTGCAGAGATGGAGAGAACCTTACAGGTATTGGATTATGCGATTTTGGTGATTAGTGGAACCGATGGGGTGCAGGGGCATACCAAAACCCTATGGAGACTTCTGAATCATTATCAGATTCCAGCTTTTATTTTTGTAAATAAAATGGATTTGGATGGTGCAGATAAGGAGAAGATTCAGAAACTGCTGAAGGGACAGTTATCGGACTGCTGTGTTGATTTCACACAGCAAAATAGTGATATTGAGAGCTTCTATGAGGAAGTAGCCATGAGTAATGAAGAATTATTGGATTACTACATGGAGCATGAAGCAGTAACAAAAGAACAGATTGCTGAGGTGGTTGGAAAACGCCAACTGTATCCATGTTTTTATGGATCAGCCTTAAAATTAGAAGGTGTAACAGAATTATTAGAAGGAATAAAAATGTATGCACAGGGTGCATATGAAAGAGCGATTGTAGAGAAGGAAAATAATGAAAATACATTTGGTGCTCTTGTTTATAAAATTGGTCGAGATGCACGTGGAGCACGTCTTACCCATATTAAGATAACGAGTGGTAGTTTGAAGGTAAAAGATAAAATCAGCTATAATGGATTGGAAGAAAAAATCGATCAGATTCGCATTTGTTCGGGAGATAAATTTGAAGCAGTTGATGTAGTGCAGACAGGAGAAATTTGTGCTGTTACAGGTCTTGATCAGACATATCCAGGGATGGGGCTTGGAGCAAATAAGACAAAAACCATGCCGATTTTAGAACCAGTTTTAAACTATCAGATTATTGTGCCACAGGGAGTAAATCCTGTGGAGCTTATGAAGAATTTGAAACAGTTAGAGGAAGAGGATCCACAGTTGAATATTTTGTGGAATGAACAGTTGCAGGAAATTCATGCACAGCTGATGGGGCAGGTGCAAATGGAAGTATTGGGACGTGTGATATTGGAACGTTTCGGTGTACGCGTTACCTTTGGGCCAGGGAATATTGTATACAAAGAAACTATCGCAAAGCCGGTGGAAGGCGTTGGTCATTTTGAGCCATTGCGTCATTATGCAGAAGCACATCTTTGGATGGAACCTGCAGAGCCTGGAAGTGGTATTTCCGTATTTTCAAACTGTAGTGAGGACGTGCTGGATTTAAATTGGCAGCGACTGATTACTACGCATATTTTGGAACGAGAACATCCAGGAGTGTTAACTGGTTCTGTAATTACAGATGTAAAGTTTACAATTGTTACAGGGCGAGCACATTTGAAACACACAGAGGGTGGTGATTTCCGACAGGCGACTTATCGTGCGATTCGACAGGGACTAAAGTCTACGGAATGTATGCTATTAGAGCCATATTATGGATTCACATTGGAAGTACCAGTAGATGCGATTGGAAGAGCTATGACCGATATTCGTAATCGCTTTGGTAAACATGAATCACCTGAGTATATTTCCAGAGAGGATGGGGATGTGGCTGTTTTAACTGGTACAGCACCAGTTGCGACCATGCAGGACTATATGACGGAAGTGCATTCCTACACCAAAGGAACAGGACGTTTGACTTTGGAGTTAAAGGGGTATGATGTATGTCACAATAGTGCTGAAGTAGTAGAGCGAATAGGTTACGATAGTGAAGAAGATACTGCAAATCCAACGGGTAGTGTGTTCTGTGCTCATGGAGCAGGCTTCGTTGTTCCGTGGAACGAAGTTCCAAATTATATGCATTTGGAGTATGTTTGTGATAGTGAAGGTCATGTGATGCAAAAAGGCGGACTAGCCTATGATTTAGAGCAGCAGGCAGAGGAACTTCGTGAATTGGCCCAACGCCGAGAAGCAGACCGCCTGGCAAAGACCGCTAGTGCATCTTCTTGGGAATTGGATCAGGAATTACAGCAGATTTATGCTCGTGAATTTGGCATGACCAAAGACGATATGCTGGATTATGAGCGAAAAAAATGGGCGAATAAATCAAAGAAAAAAGAAAGTGTTCCACATCAGAAACTGGATAAAAAAGGAAATCCAATTTATCCAAAGAAACCAATTCTAGAAGAACTTATCATTGTAGATGGCTATAATATTATTTTTGCAGTCAAGGAACTAAAAGACTTGTCGAAAGTAAATATTGATTCAGCAAAAGATGCATTAAAAGATATGTTGGCAAATTATCAGGGATATAAGAATTGTCGTTTGATGGTGGTATTTGATGGATACAAACGAAAAGGAAATACTGGTTCAGCAGAGAAGTATTTTGATTTGGAGGTAGTGCATACCAAACAGGATGAAACTGCGGATGCCTATATTGAGCGAAGGGTACATCAGCTAGTGGACAAGTATAAGATTACGGTAGTGACAAATGATGGATTGGAGCAGTTGACAATTCTAAGTCAGGGTGCACTTCGCATGTCAGCAGATATGTTATTGCAGGATATGAAGAGAGTAAAAAAAGAGGTTGTCATTTGACAACCTCTTTCGTATTTTATAAGTTTGCTTTGATTTTTTCAATCATTTCCGCATATTCTTCTTCTGTCAAATATTTGCGGTCTGGATTCATTGCAAATACACCGCCCCATTCGAATGGATCGTCTTCGTATTTTGGTACGAGGTGCATATGTAAGTGACATCCAGTATCGCCGTATGCGCCGTAGTTTACTTTCTTTGGAGCAAATGCTGCGTGAAGTGCTTTTGCTGCACGAGCAACGTCTGCCATGAATAAGTTGCGTTCTTCATCAGAAATGCTAACGATTTCACTTACGTGATCTTTGTAAGCAACGATAACACGTCCTGGATGACTCTGTTCTTTGAAAAGGATGAGCTGACTTACTTCTAAATCACAAATTTCAATACCAAATTTGTCCAAAAGTTCGCCTCTCATACAATATCCGCAATTACAATCTTTCATTTGAAAACCCTCCAATACATTATGTAAATTGATATATTTATATTACTTCACAGGAATCAGTTTGTCCACCTTTAAGATGTGGTTTATTAACCAATTCTGTAAGAAGTTCAAGAATTCATAGAGATAAGCTTCTTGATTATCATCTACTTCATCTAAATTCAAATCTTCTAAAGTTTCGATAAATTTCTGGTGTAAGAGTTCCTGTTGGGCTAATCCATCATAACCGATTTCGCGCATGTAGTTTTCTTCGTCTGTGAAATGTACACAGGTATATTCTTTTAATTCATCTAAGATGTCCAGGATTAAGTCAAATTTATCGTGAACAAGTTCAACCTCAATGGCTTTATGGATTTTTCCAATGATATTAAAAAGCATCTGATGTTCTTCGTCTACAATGGCAATTCCTGTTCTGAATTTGTCTGAGAAAACAGGAAGTATTGGTTTATCACTTGCTTCAAACTGGCCAATCATGATATCACTTCCTAAAATATGACTCATCAGCCATTTTGAAAGGTAATCCAACAATTCTAATACCAATTCTCTAGCAGTTTCGTCCGTAATATCTGAAAAACGATAAGCATTTACTTTATCGATGAAAGCCTGATGTTCTTTCTGTTGGCGCTCTAATTCTGGGTCTTTGATGCTGGCCATATAGGCTTCTTCGTGAGCAAAATGAGTTACTGCATACTGTTTTAATTCGTTCAGCAGAGCCATAGCTGTAGAAACAGAGTCGATATCAGCTTTTAATGCAGCATCTACTTCTCCGACTAGTTCGAAAAGTCTTTTGTGTTCATCGTCGATTTCGGGAACACCGATAAGACAATCTTTTGTAAATGTAAACATATCTATCCCCTCCGTATAAAATATATGTCTATTATACCACGTTTCGAATTTTATCCTATAGCTTTTTGTAATTTTAGCACACATACTTTTTACATTTTCTTTGTTTGACTGTGATAGTGGACTTTACTTTTGGGAATTATAGTTAATGTAAAATCTTTGTAAAATCTTCAGTTTGACTTTGCTCAAAGTTTACAAAAGGAAAATTCTATGCAATAATGATTACGTATTGAGTAAAATTACAGTAAAGAAAAGGAGCCAAATATGGATATATTTAGCGTGTTTACTATGGTAGGCGGCCTTGCAATGTTCCTTTACGGAATGGATGCTATGGGTGATGGCTTATCAAAATTATCAGGTGGAAAATTAGAAACTATTTTAGAGAAGCTTACTTCAAATCGATTAATGGCAGTATTGCTCGGTGCTGGTGTAACAGCGGTTATCCAGTCATCTTCTGCTACAACAGTTATGGTAGTAGGTTTTGTAAACTCAGGTATCATGAAATTGCAACAGGCAGTAGGTATTATCATGGGTGCTAACATTGGTACTACTATGACATCATGGTTACTGTCATTAGTAGAAGTAGAAGGGACAAACTTCTTTATGAAGATGTTAAAACCTACTTCGTTCTCACCACTTCTTGCGCTTGTTGGTATTATTATGATTATGACAGCCAAGGATGATGGTTCAAAGAAAAAAGATATCGGTGGAATCTTAATGGGATTTGCAATCCTTATGTTTGGTATGGATACCATGAGTGGAGCAGTAAAACCATTGGCAAATGAACCTGCGTTTACAAACATTCTTACTATGTTTACAAATCCTGTTTTAGGTGTAATTGCTGGTGCAGTTATGACAGCCATTATTCAGAGTTCTTCCGCTTCCGTAGGTATTTTACAGGCACTTTGTGCAACTGGTGCTATGAACTTTGGTGCAGCACTTCCTATTATCATGGGTCAGAATATTGGTACATGTATCACAGCTGTTATGTCTGGTATGGGTGCTAGTAAGAATGCAAAGCGTGCATCTATGATTCACTTATACTTTAACTTAATTGGTACAGTAGTATTCTTAGTAGTATTCTATGTGGTAAACGCATTTGTTCAGTTTGAATTTTTAAATGGTCCTGCATCAGCTACAGGTATTGCGGTAGTACACAGTGTATTTAACGTTGTATGTACTGTTTGCTGGTTCCCATTTGCTGGAGCTTTAGTAAAACTTGCAGAGCTTACAATTCGTGATAAAGCAAATGAAGTAGAAGTAAAAGATGAATTTGCTATTCTTGATGAACGTTTCTTAGAGCAGCCAGCATTCGCTATGGAGCTTTGTAGAAAAGAAGCTATCAAGATGGCTGAAGTTGCGAAATCCGCAATCTATATTGCATTAGATAATATAGGAAATTACAGAGAAGAAGATTTTGTTCGTGTGAAGGAAATGGAAGCA
>JAZQZJ010000102.1:0-8172 GCA_045633955.1 Agathobacter sp. | reverse complement strand
TTCTCTTGTCTTCCTAAGACCGCTTGGCCTCCGACTTTTCGCCCTTACTAGCACCTTTTACAAGACCTGCAATATCTACGAATTCGATAATCGCTGGTGTTACTTTTTTTGTTTTATATAAATCTCCAAGAAGTTTTAATCTTTCATCTGGTACTGCTACGATACCCACATTTGGATCGATTGTACAGAATGGATAGTTTGCAGATTCTGCACCTGCTTTTGTTAATGCGTTAAATAATGTACTTTTGCCTACGTTTGGTAAGCCTACGATACCTAATTTCATAATCTATAATTCTCCTTCATTCTTTGGCAGTAATTAATTGTCAAAATTCCTTAACCACTATACCACGAAGAGACTCAATTGTAAATTTATAAAATCCTTATATTTCAATGTTTTCTGCTAAAAACTTTTCGAATTCTCTTCTTTTTATGAGTTTCTTCTTCCCTACATACAATACGAATGGACAATTGGGAATCTTCAGTAGTTCTTCCAACTTATTTATCCCAACATGACTGTATGTAGCTGCCTCTTCTTTTGTAAGCATTACCTTTTCCCAAATGGGCACATCTAACTTATTATCACTCATTTAAACCTCCTATCTATCCACTTCTGGTCCCGGGGACTAGAAGTGTCTCTTTTTGTATTCTCACTTACTACTTAGGTTTTTAATGAGCTAATTACAAAAACTATGCAAATAATTGCAAAAAAAATCGATCAATCAAATTGACGCAGAGTGTCAATCCAATTGACCGAACATTTACTAGCGGTCAAACAGTTTGACCACTGGAATTCCTTGATTTTATGCGGTTTTCAGCCATTTTGGTCAAATGTCATGACAATTGACCAAACAACCAAATAAACAGTAACAGGATACGCCTAAAGTTGCATGGTCAACTCGGCTGACGGCTCCAAATTCCTATGTCATTTGCTTTAGGGTATCCCCTATAACCCATTGGTTGGACACTTCTGGTCCCGGGGACCAGAAGTTGCAAAACTGCTCTCATATGTTGACAGCATGCACCGACTGATGTGCTGATAGGCAAATAAGAAAGGCTCTGCTTCCTACTTTTAATAGAAACCAGAGCCTATCGCTCTTAAAACAGCCTAGCACATCAGTACCTACTGTAAACATATTAAATTCTTCCTTACTTAAATAAAATGCTATTCACAATACCCTCTAAGTATTCCTGACGCCCACTACCCGGATGAGCTACACTACCCATACTTTCTGCATAAGCTGCAAGTTCTTCCAAGGTGGTTTCATCATTACGAATCTTCGCTCCGATGCCTTCTTTGTAGCTTGCATAGCGTTCTTCAATGAAACTGTCGATTCTACCATCTTCGATAATTTCAGCTGCTTTGATAAGCCCTAATGCAAATGCATCCATGCCTAAAATATACGCATGGAACATATCTTCATGCGTATAGCTTGGACGACGGGTTTTCGCATCAAAGTTGAAACCACCTGTGAGCCCGCCTGCTTTTAATACTTCATACATGCACATGGTTGTTTCGTATACGTTGAATGGGAATTCGTCTGTATCCCAGCCTAAGAGATAATCCCCCTGGTTTGCATCGATAGAACCAAGCATTCCATTAATTGCTGAAATACGCAAATCATGCTGGAAGGTATGTCCTGCTAATGTAGCGTGGTTTGCTTCAATGTTCATCTTGAAGTCTTTATCTAATCCATACTGACGAAGGAAGCCAATAGCTGTAGCAGCATCAAAATCATACTGATGTTTCATTGGTTCCTTTGGTTTTGGCTCAATATAGAAGTCGCCTTCAAATCCGATAGAACAACCATAGGTCACTGCCATCTTCATAAGCTTTGCAATATTTTCCTGTTCGAATTTCACATCTGTATTAAGAAGTGTTTCATAGCCTTCACGACCGCCCCAGAACACATAGCCTTTACCACCAAGCTTTACTGTGATGTCTAAAGCTTTTTTAATCTGTGCTGCTGCAAAACAATATACGTCCGCTGAGTTGGTAGATCCTGCACCATTCATAAATCTTGGATTACTAAACATATTGGCTGTACCCCAAAGACATTTAATACCTGTTTCGTTCATCTTTTCTAAGATATAATCTGAGATTTCATCCAATCTTCTGTTTGTTTCTTTGATATCTTCTGCTTCTGGTACGATGTCTACATCATGTAAGCAGAAATATGGGATGCCAAGCTTCTGCATAAACTCAAATCCTGCATCTACCTTTGCTTTTGCATGTTCCATAGTGCCTGGTACTGCACCAAAGGTTTTGTCTGTGGTATCTCTACCAAACATATCTGTACCACCTGCACAGAGGTTATGCCACCACGCCATAGCAAATGGAAGATGTTCTTTCATAGGTTTGCCCATAATGATTCTTTCTGCATCATAGAATTTGAATGCTAATGGATTCTGGCTTTCTGTTCCTTCATATTTGATTGTAGGAATATTTTCGAAATACATATTATTATCCACCTTTTTACTTTCTCTTGTTATCTTTTTATAATTATCTTATTTGTGTAAAAAGTTCTTTACACGCTGGATAAATCTGTCTCCACTGCTGATATTTTGCTTCGTATTTAGCCGTCAACTCTGGATTTGGATGTATCACAGTTTCTACTTCTACAAGTGTTTCTATTACCGCTTCTATGCTTGGATATTCTCCACAACCTACCATGGCAAGTATCGCTCCTCCATAACCTGGTCCCTGCTCTACTTTCAAGATTTCTAACGGAATTCCAAGGATATTTGCAAACATGCTCCTCCACAATGGTGACTTACTGCCACCACCACAGATTTTGGAAGTGCTTATTTCTAGTCCTATACTCTTTGCCACCTCAAAGGAATCACGAATGGCAAAGGACACACCTTCTAACACTGCCTGCATCATATCTGCGCGACTAGTATCCATTGTCATTCCAATGAAGGCTCCTCTCGCATTCGTGTCATTGATAGGACTTCTCTCTCCCATAAGATATGGCAAGAAATACACATGATTTTCCCCCAGCTTTTCTTCTGTAATTGGTTCTTGTTCTGCAACAAAATCATTTGTTTTTAAAATCTCTTCACAGAACCACTTGTTGCAACTGGCTGCACTCAGCATACATCCCATCAGATGATAGCCACCATCTGCATGAGCAAATGCATGAAGTGCATTGTTTGGATCCACTCCAAATTGTTTAGACGAAATAAAGATGGTTCCTGAAGTCCCAAGGCTAATATTGCAGCCCCCTTCACCTACTGTTCCTGTACCAACCGCTGCTGCCGCATTATCACCTGCGCCTGCTACTACCTTGACATTCGCTGGTAAGCCCAAAAGACTTGCTATTTCTGCTTTTACCGTACCGATTACTTCATAGCTTTCAAAAAGTTTTGGCATCTGAGATTCTGTGATTCCACAGATATCCAGCATCTCCTTGCTCCAAGCTTTCTTTTCCACGTCCAAAAGCAACATACCCGAAGCATCGGAATAGTCACAAGCATGTACACCAGTTAGACAATAGTTAATATAATCCTTTGGCAACATAATTTTAGAAATACGTGCAAAGTTTTCTGGTTCGTTTTCCCTCATCCAAAGAATTTTTGGTGCAGTAAATCCAGCAAAAGCGATATTTGCCGTGTAGGCAGATAGCTTTTCTTTTCCAATTTCATTGTTTAGATACTCTACCTCTTTTTCCGTTCTACCATCATTCCAAAGAATCGCTGGACGAATCACGGTATCCATTTCATCCAAAACTACCAAGCCATGCATCTGACCGCCTAGACCGATTCCAGCAATCATATTAGCATCGTACCCTTTTATCAGTTCTGCAATTCCCTCAAAACATGCACTCCACCAATCCGATGGATTCTGCTCCGACCATCCTGGATACGGAAAATACAATGGATACTCTTTGGTCGTAGAGTTTAGTATCTCGCCAACTTCTGTTACTAGCATAAGCTTTGTAGCAGATGTCCCCAAATCAATACCTATGTAATACATATCTCCTCCACTTAATTCTAATCAAACGAAAAATTTAAAAACTCTAATTTTTCTTTTCCTCTAAACACAAAATATAACGGATAGTTTCCTCGTATTGGTTCTACCCTAGTCCCTGCTATAGACCAAGTCTTTTGACCATTTAATTCTAAAACTGCAATGGGTTCCTTCTCCAAATCTGTAAACAGAAGCATTTGCCCAGTAGCATTCCTTGTTGTCACGGAAATTTCTCTCACATCAACAAACTGAAAATATTTATACCCGATTACAGTACCATTTGAAATCGCAGTAATATACTGCCCACTCTCATCATGAGTAATATTAGGCTGACTCTGTCCATGCCCATTTCCTTGCACGTTCTTCGTCCTTGCATTGAATAAATTACAGCATATTGATGCCGGAAAGATGCCTTTTGCTTCAAGCGGAGCACTAACCCCCTGTGTTGTAATCTCCACCTGCGAAAAGCTACCATCTGCTTTCAGATATATTGGCTCCACACATGCCTGTCTGGAAAAATCCGTATTGTGTGTACATCGATGATAAAAAATATAATAATTTCCGTTGATACATTCTATGGAACCATGAATGGTTCCTGCTGAAGCCACACGTTTTTTATTTCCTTTGTATCCTAAATCACTATTAGAGATTAATACTCCTTTGTATTCAAAATCTCTATCTGGATATCTGCTCATAGCATATGCCAACTCATTATTTTCGCCTGAGGAATAGATAAGATAGTACCAATCTCCAAACTTTCGTATTGAAGGAGCTTCATAAAATGCGTGGTGATATAGTTCACTGGTTTTTTCCGCAGTCGTTTTGCTATCCAACACCGCCTTTGGTTCATATTTTACTGTCATCATGTCATCCTCTAATTCCACAACCGCACATGATAAAATACTAGGTTTGGTTTCTTTGATTTCGGCAACTGGTCTATCAAAAAGCTTGTTCTGAACAACATTCAACACAGGCGCGAACACCTTACTTCTAAAATCTCTGCCTAATCCCCAGCCATAATATAAATATATCTTCCCATTATCATTGATAACGGCAGGGTCATTGGTAAGATATTTTAATACTGGCGAGCCATCCTTATACTGAATATCTCCTAAGAAGTCAAAAGGTCCCTCTGGCTCGTCTGACACAGCAACTGACATAGGACCAAAATTTTTGGTATTTGGCCCCATTGCCACATAATACAAATAATATCTTCCATCATTTCCTTTTACACAGTCAGGAGCATAATAATCTACCAATTTCCCATCCTTACTTCTCGGGTCCTGGTCTTTTCGATAGCTGATACCATGATAAGTCCAATCTGTGAGATCTACTACTGGTGCAGAATATACCACATAATCCAGCTCACAGAATCGATCTCCACCCTCTCTGTCATGAGAGCCATAAAGATAAACTCTATCGCCAAACACATGTGCTTCCCCATCTGGGATGTATTCATTTAATGGTAAAAATGGATTTGCCATACTTTATTCTCCAGCTTGTTTTTCTTTACGACTCTGTAATTCTGCAGTAATTGTCGGAAGTTTCTTCTCTACATCTAAAAATGGTAATAGCAATAAATATGCCGCTGCAAGTATAAGATCAAACAAATAAAATGCGATTACCATAAAACTTACAACTTCTGAAGATGGAATTACACCTTCCACATCTACGAATCCAAGTTTCAAAATAGTAGCTTCATATCCACCGGCAAATGGCGCATAAATCAACGACTGAATCGCAGTAATAATAGCTACACCTAAAAGACCTTCCAAACGTAAACCTGACTTATATTCAATGTCATCATATGCATAATATAACATTGTAATAAAGATATATGCATTCGGAATCATACCCATCTGACGCATAAATCCTGCTGCCATTGCAATAGGCAGATTTGTTGGGAAAATCAGGCCTAAAATACTACCAACCAAAACCATAGCATACCCTACAAAAGTAATGTTTCGGATACCAAATTTCTTAGACAATGGATATGCTATAATCGCTCCAAGCCCAAGTGGTACACCTGTTATAATCTGATAAATGGAATACATGCCCCAGTTTTCAGCTCCGCCTAATAAAAACTTAATGTAAAAATACTGTACATTTCCGCCTTTAAAAGTATCAACAACACCTCCAATGGTTGTAAGAATCATAACGATAATAAAATATTTATTTGTTACTAAAGCTTTGATCTGATCCTTTAGTGGAATCTGACTATCATTACTAGCACTCTGTCCTAGAGCAACCTCATCAACAACACGTTCTTTCGTATAATAATATTCTAAAAGCAATAATGGAATAGCAACTAATGACATTCCAATCATTAAAATTGCATAGCCATTAATATCTTTTTCCAACCACATAGGAAGAACCACACTATTGATAATCATTCCAATAATAATTCCTGAAATAAGTGTCCACGACATTTTACGTATAAATGCTAACTGCGCTTTTTCTGTTGCATCACGAGTTATTAATGAAACAATGGTATCTCTAAACATGTAAAAGTATGTAGAACCAACGGTATGATATGCAATAAGTAATACAAAGAAATAATACCAATAGCTTTCCCCTAAAGCTGTACCAGGAAACAAGAAAATCAAAAATCCAATTGCTATTGTGACAAAGCCGAAAATTAAATACCATGGACGTAATCTTCCATGTCTTGATTTTGTATTTGTAATGAGCCATGAATTTACTAAACCTAAACCAACTGCCAATATTTTGGCAATACTCATAATAACTTCATAATATCCGCCCATTTGCTGTATCATCTCTACATTGCCAACACCATACATAGCACCCGTTTGCTGTGTAAAAAACTTTTCAACCAATGCTGCAATGGTATTGACAACAAAGATTAACCCTAATGGTCCAATCAAATGTCCTAATATTTTTTCTTTCGTAGTTACTTTTTCTGTTGTAACCTTAGTGTCCATGAACTTTTTATCAAAAAGTCCACCGCTTAGTAAACCTTTGTTTTCACTTTTCATAAAGAATATCCCCCTCTTCCTATAACGTAGCTCCGTTTGATTCTATAATCTTTTTGTACTCCCAGGCAGAATCCTTGATGATGCGCTTACCTGTTGGATAATCCACAAAAATCAACCCAAATCTAGGATCATAGCCTTCTGCCCATTCGAAGTTGTCCATAACTGACCAATGCTGGTATCCGATTACTGGATAGCCCTCCTCTACAGCACGTTTCAGGCTTGCCAAATAGCGTTTCATAAAGTCTGCACGCTGAGGGTCATGAACTCCTCCGTCTAAACACACAAAATCATTATCTGCCATTCCATTTTCTGTAATCATGACTGGTAAATGATATCTCTCATATACAAATCGCACGGACCAATACATAACTCTTTCATCTACAACCCATCCCATAGACGTTCTCGGTAATCCTGCTGCTCCATGCTTGGAATCACCGCCCCAATCAGAGATATTAAAAGGCTGATACAGGTTTAATCCCACAAAATCCAATGGCTGTGCGATTTCTGCCATATCCTTTTCTTTTGAAGAATATACCCCAAACGCTCTAACTGGCTTACCAGCCAACATTGGGTCCATCCACCAACGGTTACCCATAAGTCCCATTCCGGTTTCCATACTTTTTAGACGTGCTTCTTCTATTTTTTCTGGTGTCTCATTTTCTGGAACAAAACATCCTGATGCCATGGCAATTCCAACCTTTGGCACGGTCTTTGCATATTTTCGAATAGTCTTTACTGATTCTGCATGAGCCAGCATACAGTTGCGTGTCAGTTTGGATAATGCTAAATATTTATGCTTAAACGGCGCATGCGCTCCCTGCATATATCCATTCATAATAAAACACTGAGGCTCATTCATTGGCATCCACCATTTCACGCGGTCAGAAAGAGTATCCACTACTACTTTCGTATAATCTTGAAACAGTGGGATAATCTTCTTTGACATCCACCCACCTTTTTTGTATACCCACACTGGAGTATCCCAATGAAAAATAGTTACCAGTGGTTCAATGCCAGCCGCAATCAGTTCATCTACAAGATCACTATAGAATTTTAAACCTTCTTGATTCACTTTTCCCTCTTCTGGAATTACACGAGACCAGCTAATAGAAAAACGATAGGATTTTAATCCCATTTCTTTCATCATTTGGACATCTTCTTTCCAATGATGGTAATGATTACAACCTACACGACAGTTATCTCTAT
>JAZQZJ010000101.1:0-18490 GCA_045633955.1 Agathobacter sp. | reverse complement strand
CCGCCGCCTTCCCATGCGCGGAACTGTCTTGCTGTACGGATACGTCCTTCGCCTGGATCAAGACGAAGCATAACTTCACCGAGAGATACTGCATCAAATTTGCATTCACTTGCTGGTCTTAAATTGAAATCCATAGTTTTTCTTCTCCTTTACCATTGAAAAAATTAATTGTGTTCGCTGAGGCTTTCGCCATAGCGAAACCTTGCTACTTATAATTTTACTTGATAAGCAGAATTTGTCAACATTCTTTGTGGGATTTTTTGGACAAAAATACCATGTTTTTAAATTTATACAACTTGTATACAAACAAATGCAACAAGACAAAAAGAAAATTTATTACGGTATAATGTAAAATAATATAAAAGGACAGCTGATTTTGCTGTCCTTTCCTATATAATATGCTGTTATAGTATTTTGCATTAAGACATACTGTTCACTGTTTTGTATTTCCAAAGCATTTCTGCGTGATTTTGTTCTTCAATTTGAATATCTGCGAGAAGTTTGCGGATGTCGGAGTTGCCAAACACAAATACATCATTGTTATATTCTCCAGATACGAGTTTTTCTGTTCCAATGCAATCGGTTACTAAGAAACAGTCCGTTTTCTTTTCTGGTGAATTGTCGTTTGGTGTGTAGTGTGCCTTTGGCTGGTAGTCGCGTCCCTGTGTATCGTTGCAGTCAGCAGATGGAACTGTACCATTTAATGCCTGACCAAGTGATTTATAGTGTTTTTGTTCATCTGTAGAGATGTGTTTAAAAAGTTCTTTTAATTGTGGGTCTTTGGCTTCTTGCGAATAACGGGTGTATTTTTCAATACAGGACTGTTCCTGTGTCTGTAAATCTTTGAGGGCTGCGATTTCTTTTTGTGTTAGTACCATAAAATATCTCCTTTACCATTTTTATTCTAGTTTCTCGTCTTTTCAAAAAAATATACATGAAGTATAATAAAGGACATGATGATAGATGATTTTGATTTAAAAAAATTAGTAGAACCATTACAAACTTGGTTCAAAGGAAATGCAAGAGTTCTTCCTTGGCGAGAGAATCCACAAGCTTATTATGTTTGGATTTCGGAGATTATGTTACAACAAACCAGAGTGGAAGCGGTCAAACCATATTTCGATCGTTTTATCCGAGAACTTCCAGATGTAAAGTCTTTGGCGGAATGTCCAGAGGATAAACTACTCAAACTGTGGGAGGGGCTTGGTTATTATAACCGTGTGCGAAATCTAAAGATTGCTGCTAACCAGCTTTTGGAGAATTATGATGGCGTGATGCCTTCGGAGTATATAGAGCTCTTGACGTTGAAGGGGATTGGCCACTATACAGCAGGGGCGATTGCATCCATAGCTTATGGAAAAAGTGTACCAGCGGTGGATGGAAATGTTCTTCGCGTGATTTCCCGTGTGACAGCGGATGACAGAGATATCATGAAACAGAGTGTACGTACAAACATGGAGCAGCGCCTTCTGGATGTAATGTGTGATGAAAATACAGAGGTGATTCCTTCTGTATTTAATCAGGCATTGATGGAATTGGGTGCAACTGTTTGTGTGCCAAATGGTGCACCACACTGTGAAGTATGCCCTTGGAAGGAACTATGTGAAGCAAAAAAGCAGGATAAAATTATGGATTTGCCTGTAAAGAAAAAGGCAAAAGATCGACGTGTAGAAGAAAAAACGGTGTTGATTTTAAAAGATGGTTCCCAGCTGGCGCTTCACAAGAGATCAAAGAAGGGATTATTGGCAGGGATGTATGAACTTCCTAATGTGGAAGGGTATTTGTCGGAAGAAGAGGTTATTTCTTATATAAAAGAACAGGGCTATGTGCCGATGCGTGTACAGAAGGTTTGTGATGCGAAGCATATTTTTTCGCATGTAGAATGGCATATGAAGGGATATGTAGTATTTTTGCAGGCAAAGGAATATGCAGATGTAAAAGAAGCAGATTGGATATTTGTAGAGCCAGAAGCAACAAAAGAACAATATGCGATACCAAGTGCATTTGTAAAATATATGGAATATTTAAATTTGACTATTGGGAAAGATGTGTTTGGGGAATAGCATAGAATAGAAAGAGGAAACCGGTGCATGTGGCGTGCACCGGTTTATATGAAAAAGATTTATTATGAGAAGGAAATTCTCGTATTAAGTCAATTGTTATAAAAATATTTTATTTCTTTAATTATGTTAAGTATATAAAGTAAATATGAAATCCATATGTTTGATTTGTGATTAATTTGTAAACAAATTGTGAACGTTAAAGGAGTCTTCATAAAAAATTAAATATTTTTAAATCGACTAATTGAGGAAAATGTGTATAATAGTGATAGCAATTATACATAATTGCACAAATAAAGGGATATTTAGGTTAGATTTATATAATAGAAAGGATTATTATGAAATTATTAAGCATTGCAATTCCATGTTACAATTCAGAAGCCTACATGGAGAAATGTGTAGAATCACTCTTGGTAGGTGGTGAAGATGTTGAAATATTGATTGTAAATGATGGTTCTAAAGATCGTACTGCAGAAATTGCAGATGCATTTGAGGCGAAGTATCCAACAATCTGCCGTGCAATTCACCAGGAAAACGGTGGACATGGCGAAGCGGTAAATGCAGGTATCCGTAATGCAACAGGTCTTTATTTTAAAGTAGTAGATAGCGACGACTGGGTAGATACAGATGCGTATGAAAAGATTTTAGATAAACTTCGTGAGTTTGCAGGCAGCGAGACAAATCTTGATATGCTCCTCGCAAACTATGTATATGAAAAAGAAGGTGCAAAACATAAAAAAGTAATGCGTCAGAAGGGTTTTCCACAGGATAAGGTGTTTACATGGAATGATATTCCACACTTCTTCAAAGGGCATTACATTTTGATGCATTCTGTTATCTATAGAACGAAATTACTTCGTGAATGTGGATTGGAGCTTCCAAAACACACATTCTATGTAGATAATATTTATGTATATAATCCACTTCCATATGTAAAAAACATGTATTACATGGATGTTGATTTTTATCGTTATTTCATTGGTCGTGATGATCAGTCGGTTAATGAAACAGTTATGATTCGTCGTATTGATCAGCAGTTAAAAGTGAATAAAATTATGGTTGATCAGTATGATATGTGGAAAATTGAAAATAAGAAATGTCGTCAGTACATGTTAAATTATTTGGAAATCATTACTATGGTTTCTACGATTATGTGTATTCGTTCTGGAACAGAAGAAAATCTCCAGAAGAAGAGAGAACTTTGGGGATATATCAAGGAAAAAGATATTCGTCTCTTCCACAAACTTCGTAATGGTATTTTAGGAAACACCATGAACCTTCCAGGAAAAGGTGGACGCAAGATTTCCGTTGCTGCGTATAGAATTGCGCAGAAGGTTATTGGATTTAATTAAAAAGTATAGTACAATAAAACTCTAAGGGTGGTTGCCTTTGGAGTTTTTTTGTAGGAGAAGACAATGGAATTTATAAAAAAACATGGAACAAAGATATTGTTTGTGATATTGCTAATTGTAGCTTGTTTTACGATATATCGAGTGAAGGATGTAAAGTATATAGAATTATATTTGGAAGATGGCCGACAGTTAAGAGATGGAAAAGTGAAAAATCTACATTATAAAGATGGTGAGCCATGGGAGGTTATAGGCATATATAAAGAATCAATTTCAAATAGAGAAGGCTTTGAAGTTGATGTAGAGGTTATTGGTGATGTAAATGTTATGAAGTTGGGACAGTATCCAGTGACCTATCGTGCGGAGTATAATGGAGTAGTGACAGAAGCGACGGTAACTTATGTGGTAAAAGATGTAAAACGTCCAGTCATTACATTAGAAGGTGGCAGAAACTATGTTATGCAAGTTGGTGAGGTGTATGAAGAACCAGGCTTTGAGGCTATAGATAATTTTGATGGAGATTTGACAGAGCAGGTAATTATTACAGGAGAGCCAGATCCATATCGGGATTTTGATATAACATATACCGTAACAGATTCTAGCGGAAATACACGTGAGATAAAGAGACATGTATCCGTAGAAGTAGGAGATCATCAAAAGGTTATGTATTTAACATTTGATGATGGTCCTAGTGCATATACCCAAAGACTTTTGGATGTTTTAGATGAATATGGAGTGAAAGCTACATTTTTCGTAACAGGAAATAACGAAAACTATGCTTATCTGATAGGGGAAGCATTTCGTCGTGGTCATACCATTGCATTACATACCTATAGTCATGATTACTCTATTTATAGTAGTCCAGAAGATTACTATGAAGATTTGCAAAAGATTCAGGATGTGGTGGTAGAGCAGACGGGGCAAGAAGCAAAGATTGTTCGTTTTCCAGGTGGAACGTCCAATACGACTAGCAGAAAATATTGTGAAGGTATCATGAGTTTTTTGGCTGAAGATTTAGAGAAGAAGGGGTATTTGTATTGCGACTGGAATGTATCCAGTGGTGATGGCGGTGGTGCCTTTGATGAGGCGACGGTGTTACATAATGTCATCAGTTTTTCTGCTGGTGTTCGTAAAGCAATTGTGTTGCAACATGATACACAATCTTTTAGCGTGGATGCGGTAGACGACATTATTTTGTATGCACGTTTGAATGGGTATATATTATTACCATTAACAGAAGATTCAGAAATGCTGCATCAGAATATAAATAACTAAATACTGATAAATATAAAAAGGGCTGTCGCAATTGATATTTGCGACAGCCTATTTGTGTTGTTTAGTTATGTGAAAAGATTTATGCTTCTACACCAATCATGAGTCCGCCAACTTCTGCATAGAAACTGCAAAGACCTCTTGTTGGTTCAATTCTAACATCTGCATTTGGATAAGATGCTAAAATCTGATTTCTTAATGCGTTTGCATCTGTTTCGTTAAAGCAGTGGTCGATGATAACCTTTCCACCATTGTAGTTAAATTCCTTCATCTGTTTGTCGATGGCAAGCAATGCCTTCTTTGCACCACGTGCTTTTTCTCTCTGGTCTAAAACACCTTCGTTGGCAATACCAACTACGTGAATGTTTAAAACACCAGCGATTTTTGCAACAGCTGGATTTACACGGCCATTGTTTGCTAAGTTAGTAAGTGATTTCAAACAGAAAACCATATGTGTATGATTCTGATATTCAACGATAGCATCGCAAACTTCTTCGAATGTTTTTCCTTCTGCTTTTAATTCCTGAATTTTTTCTACGATGAGTTTTAATTCAGAGCCAGCAGAGAGGGAGTCGATGATGCAAACTTTGCGATCAGGATATTCTTCTTCATACTGTTCTTTTGCGATACGTAAAGAATTGAAAGAACCAGATAAGTTGCTGGTGATAGCAATCGCATATATTTCATCAGCATCGCCGAATGCATCAACCCAATCCTGTGAGGATGGGCAGGCAGAGCCAGATTTTCCTTTATATGTTGCGAGATAATCAGTCATTTCTTTGATATCTAAATTTTCATTATCAACAAATTCTCTTTCATCAGTTCTAAGTGTAAGTGGAACAGACACGAAACTATGGTCTGGAGTAGTAGTTAAACTTGCACTAGAGTCAGCAACGATTCTCATTTTCATAGTCAGAATTCTCCTTATTGTAATTATTTTCGAAACTAGTATAGAAGTTTTGGTATGCTTTGTCAAGTGGTTTTTAAAACTATGTTAAATTTTATCAAAGTCTACTTAATTAGGTTCTGAAAAAAATATAGTTTTATCCCAAAAAGAAATTTAGAAATATTTAAGAAATAGATTAGCACTCACCTATTGACAGTGCTGACAATGGGTGATATAAATCAAATTGTAGGAAAACATATTCTCGGTATATTAGGGAATGATTTGAATGGGAACGCTAGTTAGCAGAAGGAGGTACGCTACTATGAATATTCAGAAATTTACTCAGAAATCCATCGAAGCCATCAACGCTTGCGAAAAGTTAGCGTATGAGTATGGTAACCAGGAGATTGAACAGGAACATCTTTTTGTTGCTCTCTTAACACAGGAAGATGGTCTAATTGGCAAACTAATCGAAAAAATGGAGATTGATCGTTTCCATATTACGGAAAATGCAAAACAAAAGTTAAATGCTCGTGTAAAGGTGTCTGGTGCAGGGCAGATTTATGTGGGGAAAGATTTAAATAATGTGCTGATTCATGCAGAGGATGAGGCAAAAACAATGGGAGATGAATATGTGTCTGTGGAACATGTATTTCTTTCTTTGTTAAAATATCCAAATAAAGCGATGAAAGAAATTATTCGCGAATATGGTTTGACCAGAGATAGATTTTTGCAGGCTTTGGCAACTGTAAGAGGGAATCAGCGTGTGACCTCGGATAATCCAGAGGCAACCTATGATACTTTGGAAAAATACGGATACGATATGGTGGAACGTGCCCGTCAGCAGAAACTCGACCCGGTCATTGGACGTGATGCTGAGATTCGAAATGTGGTACGAATTTTGTCTAGAAAGACAAAGAACAATCCTGTGTTAATCGGAGAGCCTGGGGTTGGTAAGACTGCAGTAGTAGAAGGTCTGGCACAGCGTATTGTTCGTGGTGATGTACCAGAAGGTTTAAAGGATAAGAGACTCTTTGCCCTTGATATGGGTGCTCTTATTGCAGGTGCAAAATATCGCGGTGAATTTGAAGAACGATTAAAAGCAGTGTTAGATGAAGTAAAGGCATCCGACGGACAAATTATTTTATTTATTGATGAGCTCCACGCCATTGTTGGTGCAGGAAAAACCGATGGAGCGATGGATGCAGGTCAGCTTTTAAAACCAATGCTTGCTCGTGGGGAATTGCACTGTGTAGGTGCTACTACTTTAGATGAATATCGTGAATATATCGAAAAAGATGCTGCATTGGAACGCCGTTTCCAGCCAGTTATGGTAGAAGAGCCAACGGTAGAAGATACCATTTCGATTCTTCGTGGATTGAAAGACCGATACGAAGTATATCATGGAGTAAAGATTACAGACTCTGCATTGGTATCAGCGGCGACATTATCCAACCGTTATATTTCGGATCGATTTTTACCAGATAAAGCGATTGATCTTGTGGATGAAGCTTGTGCGTTAATTAAGACAGAATTGGATTCTATGCCAACGGAACTAGATGAATTAAATCGCCGTGTGATGCAGATGGAAATTGAAGAGACTGCATTGAAAAAAGAAACAGATCGTCTGAGTCAGGAACGTCTTGCTAATTTACAGAAAGAGTTGGCAGAACTTCGTGATGAGTTAAATGGCAAAAAAGCAAAATGGACCAATGAAAAAGACGCTGTTGATAAAGTAAGCAAGCTTCGAGAATCCATTGAACACACACGTAACGAAATCAAGATTGCACAGCAGAATTATGATTTGGAAAAGGCTGCTGAATTACAGTATGGTGTGTTACCACAAATGGAAAAACAGTTAGAGGTTGAAGAAGAGATTTTAAAAAATCGTGACCTTTCGCTTCTTCGAGAGAAGGTAACTGAGGAAGAAATTGCTCGCATTATTTCACGTTGGACAGGGATTCCGGTTGCAAAATTAACCGAAAGTGAAAGAAACAAAACATTGCATTTAGATGATGAACTTCACAAGCGTGTCATTGGTCAGGATGATGGAGTAACAATGGTTACAGAGGCCATCATTCGTTCGAAAGCAGGAATTAAAGATCCGAGTAAGCCAATTGGTTCTTTCCTGTTCTTAGGACCAACAGGTGTAGGTAAGACAGAGCTTGCAAAAGCATTGGCGGCTAGTCTCTTCGATGATGAAAGCAATATGGTACGTTTGGATATGAGTGAATATATGGAGAAATATTCCGTGTCTCGTTTGATCGGAGCGCCTCCAGGATATGTTGGATATGATGAAGGCGGGCAGCTTACAGAGGCTGTACGTCGTAAACCATATTCCGTTGTGCTTTTTGATGAAGTAGAAAAAGCACATCCAGATGTATTTAATGTACTTCTTCAAGTATTAGATGATGGACGTATTACCGACTCGCAGGGACGTACAGTAGACTTTAAAAATACAATTATCATTATGACAAGTAACCTTGGTTCTGCGCAGCTTTTGGATGGCATTGACGAAGCAGGAAATATTTCTTCTTTTGCAGAAGAAGCAGTGATGAATGTGGTGCGTGGACATTTCCGTCCAGAGTTTTTAAATCGTTTGGACGAAATTATCATGTTTAAACCATTGACCAAAGATAATATTGGTAACATCATTACATTGATGATGGTAGATTTAAACAGTCGTTTGAAAGATCGTGAATTATCTGTAGAATTATCGGATGCTGCGACTGCGTTTATTGTAGAACATGGGTATGACCCTGTTTATGGTGCGAGACCACTCAAGAGATTTCTTCAGAAACATGTGGAAACACTTTCTGCAAAACTCATTTTGGCAGATGAAGTTCAGATGGGAGATGTGATTTTCATCGATGTGGTGGATGAAAGATTGGTTGCGTTAGCGAAACATGAATAGATTTGCAGGCACATGCGAGGGCATGTGCCTGTTTTTGTGTGGATGTATGGTGAGAAACTGTGTTTTAAATGCTTTATCATCAGAAAAAGAAGGAATTTTTTGGATTGTGACTATATAGATTTTTCGTTTGAAAATACACAGGTGATTTGTGACTATACAAAATTTATATAGAAAATGATGACGCAATAACAAAGTTGCATTTTAGTGTATAGTGAAAAGAGTTTGAGTTGAGATAGAAATGAATTTTGTGAACATTGGTAATTCATAATTTAATGAAAAATCGAATGATTTTGCGGTCTTTCATAAGAAAAATGAATTTTTCAAATAGCTAAAATTCATAACTAAGGGTATTCCATATATCTAGTATTTATGGTATTCTATATAAAATATTTGCGTAAATGAAAAAGGAGTCGCGATGGACTTATTCGAATATATGCGTGAACAAAATATGGAATCAGAGTCTCCATTGGCATCTCGTCTTCGACCTACGACTTTGGATGAAGTAGTGGGTCAGCAGCACATCGTGGGAAAAGGGAAATTACTTTATCGTGCGATTAAAGCGGATAAGCTGAGTTCTATTATTTTTTATGGACCACCAGGTACAGGGAAGACGACACTGGCAAAAGTTATTGCTAATACAACGAGTGCTGAGTTTAAGCAGATTAATGCTACTTCTGCAGGAAAAAAAGATATGGAAGAAGTAGTACAGCAGGCGAAGAATAATCAGGGTATGTATGGAAAGAAAACAATTCTTTTTATTGATGAAATTCATCGTTTTAACAAAGGCCAGCAGGATTATCTTCTGCCATTTGTAGAGGATGGAACCATTATTTTGATTGGTGCTACCACAGAGAATCCTTATTTTGAAGTAAATAGTGCGTTGTTGTCACGTTCGATTATTTTTGAATTAAAGAAGTTGGATAAAGAAGATATCAAGGTGCTTTTATTGCGAGCAGTCAATGATGTAGAAAAGGGCATGGGTTCTTTTAAAGCAGAGATTGACGAAGATGCATTGGAGTTTTTGGCGGATGTATGTAATGGAGATGCTAGAGCAGCGTTGACAGCGATTGAGCTTGGTATTTTGACAACGGAGAGAAGTGAAGATGGAAAGATTCACATTACGATAGATGTAGCGAGTGAATGTATTCAGAAGCGTGTGATTTCCTATGATAAGACAGGAGATAATCACTATGATACGATTTCTGCTTTTATTAAAAGTATGCGAGGGTCAGATCCAGATGCAGCCGTGTATTATTTAGCGCGTATGCTGTATGCGGGAGAAGATATTAAATTTATTGCGAGACGAATTATGATTTGTGCATCCGAGGATGTAGGAAATGCGGACCCAATGGCACTTGTTGTAGCTACATCTGCAGCGCAGGCCGTAGAACGTATCGGTATGCCAGAGGCACAAATTATTTTATCACAGGCAGTTACTTATGTAGCTTGTGCACCAAAGAGCAACGCGGCCTACGAAGCCATCGGTGCAGCGATGAGTGCAGTAAGAAACAATGTAACACCGCCAGTGCCTACCCATTTGCAGGATGCACATTACAAAGGTGCAGAAAAGTTAGGGCATGGATTGGGATATAAATATGCACATGCGTATCCAAATCATTATGTAGAGCAACAGTATTTGCCAGATGGTTTGGTGGGTACAAAATTCTATGAACCAACAGAGATGGGATATGAAAAACAGATTCGTGAACATTTCGAAATGATAAAGGGTAAGTAGAACACAAAAAAGATTTTTGTTGTTTGGTATAAGTACCAAATTGATAGGAATATATTAAAAAGAACATGTATTAATGAACGAAAGATACATAAGCAGGAGGTTGTTATATGCAGAAATATCAGGAAATGACAAAAGAAGAATTATTAGTAGAAAAGGCTGCTCTTGAAAAACAGTTTGAAGAAATCAAAGCCTTAAATTTAAAATTGGATATGTCCAGAGGTAAACCAGCAGCAGAACAGTTGGATTTAGCAATGGATATGTTAGATGTTCTTGATTCAAAATCTGTATTAAAAGCAGAAAATGGTATGGATTTACGCAACTATGGTATCTTAGATGGTATCCCAGAAGCGAAAAAATTAATGGCAGAAGTGCTTGGATGTGAAGATAAAAATGTGATTGTGTATGGAAATTCTAGTTTAAATATTATGTATGATCAGATTTCCAGAGCAATGACACTTGGTATTTGTGGAAATACACCATGGGCAAAATTAGACAAAGTAAAATTCCTTTGTCCAGTGCCAGGTTATGACAGACACTTTGCGATTACAGAGTTGTTTGGTATCGAAATGATTAATATTCCTCTTTACGCAGATGGTCCAGATATGAATATGGTAGAAGAATATGTAAACAACGACCCAGCGGTAAAAGGTATCTGGTGTGTACCTAAATATGCAAATCCATCAGGTTCTTCTTATTCAGATGAAACTGTACGCCGTTTTGCAGCATTAAAACCAGCGGCAGCAGACTTCCGTATTTTCTGGGACAATGCTTACTGTGTACACCATTTATATGAAGATAAACAGGATGAAATTTTAAATATTCTTGAAGAATGTGAAAATGCAGGAAATCCAGATATGGTATTCCAGTTCTGCTCAACAAGTAAGATTACATTCCCGGGTGCTGGTATTGCTGCACTTGCATCTTCTGAAAACAATATTGCTGATATTAAAAAACAGATGACAATTCAGACAATCGGACACGACAAGATTAATCAGCTTCGTCATGTACGTTACTTTAAAAACGCAGATGGTATCAAAGCACACATGATGAAACATGCTGCTCTTATTCGTCCAAAATTTGAAATGTTAGATGAACTTATGACTGCAGAAATCGCTAGCCGTGGTATCGGTACATGGATTAATCCAGTTGGCGGTTACTTCATTTGTTTCGAATCTTTAGAAGGATGTGCAAAGAGTATTGTTGCAAAATGTAAAGAAGCTGGTGTAACTATGACTGGTGCTGGTGCTCCATTCCCATATGGAAAAGATCCTAAAGATAATGTTATCCGTATTGCACCAACATTCCCTTCTGTGGAAGAACTCAAAAAAGCAGCAGAAGTATTCGTAGTTTGTGTAAGACTTGCTTCTGTAGAAAAATTATTAGCTGAATAAGAAATTATATGTACAGGTCAAAACATGTGTTGTTTTGGCCTGTAATACGTGAGGGGGATAAGTATGGATAAAGAGAGATTAAAAAAACAATTTGCATTTTGTTTAGAAGTAGATAAAGAAAAGAAGATTGAACGACAGACCTATGTTTCCGACGGTAGCCGTCAGGAAAATGATGCAGAACATGCGTGGCATATGGCACTTATGACATTGATTTTGAGCGAGTATGCAAATGAAGAAATTGATATTTTAAAAACGATGTCTATGATTCTGATTCATGATGTGGTAGAAATTGATGCTGGTGATACCTATGCTTATGATGATGAAGCAAAGAAGACACAGAAAGAACGTGAACTAAAAGCAGCAGACCGTATTTTTGCTATGCTACCAACAGACCAACAGGAAAAATTCCGTGCACTTTGGGATGAGTTTGAAGCGGCAGAAACAAAAGAGGCTAAATTTGCGCGTACTATGGATAATATACAGCCAATGATGCTAAACAATGCCACAGACGGAAGACGTTGGCAGGAAAAAGGTGTTCGACTCAGTCAGGTGTTAAAGCGAAATGAGAGAACTCCTAAAGGCTCAGAAGAGTTGTGGGAGTATGCATATGAGAATATGTTGAAGCCGAATGTGGAACGTGGCAAAATTATAGATGATATTATCTAAAGGGTTATATTTAAGGAATTTTCCTCTACTTGACACTGTAGATACAGCACTTTTACACCAGCTTTTATTGCTTCATCAAATGCTAGTTTAAATTCAGGATGGGTGGCTTCGTTTGGCAATACCACAGAAATTCCTGGCATTTGAATTACAAATGCAATGGAGCAATGATAGCCCTTTTTTGCAGCATCAGTAAGTTCGCGTAGATGTTTGACACCACGTTCGGTTGGTGCATCCGGAAAATATCCGATGCCGCCAATTTCTAAGGTGCAACCTTTTACTTCCATTAAATATTTTTCGCCATTCTTTTCCATGTAAAAATCCACACGGGAGTTGCCGTATTTATATTCAGGCTTGATGTAATCATAGTCTTGTTTTGCTAGCCATTCGGCTACCACTTTATTGGGTGCTTGACTATCCATATTCACAAGGCCTAGACCTTCTTTATAAACTGCGATTAAATCATAGCGTGTTTTTCGATTTGGATTTTGGCAGTCTTCTAGAATGACGGTGCTTTCTGGTAATAAAAGTTCTTTGCATCGTCCAGTATTTTTTACATGGACAGTTTCAAGTACACCATCTATCCATACATGAGCTATGAAGCGATTTGGTCGACTTTCGAATATACCCTTTACAACATTTGAATATTTCATATGATTCCTTTCTAGTTGTTATTGTGGTCACAGTTTGCGGCATCAATGGCGAGTACCAGCATAAGTCCCATAATTTCATCCTCTGGATTTTCAATATCGATGATATAGGTATCACCCCAAGCCAACCATTGCTTGCTGATATGAATAATTGGCGTACTTCCTGAAAATACGTCGTATTCCCAATCAAGAAAATCACCATCAACATGCCATCCATTAAAATCCACATCATATTTTTGCCAGAAAAGTGTAAACTGCTTGGTAATATATCCACGTACAGTACCATCCATGACAATTTCAAATTGTTTTGGGAAAGTAAGGAGTTTTTCGTAAACGCCTCCGATTTCTCTATCAAAGGCATCATATACATGAAGTTTATGTCCAAAAGAAAAAATTTCGCCTTTTACAAAGTATTTTACATGTCCATATTCATCATAGATGTCAAATTTTTCTCCCCAAGAAAACACACGTTGCTTAATCATTAATTTCATAACGGTTACCTCCTCGTAGTTTTATATGATTCCCTATATAAATAGCATACGAAAACAACCTTAAGAAAACAACTGTAAAATCTTAAAGTTTTCTTAAAAAGGGTGGAAGAATAAAAAGCATGTTGACAGAATAAACTACTAGTATTATCATGATATTGTGATATGTGGTTTTTGAAACTATGTGAAAAGATAACAAAAACTACAACTTAAATTATTCGCAAAAGAATAGGATATTTGCATAAAATGATTTACTAAGATATCTGGAGGTAAAGATGATGAAAATAACAATTCGTGAACCAGGAAGTGCTATTACACATTATATTGCAATGATGCTAGCAATGATAGCGGCAGTACCATTATTGATTAAGGCTACGTATTCTCAGGATGTAAAGCATGTGATTGCAATGCTTATTTTTATTATCAGTATGATTTTATTATATGGAGCAAGTACTTTATATCATTCTGTGAATTTAACTGGAAATGCACTAAAGATATTTAAGAAAATTGATCACATGATGATTTTTGTGTTAATTGCAGGCTCTTATACGCCTGTGTGCATGTTGGTATTGGATAAGGCACAAGGATATCCTTTGTTAGGCTTGGTATGGGGAACTGCCATAGCAGGAATGATTATGAAACTCTTTTGGGTAACTTGCCCGAAATGGGTGTCATCAGTGGTGTATATCGCTATGGGATGGGAATGTGTTTTCGTATTCCGACCACTTTTGGATACGTTACCAGTAGGTGCCTTTGTATGGCTTTTAGTAGGTGGAATTATCTATACGGCTGGCGGTGTAATTTATGCACTAAAGATACCTGTATTGGATAAGATTCACAAATATTTTGGATTACATGAGATTTTTCATTTATTTATTATGGGCGGAAGTTTTTGTCATTTCATGTTCATGTTCCTGTATGTGGCTTAAATAACGGTTTAATTGATTAAAAAGATTTTGAAAACCTACAAAAAAGAGGATGCTAAGATAGCTCTTCTGACTAGTGCTTCGAATAGGTGATTTATTAAATGCTTTATATATGAATAATGGCAATATGACGTAACCGGATTTGATTCGCCATCCATGGCTCAGCAAATCCTTTCGCTGACGTCCTGTCAGCGAATTACTAGTTACTGATAAAGCATTAATTAAATCATCCTATTCTTGCAATGAGTTTGAATTTCTATCTTAGCATCCCCTTTTTCTTACGTTTTCTAAAAATCTTTTTATTCAAACTGAAACTGTTTGTATAGGAGAAGCGGAAAACGTGTGGAATAAGTCTTTCATGATTAAATAAGTATTTAGGCGCGCGTCGAATTTATTTTCTCAATACAATACGGTTTTAAAGAAGAAAAGTGTTCCTAATCGTATACTTATATGAAATTCAAGTCTTAGATACTATCGATTGTAAACACATGAACTGATTTCGTGTTTTAGTTAGGGGGGAGCAATTTAAAAAATCCTCATATCGCGTCACTATTTGAACAACGTGAGTTTGACGCGATATGAGGATTTTGTTAATTGGTCCCTCTTAGTAAAACTAGAAATTAGTTCGTGCTACAATCGATAGTATCTAAGACTTGAATTCTTAATAACCTATGATAGGAACACTTTTCTATTAGTCAACTAAACCGTAATTTATTCATCTCCTGCATTGTGAAGGAGTTCCACTTTAAGGTCATATAATTTCTTTGAAAGGTCAACACGTGGAAGCTGAGCGAATTTGAATCGTTTACAGCTATCCCAAATAGTGTGTTTTTCTTTATTACAGTAGTCACGGATTTCCATAACGGATGGTGACTGATATACAGTTTCACCATTTTTTACTACAGGAATAAGAAGGGATCTCATAGTGTAGCTACCGCCTGGGAGTGTAATTTTTTTCCATGGTGCATTTGGATCGAAGAGGGTGAGCTCTTCAGATACGTCGTATACTTGATCTGCGAGACAGATAAGATCTGCTTTGATTTTTCCTGTATCGTTGTCGTAAATACGATATACTTTCTTGTTACCAGGGTTTGTTACCTTTTCAATGTTTTCCGATTTTTTAATCTTTGGAACAAAGTTTCCGTTTTCATCTGCAATGGCAGCGAGCTTATATACGCCGCCAAAGGATGGATTATCTTTGGAAGTGATAAGGTTTGTACCTACACCCCAGACATTGATTTTTGCACCCTGTGCTTTTAAGGATTCGATTAAGTATTCGTCTAAATCGTTGGAAGCGGAGATGGAAGCATCTTCAAATCCTGCTTCATCTAACATACGGCGTGCTTCGATAGAAAGGTAAGCTAAGTCACCGCTGTCAATACGAATGCCGTAGCTCTTTGGATGAATGCCTTTGTCGCGAAGTTCGCTAAATACGCGAATGGCATTTGGAACGCCGGAGTGAAGTGTGTCATATGTATCAACCAAAAGTGTGCAGGCATTTGGATAAAGCTCTGCATATGTTTTGAATGCGGTATATTCATCAGGAAAACTCATAATCCAGCTATGTGCGTGTGTGCCCAAAATTGGAACATCAAACATTTCGCCAGCAAGTACGTTGGAAGTACCTTTACATCCAGCGATCATAGCGGCTCTTGCACCGTATAGACCTGCGTCTGGGCCCTGGGCACGACGAAGACCGAATTCCATAACGCCATCACCCTGTGCTGCGTAGCAAACGCGAGCAGCTTTGGTAGCAATCAAACTCTGGTGATTTACGATATTCAAAATCGCAGTTTCGATAAGTTGTGCTTGCATAATAGGTGCGATAACTTTGATCATAGGTTCCCTTGGGAACATGACAGTACCTTCTGGGAACGCATAAATATCGCCTGTAAAACGGAATGTAGAAAGGTATTCTAAGAAATCTTCGTCAAAGATATTAAGTCCGCGTAAGTAATTGATATCGTCTTCATCAAAGTGGAGATTTTCGATATATTCGATGACTTGCTGTAATCCAGCAAAGATAGCATAACCACCATCGGATGGATTCTTTCGATAAAAAGCATCAAAAACTGCTACGTTTTTATTGTTTGCTTTAAAATAGCCTTGCATCATGGTAAGCTGATAAAGGTCTGTTAATAAGGTAAGATTTGAACTGCTCATGGCAAATTCCCCCTTGTAAAATGATAAATTCTTTTGTTTATATCCCTTAAATCATATTAATTACCTTATATTTTAGCATTTTTACTAAATTTTACAAGTAAATAGATGTAACAAGCTGTATTTTTTCAGAATAAGCAAAGATTTTATAAGCCAATTAGTAATAAATGTGAATATATTAAGTAGAATATCTTATAAAATATATTCGTAAGATGTATACAACAAAATCTTGACTTTTTCTACCAATCTGTGTAAAATAGTCGAGTATATTTGAAAAGACGATGACGAAGACAGTAATTTCTATAACTAAAGTCACAGCGAGCCGTGTTGGTGTGAGGCGGTATGAGTAGGATAGAAATGAACATCACTTCCGAGTTGCAGGACTGAAATGCGTTTGCTACAGCAAAACAGATTAAGAACTGACGTATGTCCTACGTTACAGGGAACAGGTATGCAAGGATTAATGGGTCCTTAAGTACATTGTAATTAGGTGGTATAGCGTGCACCCACGTCCTAATGCAGGACTTGGGTGCATTTTCAATTTTTATACCAAAATTAGGAGGATAATTTCATGTACAACAAAGTTGACACAAACATGAACTTCGTGGACAGAGAAAAAGCAGTAGAAAATTTCTGGCGCGAAAACGACATTTTCCAAAAATCCATGGACAGCAGAAAAGAGGGAGAAACATATACATTTTATGATGGACCTCCAACTGCAAACGGAAAACCACACATTGGTCACGTTTTAACACGTGTTATCAAAGACATGATTCCAAGATACCAGACAATGAAAGGCAAATATGTGCCACGTAAAGCTGGTTGGGATACACATGGACTTCCAGTAGAATTGGAAGTAGAAAAACTTCTTGGCCTTAACGGAAAAGAACAGATTGAAGAATACGGTATGGAACCATTCATCGGTAAATGTAAAGAATCTGTTTGGAAATATAAAGGCATGTGGGAAGATTTCTCAAACACCGTAGGATTCTGGGTAGATATGGATGACCCATATGTAACCTATGATGATAATTTCATCGAATCTGAATGGTGGGCATTAAATGAAATCTGGAATAAGAAACTTCTTTATAAAGGGTTCAAAATCGTTCCTTACTGCCCACGTTGTGGAACACCACTTTCTTCACAGGAAGTAGCACAGGGCTACAAGACTGTAAAAGAACGTTCCGCAGTTGTTCGTTTCAAGGTAGTTGGCGAAGATGCATACTTCCTTGCTTGGACAACAACACCTTGGACTCTTCCATCCAACGTAGCGCTTTGTGTAAACCCAGAAGATACTTACTGTAAAGTAAAAGCAGTAGATGGTTACACATACTACATGGCAGAAGCTCTTCTTGAAAAAGTTCTTGGTGGACTTAGCAAACAAGAAGGAATAGCTGCTTACCAAGTAGTAGAAACTTACAAAGGAAAAGACCTTGAACACAAAGAATACGAACCATTATTTGAATGTGCACAGAAAGTTGCTGATAAACAGCACAAGAAAGCATTCTTTGTTACTTGCGACAGCTATGTAACTATGTCAGATGGTACAGGTATCGTACACATCGCTCCAGCCTTCGGTGAAGATGATGCGAATGTAGGACGTAATTATGACCTTCCATTTGTACAGTTCGTAAACGAAAAGGGTGAACTTACACCAGAAACACCATTTGCTGGTCTTTTCTGTAAGAAAGCTGACCCAGAAGTATTAAAAGACTTAGAAGCAAGAGGACAGTTATTCGATGCTCCTAAATTCGAGCATGAATATCCACACTGCTGGAGATGTGATACTCCACTTATTTACTACGCTCGTGAATCTTGGTTCATCAAGATGACAGCAGTAAAAGATGACCTCATTGCAAACAACAAGACAGTAAACTGGATTCCACAGTCAATCGGCGAAGGACGTTTCGGTAACTGGCTTGAAAATATTCAGGACTGGGGTATTTCCCGTAACCGTTACTGGGGAACTCCACTCAACATTTGGGAATGTGAAGAC
>JAZQZJ010000100.1:0-2990 GCA_045633955.1 Agathobacter sp. | reverse complement strand
AGAATGGGCTGAAAACACATGCTTCGTATACCCAGGTGCTATTCAGTACTATGGACCAACAGAAGTTTGTGATATCACAACTGTAACACTTGCTCTTGAACAGGGTAAAATGAAATAAGATATGATTCTAGAGATGCTCGATAGCTTGCTATCGGGCATCTGTTTTTTAAATTAAATCTTTCATAAACTATTTTATTAAAACTTGAAAGTTGTTCAGCGATTAGATATAATTTTAATAGTGTATAACTAGTATCAAGAGGTGCAGAGATATGATTGAATATATTCGTACAGAAAAACTGCAAGTAGGAGATATCATTGCGAAAAATCTATATGATGAAAGTGGTCGTGTGCTTTTGGTAGCAGGAAAAGCATTAACAGATACAGCCATTAAAGTCATTCAAAGATATGCATATAAAGGCATCTATATTGACAATATTGATGAGTACCGTCGTGAAAGTATTCCGATTCCAGAGTCGCTGATTGACGAGTTGACGCAGATTCACTTGCTAAAAGTTTTAAAGAGTATTTATAACAATAAGGCACTTCAAGTAGATCACTTAGATCCACACTTTATGAAAGATAAAAAAGAACTGCATATATTACTAGAGAAAATCATTGAGAAAATGCAGTTGGCAGAAGAACAGGGAAAACTCTTATTTGAGTTAGAAGACGCTCGAAATGTGACGACCTGGCTCTACTTTCATTCGATGAAGGTATGTTTTCTCTCGATTGGTATTGCGATTAAACTTGGTCTGAATAATGATGAAATCATGGAAATTGCCTTAGGAGCCATTTACCATGACTTGGGTAAGGCATGGTTTACTGATTCTGTTGTACATAGAAAGAATTTGAATGATATTGAAAGAGATATGCTCCGTGAACATCCTGAGAAAATGTTTCGATTTTTACAGAAACACAATTATTCAGTGTCTACACTTTATGCGGTTTGGCAGCATCATGAAAAGATAAATGGTACAGGCTACCCATCCGGTGTAAAAGCAGGGCAGTTTGCCCGTTCGGCACGTATTGTAGCTTGCGCAAATGTTTACGATAATCTGGTAAATATGAATCCATATGCAGAAGAATCGATGCATCAGGCAGATGCGATTGAATATATTTCTGCGAATGAGGAACAGGACATTGATTGTGTAAAAGCGTTACTTCAAATCGTAGCTCCATATCCAGTTGGTACAAGAGTACGTCTATCTAATGGAGAAGAAGGCGTTGTTGTGAAGAATGTATTACAGTTCCCACTTCGACCAATGTTAATATCGGGAAGAGAAATGATGATATTGCATCAGAACCCAAATTATAGAAATATTACTATTACAGAAGTGGTAGAATAATTGCATAGAATTCATTGGATTAACCATCCAATGCAAAAGTATGGTTTCGAAAAGCTGCCTCAAAGGCAGCTTTTTTTGATATCAATAAATCAAATTATACTCAACATAATTTCCACCAATTTTCCTTGCACAATATCCTCCAATAGATTAGAATATACTATTGTAATTTAACATTTTACAAACATTTCTATGTAAAATATAATCATGAAAAAATATATACAAGGGAGGAACACTTGATGTATCCAATCGTGAGAAAAGAAGTCCTCGCAGATCAGATTGTGCTGATGGATATCAAAGCACCTATGGTTGCAAAGAAATGCTTGCCAGGACAGTTTATTATTGCAAAAACAGATGAAATCGGAGAGCGTATTCCGCTGACGATTTGTGATTATGATAGAGAAGCACAGACCGTTACCATCGTGGTACAGACCATTGGCGCAGGTACTATGCGTATGATGGATTTAAATGAAGGCGATGAACTTATGGATTTTGTAGGTCCACTTGGGTGTGCATCTGAACTTTGCGAAGAAAAGAATTTAGAAGAAATAAAACAGAAAAAAATTGTATTTATCGCAGGTGGACTTGGAATTGCACCAGTATACCCACAGGTAAAATGGTTGCATGAACATGGTGTAGAAGTAGATGTAATTATGGGTTCTCGTACCAAAGACCTTTTATTCTACATTGATGAGATGAAAGCTGTTGCGAAGAATGTATATGTAGCCACAGATGATGGCAGTTTCGGTTTCCATGGCAATGGTTGTGCACAGCTTCAGGCACTTTACGATGAAGGTGTAAGATATGACCAGTGTGTAGCTATTGGACCAATGATTATGATGAAATACGTTTGTCTTTTGACAAAGAAATTAGAACTTCCTACCATTGTTTCCATGAATCCAATCATGGTAGATGGAACAGGTATGTGTGGTGCGTGTCGTCTTATGGTTGGCGGCGAAGTAAAATTTGCTTGCGTAGATGGACCAGAATTTGATGGACATTTAGTAGACTTTGATCAGGCCATGGCAAGACAGCAGCAGTACAAGACCGCAGAAGGCCGTGCAAAACTCGCTTATGAAGAAGGCGATACTCATCATGGTGGATGTGGACATTGTGGAGGTGACGAATAATGGACGTATTAAAGAGAGTGCCTGTTCGTGAACAGGAACCAGAAGTTCGTGCGAAAAACTTTGAAGAAGTATGTTATGGTTACAACGAAGAAGAAGCGGTAGCAGAAGCTTCTCGTTGCTTGAATTGTAAAAATGCACTTTGTATGCAGGGATGTCCAGTTTCTATTAATATTCCAGCATTTATTGAAGAAGTAAAAAATTGAAACTTTGAAGCAGCTTACCAGATTATTTCAGAATCTAGTGCACTTCCAGCTGTTTGTGGTCGTGTATGTCCTCAGGAAAGCCAGTGCGAAGGCAAATGTATCCGTGGTTTTAAAGGGGAACCAGTTTCTATCGGTAAATTGGAACGTTTCGTAGCTGACTGGGCTCGCGAAAATGGTATTAAACGTAAAAAAGCAGAAAAAACGAATGGTCACAAAGTAGCTGTTATCGGTTCAGGTCCTGCAGGTCTTACCTGTGCAGGTGACCTTGCAAAACTTGGCTACGAAGTTACTATTTTCGAAGCACTTCATGCGGC
>JAZQZJ010000099.1:0-3522 GCA_045633955.1 Agathobacter sp. | reverse complement strand
ATATAAAATGAGTGACAGCCTTAAAAATATAAAATGTTTATAAAGAATTTTTGTTCGATTTTAGAAATGTTTTTTAAAATAGACATATGTATGTCACAATTAGCGGATATACTAACTATTGTAAAGGTCGGAAATGCCTTTACAACATTCCCTTTTTATTATAAACATTTTCATAACTAAACTCCTCGAAAACGGGACACCTTTCGGTGTCCCGTTTTCATGCACAGAGGGGGGATTGGAAACGATTGTTTCGCAATCCGCCCTTTTGTATTAAAGATAAATTTTAAATTGCATCTACATTCTTGGTAGCTACAATATCTACCCCTGTGCCAGCAGCATCTGCTAGGAGTACGTCGCCAATGGCAACTGGTGCTTTTGCTACAACATCTTTTAACGCATCTGTTACGTCAAAGATTTTTCCTTTTGGAATATCGGCTGCAGTTTTGCAGGATACCATAGGGGCTACACCGCCCTCTACGACTACAGAAGAGGTAACAATACGAGTTGGGTTTGTTACTTCTTTGCGAGCATAAGCATCGCCTTTTGGACAGGTGTTGCCTGTAACAGCAGTCACTTCACCATTTTCGATAGTAACTGTGAGTGGGCATCCTAAAGGACATCCGATACAGATTAAGTCTCTATTTTCCATGTCTTATGCCTCCTCTAATGTAATGGTAATTCTGTCAAGGTCAGGATATTCAGCAAGTTTTGCTTTGGTTAGGATTACCTGTTCCATTTCACCTGGTGCCATAACAGGACGTTTGCGTTTGTTAATGAGTTCGTTATCAAAATATGTACAGATAGAGTATCCTTTGTATACGTCTGCTACACGGAAACGAACAGTAAGTGTGTCATCCATTTCGGTTGGACGGATAGTTGCTGGTACAGTATAACGTACGCCGCCTTCTGGATAAATCTTTACTTCTTTTGCTTCTGCATTCTTACCATTTTTGATATAGTTTGCAGCATTTTTACCAGCTGTAGTAGCTTCCTGAGAAACATAGTCTACAAGGTCATGTACATGGAGTACATTACCACAAGCGAAGATACCTTCAATATTGGTTTCTAAACTATCATTTACAACTGGACCAGATGTAATAGGTGATAAGTCTACACCTGCACTTCTAGATAATTCGTTTTCTGGAAGAAGACCACAGGAAAGAAGTAAGGTATCGCATTCGTAACGGATCTCTGTTCCAGGAATAGGTTTTCTATCTGGGCCAACCTGTGCGATAGTGATAGCTTCTACACGTTCTTTTCCTTCAATATCAATAACAGTGTGGCTGAGTTTCAATGGAATACCAAAGTCATCCAAACACTGAACGATATTTCTCTTTAAACCGCCAGAGTATGGCATAAGTTCTGCAACGACTTCTACTTTTGCACCTTCTAAGGTCATACGGCGAGCCATGATAAGACCAATGTCACCAGAACCTAAGATAACGCATTTTCTACCTGGCATGAAACCTTCCATATTTACAAGTCTCTGTGCTGTACCGGCAGAGTAGATACCAGCTGGACGGTATCCTGGGATGTTAAGTGCGCCACGGCTTCTTTCACGACAACCCATTGCAAGGATTACAGCTTTTGCCTGAATCTGGAACATACCATCTTCACGATTCATAGCAGTAACGACTTTGTCTTCGTTAATATCCATTACCATGGTGTTTAATTTGTATTCGATATTTCTTTCGTATACCTGAGCTGCAAAACGAGCTGCATATTCAGGACCAGTTAATTCTTCTTTGAAGGTATGCAAACCGAATCCATTGTGGATACACTGGTTTAAGATACCACCAAGTTCTTTGTCACGTTCAATGACTAAAATGCTTTCAATTCCGTTGTCCCTAGCTGAGACAGCAGCGGCAAGACCAGCAGGACCGCCACCAACAATTACTAAATCATAATTCATCATATCGGGGTCCTCCTTAAATATTTTTATTGGTGCCTACGATAAATGTAGATTTTCCACCATTTTTTGTGATTTCATTCATTTCCATAGGAACTTCGCGAGCAAGGATTTCCATTGTTCTTGGAGAACAGAAACCTGCCTGGCAACGTCCCATACCAGCACGGGTACGACGTTTTACACCATCGAGTGAGCGTGCACCAAGTGGACGGTGGATTGCATCTAAGATTTCGCCTTCAGAAATCATTTCACAACGACAGATGATATTGCCGTATGCTGGGTTTTCTTTGATAAGGGCATTTCTTTCTTCCATGGTAAGTGTTTCAGGATTTAAGATACCCTTTCTGGTTGCTTTAAAGTTTTCTTTTTTGCTTAATTCTAAATTAGAAGCAATCATTTCTGCTAAGTATTCGCCAATGGCTGGTGCAGAAGAAAGTCCTGGAGATTCAATACCTGCAGCGTTGTAGAAGTTTTTCGCATCTTCTGCTTCACCGATAACAAAGTCGCCATCTGCTTCATGAGCACGGAGTCCCGCGAAACTTGTGATTACCTGACGAAGTGGAACATTCTTTACAGAAAGTGCTGCTGTTGGTCCCAAAGAATCTAAGTATTTCTGTGTGGTGTTTACACCTTCTTTATCTTCGATATCAGAAGCGGTAGGTCCAACTAAAAGATTTCCGTGTACAGTAGGTGAAACCAATACACCTTTACCCATTTTGCTTGGAAGCTGGAAGATGGTCTGATTTACATGACAGCCAGCTTGCTTATCGAGGAGCATGTATTCTCCTTTGCGTGCGATAATCTGTAATTTATGATCGCTGACCATGTTGTTAAATTCATCTGCATATACACCTGCAGCGTTTACAACTACTTTTGCTTCGTAATTTCCTTTGTTTGTTGTAATAACATAGCTCTCAGAAGCTTTTTCAATTTTTTCAACTTTGGTGTTTAAGTAAAATTCCACACCGTTTTCAAAAGCGTTTTCTGCAAATGCCATTGTCATATGGAATGGACAAACAATCGCACCAGTAGGAGCATGGAAAGCGGCTACTACATCATCGCTTAAGTTTGGTTCCATGGCAATGAGTTCGTCGCGATCTAAGATACGGCATCTTGGTACGCCATTTGCTTTTGCTTTTTCTAAGAGTTCTTCAAGGCCTGCAGGATCTTGATCCTTTGTGCAGACTACAAGAGAACCATTTCTTTTGAATGGAATATCCAAGTCTTTAGATAACTGGTCCATCATTTCATTTCCGCGAACATTAAGCTTTGCCTTTAATGTTCCTGGTTTGGCATCAAAACCTGCATGAATAATGGCGCTGTTGGCTTTTGAAGTGCCACAGCAAACATCTTCATCACGTTCGATGACACATGCTTTTAGGTTGTATTTCGAAAGTTCTCTTGCGATTGCACTTCCGATAACACCTGCGCCGATTATGGCTACATCATACATCATAAAACTCCTCTTTTCTTTATTGTATTTTAATGCGTTTCATATGTGGTAATTATAACACTAGAATGAAGGAAAAGAAAGATGATAAGCATAGAAATTATAAGGTTTATTGGTATATTTTGTTTGCGATAAGACAAAGGGTGTGTTAGAATGAAAAATA
>JAZQZJ010000098.1:0-31288 GCA_045633955.1 Agathobacter sp. | reverse complement strand
TCAGAATCGTGGTTAGATTATATAGTAAAACCTGCTTGGGATAATATGGAAGATGCAGGTGTAAAGTTAATTGAATTTCCAGAAAGAGAAGAGGTGTTTAAATTATTGTCACTAGATAATGTTAATGACTTGCTTGCAAATTCTATTTATGTGGAAATTGAAAATGAAATTGTATATGAAAACAATGATGAAACTAATCCTATAAGAGGGACGAGTATGGCTGCACGCTATAAAAAAACGATAGAAAAAACAGCATGTTTATATTATGGTGAATTTGACGAAAATAATAGAGCTACAGGATTAGGTGTACTTTTTTATTATGATGAGAATGATATCTATTATGCTGATGATGGAAAAAATCCACCAGTATTGTTAAGTTATGTCGGCTATTTTAAAGATGGTAGATACGATGGATATGGTATTGATTTTGGATTATATAGTTATGCTAGTTTTTTTGAAACCGATATATGTGATGCAAATATAAATTTACTTAATGGAGAGCAAGTTCATGAGGGCTATTTCAAGTATGGTGTTCCACATGGTCAAGGGAATTATTATAACAGCGATATAAGAAATCTCATCTATGGTTATGATTTGGAAATAGTTTCACCATCTATGCTATCATATAATGCAAAGGTTGGAAATTTTGATTATTGTTATTTAAACGGTAATGCTCAACTTTATGAAAATAATCAATTAATATATGATGGGGAAATGGTTGATGATCAGCGTTGTGGTCAGGGAACGATTTACGATTGGTATACAGGTCAGTTGATATATAAAGGGGATATAGTAAATGATAGGTATGAAGGGGAAGGAGAATTGTATTCGAAAGATACAGGAAATTTAATTTATAGAGGAAGTTTTGTAGATGGTGTATATCACGGAATTGGTACACTATATGATGAAACTGGAGGAGTTATTCATGAGGGGGAGTTTGAATATGGGGATATAAAGTAATTATTTTTGAAAAAGTAAATAATTTCAATTACATATTATAATTGTGATATACAAATATCAAATAAGGCGAAGTCATTATGGCTTCGCCTATTTTTTGCCTTTTTGAAGGGAGGAAGATATATTGGGCAAAATAGTTTATAAGCGATATCAAATCCGTTTACACAAAAAAGATTACGATATCCTAGTTCCATACTGTATGCCACAGAACCTATGGCTAGATCCACGAGGATACATTTATAAGCAAGCAGATTTTTCTGAGCTATTTGGTGATAGGCATGCAATGAAATGTTTACGAAATGCATTCATAACATTGGCACAGGAAAAAGAGAAGATTATTTATTTGCCATTAGAAAATAAATGTGCATTGCATGAACAGGTATTGATAAATAGGGTTCCAGAGTTGGTGCTCTATAATCACAATATTCAATTAAAACGTAAAGAATGGAAGAACTTATTAAAAATAATTCGTAGATATAGGAAACCTGAAATATATGTGGTTTATTTTAATTTTCCGGAATTGGAAAAACAATATGATTTGATGTTACATCAATGGAAAAAGAAGAATTCTTATTATATCAGTGACCAAGTAAAAGAGTATTTTGAGCAAAATATAGTATTTTTCGAGTGTGACAAAAGAAATGATTTACAGGTAGCGATAAAATTGGAAAAGTATTTAAGATGTGACTTGGAGCAAATGGCTATTAGACGTGGTTATGATGCACCGGTTTTTGTTGGACCGTATACCAATAGTTGGGGATATCTATCTTTCTATTTTGTGACGGAGAGATTTATTAAAGATTATATTCAATAGAAATCAAAAGAATGGACGAAGTCGAATGGAGACTTCGCTTTTTTATTTTACAGAGAAAGGAGGCTGTTTATGAATGAAGCAATTATTTTAACTGTACTTGGAGCACTTATTGAGATTGCCAAGGAAGTGAACAAAGAAAATGAAAATAAGGACAACGATTAATGAAAAGGAGAAAAGAAATTATGTTGGAAAAGAAATTAGATGTAGTTAGCATACAATTAGTGAAGGAAGGATCAATTCCCTACGAATTGGCAGGAGTAGAAAAAAAGTGTATATCCAATCCAGAAGAGGCCGTGAAAATTGCATCCTCTTTTTTTGACTCGGTTGATCGAGAAAAGTTGGTTTGCATTTGTTTGAGTGGTTGTGGAGAACCAGTAAATATATCTCTAGTTGCAATGGGGGCAATGGCTGATTGTCATGTATCGATACCGGATTTATTAAAGAATGCTATTTTATGCAATGCACCAGGATTCATTCTATTACACAATCATCCTTCAGGGAATCCAAATCCATCAGAAGAGGATTATGAGATTACTCGAAGAGTAGAGAACGCATGTAAATTAATAGGTTTAAAACTATACGACCATATAGTGGTGGGTGAAGATGGAGGGTATGTCAGTATCAAAGAAACACTGAAAGGCTAGGTATAAAGAGATGGGAAAAGAGGAATTGCTGCTTCTTTTTTATAAAAAGATAGCAGAAGAATTAAGAATGTTTAAGGAAACTACTTTGAAAAAGACGAACGAGCAAATTTATAATATGGCATACATTATTATGGCTATGCAGTATATTCATGACAAACTTGTGGAATTAGGAGATGGGCTGTCTGTAAATGATTTAGAAAATGTTGTATGCCACAAAGATTTATTAGATCTCATATATTATGAATGGATGAAAGACTCTTTGGTTGAGGAAGAAGACATGGATGTTTGTGTAAGAATGGTAATTGGAAGATTAAAGGAGGACACAGAATGGGTAAATTAGTATGTACAAAAAATTTATCGCATGAGGAATGGTTAAGATATCATAAGCTGGGGATTGGTGGTTCAGACGTCGGTGCCATTGCTGGGGTAAATGCTTACCGTACAGCAATACAGGTATATCAGGATAAAGTTTCTGATGAAGTGGAGAAATATGATAATGAGGCAATGAGACTTGGTAGAGACATGGAAGAGTATGTTGCTCAGAGATTTTCTGAAGCCACAGGAAAGAAGGTTCGTCGTTCTAACTATATGTATTACGATGATGAATATCCATTCATGATTGCGGATGTGGACCGAATGATTGTTGGAGAAAATGCAGCTTTAGAAGTGAAAACAGCTAGTCCATACAGTGCTTCTCATTGGCAGGAAGATAAAATCCCACTTTCTTATCAGATTCAATGCTATCACTATATGCGAGTATGTCAGCTGGATGCAGTTTATGTGGCTGTATTAATTTATGGACGAGAATTTAAGTACTATAAACTCGAACGAGATGATGAGATTATTAATAATTTAATTCAGATTGAAGCTAATTTTTGGAAAAATCATGTGGAAAAAAAGGTATTACCAAATCCAGATGGTTCAAAGTTAGCAGATAGTGTAATAGCAGAATATTTTAAAGATTCAGAGGATAAAACAATCGCCTTAGAAGGTTTTGACGAAAAATTAAGCAGGAGAGAAGAAGTAATAAAATTACTGGATAAGCTGGAAACAGAAAAGAAGCTTATTGAACAGGAGTTGAAAATGTATTTAGGAGATGCAGAAATTGCAAAAAGTAATATTTATCAAGTGAACTGGAAACCTTTTGTATCATCCAGACTGGATACGAAGGCTTTGCAGGAAAACGAACCACAGATTTATCAAAGATATTTAAGAACCACTAGTAGCAGACGTTTCACAGTAAAGGCGGCATAACGATGAATAATGCTAATATGCCAGTTATTGTGCAATGGTGTAATGACAGGGGTTCTTTTTATTTTGGCTATGTTTTTAGAAATAATGACAGAACAATCATTGCACGATGTGACGAAGAAGAATACCACGATGTGGTTAGAGAACTAGCAGAAGAAGGATATGTCATAAAGAGTTAAAGAAACAAAAGAATTTAAGGAGGATATATGACGGGAAATACAGAAACTTTAAAAAATGAATTGGCTGCAAAGGTAGAAGAGGATAAAAAAGTTGTTTTAAAGAAGTCAATGAGTATTGAAGAACTTATTAAAGCAATGGCACCAGAAATAAAGAAAGCTTTGCCATCTGTAGTTACAGCAGAGCGATTTACCAGAATGGCATTATCTGCATTAAATACGACACCAAAATTAAGAGAATGCACACAGATTAGCTTCTTATCGGCGTTGATGTCTGCGGCACAGTTGGGATTAGAGCCTAATACTCCATTAGGGCAGGCCTATTTGATACCTTATAATAATAAAGGTACGTTGGAATGTCAGTTCCAGATAGGATATCGTGGTTTATTAGATTTAAATTATCGTAATACGTTAATGCAGAATATTTCAGCACAGGTAGTATATGAAAATGATTTTTTTGAATATGAACTTGGATTGAATCCGAAACTGGTACATAAACCAGCTTTGGATGACAGAGGTGAAATCAAGTTGTTTTATGCATACTATAAACTTGCTAATGGAGGCTTTGGATTTGAAGTAATGAGCAAACAAGATATGGACAACCATGCTAAAACGTATTCGAAAGGGTTTGATTCATCATTCAGTCCGTGGAAGACAAATTACATAGCAATGGCAAAGAAGACTGTTTTGAAACAAGTTTTGAAGTATGCGCCTGTGAAAGCAGAGTATGTAAAGGCACTTGTATCTGATGGTTGCATTAAAAAGGAAATTATGGACGATATGAGTATGGTGCAACCAGAAGTGATAGATGAAGGTGAATATATTGTTGCTGAATTATAGGAGGAAGTAGTATGGAGTTCAAAGATTATAAAGTGAGGTTGATGAATGAAATAAGAGGAAAAATAGGAGAGAATATAGTAATTGAAGAGATATCATATGTGAAAAATAATGATAAGGATAGAGATGGGATTGTTATTCAAACTGGAAAAATAGCAAATCCCGTTATTTGTTTGGACAGATATTATATAAAGTTTTGTGATGGAGAAAAAATAAATGCGCAAGTAGATGAGATTTCTAGAATTGTATTAAGTGAAAATGTGGAGGTAGAAAATATGTGCAAAATACTATTAAAAGATAGCTGGGAAGAGGCAAAGGATAAGGTTAGTATAGAAGTAATAAATCAGGAATGGAACAAGACGAAGTTAGAGAATGTACCATATGTTAAGTTACTTAATCTAGCAGTAATATTTCGTTTTATGATTAATGAAATAACTAGTTGTGTAATTACAAATGAAATGCTGAAAAGATGGAATATTACGGAAGATACGTTAATAGAGGCAGCTTTTCTTAATATGAAAGAAACTAAGTTTACAATTAAGAAAGTAGCGGATGTGTTAAGAGAAAAGATGGGAGTGGATTTATCTTGTGAAGAAATTGATGAGTGTCCATTGTATATTATGTCAAATGAATCACAGGTGTTTGGAGCTTCTGGGTTAGTCAGAAAAGATTTGTTAAAAGAGTTTGTTCATAAGATAGGAAAAGATATTTTTGTTCTGCCAAGTTCAATACATGAAGTTTTGTTAGTTCCTGCTACAGATGAAGTAGAGGTTGAATATCTTAAAGAGATGGTGAAATGTGTAAACGAAAGTTCGGTGGATAAAGCAGATTGGTTGTCGGACAATATTTACTTCTTTGGCAGGGATAAAGCTAAACTGGAGATAGCTGCATAATGGAACGAGTATTTGGGTACGCAAGAGTAAGCTCAAAAGAGCAAAATCTTGATCGTCAAATAGATGCGTTGAAGGAGTTTGTATGTATCGAAAATATACTAATGGATAAAGCAAGTGGAAAAGACACAGAAAGACCAGCATATCAAGCTTTGAAAGGAGCGTTAGGATTACGTGCAGGTGACACTCTAGTAATCACATCATTAGATCGATTAAGTAGGAACAAGGAACATATAAAACAGGAGTTACAATGGTTCAATGACAACAAAATTAGAGTGAAGATATTAGACTTGCCAACTTCACTGATTGAAGTACCAAAGGGGCAAGAATGGATAATCAGTATGATAAATAATATTTTGATTGAGGTGTTGTCGTCTATAGCGGAACAGGAGAGATTAACGATTCGTAAACGTCAACGAGAAGGGATTGAAGCTGCAAAAAAGAAAGGAAAGCATCTAGGCCGTCCTAAGATGGAGATACCAGATGATTTTCCTGTCATATACGAAAACTGGAAAAGTGGAAAATATACGGCAAAATCAGCAATGAAAAAATTGGGGATGGCTAGTACAAGTTTTTATCGTGCTGTAAAACAGTATGAGAGTGAACCAAAACGCGTTTGACTTTTGGTATATGTGCCAAAAATAAAAAATAACCTTATGGGATACGAAATCATTTGCTGATATAGGTATCCCATAAGGTAGACTTTTAGGCATATAAAACTGGAGTTCAGAAATATAAAGTGATATCATAAGTAATAATTGTATTATTTTTTAATTGTGAAAAGACGGGGAAAACTGGAAAACTGTTTGAACCCTATATTATAGAAGAGACAGTTTTTGGTAAATGAAGGAGGCCATAAGTGTGAAAAAGTTAGATTATATGAATCCTAAAAATCTTTATATAGACCAAATAGAGAATAAAAAGATAGTAAGAATCAAAGATATGAAAAGAATGAAACGGATTGTAGAATCAAAGAATAAATTGGTATTTTCAGAAGAACTCGTGAAGAACCCTAGAATATTAATGGATGAATTATGTAGAAACATTAAGTTGCACAAGGTCGAAGAAAAGATAGAGAAAATGTGCAGAACTGTAAAATTTGAAAATGCGGAAGTAATAAAAAAAGATTTAGTAAGCATATTAACAGATTCATCAGTTTATTATACCGATTTGATTTGTGCAATCTATATGGGGTATAAGTATAATGATTTAAAACAAGATTTGTTTTTATATAATGCAGATAAAGAAGAAAAAACGTTTGGCAAATTATCTGAGGAAGCAAAAGAAGAATGGAAGGCAATTGAAACTAAAAAAAATCAGATGCAGTCTGCTTGGGAAAGTGAAAGTAATAAGGGGAGAAGAAAACAAGGAAAGGAAATAGTAGAACAAAAATTGGTAGACAAAAATGTTGTTCGTAAATCTTATCCAATTCCGATTGTGGAGAATAAAAATCATATAATTTTAAGTATTCCAGGCGGATGTTTTTGGTTTCATTATGCATTAATGAGTAAAAGAAATATATCTATTTTTGATTTAAAAACGGATTTGAAAAGTTATCGAAGATATTCATTTATGCGAATGTATCAGATATATTCCTTTTTAAAGGATAAAAGTATTGAAAATATGTTGCTAATGGAATACTCTCTAGGATTTGGTACATGTACACAATTAGCTAGTTATTTGAAAGCCAATGTTAGTAAAGAGGATGCGGAACTTTATGCAGATTGTTGTAAGATATTTTGTGAAATTGAGCCTTTTTTTATTAGAAAAGAAATTGTTCAGATGCTTTCTAAGAAGAATATGGATAAGGATTACGTAGAGGTGTTGCTGAAACTATTGCCAAAGCTTACTGAAATAATAAACGATGTTTATTTTTCAACTTTGGAGGTGTGGTGGTATATCTGCTTTTCGTATTGTCATATATTAGACTGGGAAGATGAATTGAGCTTATACAGAATGGAAAAACATTTGGAACGAGCATTTGAAGAATACTATGATTTTGGAAGGCTATATGAGGATAGTATGCATTATTGCAATGTGAAAAATTGGAGAGGAATATCAGGTGTGGAAGATTGTTTTGTCAATCTTGCAGGATATCGCTTTTCGGATATGCAATACCGTGGTGAGACAGCCTTATTTGGTCCAGTTAATACAAATACAGTTGTGATGATTACATTGGGAATGAATAATAAGACCATATTTGTGGAGAAACCTATAAACATGTTTGGGGAAGAAATACTGGAAGATGTGATTGAGTATTTTAAAGAAAAGAAAGTTCCAGAAGATGAAAATGTATATGAATTGTTTTATGAGCAAAGATTAAGAGTGTTTGAGGGGATGTATAAAGAGTATGTAAAAAAATATTTTGATGCAGATGTGACACTAGGGAAAACACTATCTCCTATGCAATTATATGCTGTGTTACAGAGAAGAATTATTGAAAGCTTGCAGTTGTTGTAGAGAAGTCTTCGGAATTCCGAAGGTGTGTGTCGAATTATAATAAGTTTTATATAATTAAGTCTGAGCCGATGGGCCCAGGCTTAATTTTATTTTAAGAGAGGTTTATCCAAAATGAAAAATCAATACATTTCAGATTTATTAAAATTCGATACTTATTCAACGTGGCTAAAAGGGCAAAAAGTGCTTATTAGTGCTCCCACAGGAGCAGGTAAAACGACGTTTATTTTACGTCAACTTCTTGATTGCTGTAAGATGACGGAGAAAAGAATGCTAATACTTTGTAACCGACGACTTTTGGCTACACAATATAATTATGATTTGGCAGAGCAGTATAGCAGGTATGAGGTTATGTGTTCACTAGTTGAAGTATGGACTTATCAGCAACTTGCAGAAAAATTAAAATCGTGCACAAATATTCGAAGTCTTTTAAAAGATTTTGAGGTTGTTGTTTGTGACGAAGCGCATTTCTTTTATGCAGATTCTGACTTCAATGGATTTGGCACCTTTTGTTTGCTTCAAGCTTTAATTATAGCTGGATTTTACAAAACTATCATTATGGTGTCTGCAACGATGGATGAAGTAAAGCCATTAATAATTCAAACATTCAATGCGGTTGCAGATAAACTTGCAATAGAAGATAATTCACCTTGTTTTGAACAATATAAATTTCAGGGGGAGGTGTATAATTTTCAGGGGATGGCAGATTACAGTAGATTTAAAGCTTGTTGGATGCCTGACATTGAATCGCTTGCGAATGAGATTGCAACGTCGGATAACAAAAGTATTATTTTTATTGATGACAAGAATATGGCAGAGAAATTTCGTGAGCTACTCTTGAAATCTGAAAAGATTAAAAATGCAGACATTTTTTTGTTGAATGCATCAATTTTAGATGAGCAAGAATCTCATCCAGTTATAAAGTCCTTGGTAATGACTCACAGATTGATACCTAAGGTATTAATTACAACGTCCGTGCTCGATAATGGTGTTTCAATTCATGATGAAGATGTTGGAAATGTAGTAATTGCTACAGAATCCAAGGTGAGTTTTCTTCAGATGCTAGGACGCGTTAGAGCTGAGGAAACAGAAAAATGCAAATTGTTTATTTTTCCGCGTTCAGAACAATATTATGAACGTAGAAAGTTGCAATATGAGGAAAAATTGAAGAAATTTGAGTCCTTGGAAACTTCACTAAAATACGAAGATGAATTCAAAATCATTTCTGATGCTTGGTATGGAAGTGATGAAGAAGCAGAGTTTGTTCGCAATGCAGTAATTGTGACAAAACAGCAGTTGCAAGTTTTTAGTAATCATACAAGTTATGTTGCATTTCGGCGTGGAGATATGTTAGTAGCCATTAATGACTTTGCGAAAGAAAAAACTGGTAATATGCTTCTAGCAATTATGGATTTTTACAAATTAGCTTTAGATAATCCTGTGAAAGTTGCCCAAAAGCAATTAGAATGGATTAAAAAAGAGCCAAATGAATTAAACGTTCTTACATCTTCGTACCTTGAACGTAGGAAAAAGGAATTGATTGAAAAACTTCTTATGGTAAAGGATTACACCAAGGAAGAATTAGTATTGTTTAAGGATAAAATCTCACGTGAGTTTCGCAAGGAATTATTTGGTGATATTGTTATCAAAAATGGTTCGTTTGCAACAGAGAAATTAGAGAAAATATGCTTAAAATTTGGACTAATGTTAACACAACAGGAAGTATCAGATGGAAAACAACGATACACAATTTTGGAACAAAATCACGATAAGTGTAAAAGGAGGAACAATAAATGGCGGAGAGAGAAAGAGTGCCTATTTACAGAAAACAAAATCTTACCCTAGAGGAAGCAGCGGAGTATTCTAATATCGGAATAAATCGCCTGCGCATTATGCTGGGAGATCCGCGATGTACATTCCATCTTTTGGTTGGGAGTAAGCATCTCATCAAAAGAAAAAAGTTCGATGAATATATGGAACACGTAGAATATTTATAAAAAGGTATTAATAAAGAGCCATGTATGGTATGATAAAGATGCTTCATTCACATCATATATGGCTCTTTTTTTGGAGGTATATATGCAGAAAAAAGATAGTAAAGGTAGAATTTTAAAAGCAAATGAAGACCAAAAACCAGATGGAAGATATCGGTATCGCTATATGGATAAGTTTGGGAAAAGACGGTCGATTTATGCATGGAGGCTTGTAACGACGGACAGGACACCTAAAGGGAAGAAAGAAGATCTGTCGTTAAGGGAAAAGGAAAAGATAATAGAAAAAGATTTGATGGATGGAATCGCCACATATGAGGCGAATATTACTGTCGAAGAACTGGTTGTTAGGTATCTTGTAAGTAAGATAAAGATTGCCGACACAACTTTGCAAAATTATCAAAATATGTTAGAACGTACTATCAAAGGTTCAAATTTTGGTAAAATGCGAATTAGCAATGTGAAAAAGTCAGATGTAAAATTATTTTACAAGCATTTGCATGATGAGTGCGATTTTGCGGTTGGGACTATTCAGTTATATCAGAATCTTATTTATCCAGCGTTTCAAATGGCAGTGGATGATGATGTTATTCGCAAGAACCCATGTTCCGGATGCATGAAAGATTATCCAAGAGGCTCGCTTAGTTCCAATAAAGAAGCACTTACGATAGAGGAACAAAAGGAATTATTACGATTCACACAAAATAGTATCATTTATGAGAAGTATTATGTGCTGATTGCATTCCTTCTTATGACAGGATTACGAATTAGTGAGGCGATTGGTATTACTTGGAATGATATCCATTTAGATGAGGGATATATTGATGTGAATCATCAAATTATTTATCGAAAGATAAATGGAGAGACGAAGCACAGAGTACATCTACCAAAGAATGGCTGTTCACGAATTATACCGATTCAACCACAGCTTGTACAGTTACTAAATAAGTATAAAAATGCAGCATATCTTACGAGTAAATTATGTGATTTTGAAGTGGAAGGATTACGGGATTTTGTGTTCTTAAATAAGGAGTTAAGACTCTATACCCCGAATACGATAACCAGAGCATTTCATGAACTGGTAGAAGCACAGAACCGAGAGATGGATGGAGTTGATGGTGTGGTACTACTTCCACAGTTTACTGCTCATGTTTTACGACACACTTATTGTACGAGGATGGCAGAGAATGGGTGTGATGTTAAAGTATTGCAGGAGATCATGGGACATAAGAATATCAAGATAACCATGCAGGTGTATAATCATTCATCAGAAGAAAGAGCATTAAAAGAGGTACAAAGAGTAAGTGCGTTGATGGAGTCTGTTGTATAATGTTTGTCCCATTTATCCCATTTGTCCCAAAGTTTGTCCCATTAAAAAGAATTATCATAAAAGAAAATGTAGATATATGTGTTTTAAATACTTGTAATATAGGTAAGTAAAAGACTTATGAAGTTTCTTATTTTATTGTGTAAAATAGCAATCGCTTACAATAAGAAAGAAATTATTGCACAGGACTAATTAGAGAAAATGTTGTGAAATCAAGGGTTTGAAGAAATTCAAACCCTTAATTTTTTGCAAAATAACCCAATTATAACCCAATTGAAATTTTAATGGGTCAGGTGCGACAGATTTTACAAAATATAACATGGAAGACTATGGCGGTATGCTGTGGTCTTTTTTTGTTGCTATTTTTTACATCCTTTTTACTTTTCCATGATAGTAGATTTTACTTTCGTGGAATATATTTTGTATGTATCAAGAAAATAAGATACATATTTAAAATGAAAGGAAATTTAAAAAGATGAAAGAAAAATTGAAAAAACTTTGTTTGATTTTAGCAGCAATAGTTGTTATTGTGAATGGATTTACTGCATGTGGCGGAAATGCAGACGATGCAGGAAATAATGGGGCAGCAAGCGGTACAGTTACTCTGGCAGGAAGTACATCTATGGAAAAATTAGCAAATGCTTTGGCAGAAGGCTATATGACAGCAAACCCAGGTGTAACTGTACAAGCTGAATTTAATGGTTCATCCGCAGGTGTAGAGCAGATGTTGTCAGGTACAGTAAACATCGGTAATGCATCTAGAAATTTAAAAGATAGTGAAATTTCAGAGGGGGCTGTAGAAAATATCGTAGCAATTGATGGAATTGCAGTAATCGTAGACAATACAAACACAGTAACAAATGTTACTACAGATGAATTGGTAAAAATTTATACTGGCGAAATCAATAACTGGAATCAGTTAGGTGGAAATGATCAGCCAATCGTAGTGATTGGTCGTGAAGCAGGGTCAGGTACAAGAGGTGCATTTGAAGAATTACTTGAAATCGAAGATATGTGTGTATATGCACAGGAACTTGACTCAACAGGAACAGTAATGGCCAATGTAGCTGCGACTCCAGGTGCTATTGGATATGTTTCACTTGATGTATTGAATGATACTGTATCCGTTCTTTCTATCGATGGTGTAGCTGCATCGGAGGAAAATATTGTAGCAGGAACCTATTCTCTTAGCAGACTATTTGTAATGGCTACAAAGGGTGAGATTTCTGAGCAGAGCGAATTGGTGCAGAGCTTCTTTGCATACATTCAGTCAGAAGAAGGACAGGCAATCATCAAACAGGTAGGTTTAATTCTTCCAGAATAAGGAGTAAGTAGGAGATTCATATGAAAAATAATGTGGAAAAAATAGCAAAATGGATGATGACCGCATTTGCTGTAGTAGCTGTCGTAGCAGTATTTTCCATAACAGTATATATGATTGCAATCGGCACCCCAGCTTTAACAAAGGTTGGGGTTATCGAACTGCTATTTGGTACAGAATGGGCACCAACAGCCAGTATCCCAGCTTTTGGTATTTTTTACGTTATTCTGACCTCTGTTGTGGGAACGATAGCAGCACTTCTTATTGGGGTTCCAGTAGGTGTGCTTACCGCAGTATTTATTGCTGAAATTGGAAATAAGAAAATTTCATCGGTTGTACAGCCTGCGGTAGAACTTTTAGCAGCCATACCATCCGTTATCTATGGTTTGGTAGGTGTTATGATTTTAAAACCAATGATGTATAAAATAGAGATGGTAGTTTTTGCTAATGATCCAACCCATCAGTTTACAGGTGGTTCTAACTTGATGTCCGCTATTATAGTGTTGGCAGTTATGGTTTTACCAACTGTAATCAATATTAGTACGTCATCTATTCGTGCGGTACAGCAGTCTATCAAATCTGCATCTTTGGCACTTGGAGCAACAAAAATACAGACGATTTTTAAGGTTGTATTGCCAGCTGCAAAATCAGGTATCATGACAGCGGTTGTATTAGGTCTTGGAAGAGCGTTAGGAGAGGCGATGGCTATCAATATGGTAGCTGGTGGGGTTGTGAATCTGCCTTTACCATTCAATTCGGTAAGATTTTTAACAACGGCTATTGTAAGTGAAATGAGTTATTCGGAAGGTTTGCATAGACAGGTATTGTTTACCATAGGACTTGTGTTATTCGCATTTATTTTATTTACAAACATGTTCCTAACAAGAATCATTAAGAAGGGAGAAACGGAATAATGAATAGTATTTGTAAAAAGAATGTCCGTATTTCGGATTGGATTCTGTATGGGTTTATTTACCTATCAGCAGCACTTTCTGTTTTTCTTATATCAGGCATTGTGATTTATGTTATTTGGAATGGTGTTGATAAGGTAAATTGGGAATTTCTTACAACGACAACAAGTGTGCTAAAAGGTACGGTAGGTATTGCAGGGAATATTTTAAATACAGTTTATATTATTGTGCTTACAATGTTTCTTGCTACTCCAATTGGTGTGGGAGCAGCGATATATCTAAATGAATATGCAAAACCAGGGCGTCTTGTAAATTTGATTGAACTTGCTACGGAAACATTATCTGGTATTCCATCTATTATTTTTGGGTTGTTCGGAATGATGTTTTTTGGTGAGACTTTAGGTTTGGGGTATTCTATTTTAACAGGTACATTTACTTTAACGCTTATGGTGTTACCTCTTGTTACAAGGAATACCCAGGAAGCGTTAAAGACAGTATCAGATAGCTATCGAAATGGTGCAGTTGGTTTGGGTGCAGGCAAATGGTACATGATTCGTACCATATTGATTCCATCTGCATTACCAGGTGTAATTACAGGTGTGATTTTAGCGATTGGACGAATTGTTGGAGAATCTGCAGCGTTACTTTATACAGCAGGTAGTGGAGCTTTCTTGCCTACTAATGTCCAAGGATATTTCGATAAGATTTTTCAATCGGGTGGTACACTTACCATTCAGCTTTATTTAAGTATGTCAAAAGGTGAGTACGATGTAGCATATGGTATTGCATTGGTACTTCTTGTGATTGTACTTGCAATCAATTTAATTACAAAATTTGTAGCGAAGAAATTTGATGTGAATCGAATATAGGAGAGAATATGGAAAAGAAAACCAAGATACAGGTGCGTGATTTAAACCTTTGGTATGGAGAGAATCATGCACTAAAAAATGTAAATATGGATATCAAAGAAAAGAGCATTACCGCATTTATAGGACCATCTGGTTGTGGTAAATCTACTTTTTTAAAAACTTTAAATCGTATGAATGATTTGGTAGATGGTGTAAGAATTGAGGGCGAAATTTTACTTGATGGTGAAAATATTTATGGTAGTAATGTAGATACCACAGCTCTTCGTAAGAAAGTAGGCATGGTATTTCAGCAGCCAAATCCATTTCCAATGAGTATCTATGATAATATTGCATATGGACCTAGAGTGCATGGGATAAAGGATAAAGCCACATTAGACAGAATTGTGGAAGAAAGTCTTCGTGGTGCTGCAATTTTTGATGAGGTGAAAGATAGATTGAAAAAATCTGCATTGGGTCTTTCAGGTGGACAGCAGCAAAGAATTTGTATTGCACGTGCGTTAGCAGTAGAGCCAGAAATTCTTTTGATGGATGAACCAACATCGGCTCTTGATCCTATATCCACATTAAAGATAGAAGAACTGATGGAAGACTTAAAGAAGAAGTATACCGTTGTTGTGGTTACCCATAATATGCAACAGGCAGCACGAGTTTCGGATGATACCGCATTTTTCTTAGTTGGGGAAATGGTAGAGTTTAATGATACAAATACGATGTTTTCTTATCCAAGGGATAAAAGAACAGAAGACTATATTACAGGGAGATTTGGATAATGAGAAAAAGATTTGACGAGCAACTGAAGGAATTAAATCTGGAAATGCAGGAAATGGGAAGAATGGTGGAGGATGGAATTCAAAAAGCCATTGAAGCCCTTTTAAAACAAGATGAAACCTTGGCACAGTCTGTTATGGATGCAGATGCCTTAGTAGACCAAAAGCAGAAAGAAATTGAAAGTATCTGTTTTAAACTTTTAATGCAGCAACAGCCTGTAGCATCTGATTTAAGGGTGATCTCGGCAGCACTTAAAATGGTAACAGATATGGAGCGTATTGGGGACCATGCAGCAGATATTTCGGAAATGACCTTGCATTTGGCACATGAACCGTATATTAAAAATTTAGATTATATCCGTCAGATGGCGACAGAAACAACTTGGATGTTGATTCAGAGTATCGAGGCATATGTAGAAAAAGATACAAAGAAAGCATCTGGTGTAATTAGTCATGATGATATTGTAGATGATTTGTTTGCAGAAACGAAAAAAGAACTTATCGAGTTAATCCATCAGGATAAGAATAATGGAGAACAGGCAACAGATCTTTTAATGGTAGCAAAGTATTTTGAACGTATCGGAGACCATGCTACGAACCTAGCTGAATGGGTAATTTTCTCTATTGATAAGCGTCCACGTGGTTAGTGTAAAGTTTTTGGCAAAGTTATGTAAAATCTATGTAAAATCTAAATGGAGTGGTTTACTTAAAGTTTACAAAGTTAAATTTGCGTGTGATAATTTGACCGTATGAGAATAATTTCAATAACAAAAGAAGAATTTTGATTAAGGAGACCAATGATGGGATTTGATATTTTTAATGTATTAACTATGATCGGTGGATTAGCAATGTTCCTTTATGGAATGGATGCTATGGGTGATGGATTATCTAAGTTATCGGGTGGTAAGTTAGAAAGTATTTTAGAGAAACTTACATCGAATCGTTTGATGGCAGTACTTTTAGGGGCTGGTGTAACAGCTGTTATCCAGTCATCATCAGCAACTACAGTTATGGTAGTAGGTTTTGTAAACTCTGGTATCATGAAGCTTTCACAGGCTGTTGGTATTATTATGGGTGCGAACATCGGTACTACTATGACTTCTTGGTTACTATCTCTCGTAGAAGTAGAAGGTACTAGTTTTATCATGAAGATGTTAAAACCAACTTCATTTTCACCAATTCTTGCAATCATAGGTATGGTTATGATTATGACAGCAAAAGATACCAATAAGAAAAAAGATATTGGTAATATCTTAGTAGGTTTTGCAATTCTTATGTTTGGTATGGACACTATGAGTGGTGCAGTAAAACCACTTGCAAATGTACCTGAGTTTACAAATATTCTTACTATGTTTACAAACCCAGTGCTTGGTGTTATTGCAGGTGCGGTATTAACAGCAATTATTCAGAGTTCTTCTGCATCCGTAGGTATTTTACAGGCACTTTGTGCAACAGGTGCGATGAATTTCGGTGCAGCACTTCCTATTATCATGGGGCAGAATATTGGTACATGTATCACAGCTATTATGTCAGCATTTGGTGCGAGTAAAAATGCAAAACGTGCATCTATGATTCACTTGTACTTTAATTTAATTGGTACGGTAGTATTCTTAGTTGTATTTTATGTAGTTAACAGTTTTGTTCATTTCGAATTTTTGAACGGAACAGCATCAGCTACAGGCATTGCGGTAGTTCATAGTGTGTTTAACATTGTGTGTACTGTTTGCTGGTTCCCATTTGCGAATGCATTAGTAAAACTTGCAGAGCTTACTATTCGTGATAAGGCAGATGAAGTAGAAGTAAAAGATGAGTTTGCTATCCTTGATGAACGTTTCTTGGAACAGCCTGCATTTGCGATGGAACTTTGTAGGAAAGAAGCCATTAAAATGGCTGAAATTGCAAAGAAAGCAATTTACTTAGCGCTTGATAATATCGGAAACTACAAAGAAGAAGACAACATCCGAGTTCAGGAAATGGAAGCAGAAGTGGATAGATACGAAGATGCCCTTGGTTCATACCTTGTAAAATTAAATAATAAAGATTTATCACCAAGAGACAGCCGTAGTGTATCTGTAATTTTGCATTGTATTAACGACTTTGAACGTATTTCTGACCATGCAGTAAACATCATTGAATCTGCAAAAGAAATGAATGATAAACAGTTAAGCTTTTCTGCTAATGCGATGAAAGAATTTGAGGTATATGTAACAGCAGTACATAAAATCGTTCATATGGCAGTAAATGCATACATCCATAATGATCTTGAAAATGCAAAAGTGGTAGAACCATTAGAACAGGTCATCAATGGTTTAAATGCAGAAATGAAACACCGTCATATCAGACGTCTTCGTAAGGGGAAATGTACCATCGAGCTTGGCTGGATATTGCAAGATCTCTTAACTAGTATTGAACGTGTATCTGACCACTGTTCCAATGTGGCAGTCTGTATGATTGAAGTGAAAGATGACGAATTTGATACACATAGTTATTTAGAAACATTAAAAGAAAACAACTTCGAATGGTATAAGAAAGCGATATACAAATATAAAGAAGAGTTTACTTTGCCAGAAACTTCTAATGCCGATTAAAGAAGAAAGGGATTCGAAACATATAAAATGAGTTTGATTTATATTGTAGAAGATGATGCAAATATTCGTGAAATAGAGACAATTGCTCTAAGAAACAGCGGGCATGAAATAGTTACATTTGAAAAAGCAAAAGAATTTTATCAAGCTGTAGAAGAACAGATTCCTGATCTTGTGATTTTGGATATCATGCTTCCAGATGAAAGTGGATATGATATTCTCAAAAAAATAAGAAGAAATCAGGTGTTGCGCAAACTTCCTGTGATTATGGTAACTGCAAAAACACAGGAAATTGACATGATAAAAGGTTTGGATGATGGAGCAGATGATTATATTCGCAAGCCATTTTCTGTAATGGAGCTTATCAGTCGTGTAAAAGCACTGCTTCGTCGTACCGAAAAGGAAGAGGACAAAGTACTGCAGTTAGATGAAATCAGAATTGATCATGACAGACATGAAGTTTCTGTAGATGATGAAAAAATAGAACTTACCTTCAAGGAATATGAGTTGCTTCGATTGCTCGTGATGAATAAAGGTGTTGTTATGACGCGTGAAAACATCATGATTCATGTATGGGGAACTGATTTTGAGGGAGAGTCACGAACTGTAGATATGCATATCAAGACATTGAGACAAAAACTAGGCAACGCAGGTTCGCGAATAAGAACTGTTCGAAATGTCGGATATGTCATTGAATAAGGAGCTTAAAGTTGAGAAGAAAAATTAACATTCGATTAATAGAAATCGCATTAATAGCTATACTAGTTACTCTTATTGGAGTAACTAGTATTTATTATTATCTGTTTGAAGACCAAGTACAAAGGGATTTGCACATTTTAGCAGATACCTTGGTTGATTCAGGGGTTTTTAAAAAAGAGGGAATAGATGAGATATCTTTTGACTCTGATGAAGTGCGTGTTACATGGGTGGATACAGATGGAGATGTTCTATATGATAGCTGGTCTGATGAAGCTACTATGGATAATCATAAGAATCGTCCAGAAATACAGGCTGCATTTGAAAATGGAAGTGGTGAACATGTACGTACATCAGATACTTTAGAAATCAATACATATTACTACGCACTTCAAATGGAAGACGGCACGATCGTGCGTGTGGCAATACATGCAAGTAGTGGTGCTAGTATTTTTATGAGTTCAATGCCTGTTATAATTGTGATTATTATTTTTGCTATTCTGCTATGCATCTGCATTGCACATTATTTAACAAGAAGCTTAGTACGACCAATATCTGTGATTGCTGAAAATATAAGTAAAACAGAAGGGAATACAAAAACTGTAGGTGTATATAAAGAATTAGAACCTTTTATAGAAACAATTCGAAGACAGCACGAAAATATCTTGTCAGCAGCAAAGGTGAGACAGGATTTTACCGCAAATGTGTCTCATGAGTTAAAAACACCGTTAACCGCGATTTCTGGTTATGCAGAACTTATGGAAAATGGTATGGTTTCGGAAGAACAAGTATCTGGATTTGCAGGAGAGATTCGAAAAAATGCACAGCGCTTGTTGACATTGATAAACGATATTATACGACTTTCGGAGTTGGACCAGACAGAAATTTCTAGTGGACTTGAAAATTTCGATTTAAATATCCTGGCGAGTGAATGTGTCAACTCTTTAAATGTAAATGCAATGTGTCACAATATAGAGTTTTCTTATGAGGGAAGTACATGTATGATTCGAGGCAATAAAGAAATGATGCGAGAAGTCATCGAAAATCTTTGTGAAAATGCTATTCGTTATAATACAAATGGTGGTAAAGTGAATTTGTTTGTTGGTGTAGAAAATGATAAGCAGATGCTTTATGTTAAAGATAATGGCATTGGAATTCCAAAGGAACATCAAGAACGAATTTTTGAACGTTTTTATCGAGTGGATAAAAGTCGCTCTAAAGAGACTGGTGGAACAGGCTTGGGGCTTGCAATTGTAAAGCACATTGTGGCCATTCATGAAGCAGAAATACAGTTAGAAAGTGAAGTTGGAAAAGGAACAGTGGTGAAAATTATATTTTAAAATTAAATAACGATTTTGTGAGAATAATGAGATACATTTTGATTTTATTTCAGTTGTTCCAAAGATTATTGTGATAGAAGGTAAAAGTATTTGCGTAATTTCTTTTGTTTGATATAATAATGTTTATATTAAAATCATAAGGAAGGAATTGGATCATATGAAAAAAATAATAAGTTTATTGATGGTTTTGATCATGAGTTTAGGTTTAGTGGCATGTGGAGGAGATGCTAATAAAGAAAACGCAGAAGATAGTACAGAAGAAACTATAGAACATACATATGTACCTAGTGGCAGTGTTGCGGTTTTGGGTGACAAAGTTGAAGATGTATCAGGCGGAATCAAAATTACAGTAGAAAACTGGAGTGATTATTTAGAAATCGTTTCTGAGGAAGAAGAGATTCTGGATGAAGATGGAGAATTTGTAGGATTACGCCAGTGTAACTACTTGAAGGTAAAAGATGATTATGTTCTTTCAGAAGAAAATGTCTCAAATTTAAGTCTTGAATGCATGTATAGTACAGAAAAGCGTTGGTATGCAATTGATAAAGAAGATGGAGAGATTATTAGAGGAAGCGCTGAAAGAGGTCAAGATGGAAATAAAATGGTAGTTTCTGTAAGTAGTGAGGTTTCGGAGTATCCTTTTGCTTTGGAAACAGTATATAGTGCTGGAACTGATGGTATAATGAACTATTATATGGCTGGTGTTAATTTTAGAATTGTAAATATTCAAGGTGTGCTGTACATAGAATAGGAAATAGAGATAGAAGGTGCATCTAAATTTATGCAATTTCATACGAAAAATCCATTGATTTCTATATTGACTTATAGTATATTTTGAGTTAGATGCAGAAGGAGGATTTGGTATGCAGGAAATTACAAAAGTAGCGCTTGATGCCATGGGTGGCGATAATGCACCAGTGGAAATCGTAAAAGGCGCAGTAGATGCTGTTTCTTCTCGTAAAGATATCAAGGTATTTTTGGTAGGACAAGAAGACGTTGTAAAAGAAGAATTAGCGAAATATTCTTACCCAGCAGATCAGATTGAAGTCGTTCATGCTCCAGAAGTGATTGAAATGGCGGAAGCACCTGTAGTGGCTATTCGTAGAAAAAAACAGTCTTCTATGGTAGTGGCTATGAAAATGGTGAAGGAAGGTCAGGCAGATGCATTTGTATCAGCAGGCAGTTCTGGCGCGATTTTAGTTGGCGGACAGACGATTGTAGGACGTATTAAGGGAATTAAACGTCCACCACTTGCACCTATTATTCCTACAGAGACAGGTATGTCACTTATTATTGACTGTGGGGCAAATGTAGATGCAAAGGCAGAAAATTTGGTACAGTTTGCTCAGATGGGTTCTATTTATATGGAAAATGTAGTAGGTATTAAAAATCCTAGAGTAGCAATTGTAAATATTGGTGCTGAAGAAGAAAAAGGAAATGCTCTTGTAAAAGAAACCATTCCAATGCTTCATGAATGTGAAGGCATCAACTTCATCGGTTGTATCGAAGCTAGAGAAATTCCACATGGTGGTGCAGATGTAATCGTATGTGAAGCTTTCGTTGGTAACGTAATCTTGAAACTTTACGAAGGTTTAGCCTCTACACTTATCGGTATCGTTAAGGCAGGGCTTATGAGTACTTTAAAGAGTAAGATTGGTGCACTTTTAGCTTTGCCAGCTTTAAAAGAGACATTAAAGGATTTCGATGCATCAAAATATGGCGGGGCACCACTGTTAGGTTTAAATGGATTGGTAGTCAAAGCCCATGGAAATTCAAAGGCTATGGAGATTACCACATCAATTTATCAGTGTGTAACTTTTAAACAGCAGGATATCAACGGAAAGATTAAAGAATTTATTAAAGTTGAAACATCAGCCGAAGAAGAGTAGAAAAGGAGAAAGAACTATGGAATTCGAAAAAATTAGAAAAATTATCGCAGAATCATTAAATGTTGAAGAAGATGAAATCACAATGGAAACTACTTTTGTAGATGATCTTGGAGCAGATTCATTAGATGTTTTTGAAATTATTATGGCAGTTGAAGAAGAATTTGAAATCGAGATTGCAAATGAAGCAGCAGAAAGTATTGTTACAGTTGGAGATGCTGTAGAACAGATTAAAAAAGCTACAGCAAACTAATTTCGTTAAGAATAGACTGTCGCATTTATGCGACAGTCTTATTTTGGTTTAGAGGAGTATTTAGAAATGTCGAATTTAAAGGAGTTTCAGAAGTTAATTGGCTATGAATTCAAAGATGAACAGCTTTTGAAACAAGCATTGACTCATAGTTCATATGCAAATGAAAAACATTTAAAGAAACTTTCTGATAATGAACGATTAGAGTTTCTTGGTGATGCGGTGCTTGAACTTACTTCTAGTGAGTTTTTGTATTCCCATTATCCAAAACTTACAGAGGGGCAGTTGACCAAATTGCGTGCTAGTATTGTATGTGAGCCTACATTGGCTATGTGTACAGAGGAATTGCATTTGGGTGAATATCTGTTTCTTGGAAAAGGAGAAGATCAGACAGGTGGAAGACATAGAAAGTCCGTATTGTCTGATGCTATGGAAGCTGTAATTGGAGCTATTTATTTAGATGGTGGTTTTGCTAATGCAAAAGAATTTGTGTTGAAATATATTCTAACTGATATTGAGAACAAACATCTCTTTTATGATAGCAAGACTATCCTGCAGGAAGTTGTGCAGGGAGAGCATGAACAGTTGACATATGTTCTATTAGATGAACAGGGTCCTGATCACGATAAGACCTTTACGGTTGGTGTATTGATTGGAAGAAAAGAAATCAGTACAGGAACAGGACATACAAAGAAGGCTGCAGAACAGGAAGCGGCATATCAGGCCCTTCTTCTGCTAAAGCCAACATTAGGAGAGTAACAAATGTATTTAAAAAGTTTAGAGATACATGGATTTAAGTGCTTTGCCAATAAAACGGTATTTGATTTTCATAATGGTATTACTGGTGTTGTAGGTCCAAATGGTAGTGGTAAAAGTAACGTAGCAGATGCAGTTCGCTGGGTATTAGGTGAGCAGAGTACAAAGCAGCTTCGTGGATCCTCTATGCAGGATGTTATCTTTGCCGGCACAGAGAATCGTAAGCCATTAAGTTATGCATATGTAGCAATTACATTGGACAATGCAGACCATCAGCTTGCGATTGATTTTGAAGAAGTAACCATCGCCAGACGTTTGTATCGTTCTGGAGAAAGTGAATACCTTATTAATGGTAATGTATGCCGTTTAAAAGAAGTAACAGAACTTTTTTATGACACAGGTATTGGTAAAGAAGGCTATTCCATTATAGGACAGGGTCAGATTGACCGTATTTTAAGTGGTAAACCAGAAGAACGTCGTGAGTTGTTTGATGAAGCTGCAGGTATTGTAAAATACAAAAAGCGTAAAGCAACTGCACAGAAAAAATTAGAAAATGAACGTGAAAATCTGGTTCGTGTAAATGATATTTTAGCGGAATTGGAGCGTCAGGTTGGTCCTTTGGAGCGTCAATCTGAAAAAGCAAAGATTTACTTAAATAAAAAGAGTGAATTAAAAGAATACGATGTGAATATGTTCCTATTAGAAATGGAACGTATTGAACATGATGAAAAAGAATTAAAAGAAAAATTTGATATTGCAAGTGCAGAAATGGAACAAACTACAGCTGCATACGATAAAATCAAAGAAGAATACGAATCATTAGAAGTATCCATGAAGGATATGGATGAGACAATCAATTCTATTCGTGAAAATATGAGTCAGGCATCTGTGACAAAAGAAAAGTTAGAGAGTCAGATTCAGGTATTAAATGAACAGATTCATACAGCAGAGATGACAGACGAGCATTTACAAGGTCGTCTTATTGCTATAGAAAAAGAAAAGTCAGAACGATTGGAGTCAAAACAGTCTTATGATGCAAAAAAAGCAGAATTGGACGAGCAGTTGGCTGCAATAGAAGAACGTAGATCTGTAGCACAAAATGAATTAGAAGCGATTCAGGCCAAAATTACAGAATGTAATCAAGGTATGGAAAATGGTCAGAATGAGTTAATCCGTATCTTAAATAATAATGCAACCATCAAAGGGGAGCAGCAGAGATGCGATACAATGTTAGAACAGATTCAGATTCGTAAGGCTGAGTTAAATAAGCGTATATTGGCTCGCAAGACAGAAGAAGCAGATTTAAATGCAGTATTAGAAACATACGAAGCAGAATTTGAAAAAGTAAATGAAAAACTTATTTCTTCAAGAGCTCAGGAAACAGATCTTTTAGAGAAAATTGTAGATTGGAAGAAAAAAGATCGTGAGAATACACAGAAAATGGAAGAAGCGCAGATGCGCTTCCATAAACAACAGTCTCGTTTGGAATCTTTGAAAAATATTGCAGAACGTTACGATGGATATGGTAATAGTATTCGTAAGGTAATGGAGCAAAAGATTGAAAATCCAGGATTGTTGGGTGTTGTTTCCGATTTAATTCAGGTAGACAAGCGATATGAAGTGGCGATTGAGACTGCTCTTGGTGGCAATATTCAGAATATTGTTACAGAAGATGAAGATACCGCTAAGAAAATGATTGGATTCCTAAAGAAAAATCGTTTTGGTCGTGCTACATTCCTTCCACTTACCAGCGTAAGTGCAAAAGGAAATCCAAAAAACGAAGCAGCTATGAATGAAGAAGGCGTTCTTGGTGTAGCAAATGAATTGGTACAGTGTGAAGAGAAATATCGAGAAGTAGCAGCGTACTTATTAGGACGTGTGTTAGTTGTTGATACAGTTGATCATGCCATTGCAATAGCTAGAAAGCATCACTATTCTTTACATATGGTTACATTAGAAGGGGAATACTTAAGTCCAGGCGGTTCTATGTCTGGTGGTGCATTCCGTAATTCTTCAAATCTCTTAGCGCGTAATCGTGAAATTGAAGAATTAGAAAAGAGTGTTGTTGATTTACAAAATGCATTGGATGATATGCGTGTACGTAAAGATGATATTGCTACAGCACTTGCTTTAAATGAAGAAGAATTAGAATCTGTTAAGGGAAGACTACAGGAACAGATGGTAGCACATACTGCAGCACAGATGAATGTAGACCGTGCCCGCCAGCAGAAAAACGATAGTGATAACGCATTTACAAGTCTGATGAATGAAAATAATCAGATGGATATTCAGATTTCACAGATTCAGGTTGAAAAGCAAAAGATTATTGAAGCTGATGAATATGCAAAACATCGTAAAACAGAAATTGAAGAAGAGAGCAAGCGTTTACAGACTGTTTTAGAGGAGCAGAGTCAGTTAGAAGAGGCTGCAAAACAGGTAGTTGCAGATATCACGATGGAAGAAAATGCGATGCTACAGAATGTACAGTTCGTATTAGAGAACCTAAATCGTATTCATACTGAAATTGACCGTTTTGAGGCTGAAAAAGCAGAACTTACACAAAATGTAGCTCTTGCAAAAGAAGATGTAGAAAAGAAACAGCAAGATATTGAAGAAATTCGACTTACCATTACTGCTTCTGCTGATGCGGTTGTAAAATGGCAGGAACAGTTAGCAGAAAGTCTTACAAAGAAAGACCAGATGTCTGAAGAATATCGTGGTTTCTTCCAAAAGCAGGATGATATTTCGAAACGCAAGAATAATTTAGATAAGGAACTCATGCGTTTAGGTAATCAGTTGGAGAAATTGACAGAAGCAGGAGATTATCAATTAAACTACATGTGGGAAGAATATGAGATTACACCACATGCAGCATTAGAATTCCGTAAGGATGTATATGATAGTCTTCCAGAGCTTAAGAAGATGATTGCAGAAATCAAGGATGATATTCGTAAACTTGGAGATGTTAATGTAAATGCAATTGAAGAGTACAAAGACGTATCGGAACGTTATCAGTTCTTAAAAGGACAGCATGATGACTTGATAGAGGCAGAACAGACCTTGATAGGTATCATTGAAGAATTAGATAGCGGCATGCGTAAGCAGTTTGAAGAAAAATTCGCAGAAATTCAGAGAGAATTTGATAAATCTTTCAAACAGTTATTTGGCGGCGGCCATGGTACCTTAGAACTTGTAGAAGACGAAGATATTTTGGAATGTGGTATTCGTATTATTGCACAGCCACCAGGAAAGAAACTTCAGAATATGATGCAGTTATCTGGTGGGGAAAAGGCATTGACTGCGATTGCACTTTTATTTGCAATTCAGGTATTAAAACCTTCTCCATTCTGTCTCTTGGACGAAATTGAAGCTGCACTGGACGATTCCAACGTAACACGTTTTGCCCAGTATTTAAGCAGATTGACAAAAGATACACAGTATATTGTAATTACACACCGTAGAGGTACGATGGCAGCAGCTGATCGTCTCTATGGTATTACGATGCAGGAAAAGGGTGTATCTGCACTTGTATCTGTAAATTTAATTGAAAACGACCTGAGCGAGTAGCGATGAAAATGCCATGCTTGCATGTGCATTTGAGGAGCACCGCGACAACTTGAAACTTGTTTCAAGTATTAGCGAGTAGAGGTGACCTTATGAGTGAAGAAAAGAAAGGCTTTTTTAGCCGATTAGTCGAAGGACTAACAAAGACTAGAAATAATATCGTATCTGGAATTGATGCCATTTTTCATGGTTTTTCCAATATTGATGATGATTTTTATGAAGAGTTAGAAGAAATTCTTGTTATGGGAGATTTGGGTATCCATGCAACCGAAAGAATTTTAGATGATCTTCGTAGAAAAGTAAAAGAAAATCACATCAAAGAACCAGCAGACTGCAAAGAATTTTTAATTGAAAGTATTAAAGAGCAGATGAAGGTAGAAGAAACCGCATATCGTTTTGAAACCGAAAAGTCAGTTTTGCTTGTTATTGGTGTTAATGGTGTTGGAAAAACAACTACTGTGGGAAAACTTGCAGGTAAATTCAAAGCGGCAGGTAAAAAAGTTGTGATTGCTGGTGCAGATACGTTTCGTGCGGCAGCAGGCAATCAGTTGGCTGAGTGGGGAAGACGTTCTGGTGTAGATGTTATTGGTGGCCCAGAAGGCTCTGATCCAGGTGCGGTTGTATTTGATGCAACTGCAGCTGCAAAAGCGAGAAATGCAGATGTATTAATCGTAGATACTGCAGGCAGACTTCATAACAAAAAAAATCTTATGAATGAACTTGGTAAAATCAATCGTATTTTGGAAAGAGAATACCCAGATGCATATCGTGAGACTTTGATTGTATTAGATGCAACGACAGGCCAGAATGCGTTGGTACAGGCAAAAGAATTTTCCGAAGTGGCTGGTATTTCTGGTATCGTCCTTACAAAAATGGATGGTACAGCTAAGGGCGGGATTGCTGTTGCAATTCAGTCTGAGCTTGGTGTACCAGTAAAATATATTGGTGTAGGCGAAAGTATTGATGACTTACAGAAATTTGATTCTGATGAATTTGTAAATGCGTTGTTTGCAACAGAACAGTAAGGAGAAGGATCATGTTGACATTAAATAAGTTTGAAGAAGCAAGTGAAAAAGTAAAAGAGGTTACACTAGAAACAAAACTCATATATAGTGAGTATTTAAGTGAGCTTACGAAAAATAAAGTATATTTAAAACCAGAAAATATGCAGCTTACAGGTGCGTATAAGGTGCGTGGTGCATATTATAAAATCAGCACTCTGACAGATGAAGAAAGAAGTAAAGGTCTTATCACTGCATCTGCAGGTAACCATGCACAGGGTGTAGCATATGCTGCTAAAAGATATGGTTGTAAAGCAGTTATTGTAATGCCAAAAGGCACACCACTGATTAAGATCAATCGTACAAAGAGCTATGGAGCAGAAGTTATTCTTCATGGTGATGTATATGATGAAGCTTGTGCGCATGCATTAGAATTAGCGGAAAAAGAAGGATATACATTTATTCACCCATTTGATGACTTAGCAGTTGCAACTGGTCAGGGTAGTATCGCAATGGAGATTTTTAAAGAACTTCCATTGGTAGAGTATATCTTAGTTCCAATCGGTGGTGGCGGATTAGCTGCAGGTGTTGCAACACTTGCAAAACTCTTAAATCCAAAGATTAAAGTTATTGGTGTAGAACCAGCTGGAGCAAGCTGTATGCAGAGTTCTCTTGCTGCAGGTAAAGTAAGTACACTTCCAACAGTAAATACGATTGCGGATGGTACAGCAGTAAAAACACCAGGAAGCTTGATTTTCCCATATATTCAGGAAAACTTAGATGATATTATTACGGTTGAAGATGATGAACTTATCGGAACATTCTTGGATATGGTAGAAAATCACAAAATGGTTGTAGAAAATTCAGGGCTTTTAACGGTTGCTGCATTAAAGCATTTGGATGTGCAGGGAAAACGTGTGGTATCTATCTTAAGTGGTGGTAACATGGATATTATTACCATGTCATCTGTGGTACAGCAGGGGCTTATTTTCAGAGATCGTATTTTTACTGTATCTGTATTATTGCCAGACAGACCTGGTCAGTTATCACTTGTTGCAGATGTAATTGCAAAAGAACAGGGTAACGTAATTAAGTTAGAGCATAACCAGTTTGTATCAACAAACCGTAATGCGGCTGTAGAGCTGCGTATTACAATGGAAAGTTTTGGTACAGAACATAAGCATCAGATACTGAAACAGTTAGAAAAAGTAGGCTATCAGCCAAAAGTTGTACGTACATCCTTGTAATTGGATTGTCAAAAGAGAAAGAGTTATGTTAGAATATACATAGGTATATTGTAATTTTCATAGTGGAGGAAAATAGATGAAAAAAAGATGTTTTTTACTTTCCATCTTATTAGTAGTTTCTATGTTGCTTGGAGCGTGTGGATCTGGTAATCCATTTGAGGGAAAATGGAGAGGCAGATTGGATGTAACCAAACAGTTTGAAGATGGTATCAAGGCAAATATTCCAGAATTAGCTGAATATGTGGATTTTGAGGAATTGGTTTTTGAAATTGATGTTACATTTGAAGATGGTATGATGTTCATGGAAGTCGATCCAGATTGTTTTGAGAAGTTTGACACCAATTTTAAAAATGGCATGATGAGTATTGAAGAAGGTAGTCTAATGGCATTTTTGGATGCAACAGGAGTGACTTTGGAAGAAGCTGTTGCAGAATCTGGTTTGACAGAAGCAGAGTATCTTGAAGCTAGAATGAGTATACCAGAGGTTAAAGAGGTTATTGATACCATGACAACAGGTATGGATACAGTTACGAGAGCGGCATTAGCAGGTTTTGATGAAGTAAATGGACCATATACGTTTAATGATGAATATGTCCATATTCGTTATGAAGAAGATAGATATGAAGAGGTTGCATATGCTTTTGAAGGAGATAACTTAATTCTTACTTTTAAGGGTGCTTTTGGAGAACAGGAATTTTCTCTTCGTATTGAGTGTGAAAAACAATAGTGATTGTATGAAAATAAAAACAAAAGGGTGTCGAGTAAAAATGCTTGACACCTTTGTTTGTTTGTGGTATTCTAGCAAAGGTGTGTGAGTGTGTAAAGCGTTTTCACTTGACATTTACCAGATAGGAAAATACGATGAGAACAAAGATTGAACTTGCATATTTATATGACTTTTATGGTGAGCTTTTAAATGAACATCAGAGACAGATTTATGAGGACTTTGTACTTAATGATTTATCTCTTGGTGAGATTGCTTCGGAAGAAGGCATCAGCCGACAAGGTGTTCATGATTTGATAAAGCGTTGTAGTAGAAAACTACAGGATTATGAAAACAAGCTACACTTAGTAGAAAAGTTTTTAAACATAAAAGAAGATGTTGGACAGATTCATGAGTTGGCAAAACAATGCAAAGAATCTTCTGATACAAATATCTTAACAGATATTGAAACAATCTCTAACAAAATTTTAGAGGAGTTATAATATGGCATTTGATAGTTTAACCGAAAAACTGCAAAATGTGTTTAAAAATCTGCGTGGCAAAGGACGTCTTACAGAAGATGATGTAAAGGTTGCTATGAAAGAAGTAAAATTGGCGCTCTTAGAGGCTGACGTAAACTTCAAAGTAGTAAAACAGTTCATCAAAGACGTGCAGGAGCGTGCGATTGGTCAGGACGTTATGAACGGTGTGAATCCTGGACAGATGGTAATCAAGATTGTAAATGAGGAAATGATTAAACTCATGGGATCTGAAACTACTGAGGTTCAGTTTCAGCCAGGAAAAGCCTTAACCATTATTATGATGGTTGGTCTTCAGGGTGCTGGTAAAACAACTACCACTGCAAAACTTGCAGGTAAATTTAAGACCAAAGGCAAAAAGAGTCTTCTTGCAGCTTGTGACGTTTACCGTCCTGCAGCGATTGAACAGTTAAAAATCAATGGTGAGAAGATGGGCGTAGAAGTCTTCGAAATGGGAACTTCTGAAAAGCCTGCAAACATTGCCAAAGCTGCAGTAGAATATGCAAAGAAAAATGACTTTAATGTGTTATTCATCGATACTGCTGGTCGTCTTCATGTAGATGAAGACATGATGGCAGAATTGGTTGAAATAAAAGAAGTGACTGGTGCGACACAGACGATCTTAGTAGTAGATGCTATGACAGGTCAGGATGCTGTAAATGTAGCACAGACCTTCGATGAGAAGATTAGCGTAGACGGCGTGGTACTTACCAAGTTAGATGGTGATACACGAGGTGGTGCAGCTCTTTCTATCCGAGCAGTAACCGGAAAACCTATCCTTTACGCTGGTATGGGTGAGAAACTCGTAGATTTAGAGCAGTTTTATCCAGACCGTATGGCTTCCCGTATCCTTGGTATGGGCGATGTGCTTACTATGATTGAGAAAGCACAGGAAAGCATTGACGAAGAATCTGCAAAGAAAATAGAACAGAAGATGCGTAAGAATCAGTTCGATTTTGAGATGTATCTCGAATCTATGCAGCAGATGAAGAAGATGGGCGGTATGTCGGCCATGATGAGTATGATGCCAGGTATGGGTATGGGCAATATGCCAGATATCGATACAGATGCGGCAGAAAAGCAGATGGCACGTACAGAAGCAATTATCCAGTCAATGACTGTGAAGGAACGTCAGAATCCAAAACTTATGAATCCTAGCCGTAAGCATCGTATTGCAAAAGGTGCTGGTGTGGATATTGCAGAAGTAAACAGATTGGTAAAACAATTTGAACAGATGCAGAAGATGATGAAGAAGATGCCTGGTATGTTGGGCGGAAGAAAAGGTAAGAGAAGACCTTTTAACGGAAACTTTAATGGAAGGTTTCCATTTTAAACAATGTTAAAATCTGTTGCAAACATAAGACAACGGTTTTAAATAAATATGTTAACAAATTTATTATTTTATCCTAGGAGGAAACAAAAATGGCAGTTAAAATCAGATTAAGAAGAATGGGACAGAAAAAAGCACCTTTCTACAGAATCGTAGTTGCAGATTCTAGATCACCAAGA
>JAZQZJ010000097.1:0-2824 GCA_045633955.1 Agathobacter sp. | reverse complement strand
ATCGTTGATTGCTACTACTTCATATCCTTCTGCTCCGAACATCTGTCTGAAAGCAAGACGGCCAATACGGCCAAAACCATTAATCGCTACTCTTACTGCCATTAATAATTCCTCCTAGAAATGTATTTAATATTTGTGAGTTACACCTCACATTTGTTCCATTGTAACTAATTATTATGCAAAGTTCAAGCACTTTTCATTTCATTTTTCATCTTTGTTATTTCTTTGACAAAATGTTTTTATTTGAGTACAATTTTTGTCATTTTGACCAAAATCTAATACTTTTTATATAGCCAAAACACTATTAAGTGTAGTACAATCTACTATAATTTAAGAGAAAACTCTTCATAATATATGTAGAAAAGAGGATTTTTTATGCAACTTACCCAAATAAAGTTATATGACATGCACATACATACCCATTTTTCTGGTGATAGTCAGGCAGATCCATATTCGATTGCACAAAAAGCATATGACATTGGCTTAAAAGGAATCTGTTTTACAGACCACCTGGATATTGATTATAAAGAAGAACCTGGATTATTTGATTTAGATATTCCTGCATACCAAAAAGAGATTATTCTTGTGAAAGAAAAATACAAAAATCAATTAGATATAAATTGGGGAATTGAGCTTGGTTTACAACCGTATCTGGAAGAAGAAAATCAAAATATTATTACAAATCATGATTTCGACTTCGTAATTGGTTCCACTCATGTAGTGAAACAAGTAGATATCTACTACCCCGCTTATTATGAAGGCCGAAACGAAGAAGATTGTTATCGCGAATATTTTGAAGAAACTTTAAAAAACACACTATCTTCAGTTGATTTTGATGTATATGGACACCTCGACTACATCGTTCGCTATGGTCCAAATAAAAATAAATTCTATTCTTATGAGAAATATGCAGATGTTATTGATGAAATTCTTCGTGTGTTGATTGCAAAAGGAAAAGGAATCGAACTCAATACCGCTGGTTTTAAATATGGACTAGGTCATGCTCACCCTGTCCTTCCTATATTAAAACGTTATAAAGAACTTAGTGGCGAAATCATTACCCTTGGTTCTGATGGACATGCACCAGAACAGATCGCTTGGAATTTTGTTAAAGTACCTGATATTTTAAAATCAGCAGGATTTGATTATTTTACAATTTACAAAAAACGTATACCTCAATTTATAAAACTCTAAAAAAACTCCCAGAAACATTCTGGGAGTTTTTGCTAATATTATTTAAAATAAGCCACACCTGATTCAAAGATTTTAAGATCCTGTTCACCGTAAATGTTTACAGCTACGCTGTTTCCACGACGTTCAGAATGTGCCATCTTACCAAGTACACGTCCATCTGGGCTTGTGATACCTTCAATTGCCATGTAAGAACCGTTTACGTTCCATTCTTCATCCATAGTAGGTACGCCAGCTTCGTTTACGTACTGAGTAGCCACCTGTCCGTTTTCGAAGAGTTTGTCCAACCATTCCTGTGGAGCTACGAAACGGCCTTCACCATGAGATGCTGGGTTGCAGTATACTTTACCAAGTTCTGCACCCTGTAACCAAGGAGATTTGTTTGTAACAACCTTTGTATATACCATCTTACTGATGTGACGGTTGATGGTGTTATAAGTAAGAGTTGGTGAATCTTCTGTCTGCATACGGATTTCGCCGTGTGGTACTAATCCAAGTTTGATAAGAGCCTGGAAACCATTACAGATACCAAGTGCAAGACCATCTCTTTCATTTAACAATTTATTTACTGCTTCTGCCATCTTTGCATTACGGAATGCAGTTGCAAAGAATTTAGCTGAACCTTCTGGTTCGTCACCAGCAGAGAATCCACCTGGGAACATAATAATCTGTGACTGGTCGATTGCTTTTACAAATTCATCTACAGAATCACGAATATCTTCTGCTGTTAAGTTCTTAAATACTTTTACGATTGTATCAGCGCCAGCACGTTCAAATGCTCTTGCACTGTCAAATTCACAGTTTGTACCTGGGAATACTGGAATAAATACAGTAGGTTTTGCAACTTTGTTCTTGCAAACGTAGATATTCTTTGTATCGTAAAGTCCTGTGTTAAGTTCTGTCTTGTCTTCTGTTGCACGAGTTGGGAATACTTTTTCAAGTGTTCCTGTCCATGCTGCAAGCGCTTCTTCCATAGAGATGTTCATATCACCATAAATGAATGCCTGTGCATCATTTACTTCACCAATAACTGTACCAAGACCATTTAATTCTGCAACCTTATCTGCTGGTATTTCTGCAACGATATTACCAAATCCTGGAGCAAATAATGTATCTGTTGTTACATCTGCATTTACTGTAACACCAAGTTTGTTACCAAATGCCATCTTGCTTACTGCTGCTGCAAGACCTTTTCCATCAAGTGCATATGCAGAAACGATAGTACCTTTCTGGATAAGTGCATGTACATCTTCATAAAGTTTCATTACCTGTGCATATACTGGTAAATCATACTGGTCTTTTTCAATGTTAAACATCACAAGTTTGTTTCCAGCTGCTTTAAGTTCTGGAGTAATGATGTCTGATTCTTTTGCTACGTCTACTGCGAAAGAAACAAGTGTTGGTGGTACATCGATTTCGTTGAATGTACCAGACATTGAGTCTTTACCACCGATAGATGGAAGACCGAATCGCATCTGTGCGTTGTAAGGATCAAGAAGTGCTGCTACTGGCTGACTCCAACGTTTTGGATCTTCGCTCATTCTACGGAAATATTCCTGGAATGTAAAACGTACTTTCTTGTAGTCACCACCAGCTGTTACGATTCTTGAAAGGGATTCAAGAACAGCGTAAA
>JAZQZJ010000096.1:0-36099 GCA_045633955.1 Agathobacter sp. | reverse complement strand
ATATTATGTATCAAGTGTTTATGATAAAACCATAGGTGTATTTGGTGGAGAAAAGGTTATTGGTGCGATTGTAACTGATCCAGTAAGCGGAGACAGTGTATATTATGATATCACTGAGATTCCACAATGGGTAGATTATGTTGTACCAGGAGATTTGATCTGCGAATTGTATAATATTGCTTATAAGAATATCAATGGTTTCTGGAATGGTACATCATTTGGTGCGAATACAGGATGTATGCAGACTACCACAATAGATACATATTCAGAGGAAGAAGAAGAGGTTGTAGAAGCTGGCACAGATTATGGATATATTGCAAAAGACGGTGATATCTATGTCTATACAGGTGTGACTTCTATGGCGGCAGATAGTTCAAACCTTGGTTTTATCATGGTAAATGAACGAACTGGCGAATACAAATATTTCGCTGTATCTAGTGCAAATGAACAGTCAGCGATGAATGCTGCAGAAGGTGAAGTTCAGCAGTATGGATATCAGGCATCATTCCCAACTTTAATTAATATAGGTGATGAATTAGCTTATATTGGTGTATTAAAAGATCAGACTGGTCTTGTAAAAATGTATTACATGGTAAATGTAAAGGACTATGGAAAAGTGGTTGTCGCAGATTCTAGAGACGTTTGTGTAAGTAAATATGCTGAAAAACTTGGTTTGGAATTAGATGGTGATATTATTGGTTCTGAAACAGAGGAAGAGTCGGTAGAAACAATACCAGTTGAATTTACTATTGCAGTTATGCAGTATGTGGATGTAAATGGAAATACCTATGTATATATGGGAACAGAAGATGGTATGGTATATAAAGCCTTGTTTAGTGCAAATGAACAGCTATTATTTGCAAAAGTTGGAGATATTGTCAAAGGAAGTGTCACAAATGGTGAACTCACAATTGATAGTATCGTTACACCAGTACCATTAGAGATGTAAATTTTAAGGGAGACATAAAGTCTCCCTTTTTTAAAACTAAAGTTTACAATTCCGCAACAAGAGTTTACAACCTTATCTTTTGATTGAAACAGCGATTCTATGGTAAGTATGACGGATGCCACGAATAACTTTTCCGTATTCTAAAATGTTTTCTGGCAGACTCATTCCACCGTATCCAGCATCACCTAAATGGTGCATGTCTGTTCCAGTCATTTTACACATCAGTGCGATTTCGCGAATGGTTGCAACGTCTGCACCTTCTTGAGAAGTACCGATAGCAGTGAGAGTCATTTTTCCATTTGCATGTGCTACGCAAACGAGACTACGAATATATTCCATTGTAATACCAGGTACAGTACCAGGTGCTGGCATAAGAATAACATCAGCACCAGATTCGCAAAATGCTTTAACATCGTTTTCTGTGATGATATTTTCACCACCTTCAGAAAGAATACCAGCAGCATGCATCTTACCAGCAATGAGAGCAACATCATTTCCAAGTTCTTTACGATAGAGTTTCAAAGTATCTGTAATTGCTTTGTTTGTTACGCCGATACCAGGATTTCCAGTAAGTACGATAAAGTCTACGCCCATTGCAACGGCTTTCTTTGCATTTTCCAAAGTTGCCTGTCGACCAGAAGAAAGTTGCCACATTTCGATGGTATCTACGGTGCTTTCTACATCTTGTTCTAATGGTTCTAAGTTAATACCTACAGGACGACCAGTCAGTTCTTTGATTTTACGAATTACATTTTCAGGTTCGGTTTCAGGTAGCCCCTGAATGACAGGATTGTTTACATCAAAGATGTTTAAAAGAATAATATCTGCACCCATAGATGCCACAAATTCAGCATTAGTAACATCGCCAAGCATTGGCATAATGGTGCCAATGGTTTCACAAACAAGAATACGCCCCTCACTGGATGCAATGGCTTCTAACAGCTCATCCTTGCTCATTTTTTCAAAATCAGATGCAGTACAGTCTAAAAAACGTTTCATAATATAGTTCCCCCTACATGTATATTAATAAAATTGTATTACACATCTCTAAGTTTCACGACTCGTCCCGCACGTCTGCGTCGATCTTCTTCAAGAGCGGCATAGTGCTTGCGAGTAGTATTTACGTCTTTATGCCCCAAAACATCTGCGACTAGATAAATATCACCAGTTTCTTGATAAAGGGTAGTGCCGTAGGTACTACGAAGTTTATGTGGTGTGATTTTCTTTACGTTAGTTACTAATTTAGAATATTTCTTTACAAGGTTTTCTACAGCACGAACAGTAATACGCTTGTTCTGAAGAGAGAGAAAGAGAGCATTGGTATGTCCCTCTACAGGTGTAATACCATTTCGTTCTTCGATATAATCAGCAAGCGCTTCCATGACCTCATCACCAAAATAAACGATAACTTCCGCACCACCTTTTCGATGAACCTTGATTCCATTGTTTTTGAAATCTACATCATTTAAATCTAATCCAACACATTCCGACACACGAATACCTGTGCCCAATAACAGCGTTAAAAGGGCTAAATCGCGAGTTTTTGTCCATTGATGATACATTTGCTGCCTAGCAGATAAATTCTCGCCAGATTCCACCTCATCAAGTAATTGAGCTACTTCATCTACATCCAAGCGTATGATGGCTTTTTCGTGTATTTTGGGCATGTCTACTTTGATGGCAGGATTGGTATCAATCAGTTCATTTTTATAGTAATAATTATAAAAAGTACGGAGAGAGGAGAGTTTGCGTTTAATGGCACGTTCTTCGTTTGTGTGAGCCATACCATCTTTTTCATATAACTTAATATGGTACAAATATTCCTCAATATCCATAGGTGTTAAACAATCTAAAATAGAGATTGGTATATCTGTAATGGGTTGTTTATTACAAATAGGATTATTTTCATGTAAGTAGTCAAAGAAACAACCTAAATCATATGCATATGCAATACGTGTACGAGAGGCCGTTTTTCCTTCGATACCAATAAAGAATTCTTTACAAAATCTAGGCAGTTTTTTTATCAACTCACGAAGATGTAATTCATTTTTTATATTGAGGTCTTCATGATAAGCTTTTTCTTTCATAGAGTTCCTTTCGATAAATAGAATTATTCTGTCTTAGGTTTTGACTTTGTTCGTGGTTCACGCTCAAATCTCTGTGGCCATCCTTTGATATTTCCTTCTATAATAGCATGGAACATTCGCATCTTTGCACCAGGATTTTCAAGGTTAATCTGACGCACCAGGTCTTTTGCATATTCACGACGAGTAAGTCCGTCCACTGGACAAGGATTCTTTACTGTAGGTACTTCGTATTTATTCATGAAACCAATCACATCAGCTTCTGGTAAATACATCATAGGTCGGATTACGGTTAAATCCATACGATCCAAATAGGTAACTGGAGAAAAGGAGTGGAAACGTCCTTCGTAAATCAAGGAAAGAAACATAGTTTCTACTATATCATCCATGTGATGAGCATAAGCAACTTTATTGCAGCCTAATGCTTTTACGGTGTCATTTAAGGAGCCTTTTCGCATTTTAGCACATAAAGAACAAGGAGAAGCTTCTTTACGTTCTTCAAAAATGATATTTCCAATATCTGTTTTGGCAATATGGTATTCTACTTCTAATTCTTCACATAGAGCCTTAATTGGTGTTAAATCAAAACCTTCGAACCCTAGGTCTACTGTAATTGCAATAAGTTCGAATTTCTTTGGATAAAAGCGTCTGAGACCGGCAAGGGCATATAGGAGAGTGAGAGAGTCTTTGCCACCAGAAATACCGATTGCAATTTTATCTCCTTCTTCAATCATATGATAATCGTCTACAGCGCGACGAACATAACTGTATAGTTGTTGTATTTTCATAAAATCCTCCAATGTTTCTTATTTGAATTCTACACAATGAACTACGAATCGACCAGTTCCCCTTAATTCTGGGTATGCTTCATAAGCCTCATTCTCATCTAATAGAAAAATGATTGGATTACTGAGACGAATGTATTTAAGCTCATAATGATTTTCGATACAGTATTTTTCAATAGCCATCTGCATTATTTCATCACTTGGAGGAATAAATCCGTCTTTTGTAGGTATAGCTCTATAATTGTCAATATCTATCAGAAATCCTTTTTTATTACGGTTTTCAATTTTTTTCTTGATTTCTTTTCTTATATCCAGCATATTGATATTTTCCTTCCTAATCTGAAAAGAGAGTAGTTTTATTAAAATTTATCATGTATAATAAAAATATTATAACAAAAAACGAATAGTTTGGCTAGGTTTTGCGAATAGTTTATTATGAAATGGAGTAAAAATATGAAATTTGTTATTCAGCGAGTAAAAAATGCATCTTGTACAGTAGATAATGAGGTAATTGGAGCTATCGAAAAAGGATTTTGTGTATTTATTGGTGTTTCGAATGAAGATAATACAGAAATTGCAGATAAAATGATAAAAAAACTGATTGGAATGCGTATTTTTGAAGATGAAAATGGAAAAACAAATTTAGCATTAGCGGATGTAGATGGTAGTTTGTTATTGATTTCACAGTTTACATTGTATGCAGACTGTAAAAAAGGAAATCGTCCATCCTTTACAAATGCAGGTAATCCAGAACTTGCAAATCGTTTATATGAATATATTATTGAGAAATGCAAGGAACAAATTTCAAATGTGCAAACTGGAAGTTTTGGTGCAGATATGAAAATTGCTTTATTAAATGACGGACCATTTACAATTGTATTAGATTCAAGAGATTTGTAAGAGAAAATAGTATAAAAACAAGATAAATAAGTATGTTATAAGACACATGTATCTATTCGCAAAAGCATAGTTTAACGAATAGTTGCAATGGTAAAGAAATAAGGAAGCTCTCAAATACTGGGAACTTCCTTAAATAATTTAATTACTTATGATGCTATGCATTTGGTAATTTATATGTTTCAGGCATATCAATACCTGCAACTTTTTTTGTATCCATATATTTACTGAAATCTAAAATTAAATCTACAGCATTGTCTACAGAGATTTTGCTAGTATTGATTGTTAAATCATAACTAGATGTATCGCCCCATTTTTTACTTGTATAGTAATTATAGTAACTTGCTCTCTGTTTATCGTTCTTTAAAATCATATCTTTTGCTTTGTTTTCTGTTAAATCCAAACGTTTGCTAATGATTTTAATACGATCTTCCAAGTCTGCTCGTATAAAGACATTAATTACATCTGGTTGGTTAGCTAATGCATAGTCGGCACATCGACCAACGATAACACAGGATTCTTTTTCAGCAATATTTTTAATAGTATCAAACTGTGCAAGGAAAACCTTGTGGTTTAATGGCATATCAAGGAACGGTGTTGCTGCATAATTGCCTGCTGAATATGTATCCATAACCAATGAATATAAGAAACTATTGGATGGTTTTTCGTCATGATTTTCAAATATTTCTTCACAGAAACCAGATTCTTTTGCTGCCTGCTGTAATAATTCTTTATCATAGTATTTAATACCAAGACGTTCTGCAAGTTTTTGGCCAACAACTAAGCCCATACTTCCAAATTCTCTACCGATTGTATATACTTTGTGTCCCATATAAAGCCCCCTTGTATGTGTGTAAATTAGATAAACACTTTTTTATATTGTATCAAATTATGTTCTTTTTTTCAACTGTGACAGCAAATTTTCAAAATATTCTGGTAATGGTGCATGAAATTCCATATATTGGTTTGTACTAGGATGAATAAATCCTATGGTTTTTGCATGCAATGTTTGGCCAATAAGATTCTTAAAAGGTGTCTTGCCCGTAGAATAGAGATTGTCTCCTAATAATGGATGACCAATACTTGACATATGGACACGAATCTGATGAGTACGTCCTGTTTCTAATTTGAACTGCATATAAGTATAATTTCCAAAGCGTTCTAAAACTTTATAATGTGTAATAGCTGGCTTCCCATTTTTTTCATTAATAGCCATCTTCTTACGTTCAACAGGATGTCTTCCAATCGGTCCTTCTATAGTTCCTTCATCGTTTTTTACATTACCAAAAACAATACCTTCATAAATACGATTAACAGAATGTACTTTGATTTGTTCTGCAATATTTACATGGCTCATATCATTTTTACAGATAATTAAGGAGCCAGTAGTATCCATATCAATTCGATGTACAATACCAGGACGTATTTCGCCGTTTATACCACTCAAACTATCTTTGCAATGATACATAATAGCATTTACTAAAGTGCCGCTATAATGACCTGCAGATGGATGAACCACCATACCTTTTGGCTTATTTACAATAAGTAAATCATCATCCTCGTAAAGAATATCCAGAGGGATATTTTCTGCTTCAATTGTGGTTTCTATAGCATCTGGAAACTGAATTGTTACGATGTCTTCAAAATTCATGCGATAACTGGCTTTTTCTGCTCTATCATTTACTAGCACACCAGAATCTTTAATTAATTTTTGAAAAAAAGAACGAGAAGTATCTGGATAAATAATGCTTAAAAATTTATCCAAACGTTCACCTTCCTGCTCTTCCATTACTTCAAAACTTTCTATTTTCATATAAGTAATCCTTCTAAAAAATATGATTATTTCTGTTTGGATGGAAAAATAACTTCGATATCTTCATCTTTATAATAAAAAAGTCCTAATGCAATCATTGCAAATGCTGCACAGGTAACATAAATGTCTGCAACATTGAAAATTGGAAAATTAATTAGTTTAAAATATAAGAAATCGATAACATATTTGTTTGTAATGCGATCAATAAGATTTCCTATTGCTCCTGCAATAAAAAAGATGAGTACAACATCCATATAGAGATACCTTTTATTATTTGGAATCTTTGTATATATATAAATAAGAATTGCTGTTACACAAAGGGTTATTACATAAAAAAATCCCATTCGAACATTCAAATATAGTTCAGGGTTGTTGGAAAATACATCAAATTGGAATACTTCATGCAAAAGCGAAATTGGATCAAGTCCAAAAGCTGCACTTGTATTTTCTAAATATTTTAATTCAAAGACATCTTTGATAATTGGAATCGCCGGTTGATCTTTTAAAAATAAAACCGCAATAGATTTTGTGATTTGATCCAATAGGATGAATAAAGCGATTAGAGCAAATCCGGTAAAAATCTGTTTTTTTGATTTTGATTTCATAGTGTTTTAACTCCTAATGAAAGTTATTTATAAATAAAAGGAAAATTTAACACGCATTTTTCCTTTTTTGCTAGTTGTATTACAATCTTCGAATATAAATCGACTCTTGCCACGAACGGATACAATTGCACCATTTTTACAGGATTGATTACAGTTTGTAATACATTTACCATTGATAAATACTTTTTCGGCAGCTAGATAATTGGCAGCTTCTGAACGAGATAGATGTAATGCTTTGGCTATAATACAATCGATACGATTTGATGCTATCATATCATAATGCTCTTCTAAGCGAATATTTGCCTGTAAATGATGATAATTTACTTCTTCTGATAAATCAACCATTGTGTGTCGAATCTTCTGTAATTCGCTAATTATGAAGTCAAAAATACCTTCATCACAGAAAACATAATACTCATTTTCGAGACATAAAATATCACCTAATCGATTACGTTCAATACCTAGATTCATCAATGCACCTAATATATCTCGGTGTGTCAATTTTTCCGCAAATTTTGGATATTTTGGAACAATGCGAATGCATCGAATTGGATAATCCCATATATACATAAGAGCATCAGGGATAAAAGCTATCATCTGACGCTCAGCAGAATCATATCCACCAAAACATTCTGTATTTGTATAGAGAGATGTTTTGCTTGTATGATAAATATTCTGTTCATTTAAATTAAGGAAACCGCTAAAAGTAACGATTCCCTTAATATCTGCCTGTTTTGATAAATCTAACAAACGTTTTTTACATAATTCTTGTTCATTCATAATTAAAATGTGAAACTATTTCCTGCATCAAAGCTATCCATGAGATTCTGGATATCACCTGAAATATCTACACCGTTTGGTGTTGCGAGGAAAATATAGTTGGATACTTTCTGAAGACTTCCATGCATTGCATATGTAGCGCCGGATGTAAAATCGATAATACGCTGTGCAATTTCAAGGTTTAAACCTTCCATGTTGATAAGAACTGTTCTGCCTGATAAAAGTGTATCTACGATTTCAATTTCATCTTCAATTGTTGTTGGTTTAATTACACAAACTTCCATACCTGTATTTGCCACCTGTTTTTTCTGAGATTTTCCAATTGGAGTAATCTTCTGGATTGTTTTTTTAGGTTCTTCTTTAGGTTCTACTTTTGTTTCTCTACGTGTTACTTTCTTCTTAGGTTCTTCGTAGTCGTCGTCATCATAATAATCTTCATTGGCGAATTCATAATCGTCATCGTCATCATCATCGCCATTTAAACGCATAACATCCAAAAATTTATCCATTAAACTCATATCTATACCACCTTATTTCATATAATTTCTTTCGCCGAAAATGCCAGTACCAACACGTACCAATGTTGCGCCTTCTTCAATTGCAACCATGTAATCTCCTGTCATTCCCATAGAAAGTACATTCATACTTACATTATCTATGTTTTGATTATTGATGTCAACAGATAATTGCTTTATATTGCGGAAATACTGGCGATTTTCTTCAGAATCCTCTACATATGGTGCCACGGTCATCAAGCCATTGATGCGTACATGTGGCAAAAGAGCTACCTGTTTTATCAGTTCAATGACATCATCTTTAGCAAGTCCAAATTTTGTTTCTTCATTTGCAATATTTACTTCAATAAGAATATCCATGATAACATTATGTTTTGCGGCTTGTTTTTCAATTTCGCAAGCTAATTTATAGCTATCAACGGAATGAATGAGACATGTTTTGCCAATTAAATATTTCACTTTATTTGTTTGTAAATGTCCAATCATATGCCACTGAATATCTTTTTCCATTACTTCGTATTTATCACAAAGTTCCTGGACTTTATTCTCACCAAAATGACGACATCCTGTTTCATATGCTTCTTCCAATAAAGATACAGGTTTCGTTTTGCTAACGGCAATCAAAGTTATTTCTTCAGGATTGCGGCCACTTTTTTCACATGCATGTTCAATGTTTCTTTTTACTTGATTTATGTTTTCTAAAATCACAATTGTACCTCTTATTTTGTTGTTAACTGATTTTCTTTTACTTCACTTGCATCTAATGCGATATGATCATATAAGGAAATACCATATGCTGTTTTGGTTTCTACGATAGCATAGGATTCATTTTCATATATGATGTTAATTTGTTTAAATACAGCATATCCTTTATTAATGTTATATACACCGGTTAAAGAACCTTTGTCTGTACCAATAACATATGTAGCAGAAGAATCGGACATCAAAACAACATCATTTTCAGACACTTCTTCATTGTCTACATAATAATATTCGTCTGTTTCATAATATAAAGTTGGATGAATCAAAGTCATTTGTTCCACACCATCAATAGACTGTTTTACAAGCAGACCTGGATTGCTGGAATCTCCACCTGTTGTAAAATATGCTTTTGGAATTGTAAAGAATTCCTTGGTTGTAATAGCAGATTGGGGAATTTTAAGCCCAATCTTATCTCCCATTACCAATTCAATATCTACAAAACGATCATTAATATATCGAATCATTCCTTTATTAAATGATAAATTTAAAAAATATAAGTCTTCTTCTTTAATTAAGCTACATGCAGTATCTAATTCAAAGTCATCTTTACAGAAACGTACACGTACTGCTGATTTTTCATTTAATTCTTTTGCTAATTTTTCATCAATTGGAACGATAATATTCCAGTATTCACTATTTATGCGTTTATAGACTGGATCACCAGCTTTTACCTCTGAATTAGCAAATAAATGTTGTTCTGTATAACTGTTGTAGTTGATTTCGGAACTAATAATATCAGAAATGGTATAGTCTTCAAAACCATCGACTTCGTATACAATGACGCCATCTTCTGGTGAAGTCATTCTATAAAAGGTGTTATTTCCTTCTGCAGAAGCTACTTGTGAAGATAAAGTTGCCAATGCATTTAAATTTACATCCTGAGCAATTTGTGTATTTAAGTTTTGATAAAACGTATAGCTTTCCGAAAATTGATTTGGATTATAATCGGTAACAAATGTAGCAAGTTCTGATGAGATTGTATTTAGCGTTTCAGAAGTAATGGAACCAGGCTCTGCACCTGATGTTGATATTTTTTCTGAAATAGTACCATTGGTATCAATGGAATATACAATATCGGTTACGGATACTTTTGATGCATTTTTCACATAATAATTTATGAAACCATTACGAGGTGCATATTCGACTGTTTCATCACGAACAATAATTCCTTGATAAATATAATTTGATGCAATGGTTCCTTGTTGTACTTGATATTCAGATATATGTGTTTTGGTAAAGTAAGAAAAGATATTAAACAAAACATAAGTGATAATAATTAAGAAAATTACAACACCAATATTAAAGTTTCCAACATTTCTTGCTCTGACAATTTTTTTCTTTTCAGACAAAATGATTCACCTCAAAAAAATTCATACTTGTACTATTTTACCATTATTTATTTTTATTTACAACTAAATTAGCTTTGCATAAAATGCTTTCTTTCGACGCATACTATGAAAAAATGTAGGAGGAAAAATACATGAAATGGCTTGATAATACGCTTTTAACTTTAGCAATTATTGGATGTGTAAACTGGGGTCTTATTGGCTTCTTTCGATTTGACTTAGTATCCTTTATTTTTGGGGATATGACCTGGATTTCACGTATCATTTATGCATTAGTAGGTCTTAGTGGTATTTATATGCTGACATTCTATGGTCGAATTCGTTCTAGTATGATTGATTAAGAATACATGGAAAAAGAAAAGCCCCGGTAATAATACCGGGGCAATATGTATTCTAAATTATAAAGCTACAGCAACCTTAGCCTGTGCACATGCTGGAAGGTCTTCCTGGTTTTTAGATACACTTAAGATGAATTTTACTTTGAATTTTTCACTAATAACGTCTAATTTTTCAATTGCTTTTGTAATCTCTTCATCTGTTTTTACATCAGCGATTGTAAGGAAACTGTCAAGATACATTTCTTCAAGATCGTTATCCTGTGAAATGATACCACAGATAAATCCTAAAAATTCATCACAATTTGCAACTGGGTAATCCATAACATTAATAAGACGAACTTTATTGTTCAATTCATACATATGTTTCTGGCTCTTATCTAAATAAACAACATTACCATTTGCTGTCTGTACGGCTGCATTAACCTTTCCTAAAAGTTCTTTTGTTTTCCCTTTACCTTTTTCTCCACATATGATCTCGATCATAGCAAGTCCTCCTGATACATTAAATATAAATTAATTATAGAACATTTGCACATAAAATACAATCATTAATTCGCAAACTTGGATAAAATTTCATTCATTAATAAATATAGGTTATGTGGTCCATCTGCTTTAAAAACTATACTTATAATATCTTGTCCAGCAGAATTTTTACTATATAATACTAAACAATAACCTGCATCATATGTTGTGCCTGTTTTCCCACCAATAATTTCGAAACCATTAGGTGTCTGCACATTACCTGTACGATATCTGCTGTGATTATAAAATGTCTTTTCTACTGTTCCACCTTCTGTATTAGTATAAATTGCATTATGAGAGCCAGCATTTATGATTTCAACAAATGCTTCGTTCTTTATAGCCTCATTAAAAATTAAATACATATCATACACAGAAGTATAATGTTCTTTGTCAGGTAAGCCACTTGGATTTTTAAACTGACTATTGGTTGCACCAAGCTTGTGTGCCTCTTCTGTCATAACTTTTGCAAATTCTTCAAGGCTTCCTGAATGATATTCTGCCAAAGCTTCAGCGGCATCGTTTCCACTATGAAGCATTAATCCATATAATAAATCTCTTACTGATATATTATCCCCGGCACGTAAACCACAAGTCTGTGAATCGTCTGCCTGATCAACTGCAGATGCACTAACAGTAACTATATCCGATAAGGAACAATCTTTTAAGATAACATAAGCAGTAAGAATTTTTGTTGTACTTGCAGGATAAAGTTGTTTAAAAATATCCTGATTATACAATACTTCTCCAGTTGAAACATTAAAGACACCTGCACCTTGAGCTACTTCTGCATAGGTATCTTCTGTTCCAAAATTAATTGCATTTGTAACACATAGTGAATCTGCAAAATAATCCGCATTTACTGACATAGAATCTGTATTTGTGTAAGAATTGTTGTAAGAATAAGTATTATATTCGTTCATCAAGGATTCTTTTGGTCCACAGCCAGTAAGAAACATCATTACGATGCATAATCCACAACAAAATAATCTATTTGTACATTTCACGCCACTCTAAATCTCCTCTATCTAATGATTTGATTAGTAATTCAGCAGTAGCAAGGTTTGTAGCCAAAGGAATATTATGTTCGTCACATAATTTTACAATACTGTTTACATCAGGTTCATGTGATTTTGGCTGTAATGGATCTCTTAAGAAAATTACTAAGTCAATTTCGTTATGCTCAATCTGAGCTCCAAGCTGCTGGGAACCACCCAAGTGTCCAGCTAAGTACTTGTGAACGGTTAAGTTTGCTACCTCTTCAATTAATCTACCAGTTGTACCAGTTGCATACAGCTCATTCTTAGACAAAATTCCTCTGTAAGCGATACAAAAATTCTGCATTAATTTTTTCTTTGAATCATGTGCAACAAGTCCAATATTCATGTGAGTTAACCTCCTTAATATTTTTTCGGTTGTAATCCTATATTTATAACAAATCCCATGCCAATGTAGATGGCAATTACAGATGAAAGTCCATAACTTACAAATGGTAATGGTACACCTGTATTAGGGAATACGCCTGTATTTACTGCAATATTTACAAAACTTTGAAAACCAATCCATGTGGCCATACCACAACAGAATAATTTGCCTTGTAAATCTTTTGCCTTACTACCAATAATAATACATTCAACAACAGTTAAAAACAATAGCAATAATATGATAAAACATCCAAAGAAACCTAATTCTTCTCCAATTACAGCAAAAATAAAGTCTGTTTGTGGTTCCAGAATATAGTTAGCATTTAACATAGAAGTTGCTTCAGAGTTATTTAATCCTTTTCCCCATAACTGACCAGGACCGATTGCCATAATCGAGTTCTTTTGTTGTAATGCTTTGCTTGCCCATCGTGGATCATCTGGATATAGCCATGCCATTACTCGTTCTAACTGATATGGAACGTCAGCAGTTGTCGATTTTGCAAGCTGTACAATATATGTAAAAAATACAATAAACACAGGAATGACGACAGCCAATACTCCTACTATTATTTTATAACTTAATCCAGCAATAAACAAGATTGCAATAAAGATTACTGCTGTACAAATTGTAGTGGAAAGATCAGGCTGTTTTAAAATAAATATCAGTGGTAAGCCAACCAAAGCAAAGGAAGAAAATATAATACGTGATGTATTTAAATTTTCCAAATGTTTTGCAAAATAATATGCAAAAAAGGCAACAATCGCTAGTTTTGCAAATTCGGAAGGCTGAATGGTAATACCGGAATCATCACCGCCAATAGCAAGCCAACGCTGTGCACCATTAACATTCTTTCCCCATAATTCTACCATGATAAGTAATACAATCATTGCGGTATAATAAATCCATGGAAATTTCATTAAAAAAGAATAATCTATAAGTGCAACGAAGGTCATGATGCATAAAGCTACACCAAATCCAAAAATCTGTTTTGGCTGTAAATCAGGTCTGGCACTACCTATAACAAAAATACCAAAAATGGTTAGTGCACATATATATATTATTAATTGAAATCGGAAATTCTTTAGTTTGTACTGTTTAAACATTTTAAACTCTCTTCTTATTTTGTTTTAAGGTAATCTTTACTTCAAACATATCAGCAGATATATCAAAATATCGACTCACCAAAGTAGATATTTCTTTTTTTAATCTCGAAATATCGCTGGCAGAATATTCTAATGTATCTGATTCCATCATTAATTTTAAACGTTCCTTTGCAATGGATGATGAATTGTCTTTATGAAATATCATAGATAAACTCCTCTTCTTCTACTTCAAGGTTTGTTATCATTTGTTCTGATAAATACATAAACTGACGCGTTGCTTTTGAACGCATAGTAATCACAGGAATACCTTTGTTTTGACTAATAAATATCTTATTATCGTGAGGTATGGTTCCTAAAATTGGAATGTCAAATAGTTCAGCAATATCTTCCTTTGAAAGTATGAATTTTTTACGAACGAGTTTTTCATCATATTCATTGATAATCAGCCCCACATTTTGAATTTTGGTTCCATTCAAAAGCTGTAAAACACGACTGGCATCTTTTACAGCCGAAATGTGTGGAGTTGTTAAAAGTATCGCTCTGTCAGCTACAGCCGTAGAAAATCGAAAGCCTTGATCAATTCCTGCTGGACAATCAATTAAGCAATAATCAAATTCTGTTTTTAAGTGTTTGATTAAATTTTCGAAGGCTGTTTTATATTTTTCCAAAGGTAATACTTTTAATGATGCTGGAATCATATATAGATTTGGGAAACGCTTGTCCCGAATCAATGCTTGATTCAATCTGCATCGATTCTCAAGAAGGTCCAAAAGATTATAATTGATTTGATCTTCCAAACCCATAACAACATCTAAATTACGAAGTCCCATGTCTGTATCTAACATGACAACTTTTTTATCTAACTGTGAAAGTCCTGCTCCAATGTTGGCAATTGTTGTTGTCTTGCCAACACCGCCTTTTCCTGAAGTGAAAACAATGGTTTCACCCATGAAAATAACCTCCTGTTAGTCTGTTATAGTATTGCTTAAAGAGCTGTTTGCTCCTTCTGCTTTTAATGCTAAAATTTCATCCAAGGTCTGTTTACCGAAGTAAACGGATAAAATATTTTTGGAAACTGCAGCCGCATTTCCAGATGTATATCCATATGCAATACGGGTTGTGATTGAAATTTCAGGATTGCCATATGGTGCATATCCAACAAATAACGCATGGTTTGGTCTGGTTTTTACTTGCTGAGCAGTACCAGTTTTACCTGCAACAGGTATTTCAAAATCTGCAAAACGAGCCATATTCTGACATACCAAATTCATACCAAAACGAATATTATCCCACTGTTCTGTTGAAAGTGTAGCTGAAATATCTTGGTAGTTTGGTTCATAATTCACCAATACATTTCCATCACAATCAACAATTTTACTCATTAACTGATAATCATATAGTTTTCCAGTAGATACTGCGGTGACATAACGGGATAAAGCCGCTGTTGTAATATTATTATTACTCTGTCCAATGGCTGCCATGACAGGATATTCTGTAGCAATGGAAGATTCTGATTCAGCAATTTCTAAACCAGTTTTTTCGTCCAAGCCAAAGATTGATGCATATTTTTGAATATAAGCGATACCGTTGGCATCATTATAAACACCTGTATCTTTTGTACTTAAGTCAAAACCAGCGGTATAGAAATATAAGTTACAAGAATCTCGAATAGCTTCTGCTAAATTATCCATACCATGGGTTCCACTTGGCCAGATATGACATTCTGGACGGTTATCGACTTCTTCAAAGACACCATCACACATGATTTCTCTCCCTGTGTTAAGGACGTTTTCAGAAAGTCCAGCCGTAGCCGTTAACATCTTAAAGGTAGAACCTGGAGCTGTTTTTTCCTGTGTAGCGTAGTTCCACTGTGGATTGGAATTATCTTCGTTTAAAAGTGCATAATATGCAGCATCAACGCCATTAGCCAAACGGTTATTATCGTATCCAGGATAACTAACCATTGCCTTGATTTCACCAGTGTTTACATCTGTGATAATGCAGGAGCCTGTACAAGGGTCAAGCGCCAACTGTGCAGGTGTTATTTCGATATTATTGATTTTATCTAAAATAAAGCTAGATGGTGTGATTGAGCCATTTGCAATTCTTGCATAGGTATCATCATCATAGTCCAATGCACCTTGTTCAAATAAAATCATACAAATTTGTTTACCAGTGATTTCATTCTTTGGAACCATATATTTATATACATATTTTGCAAACGACTTATCTGTTTTGGCATCTTCTGTAATAAAACTACAGATTGCATTATAAATTTCTGAAGTATCAGCATATTTGGAATTCACATCTAATAGACTAATATCAATCCACTGCTGTGTAATACAATGCATGAGATATTCTTTTGGACTTAAGGTTCCATTTCGCCATTTTTGATAATTTTGATCAGAAGTATTGATTTTAGATGTTAAAAGAATATCTTCTGCTTTTAATAAATCAATTGCGTATGTAACATAATCCAACAACTCTTCTGACATCTCATTATTTGTTAATGGTGTAGATGTATAAAACTGCGTATCCAACATTTGAATTGCTTCATTTAACTGCACTTGAAAACTTTGATATACTGCTCTTTCCGTTACAGAAGCATCTTCATCATCAAATTGTGTAATATCTACAACATTGTTGTCTATTAATGCAAAATAAACATCTGTCATAGCGATATTACCACTTTGAATATTCGAATAAACAATACCTGCAATTTCCTGTTCTAAGAGTAAGTAAGTAGATTTTTGTAAATCGGCATCAATTGATATATATGCATCGCATCCGGCTTTTGGTTCTGTGCTACTAACAACCTCTTGAATACGTCCCATATTATCCAAATAAACAACCTGTTCTCCATTTGTACCACGAAGAAAGCTTTCATAGTATTGTTCCAAACCAGATTTACCAATAGTGTCATCTGTAGTGTAGGATTCATCTATTGCAGATAATTCTGCATATTCTGCATCAGAAATTTTACCAGTATATCCAATCAAAGAAGCAAAATAAATACTATCATTGTATTTTCGAATCATGTCTTCTTCAATTGCAATTCCTTCATATTCGTTAAGATGTTCATTCACATATGCAACAGTTTTATCAGATACATCCTGTGCAATTACAATTGGCTGATAGCGGGTATATGTAGTAGATTTCATTGCATAACGAATTACTACAATGTCATAAGCTGTCTGTTCATCATAAGATTCGTCAATATAAAAAGTATCTTTTAAATATGTCATTACCTGCTCTGCAGTAGCAGTAGCTTGGTTAAATCCGTATTTTTCATCATATTTTAATGAATCATAAGAAGATTTACCAAATACATCTGCTAAGAAGCGTTTTAGCTTGTTGCCACTTACAGTATATTCGTATTCTCCATCTATATAGCTTATATTAAATTCGTTATAAAGTGTTTCTTCGTTCTTATGTAACATTTGAACAATTTCAGCTAACTGTGGATTTAATACTTCACCCTTTACTCTTGAATTTCGGTAAGAACCACTATCTGAAATTGTTACAGAATAAGCTAACTCGTTATATGCAAGTAAAACTCCGTTACAATCGTAAATATTACCACGTGTTGCCTCTTTGGTAAGTGGTTTTTCAATAAGCATTACGAAGTTATCCTGATAGGTTTGTCCATTTACAATTTGTAAAGAGAAGACACGTATCAATATAATTGAAAAAAGGAAAAACATTACGGTTGCAAGAACATATAATCTTTTTTCAAAAAAACGACTTAAATAGTCTTTAAGATCATAAATCAAATTTTATCGCTCTCCTTTTCTCATAACTTTCTAATTTTTGATTGATTTTTAATAAAACAAAGTATAAAAACACGGTAATAACCATGGTATATACCCATTCTGGAATAATTACATTTAATAAATAATAGCCAAGGTCATATCTGCTTCTGGTAAGAAATAAAACGATATAAATAATTAAGTTTGATATGATATCGCTGGCAGATACTAAAATTAATGGCTGCTGTATGTCTTCTGGGTAAAAGCGTTTGCGAAAGAAACCATTAATATATCCGACATACATATACAATAAAGCATAAATTCCTAGATAAAAACCGCAAAAAATGTCAATAAGAAGTCCAGAAATAAAACCAACATACATTCCTTCTTTTCTTCCACGCATCAAACCAAATGAAGATACCACAATAATCATAAGATTTGGTGTGATATTTGCAAAAGAAAGAGTCTGGAATACCGTGGTCTGTAAGACAAAGCATATGGAAATGATACAAAACAAAACAATTTTCCTTGCCATTAGAAGCTCCTTATCTTATTCTTGCGTATTGTTTTCTGTACTCTGTGTGTCATTCTCACTTGTAGTATCGGATGAATTGAGATTTCCTCCGATATCTTTTAACTGTGTAATAACAAACACTTCTTCTAAATGTTCAAAATCAACAACTGGAGAAATGGTTCCAACTTTTGTTAAGTTATTTGCTCCATCCTCAATTGTAGCGATATATCCAATCATAATACCTTGCTGATACTGATCAGATACATAAGAGGTAACAACAGGGTCACCCACTTTTATTTCATTATCTGGATCGCGCAAACCTGAAAATGAAATTTCTAAGGATTGATTCATGCTTTTTAAATCACCACTGACAATAAAATTATCACCAGTAGCAGGTATCATGGCACTTACTTTGCTGGAATCATCAATGATACTGCGAACCTTTGCATAATTTGGTCCAACATCAGTAACTATACCAACAAGTCCACTTCCAGCAATGACATTCATTCCAGCAGAAAGACCATGGTTAGCTCCACGATTAATGGTAAAGGTAGAGAACCAGTTTGAATTGTCTTTAGCAATTACGCTTGCAGCAACCTTATTGTAAGAAGGATATTTTTCATCCAATTTTAATAGTTCTCTTAAATTCTTAAGCTCATAACTGTCTAGTTTTGCGTTCTTTAGCTGAATGGTTAATTCATCCACCTGTGCTTGTAAACGTTCATTTTCATCTAATACATCAGACAGCGTTCGAAAATCATTGGCAGTATCAAAAATCCATTCGCCCGTATTGTTAATTCCTTGTTGCATCGGAATAAAAATATATCCTGCAATGGCATTTAAAGGACCACCATTTAGATTCAGTACTAAGCCTGCAAAAATACTTGCAATACAAATCCCTGTAAGAATCCATAAGCTATGTTTCGTATGCAGTTGTCTTTTTTTACCTTTACGAACTTTTCTCATAATTCCTCGTTATTTTTTGTACTATTATTTTTTCATAGTAAATGGTAATTTTCTGTATTTTGAATCAGATACAATTTTTACCAAACCACGTACGGCACTTTCTTCTGGTGCATCTGTAGTGTTTACTTTTATATTTGTGATGTTTTCAAATAATTTGTCTAAATTATGAATCATAGAACCACCACCTGTTATATAAATACCAGCATGGATAATATCTTTTGCTAATTCTGGTGGAGTTCTCTCTAAAATCATTTTAATAGATGTACAAATAGATTCTAATGTTTTTTTCATCGCTTCATATGCATCTTTTGCACTTACTTCCATTTCAATTGGAAGACCGCTTACTAAATCACGACCAACAATTTTCATTGATTCTGTACGTCCTGGAAGACCAGATCCAATGGTTTCTTTGATTTGTTTTGCAGTCTTTTGACCAATTACTAAATTATATTCATTACGCATGTAGCTAATGATATTTTCATCAATACGATTACCACCGAAATGTAATAATTCACTAAGTACAAGTCCACCTAAAGAAATAACAGAAATTTCTGTTGTATCTGCACCCATATCAACAATCATAACACCGGTTGGCTGATTTACGTCTAAACCAAGACCTACCGCATCTGCAATTGGTTTTTCACAAAGAAGGATGCTCTTTGGACGGATTTTGTTTTTATAGAACATATCATAGAATGCTCTTTTCTCTACATCAGTAATATCGGTTGGAACAGCTACGATAAACTCTGAACCACGCAATTTACTTTTCATTTTTTCTTCTAAGAAAGTGATAATCATTGTCTGAAGGTAGTTATAATCAGCAATAACACCACTTACAACTGGAAAAATAACCTGAATGGATTCTGGTGCTTTTTCATACATTGCATAAGCATCATCACCGTATGCATAAATCTGATTTTTATTAATAATTGCAACGGTATTCTTTTCTTTCATAATTTTTCCAGTAGCTTTATTAAATACTTTAAAGTTACAGGTTCCAAGATCAATTCCATAAATATTCTCGTTCATTGCAGCTCTCCCCTTTTCTTGCGTTATATTAGTTTTCCGTTTTCTTTAAAACTGTAGTAAGTATTATCTCCTATGATAATATGATCTGCTAATTGTAATTCCAGAAGCTGTGCACCCTTCTCTATGCGATAGGTGATTCGAAAATCATCTTCACTCGGATTAGGATCTCCACTTGGATGATTATGAAGCAAAACAAACAGTACTGCTTTATAATCAAATGCATGTCGAAAAATGTCTCTTGGTGAAACATATGCAAAATTGACACTCCCTTTTGAAATATTCACATCTCCTAAAAAATTACATTTGGTATCGAAAAAAGCACAAATTAAAAGTTCTTCTTTGGCATGTCGTAATTGTTCCATGTAATAAGCTGCTATGGAAGATGGTGTATCCATCTGTAAAGTATAGCCGCTATTTGTCTTTGCTATACGCTTTGATAATTCTGCTACAGCTTTTAATTGGATGGCCTTTACTTGTCCAATTCCAGAGAATTCTAAAAGTTCCTGATAAGATAAATCATAAAGATTTAACAAATTATTATGATTTCCATGCAAAAGTTTTCTAGCAATATCCAAAGAACTTTCCTTCTTTGTTCCAGTTTTTATAACAATTGCCAAAAGCTCAGCATCCGATAAACTTTCAACTCCCTGAGAAAGAAATTTTTCATAAGGTCTTTCCGATTCTGGTAAATCTTTCATTGTAAAATGGTTTGGCATATGATTCCCTTCTACTCTCCAAATCAATGCACACCAAATCATTTAATAACTAACTAATTATATCACAAATTAGTCTAGCTCTACAAGGTTACGCTCGTAAAGTTTTTGTAAACTCATTAAGATTCCAAGCTTTGCATGGTACCATGTAAGTCCACCTTGGAAATAAACAGCATATGGTTCTTTTACTGGTCCATCTGCAGATAATTCAATAGACGAGCCTTGCACAAATGCTCCTGCCGCCATAATAACATCACTATCATACCCAGGCATTGCCCATGGTGTTGGTGTTACATAACTATCTACAGGTGCAGCCGCCTGAATGCCTTCACAGAAGGCACACATAGCATCTTTATTACCAAATTCTACTGCCTGGATAATATCATGCCTGCTTTCTGTACTGTTTGGAACTACTTTATATCCTAATCGTTCATAGATATTAGCAGCAAAAATTGCGCCTTTTAAAGCTCCTGCTGTTACAGTTGGAGCAAGGAAAAATCCTTGATAAAAACTCTGGATAACACCTAAGGACGCACCTACTTCTTTTCCAAGTCCTGGAGAGGTTAATCTATATGCAGCGTTTTCCACACATTCCTTTTTTCCACAAATATAGCCACCAATAGGTGCGAGTCCGCCGCCAGGATTTTTGATAAGGGAACCAACAATCATGTCTGCGCCTACTTCCAATGGTTCTTTTTCTTCTGTAAATTCACCATAACAGTTATCTACCATACAAATTACATCTGGCTTAATATTTTTAATAAATGAAATTAATTCACCTATTCTATCAACAGAAAGTGTTGGACGTGTCGCATATCCTTTGGAACGCTGAATGGTTACTAATTTTGTTTTTTCATTAATGGCATTTTTAATACCTTCCCAGTCAAAACCACCATCTGGTAATAAATCTACCTGTGCATATGTAATACCATATTCGGCTAAAGAACCTTTAGAAGGACGAATACCAATAACTTCTTCCAAGGTATCGTATGGCTTACCTACAGGCGAAAGTAATTCATCTCCTGGACGAAGATTTGACATCAATGCAAGGGCTAAAGCATGGGTTCCACAGGTAAGCTGTGGACGTACTAAAGCATCTTCGCCCTTAAAGGTATCTGCATATACCTGTTCTAAGGTGTCACGTCCCATATCGTTATATCCATATCCAGAGGTCTGATTAAAACATTCTGCACTTACTCTGTTTTTCTGCATTGCAGCAAGCACTTTTAACTGATTTATTTCTGCTGTTGCATCAATTGTTTCAAATCTAGGTTTTAGTTCTGTTTCTATTTTTTCTCCAAAAGCAATAACTGCATCAGATAAGCCTAATTTTTTATATTGTTCCATTAAATACTGATTCATTATGACTCCTTTATGATTTCTTTTGTATGTAATATGTTGCACATTTTTTCTAAAACTGCAGTTTCATTATAGTTGTATTGGGATTTATCCATCCATATAACTTCTTTTTCCCTACGGAACCAAGTTAATTGACGTTTTGCAAAATGACGGGTTTCACGTTTTAAGATATAGATTGCTTCATCCAAAGTGATTTTTCCATCTAAGTAATCCAAAATCTCTTTGTATCCTAATCCCTGCATGGAAACCATATCACGATGATAGCCCATTTCTTTTAATTTTTTTACTTCGTTTAGTAACCCATTTTTTAACATAATATCTACACGTAAATCAATGCGTTTATAGAGGTTTTCTCTATCATCTGTTAACACGAAGTATGCGAAATTGTAAGGGGATTCTTTTTGCTGTTCCGCTTCATTGTGTTCTGATATTGGTTTTCCTGTTAATTCATAGAATTCCAAGGCACGAATGACATGTTTTACATTATTAGCATGAATTTTTTCTGCAGAAACAGGATCAATTTCTTTTAAACGGTTATGTAAAACTTCATTTCCCTGTGTTCTTGCAATTTCTTCTAATTCAGCACGATATGTTTCATTTGTATCTTGATTTTCAAAGTCGATATCGTATAAAAGTGCCTGAATATAGAATCCTGTTCCACCTGCAATGATAGGAATTTGTCCATTGGCATAAATTTCTTCTAAGGCTTCTTTTGCCATTTTTTGAAATACAACAATATTAAATTCGTCCGATGGTTCTAATGCATCTATCAAATAATGCTTAATTCCGCACATTTCTTCTGGCATTATTTTTGCTGATCCAATATCCATGTGTTTATAAACCTGCATGGAATCTGCTGAAATAATAGCACCATTTACTCGCTTTGCTAATTCAATCGATAATGCAGTTTTACCAACTGCTGTTGGACCAGATAAAATGATCATTGGTTTCTTTGTCATTAGATAATCCTCTTAAATTTCTTTTCGATTTCATATTTTGTCATAGAAATAATAGTTGGTCTGCCGTGAGGACAATTGTATGGGTTGTCCAATGTCAAAAGTTCTTCTACTAAAGCATCAAATTCACTAAAACTAAGTGATTGATTGCCTTTCACAGCAGCTTTACAAGACATAGAAGCAATCTTTTCTAAAATTAGTTCTGGTGTTTCTCGACCAGAAAGATTAGAAAAATCATCTAGCATTTCTATAAATAAATCTTTCATATCTACATGGAATAAGTTTGCTGGAATTGCACTAATCATGTATTCTTTTCCACCAAAACTTTCTACTTCATATCCCATTCTTTCTAACTGTGTTTTATATTTTTCCAACATTAATATTTCGTTGGAATCCAAACTTAAAATGATTGGTGGACTAATGGTTTGGGAAGTATATTCTTTTTCTCTTAAAGTGGCCATGGTGCGCTCATATAAAACTTTTTCATGGGCTGCATGCTGGTCTACAATAAAAAGCTTATCTTCAAATTCTACTAACCAATAAGTTTTAAATAGTTGACCGATAATGCGATGTTTTTTCTTTGCATCTTTTGTCAAAAATTCACTGCTTAATGATTCTAATGTAATGTTTTCATATGTTTTTGTTTGTGTCATTGCCTCGTCATCCGCGTCTAACATACGATTTATAATATCGGTTTTATAACTTGGCTTTTCACTAATTTTCGTCTGTACTTCTCGTGCATGAGAAGGATAACGAACTTCGTATGGACTATTTTTATTTACACTTTCACGAAGCTGATTTAATCTACGACCTTCAAATGGTTCTGGAATCGATTCTTTATATTCTCTTACAACAGAAATTTTCTTTTCTTCTGCAACAGGTACTTCTGGTATCATTTCTTTTTGGGAAAGAATTTCATATAATCCATTACAAAGATACTGATACACTTCCTGATTATTATCAATTCGTAGCTCCATTTTTGTTGGATGTACATTTACATCCAAACTATCTCCTTTAAACGTAAAGTACAACACACAAAATGGATACTGGTGCTGCATAAGGAATGATTTATAGGCTTCTTCTATTGCTTTTGAAAGCAACTGGCTTTTAATATATCTGCCATTGATAAAATAAATTTCAAAGTTACGATTGCCTCGTGTGATAATTGGTTTTCCAATATATCCAGTTACTGAAAATAATTCATTTTCCAATTCAACGGGTAACACAGAAGAAGAAATATCCCTTCCAAATACATGATAAATTAAGTCTTTAATATTTCCATTTCCTGAAGTATGTAACTTGGTTTGATTATTCTGTATAAATTTAAAAGATATATCTGGATGAGACAAAGCTAATTTTTCTACCATATCCGAAATATAAGATCCTTCTGTCTGTGCAGATTTCAAAAACTTCTTTCTGGCAGGTGTATTATAAAATATATCTTTTACAATGAAAGTTGTCCCATCTGGTGCACCAATTTCTTCAAATGTTATTTCCTTTGAGCCTTCAATCTGATATCGTACACCTGTTAAAGATTCTGGAGTTTTTGTTATTAATTCTACTCTGGAAACTGCAGAAATACTGGATAATGCTTCACCACGAAAGCCCAAAGAAGAAACACTTAGCAAATCCTCTACGCTTCGAATCTTACTAGTTGAATGACGCAAAAAAGCTAATGGAACTTCAGATTTTTCAATGCCGCATCCATTATCTGAAATACGAATAAAACTGATACCACCTTCTTTGATTTCAATGGTAATGGCAGTTGCTTTTGCATCAATCGCATTTTCTACTAGTTCTTTTACAACAGAACTAGGGCGTTCTACAACTTCACCAGCAGCTATTTTATCAATGGTATCTTGTGTTAGTAATGCAATTTTGGACATATTGTATCCCTTCTAATTCATAAATCGTTTACCAACGATTTTTTACTTTGTTTTGCAATTCATAAAGCTTATTCAATGCTTCTAATGGTGTTAAGTTACCGATATCTACATTGCGAAGCTCTTCTATAATGTCTCCATCACTAATTGTATCAAATAGGGACATCTGTGTTAAATCCACTTCATCTAATGGCTTGTTTTTACGTTTTTTTGCAGATTGGTCAACCGAGATATTTCTTACAACCTCTGTAATATCATTGGCAACCAACTCATTTACAATTTCTTTTGCTCGTTCGATAACAGAATCTGGCAAGCCAGCAAGTTTTGCTACTTGAATACCATAACTCTTATCTGCACCGCCTTTGATAATCTTACGAAGAAATACAATGTCATCGCCTTTTTCTTTTACTGCGATGCAATAGTTATTTACACCATTTAACTTACCTTCTAACTCTGTCAATTCATGGTAATGGGTGGCAAATAGTGTTTTTGCCCCAATGAGTTTTGTATTACTAATGTGTTCTACTACTGCCCATGCAATACTTAGTCCATCAAAGGTGCTTGTACCTCGTCCAATTTCATCCAAGATGAGAAGTGACTTTGAAGTTGCATTACGCAAAATATTTGCTACTTCGTTCATCTCCACCATAAAGGTACTCTGCCCAGAGGCTAAGTCATCGGATGCACCTACACGGGTAAAAATACGGTCTACAATGCCAATGTTTGCTGAAGTCGCAGGAACAAAACTTCCGATTTGTGCCATTAAAACAATAAGAGCAGTCTGACGCATGTAAGTAGATTTACCAGCCATATTTGGACCTGTAATAATTGCAATACGATTATTATGGTTATCTAAATAGGTATCGTTATCAATAAACATATCGTTAACAATCATTTGTTCTACAACAGGATGTCTACCATTTTTGATTTCTAAGATACCACTTTCGTTAATTTTAGGTTTGCAATAATTATTGCGACTTGCAACCAAAGCTAAAGATGCAAAAACATCAATTTTTGCAATGGCTTTTGCTGTTTTTTGAATACGAGCCACATTGTCAGCTAGGTGATCACGAATAGCTTTAAATAATTCATATTCTAGAGATGTCAAACGGTCCTCAGAACCTAAAATGGTATCTTCTAATTCTTTTAATTCTGGTGTGATAAAACGTTCTGCATTCGTTAGCGTTTGTTTTCGAATGAAATAGTCTGGAACCATATCTTTAAAAGAGTTTGTTACTTCTAAATAATAACCAAATACTTTGTTATATTTGATACGAAGATTTTTAATTCCAGTTTTTTCTTTTTCATTTGCTTCTAACTCTGCTAACCAACTCTTACCTTCTGTTTTTGCAGCGCGAAGTTTATCAACTTCTTCGTGATATCCTTCTTTGATGATATCACCATCACGGGTAGAAATAGGTGGTTCTTCTTGAATCGATGCACAGAGCAATTCATATAAATCCCTCAAATCGTCAAATTCTTCCTGAATTTCATCAACTAATTTACATGGTAAATCATGTAATAACATAGCGATAGCAGGCAACATCTCTAAGGAGTTACGAAATGCAATCAAATCTCTTGGATTTGCAGTTTGATAGGTAATACGTGTAATTAAACGCTCTAAGTCATAGATAGGATTTAAATATTCACGAATCTCTTCTCTTGTAATTTCATTTTTATTTAAAATAGAAATGAATTCCTGACGTTTTAGGATTTCTGCTTTTTCAATCAAAGGCTGTTCTACATAAGAACGAAGCAAACGGGCACCCATAGCTGTTTTGGTTTTATCTAATACCCATAAAAGAGAGCCACGTTTTTGTTTTTCACGTAAGGTTTCTACTAATTCAAGATTTCGACGAGAAGAACTGTCAATAATCATGTACTTTCCAATGGAATAAGGATGAATTGCCAAAATATTTGATAATGTATTCTTCTGTGTTTCATATAAATACTTCAGTAATGCTCCAGAAGCAACTACTCCACTGTCATAATCATGCAATCCTAAACCTTCTAATGTATGAATCTTAAAATGAGATAATAGGGTTTCTTTTGCCAAATCATCTCCAAAATACCATGCATCAAGAGAGGTAATTGCAATATTTAAACGTTCTCTCATATCTGTAATGTTTACACCACTCATATAAAAGGCCTCATTACAGATGATTTCAGATGGTAAAAATTTATTTAATTCATCTAAAAGTTTACGTTCAGAATCTACTTCTGTTACAAAAAAGTCCCCTGTTGTAACATCAGCAATGGAAATGCCGTACTTATCTGTCGAATACACAATACACATAATATAATTGTTTTTGGTTTCATCCAAAGACTGCATGTCAATATTGGTACCAGGTGTTGCAATACGTACAACTTCACGTTTTACGATACCTTTCGCAGTGCTTGGATCTTCCACTTGTTCACAGATAGCTACTTTATAGCCTTTTTGTACTAAGCGATTTAAATATGTATCTGCAGCGTGAAATGGTACACCACACATTGGTGCACGCTCTTGTAAACCACAGGCTCTTCCTGTTAATGTTAATTCTAATTCTTTTGAAACAATTTTTGCATCTTCAAAAAACATTTCATAGAAGTCACCTAAACGATAAAATAAAATACATCCAGGATACTCTTCCTTTGTTTTAAGATAATGCTGCATCATTGGTGATAATTCTGCCATGATACGTTACCCTTTCTAGTTCGGTTTATATTTTCGAATTATCGCTTCAGCCACACGAATTCCATCCATAGCTGCAGAGGTAATGCCACCAGCATAACCAGCGCCCTCGCCACATGGATAAATTCCCTTGACTAAGCTTTCATAGTTTTCATTTCTCAAAATACGCAGTGGTGAAGAGGTTCTGCTTTCAATACCTGACATAATTGTATCTTTGCGGTTAAATGCAGGGATAATGTTTGCAAAATGTTCCATACCACCGATAAAACTCTCTTCCATGTCAGGACTAAGAAGTCCACGTAAATTTGCAAATGATGTAGTACCTTTAGCATTGGAAGTAAATGCACCGTATCCATTAGATTCCTTGTTTTCACAATAATCTCCATAGAGTTGTTGAGGAATCTTACCATTTGCCAAAGAAAATGCTTTTCGTTCTAATTCCTGCTGATAACGCATACCAGCTAAAGCATCTGTGCTTCCAAAATCCTTGGTATCTACAGAAACAATAATCGCACTATTTGCGGTAGAAGAATCTCTTCCCGAATAGCTCATTCCATTGACTACCAATTTATGGTCTTCCGAAGAAGAATTTACCACATAGCCACCTGGACACATGCAGAAAGAATATACTCCTCTTCCATTTGGAAAATTAGAGGTGACTTTGTATGGCGCTGCAGGTAAAACTTGCTTTTGTTTTCCATATAGTGTCTCGTTAATCATTGTTTGAGGATGTTCTACTCGAAAACCTACTGCAAAATTTTTAGCTTCCATTGGAAGTTTTAAATCATATAATTTTTGGAATGTGTCTCTTGCACTATGTCCTAAGGCAAAAATAACAACGGACACATCAAATCGAAGTCCATTATTACAAAGAACCTCTTTTATGTGATTGTTTTCAATTATAAAATCTGTTGCACAGGTTTCAAAATAGATGTTTGTTCCCTTTTCGATTAAATAAGCTCTCATATTTGCAATCACTTTACACAAAATATCTGTACCAATATGAGGTTTATTCTCGTATAAAATCTGTTCTGGTGCCCCAAATTTTACAAAGGTTTCCAAAACAAAATGATTTCGGTTTGCAGGATCTTTTACAACAGTATTTAGTTTTCCATCCGAAAATGTGCCTGCGCCACCTTCGCCAAACTGCACATTAGAGCTAGTATCAAGAATTCCTGTTTTCCAAAATTGCTCTACATCTTTTTGGCGTTCTTCTACCGATTTTCCACGCTCAATTAAAATTGGATGATAACCTGCTTCCGCTAAAACATATGCAGCAAACAAACCTGCTGGTCCGGCTCCAATAATCAGAGGTGGGTGAATCAATGATTCATCTCCAGAGTCTGGAATTTGATAAAACTTTGGTTTTACAAGACAGATTGCATTGCTTTTGGCTTTTTTTACAATTTGCTCTTCCTTATCACAAGAAACCTGACAAGTATATACCAAAAACAGATTTGGCTTCTTTCTTGCATCCAAAGATTTTTTAATGATTTTATATGTAAACTTCTGATTTGCAGAAAGTTTTAATGTTTTTCGAATTTTTTGTTCTAAATCTACCTCACTATGTTCATATGGTAATTTTAATTGTGTTATTTGAATCATAAAGACCTTTCTATTATAGCATTGGCTGCCATATATCCGCTTGCCCAGGCAAAGTGTAGATTATATCCTCCACAAATGCCATCTACATCTAATATTTCCCCTGCAAAATAAATATGTTTCACAAGTTTTGATTCAAATGTATTTACATTTATATCTGAAAGTGGAATTCCACCTGTACAAACCTGTGCAAACTCATAATCACGATAATTAGTTACTTTTACAGTTAAGTTCTGTATACAATATGCAATAGATTCTATTTCATGTTCCGATAAAGAATTAATTATAATATCATTTTCTAAATGTGTTTTATCAAGAATCATTTGTGAAAGCTTTTGATTTAATAAGCCATTCAGTAAATGTTCCATTGTTTGATTTGTAAAGATAGACTTACGGTAGTTTAATTCATTGATAAGATGATCTTTGTCGAAATCAGGAAGTAGGTTTATTTGAATTTCTACTTGTTTTTTCTCATAAACTGCTTTTGATAAGTGATGGCTTATCTGAAAAACAGGAATTCCAGACAAACCATAATCTGTAAACTGAATTTCTCCTGTATTACTTGCAACTTCATGACCGTTAATTCTCGCTGTAACAGTACCTTGGGCACGTACGCCACTTATTTTTTTAAAATTTAAACCCTTACAATAAAAACCACATAAAGTTGGTAAGATAGGTGCAAAACGATGACCAAGTGTTTTTATAATGTCAAATAAACTTCCATCACTTCCCAATTTAGGAGAAGCTAAAAGTCCTGTTGCTATGATTACATTCTTTCCTACATAGGAACCTTTATCTGTATTTAGGTGAATACAATGCTCCTGTGGTAAAATTTGTTTAATGTTTGTTTCATATGCAACATTTACACCAAGTTTTTGTATCTCCTGGTATAAAGCACTTACAATAGAAGATGCCTGTTCACTATTTGGATAATAATACCCATTTTTATTCTTAGGATAAATACCAATAGAATGAAAAAATTCCAAACAATCGATAACAGAAAATACTTCTAGAACGGATTCTATGAAATCACGTTCTGCATGAAAGCATTCTGTATGCATGTCGTCATTGGTAAAATTGCACTTGCCATTTCCTGTTGCTAAAAGTTTTTTTCCAAGTTTATCTAGCTTTTCTATAATACATACTTTTTTTTCGTTTCTTGCAGCTGTAATTGCAGCCATCATACCAGCGGCTCCGCCACCAATAATCAGTACATCAAACTGCTTATTTTTATTTTTGCCCATAAATCACCAACTTAATTTTAAATTAAACCAGTAGATATTTTATCATAGGAATGTCAAACATTCAACTAATATCAACTGGAATAACTCTCAAGAAAGTTATATAATTCCTCTTCTGTTTGAAAGAAAATGCCTGTATCTAAATGGTCTTGTATTTCTTCAGGTAATGTATCTGTCTCTATACTAGTTTGTGCATAAATTGATTGTGTTTTCGTCTCATATACCACCAATCTTCCATCATCATCCTTAATATAGTATTGGAATGATACATATTCCTGACTAATTTCCAAAGCATTTTCCTGTTTGTTTTCTTTTGTTAATACTCCATTGTCATGTAATTGTGTGTCATTAGCAAATCTGATATAAATCCATGTGAGTGCAATCACAAGAATTGCTAATAAAATAGAGATACTTATTTGACGTTTCATATTATCACCCCAAATAAGTATCTCCATATATTTCATTCTTATTCCTTTATTTTAATAAACGGAATTTTTTTGCTAAAAGAATAAGCAAATGTCCTTTTGGAAATTTGCGAAGTTCATCTTCATCCAAACCTTTTAATAACAATAAGGTAACTGCATAGGTAATCACTGCAACAATAATTGAAACTAGGATACTGACAAGATTGCTCTTTGTCACATAGTAGAATAATGTATATCCACAATAAGCAATAACACCCATGATTGCAGATGAAATCGTTGGAATTGCAAATGTCTTTACAACTTCCTGACTATATCCAGCATGTCTTGCTAATGCTAATGAATTTAAAACACATACCAAGAATGCAAAGAATGCATTTGCAATTAAAACGGCATAAATGTTTAATCGGAATACCATCATTAATGCAACCAATAACAATAAATGAGCAACTAAAGCAATTGCAGCATTTTTTACTGGTATTTTTAATTTATCAATACCCTGCAATAAACCATTGGTTAAGGTAGACAACGAATAAAATACAACCGCTACCGCACCAACCCACATCATACTGGTTGCCATATCTACTGTTGCAATTGTTCCAGGGAACAACAGTGTAAAGATTGGTTTAGCAAGCACAGCTAAGCCTACTGCACATGGGATAGCAATTACCATTATAAAACGGATGGCCGCATTAATCTGGTTATTAACCGCTTCTTTGTTTCCTTCTGCATAAGATGCAGATAAAGAAGGCACACTGGACGCTGCCATAGCCGATGCAATGGAAATAGGCACATTGATAAGTACTTTATACTTACCTGAGAATACGCCCCACCATACATCAATTTGTTCTGGTTTATATCCTTGCAATGTTGCGATATTTTTAAAAATACCCTGATCTAAAATACCACTAATGTTGTAAATAGTAGAACTAAGAAGTACTGGAATAATCGTGATTACCAGTATCTTCATGATATATCCAAAGGAATCTACTTCCACATTACGTTCACGTTTCATTTTCTTTTTAAATACACGCATGTATGCGTAGAAAACAAATAACATAAACAATAAAGCAGAAACAGCACCAAGGTTTGTACCAAGTGTACCACCAGCAGCACCTAAAGCTGCACCATATTTTTCTGGATCACCTAAAACCTGTCCTATTTTTGTACCATATTGGAATAGTACATAGGCAGCCCAGATACTTACAATCGCATTTACTATTTGTTCGATAATCTGTGAAACAGCACTTGGCAACATATTTCCAAGTCCTTGGAAAAAACCTCGTAAAACACCAAGAACTGCAACAACCACCAAAACTGGGGCGAGAATTTTAAGGGCAAATATACTTAGCGGTGTCTGTAACATCGCAGTAAATAATTCTGCGCCAAAATATACAATTAAAGCAACTGCTGTACCAGCAATTACTGCAAAAATCAGCGCACCTTTAAATACTTGATAGGCTTGTCTTCTCTGTCCTTTTGCAATACGTGCCGAAACCAATTTTGATACGGCAAGAGGCAAACTGTAAGAAGAAATAATCAGCATAATATTATAAATTTCAAATGCACAACTATAATAATTGTTACCCGTATCTCCAATGATATCAGTCATAGGTAAACGGTATAAAAGTCCGATAATTCGACTAATAATGGATGCAGCGGCAAGTATTGAGCCCTGCACTAAAAAGTTTGAATCTTTCTTGGATGATCCCATAACATACTATTCCTTTATCTTAAAATGTTCATCTTTTCTAGTATTTCTTTTTGCTTTTCTTCCATAATTTTTGCTTCATCTTCTTCCATATGGTCATATCCAAATAAATGTAGCATACTATGTGTAATAAGAAATGCATATTCTCGCTCTACACTATGTCCATAGTTTTCAGCCTGTTCAAAGACTTTTTCAACGGAGATTATAATATCTCCTAGTAATGCTTCTCCTGTATCCGGATTAAAGTCATCACTATCTTCATCATCTAAAAAACAAAAATCACCTGGTGTTTCATAGTTTAACATTGGAAAGGATAAAACATCCGTTGGACGATCTATTTGTCGAAATTCTTTATTAATTTCATGAATCCCTTCATTATCGGTCAGAGTCAAATTTACTTCTGCTTCATAAGGGAACTTTGCATAATCCAAACAATAATCTACGATTTTTTCAGCAAGTGTCTTATAATCAAAATTAAAGGATACTTTTACTTCTTCTTCAAGAAAAAAACTCATGATAATAATTCCTCCGTTGCTAACCATTGTCTTATCTTAATAAACGCATTAATACTTAAACCTGATTCATCATAGAGACCTGCAGTTGAAAAATCATTCAAAGTCTGATAAATCAAAACTTCACGATTCCATTGACTTGTCCCAACTTCGTTTTCTAATAATTCTAACTTAATTAAAAGAGCATCAACAATATGCACCAAAGCAGATTCCGGAGTTGAAGGTTTTTTTGCTTCTCCATTATATTCACTTAAAATCAGTATTAATTTTTCAGGAAAACAAAGTTCTTTTGCTTTTTGTACGCCGCTATTTACAACAGCATTTCCTTCCCAGCGTCCTAAACGATAATAAAAACCAGCAGCTTCACATAACTCTACATCAAGATGTAAGTGCGTCGCATATTTTTTTGCTATTTTTGAGACCTTACGAGCATGAATATATTCAGCAACAGAATATGCACGTACTTCACGTACTTGGACATAATCATCTTCTAATATATGCTTATATTGATATGCAATCTCTTCTTCAGTTTCTTTTTTCGTAGATGGATATATTGCTGTTATAAATACAAGCAAAAGGAATCCATTCACTATACTGAGAAAAAGATTTTTGATGCTTAGTTCTTCATAAGTAAGATAATAAAAGATATTTGGATATAGAATGCTTGTAAACAGAAAAATAAAACCAACATAGATACGATAAGATTTTTCTGTGAACGTTTTTGTAAGCATTATGCCAATTACCAACAAAATACTATATGCAAGTAATTCATAAAAACTTCCACCAGTTGTCATGCATAATAACACATTTGCAAACATGCCAATGGAAAGACTGAAATGTTCATTGCTAAATGCTGAAATAATAAGAGGAAATAATAAAATCGGTCTAAAAAACTCTGGCATAAAAGAAATAGCAATCATAAGAATACAGCATATACCAAAACCAATTGCAATTCGCTGATATGAGGTTTGGTTATTGTTTCCAATCATATATCTATTCCGTTCATAAACTAATTCAAATATCATTATAGGAATGAATCCAAGTAAAACGAACATGGTACATACGACTTGTTCCATTTCTGATTGATTTAATACACAAAGTATTCCCGCTGTGAGGATAGCACTTGCAATCATTCCCAATATAGAAAGTATACGATAACGACTTATCTTTTCTTCGTTCATTATTTCACCGTTTTTGTCTTTTTCCCTTTATTCTTATTTTCATAAACATCATATGCCTGTACAATTCTCTGTACCAATGGATGACGGACTACGTCTTTATTTGTTAATTTACAAATTGCGATTTCATCAATATCTTTTAATACTTTTAATGCAACATCTAATCCAGATGTTGCTCCAGGCGCTAAGTCTTTTTGTGTTGCATCACCTGTTACTACTACTTTCGAACCAAAACCAATACGTGTTAAAAACATTTTCATCTGTGCAGGTGTTGTGTTCTGTGCTTCATCCAAAATAATAAAGGCATTATCCAAAGTTCTACCACGCATATACGCTAATGGCGCAACTTCAATCAATCCTTTTTCCATATTCTTTTGAAAACTTTCTGCTCCCATGATTTGATACAATGCATCATAGAGTGGTCTTAAGTATGGATCAACCTTACTCTGTAAATCACCTGGTAAAAAGCCAAGTTTTTCACCAGCTTCAATGGCTGGTCTTGTTAGAATAATTCTGCCTACTTCTTCATTTTTAAACGCAGTAATTGCCATAGCCATAGCTAAATATGTTTTACCTGTACCAGCTGGTCCCATGCCAAATACTATCATTTTTTTTCGAATTGCATCTACATATTCTTTTTGGCCTAAAGTTTTCGGTTTGATTGGTTTTCCATTTGTAGTATGACAAATCAAATCCCTATCTAATTCCACCATAGAGTTCCCTTTATGTTCCATAATAAGGGATAATCCATAGTTTACATGTTGTGTAGTAATTACATTGCCTCGTTCTGCTAAATCATTTAACTGTGAAAACAATTCTACAGCATCTGCAGTGCTTTGTTCTGTTCCTATAATTTTAAGATGATCATCTCTGGCAATAACAGTAATACCAAGCGTACGTTCAATGCGCTTAATATGCACATCATACTCACCAAAAATATTTGTAATATTTTTTGCTGGTATTTGAATCATCTTTTCATTCAAACTCATACTCGATTTGATCCTCCACAGGTATATTTATTCCAATTTGTTCTCTGGTCAAAATTTCACCAATAAAAACAATATTTTTATCTTCTTTATCTATCATAACATTTTTATCCAGAATTATAACCCCATTTTCTTCTAATTTTTTAATAATTGGGATAAATTTTTGATTTGCATAAAAGAAAAGCATTTCATCTGTAATATTTCCAGCAATCTTAAATGACAAAAACTCCATTTCTGACAAAGGAACACGAATTGTTCTTTTCACATCTGCATAAATTAAGGCATCTGCGCAAAGATATAACGTATCCTTTATTGCACCTGTATCGTCTAGAATTTCGCATTGTCCAGTTACCAGACACTGTCCTTTTTTTACGAATTGTCCTTCTTTTACCAATGCTGTTCCTTCACGGGTTACAATAGAATCTATAATTCCGTCTCTTTCGGCAATTAAATCATAGCGAACTCCTATTTCAATTGGAGTAGATTCATAGTTTTCATATAGAGATTCTTCTACTTGAATATATAGTTTCGTTTTATGAATATAAACCGAAACCCATCCAATTTCATTAAAATTTTGTCTTAACTTATATTCTAAATTTGAACAATCAATGTTTTCTTTTTTAATTCCAGTTGTAATGTTTTGAAGTTCTAAAAAATCAGATATTTCATATTTAGAGATCTTT
>JAZQZJ010000095.1:0-6024 GCA_045633955.1 Agathobacter sp. | reverse complement strand
TATGTAGGTGGTATGAAAGAAACTACATTAAAAGAAATGTTAGCAAAACATCCTGAAAGAGTTATTGAGTTCGCTGTAAAAGGTATGCTTCCAAAAGGACCTTTAGGACGTGAAATGTACAAAAAATTATTCGTATACGCTGGACCTGAACACAAACATGCAGCTCAGAAACCAGAAGAATTAACATTTTAATTAGGAGGTAAATTACAGTGGCTACTACAAAGTATTACGGAACTGGAAGAAGAAAATCATCTGTTGCTAGAGTATACTTAGTACCAGGAACAGGTAAAATTACAATCAATAAAAGAGATATCGACGAATATTTAGGATTAGAAACATTAAAAGTAGTTGTTCGTCAGCCATTAGTTGCTACAGAAACAGTAGACAAATTTGACGTATTAGTAAACGTTAAAGGTGGCGGATATACAGGACAGGCTGGTGCTATCAGACATGGTATCGCTCGTGCATTACTTCAGGTAGATGGCGAATACCGTCCAACACTTAAAGCAGCTGGTTACTTAACACGTGATCCACGTATGAAAGAACGTAAAAAATACGGTCTTAAATCAGCTCGTCGTGCACCACAGTTCTCAAAACGTTAGTCAAGCGTTACAGAAAACAACAAGGTTATCAAATCCCGGAAATGCGATTGCATTTCTGGGATTTTCTATATTTATTTTCTTGGCTATTTCGGCCTATATTTTCCATAATATTAAATTTGTCCGTAGAATTTGGTGGGGTTTACGGATGAAAAATAAAATGCATTGTATAAGTCCGTAGGAATTAGTGGAAATTACGGATTATATGTAAAAAAGAGGGGAATTGGACGTAAGATTCTGGGAGATCTACGTATGAATGACATAATCTAAATAAATAGTCGGTAAAATGTATGTGAATTTACGGATATAAATTATGTGTGCTATGAGTTAATACGTAAGGGTGGGATAATATTACATATTATGTGTCAAAAATATTTGGCGAGTCCGTAAATGATAGATGAAATTACGGATAGAATATAAAAAATCGAAAAAGGAGAGGATGATAAAATGTATAAATTAAAAGAATTATTGTTTGCAGAGCAAAAGCGCTTAGAAAAGATCATTAAAATAACAAAAGAAAAATTGAAAAATGCACCACCTGGCACGTTAAGATTGTCTAGAAGCCATAATAAGCTACAATACTATAGATGCACTAATGAAAGAAAAGCAGGAATCTACATAAACAAGGATAATATAGAATTGGCTAGACAGCTTGCACAGAAAAGCTATGATGAAAAAGTGCTTAGACTTGCAGAAAAAAGGTTGTTACAGATTCAAAAAATCACAAAGGATTATAGAGAAAATGAAATAGAAGAGATTTTTTTAAAAGAACGAAGAGAAAGACAGGAGTTAATTAATCCCATAGAGCCTACCTGGGGGCAAAGATTAAATGAATGGAAGTCAGAAGCGTATAAAGGGAAAAGTTTTCGAGAAGATACACCTATGATATTGACTGAAAAGGGAGAGAGAGTTCGGTCGAAATCGGAAAAAATAATAGCAGACTATTTCTATCGAAATGGAATTGAATATAAATATGAGTGCCCATTATATTTGAATGGAGTGGGGACGATTTATCCGGATTTTACATTTCTTTCACCAAAAACAGGTGAGGAGATTTACTGGGAACATAATGGGATGGTAGATAATCCAGAGTATGCAAGAAATATGGTTAAGAGAATAAACCTGTATGAGAGTAATAATATTTTTCAGGGAGAGCGATTAATCCTTACATATGAAACGGATCAGATGGTTTTGAATACAAGTAAAATAAAACAATTGGTAAACCGATATTTAATGGAATGATGTTGAAGCTTTATATTTATTTGATAGGACAATTATGATAGAATCTATACATAGTAGGATTTATAATTGGTTTTGGAAATACCAAAAAGAATATATTTTAGAATTATAAATGGAGAAAATCATGAGTGAATTAAGACAATATATAACATCCTTGCTAAAGGCAAACCCACAAAAAATCATCATCAGTAATCCTTTTAGCAAATCGGAAGAATACAAAAAGATAATTATCGAAAATAAAGGTAAAACCTATCAAATTGCAAAATATACAGAAAAGCAGGTATTTCATGAAAATGTTTTGCTTGAAGAATTGTCCGCTCGATGCGTTGAGTTAGCGAAGAATCATTACAAACAAATCAATGCGATGTCTGCCACAGAAGAACATATTATTCTGATATCGAAAAAAGGAAAATGTAATTATAAAGTAAAAAAGATAGCTACAGATGCGGTGAAGCTTACAGGGAAAGTGGAAGGTCACAATCGTAAGAAAAACTACATCTTAAAAGAAGGTATGAATATTGAGCCGCTCGTAGATATGGGAGTTTTCACAAAAGATGGTAAAGTAGTTAATGCCATGTATGATAAATACAAACAGATTAACCGTTTTATTGAAATTATTGATGACGAAGTTTCAGATTTAAAAGTGGAAGAACTTAATGTCATTGACTTTGGCTGTGGAAAATCGTACCTTACGTTTGTCGTATACTATTACCTTACAGAAGTGATGCACTTAAAGGTAAATATGATAGGTCTTGATTTAAAAGAAGATGTTATTAAAAAATGTAATGAAGCCGCAGAAAAATATCAGTATACTAACTTAAAATTTGAAGTTGGTGATGTAAATGGCTTCAAGGCACCATTTGATGTGGATATGGTAATCACCCTTCATGCTTGTGATACAGCTACTGATTTTGCGTTATATAATGCGATTCAATGGAATGCAAAAATGATTTTTTCGGTTCCTTGTTGTCAGCATGAATTAAATAAGCAAATCGAACCAGAGAGCTTAAGTATCTTATCCCGCTACGGAATTATCAAAGAACGTTTTTCTGCATTAGCAACGGATGCGATTCGAGGGAATCTCTTAGAATATTGTGGATATAAAACACAGTTGTTAGAGTTTATTGACTTTGCACACACACCCAAAAACATTTTAATTCGTGCTGTACGTCGTCCAATTATGCCAAAGCAGGTAAAGGTGAGTATGTTAAAGGAAGTTCGCAGCATTATGCAGGAATTTTCGTTTGAACCAACGTTATATAAACTGTTGGATTTAGATAAAGAGGATTAGCATGATGAAGATATTAGTAACAGGATTTGAGCCATTTAATGGACGAGAGGTTAATCCGTCTCAACTTATTCTAGAGAAATTAGAAACTCCAAAGGATGCGGTTTTAATAAAGAAAGTACTTCCTGTGGAGTTTCGTGCAACATCGAATATTTTGAAAGAACTCTTAAAAGAGCAACAGCCTGATGTGGTGTTATCTCTTGGACAGGCTGGAGGTCGACCAGAGATTAGTGTAGAGCGTGTGGCAATTAATTTGGACAATGTACGTTCTTCTAACGGTAAAAGAGAATTACCGGATAATGCAGGAGATGCACCAATAGATATGTCAATTATAGAAGAGGGACCTGTAGCATATTTTTCTACTTTGCCTGTATGGGACCTGGTAGAGGCGATGCAGGAGGTTGGTGTAGATGCAGCAGTTTCATATAGTGCAGGAACTTATGTCTGCAACCATGTTATGTATACTGTATTACATGAAGTCGCGGTTAATTATCCTAATATAAAGGCTGGTTTTATACATGTACCATTTTTGTCGGAGCAGAATCCGACCACAGGGTATACGATGGAATTGGGTGATATGGTAAAGGGGATTCAATCAATATTAGAGTATTTTAAAAATAATCCTTGACTGTAAACTTTATTTATACTTTATCCTACAGGGGTAAAGGAGGGAAAATTTATGACGATTAAAGAAGTAGAAGAACAGTTAGGATTATCTAGAGCAACTATTCGATTCTATGAAAAAGAAAATCTGTTTGTGCCTAAGAGAAACGGAAATACATATCGTGAATATAGTGAAGAGGATATTGTGGTTTTAAAGAAAATCATTATTTTGCGTAAATTAGGATTTTCAGTCGCAGAGATAAAAGATTTCTTGGAAGAAAATGTACCATTGCAAGAACTTCTTGAAAAGAATATTCAAGCGCTACAAGAAAAGATGAATGAAGTAAGTGGAGCTATCAAAATATGTAAGAAAATGCAGAGCAGACAGGAAGATTTTGATAGTTTCAATGAGAACTTTTATTGGGAAGAAATTAGGGAACAGGAACAGGCGGGAAACAGATTCTTAGAAATTGTGAATGACAGTATTGGATATGAGAAGCAACTATTTTATCGCTATTTCGAATTATTGGATGAAGATGGAAACGTTCGTTATGGTAAAAAGGAAATCGTACAGAGAGTGTTGAAATCGTTTGTTGTCGGTGCTGTGTCTTATTATATTTTTCTCGGAGTCTTTTCGGGGGAATGGGGCGTAGATCGTTTGTTGCAAGGATTCTTGTATCCATTTATTATCCTTGGTGTTTGGTCTTTGTTTGGTTTGTCTTGGCATTTGCTGAAAAAGAAATATCCAAGAATAAGTCCACTAATAAAGAAAGTAATATACGGAATTATTATGGGAATACCTGTTGTGGTAGCTATGGTAATATTCGTATTTGCTATATTTCAATAATTGGTAAAAAAGAGGTGTTGCATCGCAACGCCTTTTTTGATAGAATACCAATTTGGAAATTTCATTTTCAAAGGAGATAATATAATATGAATAAAAACACAGAAGCAATTTATGATGCAAAACAGCTTGGTGCACCAAGTGTAATCATTCTTGGCTTACAGCATATGTTTGCAATGTTTGGTTCTACAGTATTAGTGCCACTTCTTACAGGATTAAGTGTTTCAACTACACTTTTATTCGCTGGTGTAGGTACTTTATTATTCCACGTAGTAACAAAAGGAAAAGTACCAGCATTTTTAGGTTCTTCCTTTGCGTTTTTAGGCGGATACTTTGCTATTGCGCCAAAGTTAGCAGATGGTAGCAGTAATGTGGAAATGATACCATATGCATGTTTTGGAGTAGCATGTGCAGGACTTGTATATTTAATCATGGCAGCACTTATCAAACTTTTTTCAGCAAAGAAAGTTATGAAGTTCTTCCCACCAATCGTAACAGGTCCAATCATCATTGCAATTGGTCTTACACTTTCACAGTCTGCAATTGACAGCTGTGCAAACAATTGGGCAGTGGCATTAGTAGCTATTGTAGTAGTTATTCTTTGCAATATATTCGGAAAAGGTATGATTAAAATTGTTCCAATTCTTATTGGTGTAATCGCTTCTTATGTAGCAGGTATTCTTATGGGTGAAGTGGACTTTTCTGGTGTTGCAAATGCAAATTGGATTGGTTTTCCGATCGAAACAGAATATACTGTTTTCGCTTTATTTGGTGAAAACTTTGATGCGTCTATGCTTGTAACATCTATTATTACAATCGTGCCAATCGCACTTGCAACAGTTGTAGAACATATTGGAGACGTTTCTGCGATTTCTTCTACAACAGGAAAAAATTATATTAAAGAGCCAGGGCTTCACAGAACACTTCTTGGTGATGGTGTAGCAACTATTTTAGCATCTCTTTTTGGTGCACCTGCAAACACAACATATGGCGAAAATACAGGTGTATTAAACTTATCTAAAGTTTATGATCCATTTGTAGTAAGACTTGCAGCAGTATTTGCAATCATCTTCTCATTCTGCCCTAAGTTTGCAGGAGTAATCCAGGCAATGCCAACAGCAACTGTAGGTGGTATTTCATTAATCCTCTACGGTATGATTTCGGCAGTAGGTGTACGTAACATCGTGGAAAATCAGGTAGATTTTACAAAGACACGTAACGTAATTATCGCAGCACTTATCCTTGTGCTTTCTATCGGTATCAACTACAGTGCAGCAGGCTGTATCGCATTCCAGATCGGAAGCATTACAATCAGTCTTTCTGGTCTTGCAGTAGGTGCTCTTTCAGGTATTATTTTAAATGCAATTTTGCCAGAAGAATAAAAAGAAAAGCTCAGCATTACGCTGAGCTTTTTGATTTACTTTGTGCCAAAGATACGGTTGCCTGCATCG
>JAZQZJ010000094.1:0-1958 GCA_045633955.1 Agathobacter sp. | reverse complement strand
CTAAGACCGCTTGGCCTCCGACTTAAATTTATTAGACATTCAGACCTTTCGGATGGTACATGTTGCCATGATGAGGTGCTGGATAAGAAATATTTGAGAAAGTAAACTTTCAGTAGGCCGGTGAATTGAACTGAGAGAAGGATTAAAATATAGTGGGGCTAAGCGAGATATTTATCTTTTCTAAAAAATGAAGTATCAAAAAATCTATTGTATTAGAAGTGTAAAGTAGATATAATGATTGATTGTGAAAAGTATTAAATAAGGAGAAGATAAAATGGGAATGAACTCACCAGCAGAAATCGCAAAAAACTATGTAGCAATTGGAAAGGGGAAGGCAAATCTGGCAATAGATAAGATGTTTGTGCTTGCAGTAATTGCAGGGGCATTTATCGCATTTGGTGGTGTTGGTTCTGCTACAGCAGCAGTCGGAGTTACACCGGCATCAGTAGGTAAATTAATTAGTGGATGTATATTTCCAGGAGGTTTAACTTTAGTTCTTCTTGCAGGAAGCGAGCTTTTTACAGGAAACTGTCTTTTAAGTATTCCACTATTGGAAAAAGAAATTACAGTAAAACAGTTGCTTAGAAATTGGATTGTTGTTTACTTTGGAAATATGGTAGGCGGGATGTTAGTAGCAGCGGGTCTTGTTTATTCTGGTCAGTACAACATGTTTGATGGAGGGATGGCAGTATCAGTTTTTTCTACAGCAGTGACAAAATGCACAATGACGTTTTCGGAAGCATTTATTAAAGGGATTTTCTGTAATATTCTTGTATGCCTTGCTGTTTGGGTAGCGTTTTCCGCAAAAGATTCCGCAGGAAAAATAATTAGTTTGTTTTTTCCGATTTTGATTTTTGTGGTGTGTGGATTTGAACATTGTGTAGCAAATATGTATTATATTAGTGCGGGTTTGTTTGGAAAATATGTTCCTTCTTACGTGGCAGTGGCAGAAGCAGCAGGTTTGAATTTAAGTGTAATTACATGGAAAAACTTCTTTATTACCAACTTGATTCCAGTTACACTTGGAAATATTGTTGGAGGAGCGGTTTGTGTAGGAGCAGTTTACTGGTATATTTATTTAAGAAAGAAAAAATAGTTCTGAAAGATGTTAACTGTTAGATTGGTAACTTTCAGTTATCGTGTGATTCACAGATCTCTTTTACATGTGCAAAATAACCTTCTACTATAAATACGATTAAAGCCTTACAACCTTACACTTTTTTGAATTTTACAAAGAGGTTAGAGAATGATTATTTTAATAGCAGGAGCATCACATACAGGAAAAACAGCATTGGCACAGAAACTGCTCGAAAAGTATAAATATCCATATCTTTCAATAGACCACTTGAAAATGGGTTTGATACGAAGTGGTAATACAGAACTTACTCCAACAAGTGATGATTTAGATTTAACAGCATACTTGTGGGCTATTGTTCGTGAAATGATTAAAACTGCGATAGAAAATAAGCAGAATTTGATTGTCGAAGGCTGTTACATTCCTTTTGATTGGAAAATAGATTTTGAACAGGAATATCTTAATAATATTAGATATTTTTGTCTTGTAATGAGTGAGGAATATATAAGAAATCATTTTGCCGATATTAAAGGCTATGCAAGTGTAATTGAAAATCGTATAGATGATGATTATTGTATTTTGGAAACGGTATTAGAAGATAATAGGCAGGTCTTGGAACTTGCGATTGCACATAAAGTGAATTATATACTCATTGATGACGAGTACAAAATAGATATTGATTTAGAGAGATAAATTTCAGTCTTTTGGATAGATTGAAAGCACGCAATTATTTGAATTTGATGGAGAAATCTTTATGAAATCATTTGAAAATATTATCCCAAGAGATTTTCAAGGTGGAGTGCTTGTTCTTAAAGACGGTCAAGTTGTTTTTGAATATTGTCAAGGTAATGCTGACCATAGCACAAACACTCCCTTCACATCA
>JAZQZJ010000093.1:0-7790 GCA_045633955.1 Agathobacter sp. | reverse complement strand
AATCATAGCACGAACTTTACCATAGCTGCTTCCACATGCAATAGGATCACCTACACGAAGAGTACCTTTCTGTACAAGTACAGTCGCAACTGCACCACGACCTTTATCAAGCTGTGCTTCAATAACAAGACCACGTGCTTTACGTTTTGGATTTGCTTTTAATTCCATTACTTCTGCTGTTAAAAGTACCATTTCAAGGAGGTTTTCGATACCTTCCTTAGTATGTGCAGAAACTGGACAGAAAATTGTACTTCCACCCCAATCTTCTGGAATTAACTGATGTTCAGAAAGTTCCTGTTTTACTCTATCAATATTTGCTGTTGGTTTATCAATCTTGTTGATTGCAACGATAATTTCTACACCAGCAGCTTTTGCATGGTTAATTGCTTCTACAGTCTGTGGCATTACACCGTCATCTGCAGCTACTACTAAGATACCAATATCTGTTGAGTTTGCACCACGCATACGCATAGCTGTAAATGCTTCATGACCTGGTGTATCAAGGAATGTGATATTCTGATCATTGATAGATACAACAGAAGCACCAATATGCTGTGTAATACCACCAGCTTCTCTTGCTGTTACTTTTGTAGAACGAATAGCATCAAGAAGAGATGTTTTACCATGGTCAACGTGACCCATAACACAAACTACTGGTGGACGAGCTACCATATCGTCTTCATTTTCTTCATCTTCTTTTAAGAGTTCTGCAATTACGTCCACTTTTTCTTCCTGTTCACAAATAAAATTGAATTCTAATGCAATTTCTTCTGCTGTTTCAAAATCTACTTCATGGTTCATTGTAACCATAGTACCTTTCATGAAAAGGTTTTTGATAATTACAGAAGGCTGAACCTTCATTGCATCTGCCAATTCTTTGATTGTTAATTTTTCAGGAATTGTAATTGTTTTGATTTCGTTTGGATCTTCCTTTGGTTTCTGTGGCTGTGGAGCATGTTTCTTCTTTCCACCATTCTTTTCAAGATTGATAAAGTTTTCTTGTTTTTTACCTAACTTGTCGTGATCCTGACGTCTATTATTATTGTTGTTACGACGATCGTTTCTCTCACGGCTTTCTTTGCCACGCATTTCTTCTGGAGCAGCCGCAGCTGATTCCTTATTGAATTTATCCATTTCACGATCGAAACGGCCTTTTCCATTATTTCTGTCGTTTCTATCGTTTCTGTCATTACGATTATTTCTATCGCCTTGTGGACGATCACCTCTATTTGGTCTTTCGCCCTGTGGACGATCACCTCTATTTGGTCTGTCACCCTGCGGACGATCACCTCTGTTTGGTCTGTCACCCTGTGGACGATCACCTCTATTTGGTCTATCACCCTGTGGACGATCACCTCTATTTGGACGTTCCTGTCTTTCTACTCTTTCCTGTCTTTCAGGTCTATTTTCAGTCTGCTGTGAACGTTCTACAGGAACAGTTTCTTTCTGAACCTGTGGCTGTGCTGAAGCAGCACTAGTCATTACCAAATCGTCATTCTGTTTTGTTCTTTCACTAATTGGACGCATTGCACGTTCTCCCACTGGACGTGGTTTAATAATGGTATGCTGTTCCTGTTTTGGTGCACCTTCACGTTTTGGACCACGACCTTCTGGTCTACGATCTCCATCTGGTCTAGAACCAGGTTTTCTCTGCTGGCCATTTGCTCCAGCAGGACGTCTCTGTGGCTGTTTACTATACTGTGGATTAAATACAGCAGCAATACTAGCTTTTTTCTTTGGACGCTCTTTCACTTCACCTTCTGTTTTTGCTTCTTCCTGCTTTGGTGCAGATGCAGCTTTTTTCGCAAATTTATTACGCACCATATCCTGTGCTGCGTCTTCAATACTGCTCTGTGCTGCTTTTACTTCATGTTCAGTTCCTTTTAAGAACTCAATAATACTTTTTGATTCTATTTCTAACTCTTTTGCAAGTTCATGGACTTTCATTTTTGCCATTTAAGTTACCTCCATTATTCAGTTTTACAAGCTTGCAGTTTCTTTTCTACAGCATTTGCCAAGTTTTCATCTGTTATGGCCAAAGAAGCTCTAAACTCTTTTCCGATACATCTTCCAAGCTCTTCTTTTGTTCCAAACACATACATAGGAACCTCATAAAATGAAGTCATATTTGTAAACATCTTATTTGTATTCGCAGAAGCTTCTTCTGCTACAATTACCAAATATGCATGCCCTGTTTTTATTGCTTTCTCTGTAGAAAACTCACCACTTACTACATTTCCGGACTTTGCGGCAATACCTAACATTTGAAATACTCTATTTCGCAACTTTACTCATCTCCTGTTCTAAAGATTCATAAACATCTTCCGGAATCGATACTTTCAAAGAACGTTCCAGACCACGTTTTTTCTGGGCGATTTTCAAGCATTCCATGCTAGCGCAAATATAAGCACCACGTCCATTTTTACGACCAGTTGTATCTAATATGATTTCTTCTTCTGGCGTTTTAATGACACGCAATAACTCTTTTTTTGATTTCATTTCACCACAGCCAACACATTGGCGCATTGGAACTTTCTTATTTGTCATTATTCCTCGTCCTCGTTATATTCTTCATCATAGTACTCTTCTTCGTCATAGTACTCTTCATCAAGATAATCATTTTCATAATCCATGAAATCACCTGATTCGCGAGCCTGTGTTTCACTCTTAATATCAATCTTGAAACCTGTTAAACGAGCTGCAAGACGAGCATTCTGACCTTCTTTACCAATTGCAAGTGATAACTGATAATCAGGTACTACTACTTTCGCTGTGTTTCCATCACCAACAGCAATAACAGAAATAACTTTTGCTGGGCTAAGTGCATTCTGAATTAAAATCGCTGGATTTTCATCCCATGTAATAATATCAATTTTTTCACCACGAAGTTCTTCTACAATTGTATTTACACGTGCACCATTCATACCTACACATCCACCAACTGGATCTACATCTGGGTCATTTGACCAAACTGCAATCTTTGTTCTGCTACCAGCTTCACGTGAAATAGATTTAATTTCTACAATACCGTCTTTTACTTCTGTTACTTCAGATTCAAACAATCTCTTTACAAGTTCTGGATGTGTTCTTGATACAAGAATCTTTGGTCCCTTTGAAGTAGATTTTACTTCAAGAATATATACTTTAATACGTTCTGTTGGAACATATGATTCTCCTTTAATCTGTTCGCTTTCAGTTAAAAGAGCATCTGCTTTTCCTAAATTGATGCTAACATTCTTGCCAACATAACGCTGAATAATACCTGTTACAACATCTTTTTCTTTACTGTTATATTCATCAAAAACAACTTTTCTTTCTTCTTCACGAATTTTCTGTAAAATAACGTTCTTTGCATTCTGTGTAGCAATACGTCCAAATTCTTTTGATTTTACTTCAATCTGAACAATGTCACCTAATTCAAAATTAGGATCAATCATCTGTGCATTTACAAGTGAAATCTGTTCTACCAAATCTTCTACTTCTTCTACAACTGTCTTTTCCTGATAACAATGGAATTCACATGTTTCAGGATTAATCACTACTTTTACATTATCTGCTTTACCAAAGTGATTTTTGCATGCCTGAACAAGAGAATTTTCAATCGCTTCAAGCAATGTTTCTTTGCTAATGTTTTTTTCCTGCTCTAATATGTTTAACGCCTGTAATAACTCATTATTCATTTTATTTTTCCTCCTATTTTACGTTATCTAAAAATGAACAGCCTGACGGATCAGTGCAATTTCTGACTTCTGGAAACAGATTTCTTCTCCATCTGCATCAATTGTCACACTATCTTTATCATATGCTGTTAAAAAACCATAGAATTCTTTATTTCTATTTATAGCACGATAGGTGCGAATCTCCACTTCTTTTCCCATATTGCGAACGTAATCTTTTTCCTTTTTCAAGGGACGTCCTAAACCTGGTGAACTCACCTCAAAAGTATAAGAATCTGGAATAAAATCCTTTTCATCCAATAATACGTTCATTTCTCTGGCAACTGCTTCACAATCATTGACTGTAATACCGCCTTCCTTGTCAATATAAGCTCTTAAGTAGAAAATACTACCTTCTTTTACATACTCTACATCAACTAATTCAAAATTCATTTTTTCTAGAATAGGTAAAATCAGTTCTTCTGTTTTTCCTTCATAGACACTTGCTTTTGACACTCGAAACACACCTCTCTTTCTTTTATAACATAAATTGAGAGAGGACCTTTGCCCTCTCTCAATCTAGTCATTCTATAACGTTCTTAATTATACTAACACGAAAACACTTAAAACGCAAGTATTTTCTGCCAATTAAGCAAACTAGATAGAGAATGATTCCATAATAGATACCATTGTGTCTACCTGTGCTTTCTGTTCTTCACTAACTGCAGCTGTTTCTTCTGATGTTGCTGAGTTATTATCAACTACCGCAGATACATCTGCGATTGATGCATTTACATTGTGCATGTTTTCTACATCCTGACGAAGCTTATCACAAATCTGTGTCATCTTATCAGTAGCAGCTTTTGCATTTACTAATACATCATTCATATTTGCAACGGTTTCATCTGCAATTGCAATACCTTTTTCTACTGTTGCAATTGTAGTTTCAATCAATTCATTTGATCTGCCAGCTGCAGCTGCAGATTCTTCCGCTAATTTCTTAACCTGATCAGCTACTACTGCGAAACCTCTACCTGCTTCACCAGCACGAGCAGCTTCGATAGAAGCATTGAGCGATAAAAGGTTGGTCTGAGATGCGATATCATTAATTGCACCAATAATTGTACCAATCTGTTCAGAGCATTTACTAATTTCAGCGATAGCAACTTTAAGTTCTTCCATCTTCTGGCTTCCAGCAACAACTGTTGCACCAGCTGCTGTTGCAAGTTCTACAGATTCTTCTGCATCTTTTGCACTCGCTTCCATACTCTCTGTCATGATATTAACAAGATCAACTAAATCTGTAACCTGAGCAGCCTGTCTAGTTGTACCATCCGCCAAATCCTGTGCTGCACATGCAAGCTGTTCTGCACCAGCATCAATCTGACCAGATACATCACGAATTGTAAGTAATGTTTCACGCATCTGTGCTCCGATTTTTTCAATCGCTTCTTTGATAGCAACAAATGCACCAACGTATTCTTTTTCTAATCTGAAATTGTAGTTACCATCGCCCATCTGACCTAATACAATAGCGATTTCTTCAATCATACCACTATTATTCTTTTTCATAGTTGCGATAGAAGAAACCATAGTACCAACTTCACTTTCATCTTCTTTCAAATCAAGAATCTGTGTAAAATCACCTACTGCAAGATTCTGCATTTCAGCTGATACTTTTTCGATAGGAACTAATAATTCTCTTTCTGCAAAGTTAATTGCTGCAATAAACTGTTTTGCAATAAATAAGAATGTTGCAATTAAGATAATCTGAGACACTGTCTGAATCACACTACATATATCCGATGCATTCGCCAAACGTCCCTGTACTGTTGCAATCAACTCATCCGTCAACGCAGTAATCTGTACAACCGCATTAGAATATTCATCACTAAACACTTCACTTTGAGCTGAAGCCAAGTCACCATTAGCAACATCTGTCATAGCCGCTTCTTCTAATGGAACCAATCCATTTGACAATCCAGAAATCTGGTCAATGATTGCCCATTCACCATCCTCTAAACCTTCTTCTGTCAAGATAGCCAAAGCTTTTTCACGATTCTGATCATCATTTAATTCTTTCATATAATCGTCATAATACTGCTTATCTCCAGTAACAGCATATGACTGTACAGCTGCCGTTAAGTTCTTTGAACCAATACGATACTGATCTAATGCCATAGTAACTGTTAACTGCTGAGTCTTTGCTGCGTTTGCCATAATACTTACACCGATAGAAACAAGCATCAATATAACACCTAATGTAAGGATAATAACATTACGTTTACGAATCTGCTCTAATTGTGCTTTCTGGCTAACAAGATTCTTCGAATCAAATTTCACTTTTTCATTGGTTTTTTCCTTTGCCATAAAAAAATTCCCCCGTAACATACAATTGATATATAAATTTTACTCCTTAATTATAATTTTTTCAATATTTTTTATAAATTTTAAACAATTTTTTCTAGATTTTTTTCATCACATATTGCAGAATTATAAAAAAGAAAAAACACATCTTAATCATAAGATGTGCTTCCGGGTTGGGCTGTTATGAAAAATCTCATACAGTCAACAGTTCGTACGGGAATCGAACCCGTGTTTTCGCCGTGAGAGGGCGACGTCTTGACCGCTTGACCAACGAACCATACTCGCAAAGTATAGCACGAATGCGCTTACTTTGCAAGAATTTTTTTATTCTTCATATCCATTTGGATTATTACTCTGCCATCTCCAAGCATCCTCACACATTTCTTTGATGCCATATTCCGCAACCCATCCAAGTTCTTCTTTTGCTTTTGTAGGATCACAATAGCATGTAGCAATATCTCCAGGTCTTCTATTTTTAATTACATATGGAATTTTAATATTATTTGCAGCTTCAAAATTCTTTACGATATCTAACACACTATATCCATGACCCGTTCCAAGGTTATAAATACAAAGCTCTGCATTTTCATCAATTTTCTTTAATGCTTTCACATGACCTCTTGCCAAATCAACTACATGGATATAATCACGCACGCCAGTACCATCTGGAGTATCATAGTCATTTCCAAACACACCAAGGCTTTCTAATTTGCCAACTGCAACCTGTGTTACATAAGGCATCAAGTTATTTGGAATACCATTTGGATTTTCACCAATTCTACCACTCTTATGAGCGCCGATTGGATTGAAATATCGAAGAATAATCACATTCCATTCTCTATCTGCATTCTGAATATCCATAAGAACCTGTTCCAGCATTGATTTTGTCCATCCATATGGATTTGTACACTGACCTTTTGGACATTCTTCTGTAATTGGAATCTGTGCTGGATCCCCATAAATCGTTGCAGATGATGAAAAAATAATATTTTTACAATTATACTGTCTCATTACATCTACTAATACCAAAGTACCATTGATATTGTTGTTATAATATTCCCATGGTTTTGCTACAGATTCACCTACTGCTTTCAACCCTGCAAAATGGATACAGCTTTCAATCTTTTCTTTCTGGAAAATCTCATTCAAAATCTCTCTATCTAAAATATCCCCCTTATAGAAAGTCAGCTGCTTTCCAGTCAACTCTTTTACTCTTTCCAAAGATTTTTCCGAAGAATTGGAAAGATTGTCTAATACAACTACTTCATACCCCTCATTTAATAATTCTACACATGTGTGGCTTCCAATATAACCTGCACCGCCTGTAACTAAAATCGCCATAATCCCTTCTCCTTTCAAGACTCATGAATAGTTATGAATCATTTCTTCTATCATCAGTTTATCCCAAATCTTCTACTTTGTATAGTGCAAAAATACTACAAAACATACACAAAATAACACAACATTTATATAAATAAAAAAGGACATCAATATGATGTCCTTTCCTCACGCTATTAAGCTAATTTAGATTTAGCAACTTCTACTAAAGCAGCAAAACCAGCTGCATCTGTAACAGCCATATCAGCTAATACTTTACGGTTTAAATCAACTTCTGCTAATTTAAGGCCGTGCATGAACTGGCTGTATGAAAGTCCGTTTAATCTAGCTGCTGCGTTGATACGAGCGATCCATAACTGACGGAACTGTCTCTTTCTTTCTTTACGTCCAGCATAAGAACTTGTAAGAGCTCTCATAACTGACTGTTTT
>JAZQZJ010000092.1:0-15469 GCA_045633955.1 Agathobacter sp. | reverse complement strand
CTTCGGCTGCTGGTTTACAGGATTAAAGATCTAAAGTTGGTGCAATCAGGCTATACTGTAGATGGTCCGTCCAGATTCTGTTTAAACGCAGATAGTCACGACAGATTCCTTCTTTTTCAAAGCCTAGATTTGTTAACAATTTGATCGAAGCGAGATTATCCTCTTGTACATGGGCGCTTAGTCTATGTAAATTCAAATCAGTAAAGGCGATGTCGATTAATTTTTCAACAGCTTCCGTTGCGTATCCTTTGTGATGATATTCACTGGAGAACTTATATCCGATTTCTGCGCGGGAATAGGTGCTGGAAATATCATAGAGACAAACAGTTCCAATAATCTTTTCAGGATTCTCTTTCAGGAATACATAGAAACGTACTTGCGTCAATTTTAAAGTTAAGCCATATTCGAGCTGTAGGATTGTGCGCTGATGTGTCTCTGTATAGAAATTAGGACTACGGTCTGCTTCGTATTGTTCGAATAACGCCTGGTCATTTTTATAAAAACGAAGTACGTCGTTGGAGTAATCCGGACCGAGTACTTTTAAAATTAATCTTTGCGTTTCATATTGTAATAACATGGTTGCCTTCTTTCATAAACGTGGTATGATATGGGTAGATTATAGCATAGAGTGTGTACCATACGCTAGCACAACAGACAGAAAGAGACAGATTATGACACAAGACGAAAAATACATGAAGGCGGCCATTCGCGAGGCGAAAAAAGCATATAAGCTGGATGAAGTTCCGATTGGCTGTGTCATTGTACAAAATGATAAAATCATAGCACGTGGATATAATAGAAGAAACACAGATAAAAATACACTTGCACATGCAGAAGTTGCGGCGATCAAAAAAGCCAGCAAGAAAACAGGCGACTGGCGCTTAGAAGACTGTACCATGTATGTGACTTTGGAGCCATGTCAGATGTGCGCGGGAGCTATCGTGCAGTCTCGACTTGGAAAAGTAGTCATCGGTTCTATGAATCCAAAAGCTGGCTGTGCAGGTTCGGTTATCAATCTCCTTCAGATGAAACAGTTTAATCATCAGGTAGAAATGGAGACTGGTGTACTAGAAGAAGAATGCTCTGTTATGTTGTCCGGTTTTTTCCAGGCGCTTCGTGAAAAAAAGAAACAGGCAAAACTTGACAATGCATAGAAGAGTGGGGTATACTTACCCGAGTTAATTAAATAAGCGACGATAAGTCTTTCGTTTTCATGCTGCTATTCGGGTCTTGCGCAATGGGACCTGTGAACCTGGTCAGGGTAGGAATACAGCAGCCATAAGCAGACCATCTCATGTGCCGCGAGGGTGCCTGGATGGTAGCATGAAAACGAAAGACCTTTTTATTTGATAGGAATTTTTTATTGAATATGGAGATACTAGGAAAGTCGAAGGACTTTCTTTTTTTATATGCATATTGACAAAATATACACTAGAAAGTATAGTGAAACAGTAGGAATTAAAAGTGAAGGTGAGACAATGAAGATTTCAACAAAAGGAAGATATGCTCTGCGTATTATGATAGATTTAGCTATGCATTTGGATAGAGGTCCAATTCGAGTGAAAGATATTGCAAATCGACAGAATATATCTGAAAAATACTTAGAGCAAATAATTGCATTGTTCAATAAAGCAGGATATGTAAAAAGTATACGTGGTGCACAAGGGGGATATCTTTTAACGAAAGAACCGAAGGACTATACAGCTGGTATGATTTTGCGTTTAGCAGAAGGAAGTATTGCGCCGGTGTCCTGTGTAGAAGATGCTACAGAAAACTGTGAAAAAAGAGGTGCCTGCGTATCTGCCATGCTTTGGCAAAAGATGAATGATGCGGTGAATGATGTGGTAGATAATACTACATTACAAGACCTTGTCGATTGGCAAAGAAATATAACAGAAAATGAATAGAAAGAGGCTTATCAGATTATGGAAAAAATGATTTATTTAGATAATGCAGCAACAACTCGCGTTTACCCAGAAGTGGTTGAAGCCATGATGCCGTATTTTACAGAGTGTTATGGAAACCCATCTGCTTTTTATAGTTTTTCCAATAGGGCGGGAAAAGCGGTGACAGAAGCACGTGAGAATGTTGCAAGTTTAATTAGTGCAAAACCAGAAGAAATTTATTTCACAGGTGGTGGTAGTGAATCGGATAATTGGGCATTAAAAGCAACTGCCGAAGCTTATGGCAAAAAAGGAAAACACATCATTACAACTACCATTGAACATCATGCGGTACTACACACATGCCAGTGGCTCGAAAAAAATGGATTTGAAGTGACTTATGTAAGTGTAGATGAAGATGGTGTAGTAAAATTAGATGAATTAGAAGCTGCGATTCGTCCAGATACCATTTTAATTTCCGTTATGGCAGCCAACAACGAAATAGGTACAATTCAGCCCCTGAAAGAAATTGGTGCGATTGCCCGTAAATACGGAGTGCTTTTCCATACTGATGCGGTACAGGCCTTTGCACATATTCCAATCAATGTAGATGAGATGAATATCGACATGCTTTCAGCCAGTGGTCACAAAATTCATGGACCAAAAGGAATAGGAGTGATGTATATTCGTAAAGGGGTAAAGATATTATCTTTTGTTCATGGTGGTGCGCAGGAGCGTCGTCGCCGTGCAGGTACACATAATGTTCCTGGTATTGTTGGAGTGGGAAAAGCGGTAGAGATTGCTTCTACGACAATGGAAGAAAAAGCAGCGTCCATTTCTCAAATGCGAGATTATTTAATTGAACAGGTTTTAGAGAAAGTGCCATATGCTAGATTAAACGGACACAAAACTAATCGTTTGCCAAATAACGCAAACTTCTGCTTCCGTTTCATCGAAGGCGAAGGAATGCTTATTCTTTTAGATCAGGCAGGAATTTGTGGTAGTAGTGGTTCGGCATGTACTTCAGGTTCCTTAGATCCATCTCATGTACTTTTAGCAATTGGTTTGCCACATGAGATTGCTCATGGTTCCCTCCGACTCACCTTGTCTGAGGATACCACCAAAGAAGAAATTGATTATACTGTGGACAAGTTAGCAGAGATTATTGCGAGACTTCGCAGTATGTCACCTTTATATGAAGATTTTGAAAAGAAACAGGAGAAAAAATAATGTATAGCGAAAAAGTAATGGATCATTTTAATAACCCTAGAAATGTAGGAGAAATCGAAAACGCCAGTGGTGTTGGAACAGTAGGAAATGCAAAATGTGGAGACATCATGCGTATCTATTTAGATATTGATGAAAATCAGGTTATCCGTGAGGCGAAATTTAAAACTTTTGGTTGTGGTGCAGCAGTTGCGACTAGTAGTATGGCAACCGAACTTGTAGTGGGCAAAACTGTACAGGAAGCACTTCAAGTAACAAACAAAGCTGTTATGGATGCTCTTGATGGACTTCCACCAGTAAAGGTACATTGTTCTCTTTTAGCAGAAGAAGCCATTCATGCAGCACTTTGGGATTACGCTGAGAAAAATGGTATTGTTATCGATGGCTTAGAAAAACCAGCAACGGATATTAGTGAACACGAAGAAGAGGAAGAAGAGGACTATTAGTTCATGAAGAAAAAAGTAGTGGTAGGCTTATCTGGAGGGGTAGACTCTTCCGTAGCCGCATATTTATTAAAAGAACAGGGATATGATGTAATCGGTGTTACCATGCAGATTTGGCAGGAAGAAGATACGTTTACACAGGAAGAAGAAGGTGGTTGCTGTGGTCTCTCTGCAGTGGATGATGCCCGCCGTGTAGCACAGCTTTTAGATATTCCTTATTATGTCATGAATTTTCGTTCGGATTTTCAATGCTCTGTTATCAACTATTTTGTGGACGAATATAAAAAAGGTTGTACGCCAAATCCATGTAACGCTTGCAATCGTCATGTAAAATGGGAAGCACTTTTAAAACGTGCAAAAGAAATTGGAGCGGATTATATCGCAACAGGTCATTATGCTCGTATCAAACAGTTAGACAATGGCAGATATACCATTCAAAACTCTGTTACAGCCCAAAAGGATCAGACCTATGCCCTTTACAATTTAACCCAGGATCAGTTGGCATATACATTAATGCCAGTTGGGGCTTATACCAAAGATGAGATTCGAGAGATTGCATATCGCATCCAGCTGCCGGTTGCTCACAAACAGGATAGTCAGGATATTTGTTTTATTCCAGATGGAGACTATGCATCATTTATCAAAAAAGAAACTGGGGAAGAATTTGTACCGGGAAATTTTGTCGATGTAGAAGGCAATGTACTAGGACAACATAAAGGCATTATTCACTACACCGTTGGGCAGCGAAAAGGTCTTGGACTTACAGCGCCTACTCCTCTTTTTGTAAAAGAGCTTCGTCCTGATATCAATGAAGTAGTGATTTGTAAATCAGAACAACTTTTTGAAACCGATTGTTATGTTAAAGATATGAATTACATGGGGATGCCAGAGCTTATGTTTGGCGAAGAAGTAGAGGCTATTGGAAAAGTCCGCTATTCTCACAAAGGTGCCCCTTGTAAACTTACCTTATTAGAAGATGGCAGAGTGCTTTGTCGATTTGACGAGCCACAACGTGCCATGACACCGGGACAGGCAGCGGTATTTTATAAAGATGACTATGTACTTTGTGGCGGAACCATAGACCGTAAGTAGAATGATGAAATCTGAAAAGCGATTGTGAAAAATAATCGCTTTTTGTGCATAGAAGGAGAGCAAACATGGGAAGAATTTACAATAACGTATACGAACTGATAGGAAATACACCTCTCGTAGAATTAAAACACATCGAAGAAAAATACGACTTAAACTGTCGCCTTCTTGCAAAACTAGAATATTTAAATCCAGCGGGTTCAGCCAAAGACCGTGTGGCAAAAGAAATGATCGAGCAGGCAGAACGCGATGGTATTTTAAAACCAGGTGCGACCATCATTGAACCAACCTCTGGAAACACTGGAATCGGTCTGGCATCTATCGCAGCAATAAAAGGATATAAATGTATTATTGTTATTCCTGACACCATGAGTGTAGAGCGTCGCAATATTATCAAAGCCTATGGTGCAGAAATTGTTTTATCCGAAGGTGCGTTAGGTATGAAAGGTTCTATTGCAAAAGCAGAAGAACTTCAAAAGGAAATACCAGGAAGTTTCATTCCTGCACAGTTTGATAATCCAGCCAATTGTGCGGCTCATCGTAAAACCACTGGACCAGAAATCTGGCGTGATACAGACGGGCGTATTGACTACTTTGTAGCAGGCGTTGGTACAGGTGGAACAATTACTGGCACAGGCGAATATTTAAAAGATATGAATCCTGCGATAAAAGTCATTGCTATGGAACCTGCTGCATCTCCATTCCTTTCTACAGGAAAAGGCGGAGCTCACGGTATTCAGGGTATCGGTGCAGGATTTGCATCTGGCATCTTAAATCAGAACATCTACGATGAAATTATTACCGTCGAAGATGACACAGCTATCGAATATGGTAAACTCATTGGGAAAGAAGAAGGCTTTCTTGTAGGTATCTCCTCGGGAGGTGCATTGGCAGCAGCTATCGAAGTTGCAAAACGAAAAGAAGTTGAAGGAAAAACCATTGTAGTCCTTTTGCCAGATAGTGGAGATCGTTATTACTCTACAAAACTATTTGAATAAAATATCGTTAAATAAAAAAAGTGATTGTTACAACATTTGCAACAATCACTTTTTTGATAAAAATTATTATTTCATTCTCTCCACCAAATATGGAATCGCCTGTTCAAAGTTTACCCCATACCAAGGTTTTGCAGGATCTTCTAATGTAAGACGAATACATTCGGATGTATAATCTGCCGCAACTTTTACAGCTTCTTTCCAATCCATGCCATTCATCATAGCACCCACACATGTACTTGAGAAAATGTCTCCAGTACCATGATAGCTTACAGGAAGTTTCTCGTGTTCATAGTAAGCATATTCCCCAGTTGCTTTATCATATCCCATGACACCAGTTTTTCCTTCTGTAAAACTAACCCCTGTAAGAATGCTTATTTTAGCACCTAAATCACAGAGTTTCTGAAGCATTTCTTTTACATAGTCTTCATTGTATTCTGTCTTATATTCCATACCAGTCATAAAGCAAGCCTCTGTAATGTTTGGCACGATGATATCTGCTTTTGCACAAAGTGTACCCATATGTTTTGCAAAGGCTTCATCAAAAGCAGGGTAGAGTTTTCCATTGTCAGCCATAGCAGGGTCGACAAAAAGGATATTAGATTCTGTTTTAAAATCTTCAAAAAACTGTTTCATCAAATCAATTTGCTCAAAGGACCCAAGGTATCCTGTATACACAGCATCAAATTTGAAATTTTCTTTCTTCCAATGTTCTGCAATTGGTTCCACCTGGTCCGTCAAATCCTTAACAGTGAAATTCTGAAACATAGTGTGTGTGGAAAGCACTGCTGTTGGCAAAATTGCAGCTTCTACACCCATAGCGGAAATAATAGGAAGTGCTACAGTTAAAGAGCATTTTCCAACACATGATATATCTTGAATGGTAACGATTCTTTTCATTATAATTTCCTCCAATTGTTTTAATTGTAAACAATGTTATTGTTTGTTCACATTATATTCTATTTTGGTCTTGTTAACAGTATCACTTCTGAAATATTTTTCAAGACCAGATAAACTTTTTTATGTTTTTAATAAAGTGCATTCAAACCTCGTTGAAAGAAATGGCAATCTATGGTATGATAAACGAGTTAAAATATGTTTATTGTGGGAGACCATTGTAAACTTTGCTCGGAGGTAAGAAGATGTTTCAAAAGAAACAGAAAATTTATAGTGAAACTCAGGGCGTTTGTATTGTAGAAAATATCGTACAATTACCAGCAGGAAAAGGTCAGACATTACCTTATTATGTGTTAAAATCTATGATGGATGAAAAAGTATCCTATATTCCTGTGAACAACCACCAGGTAGTTTTGCGTGAACTCTTTACAGAGAAAGAGGCAAAAGAATTATTACAAAAACCTGAGTTGGAAAAGAACGAACAGTTGAAGGCGGCTGTAGAGTATGTGCTGCAATCAAAGGAGTAATTATGGCAAATAATAATCATAATAATCGTAAAAGAGAAAACTCGCATAATAATCATTACAATCGTTTTCGTGGTGGTCGTAATCGTCACAGAGATAGTTTTGAAAACAAAGAAGATTATGAAGAAGTAGAGTCACGCGAACATAATCGAGATGCTCGTGAACGTCGAGAAAATCGTGATCACAAAGAACATCGCGAACATAAAGAATACCGCGATAGCAGGGAGATGCGTGAAAGCAAGGAGAGTCGAGAAAACCGTAATAACCGAGAGAGTCAAGTGATTAACACATTTACACTTGGGACAAAAGAGTTAGAAGGAAAGAATGCCGAATTCCAGTATGACAAAGGCTGGTATAGCATTATCGATATTGTTGGAGAAGAAAAAAGCGTAATTTATAAATCGAAAAATGCCCAGGAAGCTTATACAAAGTGGAATGTGTACATAGGACGTAAAAAAGAACGCGTTTCAAAAGTGGAAAAAGCAGATTAACATTTAATTATAGAAAGTTGGTGAGTGCATGTCGTATACGGCTTTGTACCGAAAATTCCGTCCACAGGAATTTGAAGATGTTAAAGGACAAGACCACATCGTAACAACCTTAAAAAACCAAATAAAAGCCGACAGAATTGGACATGCCTATCTCTTTTGTGGAACCAGAGGAACAGGAAAAACAACAGTAGCAAAGATTTTTGCGAAAGCAGTCAATTGTGAACATCCAGTGGATGGAAGTCCATGTGGAGAATGTGCGATTTGTAAAGCAATTACAAATGGTTCTTCCATGAATGTCATTGAAATCGATGCAGCATCGAACAATGGTGTGGATAATATTCGTCAGATTCGAGAAGAGGTAACATACAGACCAACGGAAGGAAAGTTTAAAGTATACATTATTGACGAAGTTCATATGCTTTCATCAGGTGCATTCAATGCGTTGTTAAAAACATTAGAAGAGCCACCGGCATATGTTATCTTTATATTAGCAACTACAGAAGCACATAAGATTCCAATTACCATACTGTCTCGTTGTCAAAGATATGATTTTCATCGTATCTCTATTGATACCATAGCGGGACGCCTTATGGATTTGATGCGAGAAGAACAGGTGGATGTAGAGGAAAGGGCCATTCGCTATGTAGCAAAAGCCGGAGATGGTTCTATGCGAGATGCATTGTCGCTTTTAGACCAGTGTATCGCCTTTCATTTGGGTGAAACCCTTACCTATGAAAATGTGCTAGAGGTTCTTGGTGCGGTAGATACTGAAATCTTCTCTCAGTTATTGAGGCAGATTATAGACAAGGATATTGCGGGAGCTATTAGCACGCTTGATACCCTCGTTGACGAAGGTCGCGAGATGGGCCAGATGGTTAACGATTTCACGTGGTATCTTAGAAATCTGTTGTTATTACAAAGTTCAGATGATATGGAAGATGTATTAGACATGTCTAGAGAACATTTAGTGGCTTTAAAAGAAGAAGCAGAAATGATAAAGCCAGAAGTACTCATGCGCTATATCCGTATTTTTTCTGAGCTGGGTAATCAGATAAAATATGCTACTCAAAAGAGAATACTTATCGAAATTGCGATAATCAAACTATGTAAACCTCAGATGGAAAAAGATTATGAGTCCGTATTAGATCGAATTGCTAGTATAGAAGCAAAAATCGCCAATGGTATTCAGGTAGCACAAGTACCGGTGGGTGGTGTTGGGCAAATGATTTCTGGTGGTGTAACAACGGTTGGTGGTTCTGCAGAAAAACCTCAGCTTCCTAAGGCGATACCGGAAGATATTCAGCTGGTTATTAAAAATTGGAAATCTATATTGGCAGAAATCGGAGGTGTGACCAAGATGTATTTAGCCAAAGCGGTTACATCATTGGGAAATAATCAAGATTTGCTTTTGGTATTTGATGATGATAATGCATATAATTATCTGAACGAAAACCGTTCCAATTGCATCGAAATATTAAAAGAAATTATAGCAAAGCGTATTGGAAAAGATTTAGAAATCACACTTCGTAAAAATGATAGTGGTCGTTCTGCAAAAGAATCTGTACCAGACTTAAGAGATTTAATTCAATTTGATATAGAAGAGGAAAATTTTTAGTTCAGGAGGAAAGAATAAATGGCAAAAAGAGGTGGATTCCCAGGTGGTATGCCGGGAAATATGAACAACCTTATGAAACAGGCGCAGAGAATGCAGCGCCAGATGGAAGAAGCACAGCAGAAATTAGAAACAATGGAAGCAACTGCAACAGCTGGTGGTGGTGCGGTGGAAGTAACCGTTTCTGGAAAAAAAGAAGTTTTAAAAGTAAAACTTGCAGAAGAAGTAGTAGATCCTGATGATATTGAGATGTTAGAAGACTTAATCTTAGCGGCTACAAACGAAGCGCTTAGAAAAATTGACGATGCATCACAGGCATCTATGTCAAAAATCACAGGAGGTCTTGGCGGCGGAATGTTTTAATCGTGAACTAAGCCAAGAAAAACATGGATTATTATAGTAAACAAATTTCAAAATTGATTGAAGAGTTTTCTTCCTTGCCAGGAATTGGTGCAAAATCTGCACAACGACTGGCGTTCCATGTGCTTAATATGCCAATGGAACAGGTAGAATCTTTATCTTCGGCAATATTAGAAGCGAAAAAGAATGTAAAATACTGTAAATTCTGTTATACTCTTACTGATGATGATGTGTGTCCAATTTGTAAGGATCAAGCTCGTAATCATAAAACTATTATGGTGGTGGAAAATACGAGAGACTTGGCCGCTTATGAAAAAACGGGTAAATTCGAAGGAGTTTACCATGTATTGCATGGGGCGATTTCGCCAATGCTAGGAATAGGACCCAATGACATTAGGTTAAAAGAGTTAATGGTTCGTCTGGAGCAGGATGTCGACGAAGTGATTGTCGCCACAAACTCCAGTCTGGAGGGGGAGACAACGGCGATGTATATCAGCAAGTTGATCAAACCTACCGGTATCAAAGTGACCAGAATTGCCAGTGGCGTACCAGTCGGCGGTGATTTGGAATATATTGATGAAGTAACATTACTAAGAGCCTTAGAAGGCCGTACAGAATTATAAAAAGAGAAAGGGACGACGATGAACAACTTAGAGCTCTCCAAAATCGCGAACGAAGTTCGCAAAGGTGTAATCAAATCTACACACAGTGCAAAGTCTGGACACCCAGGCGGATCTTTGTCAGTAGCTGACATTATCACTTATCTTTATTTCGAAGAAATGAATGTGGATCCACAGAATCCACATTGGGCAGATCGTGACCGTTTTGTATTATCCAAAGGTCATGTTGCTCCAGCGTTATATGCAGCATTAGCAGAAAAAGGATTTTTCCCAAAAGAAGACTTAACAACACTTCGTCATGTAGGTTCTTACTTACAGGGACATCCAGATATGAAAGGAATTCCAGGTGTTGATATGTCCTCAGGTTCTTTAGGACAGGGTGTATCTTGTGCAGCAGGTATGGCTGTGGCAGCAAAGATGGATAACAAAGATTATCGTGTATATGCAGTAACTGGTGATGGTGAAATTGAAGAAGGACAGATTTGGGAAGCTGCTATGTTTGCAGGATTCCGTAAACTGGACAACCTTGTAGTTGTTGTAGATAATAATAATCTTCAGATTGATGGTGCTATTGATGAAGTATGTTCTCCATACCCAATCGATAAAAAGTTCGAAGCATTTAATTTCCATACTATCGTAATTGATGGTAATGACTTCGATCAGATTCGTGCAGCCTTCAAAGAAGCGCGTGAAACAAAAGGAATGCCAACAGCGATTATTGCGAAAACTGTAAAAGGTAAAGGAGTATCCTTTATGGAAAATCAGGTAGGCTGGCATGGCAAAGGACCAAATGATGAAGAATGCCGTATTGCATTAGAAGAATTAGAGAAAGCAGGTGAAGCATTATGTCAGATGTAAAGAGAATTGCAACCCGAAACAGCTATGGTAGTGCTTTAGTTGAAATTGGAAAAGAACATGAAGAATTAGTTGTATTAGATGCCGACCTTGCTGGCTCTACACAGACTGGTGTGTTCGGAAAAGAATTTCCAGAACGTCACATTAACTGTGGTATCGCCGAAGCAAACATGACAGGTGTGGCAGCTGGTCTTGCTGCTAGTGGAAAGGTACCATTTATGAGTTCTTTCGCTATGTTTGCAACTGCACGTAACTTTGAACAGATTCGTAACTCTATTGGTTATCCACATTTGAATGTAAAAATAGCTGCATCTCATGCAGGTATCTCAGTTGGTGAAGATGGAGCGACTCATCAGTGTTTGGAAGATTTGGCTCTTATGAGACAGATTCCAGGTATGGTGGTGTTAAATCCAGCGGATGACGTAGAAGCCAGAGCTGCAGTAAAAGCAGCATTCGAATATGTTGGCCCTGTATATATTCGTTTGGGACGTCTTGCGGTACCTGTTTTAAATGATGAAGAAAATTACACATTTGAAATGGGCAAAGGTGTTGTATTAAAAGAAGGTACAGATGTAACAATTTTTGCAACAGGTCTTGAAGTATATGAATCTTTACTTGCAGCAGAAATGCTTGAAAAAGATGGTATCAGTGCAGAGGTTGTAAATATCCATACAATTAAGCCTATTGACAAAGAACTTGTAATTGCATCTGCTACAAAAACAGGCAAAGTTGTAACTGTAGAAGAACATTTTACAATCGGCGGATTAGGAAGTGCGGTTTGTGAAGTATTATCTGAAAACGCACCTACAAAAGTTCTTCGTATTGGTATTGATGATGTATTTGGAGAATCGGGTCCAGCGTTAGAACTCATTCATAAATATGAATTAGACGCAGAAGGCATCTATAAAAAAGTAAAAGCATTTGTAAAATAAAATCTTTCTATAAAAGAAACTGTCATATCCAAAAGATATGGCAGTTTTTTTGTCGTACTCTTTTAAAAAACCGAGACATAAATTGGCAAATTTCTCAAAGGATTTGTGTTAGCATGATTCAAAAAAGGAGTGGACAGCTGTGATTGAAATTGAAGTGAATAAAGATCGAAATCTAAAAAATTTAAAACAAATAGGTACACCAAAAGAAGAAAACAAAATTTATGTAGAACATATGGTTTATGCAAAAATAAAAGAAAGCAGTTATAAAGAAAAAAGGGTATTTGTTTTGATGGGACATACAGAGCGAATGGAAGGGAGATATGTGACATTTGTCGAAGGGATCATACCTGTCCGTGAAGTTGAGTTTCAAGGAATGATACCTCGTTGGAATAATAGCACTTGGAGTGAAATTTTTCGCGAAATAAAACGTCTTTATGAAGATATGATTATTGTGGGATGGGCAATTGATATCAAAGGTATGATGCCAAAAGTGACACCAGAATTGGAGCGTGTACATCGTGAGCATTTCGGCGGTGTGCATCAGATTTTATTTTTGCTAGATACAATAGAACAGGAAGAGACATTTTATATACATAAAGAAAACAAAATGGTTTCCAAAGATGGTTTTTATATTTATCACAAAGCTCGTCGAAAAGAATCGGTTAATGCTAACATAGAAAGACGTGTGGAGAAAAGGGATTTAATACCGATAAAAATCATGGAAGGAGAGGGTGCTACATTTGAACCAAAACGTAGGGAAATTAATGTAGCAGTAGATATTCAACAGGAAGATGATTTGTCCAAAGAGTGGCGTGGGGGACGTTATAGAGAGCTTATTAATAACCATCCTAAAAAGATTGAGAAGCAAAAAGATGATGGAACTATAGGTATAGCAATTGCAGTGGCAATGCTGGTCTTTGTTATTGGAATTGGAGTATATGAGGATAGGGATACATTATTTGGTACTTCGGATAGTATACCAACCAATATTATTCAGGAGCAAAACGAAGATAAGGATAAAATAGAGGATGATTTAGAAACGGAAAACTCAGAAACTGAAACACAAAATGTGGAGACGAATGTAATACCTATGGATGTGATTTCGGGCTCGGAACAAAATGAATAAAGAAAATAGTGTGTGATTTAGAAGAATGTGTTATAATATACCGACGTAAAAAGAAAGGATAAAGGTTTGTGGCAAAAGAAAAGAATTTGAAAACAATAGAAACAAATTATGAAGAATTAAAAGAGCAAGTTCGTGAACATAGAAAAGAAAATGTAAAAAGATTGTTTCGCATTTTGCTAGTAATAGGGCTTGTGGTTTTGGTTGTTAAAATAGTATTTGCGCTTAGAAGTTATAATTCTTATGAAGTGACGGATAGTGTAGAACGTAGTGCCAGCAACGTAGCACAATATCATTCATTTCAAGAGTATCTATTGGAATATAGTAATGATGGAATTGTTTGCATGGGGGCAAATCATGAAATTATATGGAACCAATCCTTCGAAATGATATCACCTAAAATTGTAATGTGTGAAGATTATCTGGCAGTTTATGATGTGGGTGGAACACAGATTTATATTATGACAGGAGGCGGTATTCAAAAGAGGATAGAGACAGCGTCTCCAATACAATCAGCCTGTATTGCTAAACAAGGAACGGTTGCAGTTTTGATGAAAGAAAACAATGTGTCTCAAATAAAATTATTTGATAAAAAGGGCAATGAACTTGCCAATGGTAAGTTTTACGGTGACAAAGGAAGTTTTCCAATAGATATTGCATTATCTTATGATGGTACAAAGTTAGCGGTGGATATGGTTGATGTTAGTAAGGGAGCTGTTAGTACAACGATATCTTTCTATAATTTTGGTTCTGTTGGTCAGAGTGAGATTGATAATAATGTAGGTAGTTACACTCTTGATGGAATTTTGGTTCCAGAGATAGAATATGTTTCTAATTCTCGTATGATAGGAATGGGAACAGGTCGTATGTTGGTTTTTGAAGGGGCACAGAAGCCGGAATTGACACGGGAAATTCCAATTGAAGAAGAGGTTTTGAGTTATTTTCATAACGAAAAGTATGTGGGAATTATTTATAATAATGTAGATGAAGAAGAATTGTGGCACATAAAAGTTATTGATTTTCGTGGAAATACCATTATGGAAAATGATACATCCATTGCGTATGATAATATTGAGTTTTTATCAAATAATGAAATTTGTGTTACAAGCGCTACAGAATGTCAATTGTTTACAACCTATAGCATAAAGAAGTTCTCTTATACGTTTGATGAACCTTTATATAAAATTTTGTCTGGCAGTACAGATCAAAATTATACATTTATATTTAAAGATACAATAGAAGAGGTGAAGTTGAAATGAATATTTTAGTGGTAGTTATTTTAGCACTGTTGTTATTTAGTGTGTTTGCTGGATATAAGAATGGTTTTTTGAAAACAGCATTTTCTTTAGTTTCTTGGATTGTTGTATTAGTAATTTGTAATATAGCAACACCGATGCTGACTCAGATGTTGATAGAGAAAACCGATATCGAAACAACGATTCAAGTGGTTTTGGATGCAAAAATAAATGAAATGATATCAAATGCAATGACAGAATTTGGTGTATCAGATTTACCAGAGGGTGTAACATTTGAAATTCCAGAAGAATTAGCGGCGGCATTGCCAGAAGAATTAAGAAATGGTTTGATGGTAGATGGTTTGACGATGTTGGGTGGTCTTGCAGAAGGCTCAGAAGTAGCTATTATTGACACTGCCGGGATTGCAGAACGTGTCGTTGGGATTATTTCACTATTAATTGTGTTAGTGTTTGCACGAGTAGCAATTGTAGTTGTAAATGTTGTTTTAGGAATTGCATCAAAGCTTCCATTGATTGGTCCGCTTGACAAAGTGCTTGGATTAGCATGTGGGGCAGGAAAAGGTTTGATTTGGAGCTGGCTTGTTTTAACAATTGTATCTGTATTAGCCTTAACAGGAGTAAATACAGAATGGGCAGCATATATTTCTCAGTCGGAAATTCTTACCTGGTTACAGAACAATAATATGATATTGAAATTAATAATTTAATACATACATCTATAAATGCTTAAAATAGAATAACAAAAAAGAATAAATATAACGAAAAATTGGGGTATCTCTAGTCGGTAAAAACAACATCTTGTGGTGTGAAAATTTCTTTGAAAAAAATGAAATTTTCTTGTTGACTTTGGGATACCCTTATGCTATTATAACCAAGCTGACTCGCGGAACGCATTGAATTGGAGAGTCCAGAGACGGCAAATAACAAGTTGAAAAACTTTTTTAAAAAATTGAAAAAAGTTGTTGACAGAAACGAAGAGCTGTGTTATTCTAACTAAGCTGTCGCGAAAACAACAGCAAATGAACATTGATAACTAAACAGTGAAAAACCTTGAAAGATTCAAAGAGAATAATTCAAGTCTAGATCTAGAAAAGATTTAGCGAACGTTTTAATCGAGAGATTAAAACCCTTTAAACAGTAGATTCAGATTTAAGTTTCTGAA
>JAZQZJ010000091.1:0-4962 GCA_045633955.1 Agathobacter sp. | reverse complement strand
TATGTTTCTTATGAACCATGTGCAATTTTGGCAAATGGTACACCAGTTATCATAGAATTAAAAGCAGAAAATGAATTCCGTTTGACAGCAGAAGAATTAGAAGCTGCAATTACACCAAAGACAAAACTTTTGGTGCTTCCTTTCCCAAACAATCCAACAGGTGCAATTATGGAAAGAAAAGATTTAGAAGCAATTGCAGAAGTTATTTTGAGACATGATTTATTTGTATTAAGTGATGAAATTTATTCAGAACTTACATACACAGATAAACATGTATCTATTTGTAACTTACCAGGTATGAAAGAACGTACTGTTTTAATCAACGGTTTTTCAAAATCTCATTCTATGACAGGATGGAGACTTGGTTATGCTTGTGGACCAGAAGTGATTATCAAACAGATGTTAAAGATTCATCAGTTTGCAATCATGTGTGCACCTACAACCAGCCAGTATGCAGCGGTAGAAGCAATGCGTAACGGTGACGAGGATGTACAGATGATGAAAACAGAATATAATGTACGTCGTAAATATCTATTAAAGAGATTTTCGGAAATGGGTGTAGATTGTTTTGAGGCACTTGGAGCATTTTATGTATTCCCATGTATCAAAGAATTTGGAATGACATCGGAAGACTTTGCGACAGCTATGTTAAAGAGTAAAAAGGTTTGTGTTGTTCCAGGAACTGCATTTGGTGATTGTGGAGAAGGTTTCCTTCGTATTTCTTATGCATACTCTATGGAAAACTTAAAGATTGCGATGGACAGATTTGAAGAATTTGTAAAAGAGTTAAGAGAGAATAAATAATTATGTCATTAAACATTGTATTATTTGAACCGGAGATTCCTGCAAATACAGGAAATATTGGACGTAGTTGTGTAGCAACTAATACACGTCTTCATTTGATTGAACCACTGGGTTTTTCGTTAGAAGAAAAACAGTTAAAAAGAGCTGGTATGGATTATTGGAAAGACTTGGATGTAACAACCTATGTAAACTGGGAAGATTTCTGTGAAAAGAATCCAGAGGCAAAACTTTATTTTGCAACAACAAAAGCACGCCATGTATATTCTGATGTAAGCTATGAATCAGATGCTTATATTGTGTTTGGCAAAGAAAGTGCAGGAATTCCAGAAGAAATATTAAAAGATCATCCAGATACCTGTGTACGTATTCCGATGGTGGGCGAGACCCGTTCATTGAACTTGTCAAACTCTGTAGCTATCGTTTTATATGAAGCATTACGCCAGAATGATTTTTCTAATATGAAATTAGAAGGCGAACTCCATCGTTTACAGTGGGAGGACTAAGATGGGTATTATAAAAACAAGAGGTCTTGTGCATGACTTTATTCGTCGTGATGAAGATGATAATGTAGAATCTATTACGACAGCACTTGACCATGTAGATTTGGATGTAAAAGAGGGACAGTTTATTGCGATTCTGGGACATAATGGTTCTGGAAAATCCACCTTGGCAAAACATATTAATGCGCTCCTTTCTGCTACAGAGGGAACCATATGGGTGGATGGCATGGATGTATCGAAAGAAGAAAATATCATCCCGGTGCGTAAGGCCGCTGGGATGGTTTTTCAAAATCCTGATAACCAGATTATCGCAAATATTGTGGAAGAAGATGTTGCATTTGGACCAGAAAACATCGGAGTTCCAACCGAAGAAATTTGGGAACGTGTAGAAAAGAGTTTGGAAGCTGTGCGCATGACAAAATATCGCACACATTCGCCCAATAAATTGTCAGGTGGACAAAAGCAGCGTGTTGCAATTGCAGGTGTTATGGCAATGGAGCCAAAATGTATTGTATTTGACGAGCCAACAGCGATGCTAGATCCAAATGGACGCAAAGATGTATTAAAAGCGGCCCATAAATTAAATAAAGAAAAGGGCGTTACCGTACTTCTTATTACCCATTATATGGAAGAAGTTGTAGATGCAGATTATGTCTATGTGATGGAACATGGAAAAATTATTATGGATGGCACACCTCGAGAGATTTTCTCACGTGTGGACGAATTAAAAGCCCATCGTTTGGATGTTCCTCAGATGACTCTTTTGGCAGACGAACTTAGAAAAGCTGGTCTTCCAATTCATAAGGGAATTCTGACTAGAGAAGAATTGGTAGACGCGATTATGAAAGTGAAATAGTATGTCAATTATTTTAGATAAAGTAAATCATGAATATAGTGCGGGTACAGCATATTATGTACAAGCATTGAAAGATATTAATTTGAAAATTGAAGATGGTGAGTTTATTGGAATTATCGGGCATACGGGTTCTGGAAAATCTACTTTAATTCAGCATATGAATGGATTGATTAAGGCCACATCTGGCGGTATTTATTTCAATGGGCAGGATATCTATGATGAAGATTTCAATATGAAAGAACTTCGTAGTAAAGTTGGTTTGGTGTTCCAATATCCAGAACATCAGTTGTTTGAAACTACCATTTTTGATGATGTTTGTTTTGGACCAAAAAACTTAGGATTGGATAAAAAGACGGTTGAGCTTCGTGCTTTTGAAGCACTTCGCAGTGTGCATTTTCCTACGGAACTTTTTTATCAGCCACCATTTGATTTATCTGGTGGACAGAAACGTCGTGTAGCGATTGCGGGTGTGCTTGCCATGAAGCCAGAAGTGTTGATTTTGGACGAGCCAACGGCAGGGCTTGACCCAGCAGGGCGTGATGAGATTTTAGGTCTAATTTCTCAGATGCATAAAGAGTTGGGGATTACAGTTATTTTAGTTTCACATAGTATGGAAGATGTTGCAAAATATGTGGACAGAATTATTGTAATGAATCAAGGTTCTGTTATGTATGATGGTGCACCAAAGGCTGTATTTCGTCAGTATGAACAGTTAGAGAAGGTTGGGCTAGCTGCACCACAGGTAACCTATTTGCTGCATGAGTTAAAAGAAAAGGGTCTTCCTGTAGATTTGGATGCAACAACCATAGAAGAAGCAAAGATAAGTATCTTGAAGGCATTAGGTGCCTAAGATGTTAGGATAGAGGTTTTTAGAATGATTCGTGATATTACAATTGGTCAGTATTATCCAGCGGATTCCGTGCTGCATAAACTAGACCCACGTGTAAAATTATTTGCAACGGTAATATATATCCTTGCTCTTTTTAGTTTTAAGGGCATTGTAGGATTGGTATTGGTATCGGCGTTTTTATATACAGTAATACAGATTTCAAAAGTTCCATTTAAATTTATGGCAAAAGGATTAAAAGCGATAGTTGTATTAATTTTGATTACATCTATTTTTAATCTTCTTGGAACTTCAGGCGATGTAGTCTTTTGGAAATGGGGAAGTCTTCAAATTACAGACAAAGGGATTATTAATTCTATAGTGATGACCATACGTTTGATTTATTTGATTTTAGGCACATCCCTGATGACCTTAACGACTACTCCGAATCAGTTGACCAATGGATTGGAAACCGCCTTAGCACCATTAAATAAAATCAATGTACCTGTACATTCTATTGCTATGATGATGTCGATTGCCCTCCGTTTTATTCCAATTTTGATTGAAGAAACGGATAAGATTATGAAAGCGCAGATGGCTCGTGGTGCGGATTTTGAACATGGAAATTTGATTCAGAAAGCAAAAGCAATGGTTCCGTTATTGGTTCCATTATTTGTATCAGCCTTTCGTAGAGCCGAAGACTTGGCAATGGCAATGGAGGCGCGTTGCTATAATGGTGGGGAAGGTCGAACCAAGATGAAGCCATTGAACTACGAACAACGAGATAGAATGGCATATGTGGTTTTGGTTCTATTTTTAGTGCTTGTGATTGTGGCAGCCAATGTGGTGCCATTTCCAATGTAGGTGAGTTATGAAACGAGTAAAAATGGTCGTTGCCTATGATGGCACAAATTATAGTGGCTGGCAGTTGCAAAAGAATGCACTAACTATCGAACAGAAATTAAATGAAGCATTATATGATTTGCTGGGAGAGGAAATACAGGTCACAGGTGCAAGCCGTACGGATGCAGGTGTACATTCTTTAGGAAATGTTTGTGTGTTTAATACCAATAGCCGAATGCCAGCAGAAAAGATTTCCTATGCGCTGAATACGCGTTTGCCTGATGATATTGTGGTGCAAAATTCTTGTGAAGTGCCGGCAGATTTTCATCCGCGTGCAGGAAAGAGTGCAAAGACTTATGAGTATCGTATCTTAAATCGTGATTTTCGAGATCCAACTAGACGTTTAAATACGTATTTTTATCATTATGATTTAGATGTAGAAGCTATGCAGAAAGCAGCGTCCTATTTGGAAGGCGAGCATGATTTTAAGAGTTTTTGTTCTGTGCATGCACAGGTAGAAACTACCGTAAGAACGATTTATAAATGTAGCGTTTCCCAGAAGGAAGATGAGATTCATATCCGTGTAACTGGAAATGGATTTCTTTATAATATGGTCCGTATCATTGCAGGAACACTAATAGAAGTGGGAGCAGGAAAGCGTAAGCCCGAAGCAATCCAGGAGATGCTAGAAGCTACGGATCGACAAGCTGCTGGACCGACTGCGCCAGCACATGGACTTACCATGATTGGAATAGAATATAAAGAGAAATAATCCCACTAAATATAGTGAAAAAATTTACAGAAAAAACCATAAAATGTATTTGACACACGCGGTTTCGTGTAATATAATATCATAGTCTGTGATAGTATGAAAATGTAAGCCAAAGCCCCGGCGAGCATTTTAACTATAGAGAAACATCGGGTGAAAAAGGGATAGCGTCCGGACATACGAGATTCCAAATAACCCAAAGTTATTTATCGTTAAATTATCTTAGGAGGAAAACCAAATGAAAACATTTATGGCTAGTCCTGCTACAATCGAAAGAAAATGGTATGTAGTAGACGCTGAAGGTAAGACATTAGGACGTTTAGCATCAGAAGTTGCTAAAGTATTAAGAGGAAAAAATAAAGCT
>JAZQZJ010000090.1:0-2021 GCA_045633955.1 Agathobacter sp. | reverse complement strand
TCTAAGGTTTCCTTCTTTTCTTTAGAGAAAAAACTAAAAAATCCCATATTGGAGTTTGATTTAACTATTTATTGTACAAAGATATAACTAATCTTTAACATCAACAAAAAAGCATAAAAAAAAGTTCCTTCCAGTAATCTGAAAGGAACTTTCTGAGGTCTTATAGTGACTTTGATTATTTCTTGAAAAAGTCTTGAACCTTATCATTCTGAACCATTTGTTCATCGAAGATGTAAGCACCAGTCTTAGGAGACTTAACCATCTTGATAACCTTTGTATATGAACGACCTTCAGTCTTACCAGTCTGAAGTGTTGCAACTGCTTTCTTTGCCATGGTCTATAATTATTTAATTTCTTTGTGAACTGTTACTCTTTTCAAAATAGGATTGTACTTCTTCAATTCCAATCTTTCAGTGGTATTCTTTCTGTTCTTAGTTGTAATGTAACGAGAAGTTCCCGGCATACCACTATCCTTCATTTCTCTACATTCAAGGATTACCTGTACTCTATTACCTTTAGCTTTCTTAGCCATAGTTCGTTTCTCCTATTAATTAACCGATAATTTTGATGCTTTTCCAATCACAATAGCCCTTTTCTACTGCATCGTTCAACGCTGCATCGAGGCCCTTCTTATTAATAACACGCAAGCCGTTAGCACAGATATTCAGGCTAATCCAGCAATCTTGTTCTACATAGTAGAACTTCTTAGTAAACAAGTTCACATCAAAAGTTCTCTTAGTTCTTCTCTTAGAGTGTGAAACATTGTTGCCAATCATGGCTTTCTTTCCGGTAATTTGACAAATTTTCGACATTGCTATCTTATTTTTATAGTTTTATTCCATTACGTATTTCAAACGGAGTGCAAAATAACGACTTTTATTTTTAATACACAAGAATTTTAGCAAATAATTATTGCTTTATACCTCATTTTCTTCATTTTGGCACAAATTTAGCAATAATTTCAACGCATTTAGTGTTGAATTTGCAATATTTTTCTCTCTTCCTTCATCGCCTTCAAGTTTGATGGTGATAATCTCCTCCTTTTTCGCAGCAGCTATCCAAATAGTACCAACAGGTTTACCTGGAGTACCTCCTGTAGGTCCAGCTATACCCGATGTAGCGATGGCGCAATCTGAATTCATCGATTTCATCGCTCCTTTCACCATCTCGATGACTGTTTCTTCACTTACAGCACCATATTTTTCCAATGTCTCTGGCTTAACTCCCAATAAATTTTCCTTGATTTCATTGGAATATGCAATGATTCCTCCCTTAAAAAAACGTGAACTTCCAGGGATGGCAGTAATGATTGATGCAATATTACCGGCAGTGCAACTCTCTGCTGTCGATAATGTTAGTTCTTCTTTCCAGAACAAGTTATTAATCTCTTTGCTTAATATTTTCTTTTCTAATAACATCTACGTTGGTGTTAAATGGTTACACGTGAATAGGCTGGCATGTCAATACTACAGAAATCTTTGTCCAAATATTTATAATAACCTGTAATGGCAATCATAGCTGCATTGTCTGTTGTGTAGCTAAATTTGGGGATGTATATATTCCATCCGAACCGTTTAGCATGATCATGAAAGGCATTTCTCAAACCGTTATTGGCTGATACACCACCTGCTACAGCTACTTCCTTAATTTTTTTGTCTTTGGCTACTTTACGAAGCTTATCCATCAAGATATCAACAACAGTTGCTTCTAATGATGCTGCTAAATCCTCCAGATTTTTTTCGATGAAATCGGGATCTTCTTTCAGCCAATCACGCAGTGAGTACAAAAAGGAAGTCTTCAGACCGCTGAAGCTATAGTTATAACCAGGTATATGTGGCTTGCTGAATGTAAATGCCTTAGGATTTCCTTTTCTCGCCAATCTATCGATAATTGGCCCACCTGGATACCCCAACCCCATCACTTTCGAGCATTTATCAATAGCCTCTCCAGCTGCATCATCGATGGTTTGTCCTAACACTTCCATATCGTTGTAGGCCTTAACTAAGATTATTTGTGAGTTC
>JAZQZJ010000089.1:0-22716 GCA_045633955.1 Agathobacter sp. | reverse complement strand
GTAACCATGATACCAGGGCCACCATAATATTCTAAATCAAAGTGAGCATCTGGAACGCTGATGATGTTAACATCACGATAGATACCACCATAGAATGTAAAGTCTGCATGCTGTGGATATACATAGTCATTTGCTTTATTGTTTACTGCTACTACGAGTAAGTTTTCTTCATCAGCTTTGCAAAGATCTGTGATATCTGCACGGAATGTTGAGTAGCCACCTTCATGATAAGTTACCTTTTCTCCGTTTACATATACAGTAGCTTCTGAATTTACACCCATAAATTCTACGAATACACGCCCACCAGCGAGTGGCTGAACAGGTGTTTCGAATGTTTTTGCATACCAGTACTGTCCTCTGTCATAAGAACCGTTGCCGTCGCAGCCGTCAACAGCATTCCATGAATGTGGAACATCTACTGTCTGCCAATCTGCTGGATATACACTTGGTAAACCAGCATCTTCTTGAATGAATTTCCAGTTTTCATTAATGTTAATAATGTTACGCATAATGTCTCCCCCTTATTCTCTTATGGCCCAATTGCCTATATGGTCATTTTACAGTTTTTTTAACATTTTGTCCATATACTAAATGGATTTTATACAATTTTTATGCATTTAGACCAAATTCTTCTGGTCTAAAACGTGGACATACATTATCTGTAGAAGTGATAACCGATGCAGCCAATGTTGTTCCAATCTGAATCGACTCCTCTAAAGTTTTACCATAAGTCAACCCTGACATCGCACCTGCACAGAAGGCATCCCCTGCGCCAGTTGTATCTTTTACCGCTACTTTCTTTGCTGGAACAAGTCCTTTTACACCATTTTTATCTGCATAGACTGCACCCTTGCCTCCCATAGTAACAATCATGGATGAAATATTTGCAGCTTTTATTTTTTCTGCTAAAATATCACGCATTTCTTCTGGCTCTGTATTTTCATAATTATCCAAAAACAGGATTCCTGCCTCTATCTCATTACAAATAAAACAATCTAATTTCTGCAAGAAATCACGTCTTTCCACCGCAATCGTCATATTCGAAACCAGTGCATATACTTTTTTATTATATTTTTCTGCTAACTCAAACGTTTTCTTTACAACATCTTTATGCAAATCCAATTCTAAAATAACAGAATCACAATCTTTAAAAATCTCATCACCATGTGCTTCTAAAATAGGATAACTAAGGTACGTATCCGGTCTATGCGAAATGGAACCAGCAACATCACCATTATTATCAAACAACGCTAGCCATGTACCCATTCCGTCTGGTGCTGTTTTCACATAATCTACATTTACTTTATGACGTGCGAGCTTTTCAATAACATCTTTTCCCATAGATGTCTCATCTATGGTACCCACAAAAGTAGGACGAAGTTCTAAATTAGCTATATCCTCTACTACATTTCTGGCAACACCACCATGTACATACTCTACTCTTCCTGCGTTACGTCCATTTGGAGTATATGCTCCTTCTGGAAAACCTTTTACATCTACAAACACTGTACCAATTACAACGATTCCCATATTATTTCCCCTTTTCGTTTTTAATCTTGTTTCTATCATATCACATTTTCTCTATAAATCACTATATGTGTAAGAATTATTCTTTGCTTTTTCTTATATCCCAAGAGTGCATTTGTCGATTTTAGCAAGTTTTCTGAGATATGCAGAAACATTTGCAGTTCGATTTCACACTCACTAAGATTATATTATACAACTATTCGAGGACGATTCTATGAAAAATAATAAAATTGGAAAAATGCTTAAAACATATAGAAAATTGAATGCACTCAGTGTTCGTGAAGTAGTTTTGGAGCTACAAGATAAATACGGTGTAAATGTTGCAGAAAAAACCGTTTACGGTTGGGAATCCAACCAAGCTCACCCTACTTCCGATGTCTTTGTTGCGCTATGTGATATGTACCGTATCAATAACATATCAGACGTTTTTCTGTCTGATGAACCAAAGAGTTTTCATATTACTGCTGAAGAACGTAAAATTATTGAACAGTATCGTTTATATCCTGAAATGCAGGCTGTTATTCGCAAACTCTTAAATATGGAACCATAAAACATAAGGCTGTCGTTACGACAGCCTCTTTTTATTTCTTTATTTCTTTTGGTTTATACATCATTTCGTTTACTTTGTAAACAGTCACAAACGCATCCGGATCAATTTTCGTTACAAAATTAATCAATTTTATATATTCACTTTTATCTACAATGGTATTTATTTCTGTTTGCTGCGTATCTGAATACGCACCATATGCATGATATTTGGTTGCACCACTATGCAATTCATGAAGAATGAATTCCAAAATCTCTTTTTCATACTTAGACAAAATACAAACACGTCTCTTTACCGTCGTTCCAAATATAAAATGATCTACCACTAATCCATTAAAATAAGTACCAATAATACTTAATACTACTGTCTTTTTATCAAAGACTAACGCAGAAGCCAAAGCAGCCGCCATTCCAGCTAAGCTTACTGCTTTGCCTAATTCCATTCGAAGATACTTATTCATAAACTTTGCAACAATATCCAAACCGCCAGACGAAGCATTTCTTGTAAACAACATCGCCATACCAACACTCACCAGCGTACAATAACAAACCACATCCAGCGTCTGATCCCCTGTCAACGACTCATTATTTGGGAATATCATTTCTAGTATACGCATAATTCCCGGCATTAACATCGCTGTATAAACCGTCTTTGCACCAAATTCTTTTCCTATGAAAATAAATCCCAAAATCAAAAGGCCTACATTCATCATCATGGTCAACGTCGCTACCGACAATGGTACATAATAGGATAAAACCATCGCAATACCTGCAACACTGCCTACGGTAACATTACTCGGCATCATAAAGAAAAATACAGCTACAGATACAATTGCCGTTCCTATGGTAATCATTAGAAAATCAAATATATTTTCTCGTTTCATTACTTAATTTGTCTCCTCTACAATATTTTGAAGCCATACTCCACTCTTTACCATAAAGAATCCGATAATGGCTTTTACAAATTCCAAAGACTGCACAAGGAAAAACACCCATGCAATTGGAAGCAATGTATGTTTCGCCAAAAATGTTGCAACAGGAATAACCAGCACCCATGTATACACACTATCAAACAAGAATGTCACTACCGTCTTTCCACCAGAACGCAATGTAAAGTAAGTACAATGACAAAAAGCATTCAGTGGCATAACAGCAGCAGAAATCACGATAAATGTACGTGCCAATTCCTTAATGCTCTCTTCCGTTGCATAAATATTTGGAAACCAGCGTCCTACAAGCATCATAACCAATGCAACGCCGATACAACAGCTAACATTAAAGAATATTAGTTTTCGGTTTGTTTCTTTGGCTTCTTCTAGTTTACCTGCTCCCAAAAGCTGTCCAATAATAATAGAAATACATCCACCTAATTGCAGATATATGATATTAAACAAATTCGTAATAGTAGATGAAATATTCTGCGCTGCCACCACCTCTAAACCACGTACTGCATAACATTGTACAATGGTGGTCATCCCCATTGCCCAAAACATTTCATTGAGCATCAGAGGTGTTCCTTTAATCAAAATATCCTTTAATACATGCTTTGGCATATACAAACTCTTATATGCACCTATGATATACGGATTACGTTCTTTATGAGTATGGGTCCACGCGATCACAATGGTACATTCTACGAAACGCGCAAATACTGTTGCTAACGCAGCCCCCTGTACGCCCATCGATGGAAATGGACCAACACCAAAAATCAACAGAATATCCAATACTAGATTCGTTATCATTGCTGCAAAACCTGCTAGCATTGGAATCAATGTATGTCCCGTTTCTCGAATCGAGCTAACATAAGTCTGTCCTAACGCAAAAGGAACTAAACCAAACAACATAATTGCAAGATACTGTTCACCATACATAAGTGCTAAGCCAATATCTCCAACCTCACCACTGTCACTCAAATACAACTGTATCAATTCCGTGCTCAAAAAGTTTCCTAAAAGCAAGGCTATTGTAAGCAATACCATCGCTGAGATGACTTTAAAACGGAATGTGTACTTCTGACCTTCATAGTCCCCTTTTCCATAGAACTGTGTACCAAAAATACCAGCCCCCGACACACCGCCAAAGATGCAAATATTAAACACAAAGACCAATTGGTTTACAATGGCAACACCCGACATCTGCTCTGTGCCAATCATACCAACCATAATATTATCCAAAAAACTTACAAAACTAGTAATGGCATTTTGTCCAATCATAGGCAGGGCAATAAGCAGAATTCTCCTATAAAAATCCCTATCTCCTATAAATTTCTCTTTTATTCTTGTTACTGATATCATTTTGCTATCCGTTCTTTTCTATACTTCAATCTTAAATACTCTCATGGCATTTTTATACATAAGGTCTTCGTAAGCATCTTTTCCTATTTTCTCTTCTAAGCCATGGAAATACTGCTGATAAAGCGATGGTTCCCCCTTTGGATTTTTCCCATATGTGTGAAGACCATCGATTGGCATATCGCTACCAAACATCAATTTCTTACTTCCATACTTTTCAATAACTTCTAATGTAGTCTCAACTGGCACCCATGTAGTATCTCCATAGAGATTTGGAAGTTTTCCAATTAATTCTATTGCTTCTTTATTATCTGTACCAAGCCCCATATGTACCATAACAAAATCTACATTTGGATACTTCTCCGCCATTTCATATACCCTACGAACAGAAGCCTCTTCACAATCTGCAGTATGTGTACAAACTGGCAAATGATATTTCTGTGCCAGCTGAATAAACGCTTGTACTCTTTCGTCATCAAAGGCGATTTTCGAATGGAATGGATGCACCTTAATTCCACAAACAATGTCTAAATTTTCTTTTAATAATGCTTCAAAGTCTGCATCAGGCGTTTCATTTGCTGGTTTTACCCATGGCATAATACGAAGCTTGTCAGGATTTTTTCTAGCAAACGCAATGGCAGAAAGAAATGAATCCCTCTGACTAATCTGTTTTTCCATTGGAACCGGATTCCACTCACAGTCAAATTCTACCGCTGCATTGGAAACAACTGCCATATCAATATCATAAAGTTCCATCGCCTCTAATACGATTTCTTCGCTCATATTTACAATACGGTCTATATCTTCAAATATTCCTGTATGTACGTGTGTATCAATAATCATCATCTATCCCCCTTATTATCACAACAAAGAAGGCCTGCACGCAGACCTTCTTTATAATCCTTTATACTATTGTATACTATCTATCCATTCCTGTATAGCTGTTTTTGCATCCTGCACCTGTGAACCTTTGATGGATAAACCATTTTTAATCTCTGCACCAGCTACTAACTTCTTCAAATCGGTAATGGAATTTGCTAAGCCACTGCCTTCATTGGTACAAAATGGGCAAATTTCTTTTCCTGCAAAATCATGTTTTTCTAAAAAAGTCCATATTGGCATAGGCATGGTACCACACCAATTTGGATATCCTAAATAAATTCTGGCATATACAGAAACATCTTTATCCTCTGCTAATTCTGGTCTAGCATCAGAGTCATACTCTTGTTTTGCCTTTACAACACATTCTTTGTAAACATCTGAATATCCATCTGCAGATTTTATTTCAAATAAATCTGCTCCTATAATTTCTGCAATCATTTCTGCAACAATATGCGTATTCCCTTTTTCAATGAAACGTGTTCCACCAGGAAAAAAATTCTCTCCAGCACGAGAAAAAAAAGCTACTAATACTTTATCCTTTGTCATATTTATCCCCTCGTATTTAAATAAATTTTATGCTACTTATTATATCTCACCTTGCCTACCGATTCAACCACCAGATACCTAGATTCAAATATCCAGCAAAGGTTAACCATAAAATATATGGAATATTCAAATAAGCAGCTGATTTACGAATCACATAAAATTTTCGAACCATAAATAATACAAGTATCCATAACAATACTAACCATAAAAACGCGAAAAAGTACCATTTAAAATTAAAGAAAAATGTTGGCCACAAAAAATTCACTATCAGTTGGTACATATACAAACGTATAGCCTCTGCAATCTCTTTAAATTCTGCATCCGAAGTCAATATGAAATATGACGATATCCCCATCAACGTATACAAAATCACCCACACAACAGGAAATACCCACGCAGGCGGTGCAAGCGGTGGCTTTTCTACAAGTTTAAATACCTCCATACTGTTTCTCGTCAGTACTCCAGCTAATGTACCCACCATGAGTGGAACAGCAATGCAAATAAAAAGTAATCGTTTGTTGAGTTTCATAAATAATCCTTTTTATATTAACTTATTCCTAATTTGTAAAAATATGCTGACACAGAAAAAGAGTATGTACCTCTAAAAGTTACATACTCTTTATTTATCTTTTATTAAATTTTATTTGTTTTTTGATGCTAAGTAAGCTGCCTTGCCATCTTCATATAAGTTATTACCTTCGCTGTCAATAATAACAACCAATGGCATATCTTCTACATACAATTTACGAAGTGCTTCTGCTCCTAAATCTTCGTAAGCGATAAGTTCTGCACTCTTAATACATTTTGCAAGTAATGCACCTGCACCACCAATCGCACCAAAGTATACACCAGAGTATTTCTTCATAGCATCTACAACTTCTGGAAGACGAGCCCCTTTACCAATCATACCTCTTGCGCCAACGCTCATCATAGTAGGTGCATATGCATCCATACGACCACTAGTAGTAGGTCCTGCTGAACCAATAACCTGACCTGGTTTTGCTGGTGTTGGTCCTACATAATAAATAGTAGCATCTGTTGGATCAAATGGAAGTTCTTCTCCTCTTTCTAATGCTTCACACATGCGCTTATGTCCTGCATCACGAGAAGTATAGATGGTTCCTGTTACATATACGGAATCTCCAGCTTTTAATGTTTTTGCAAGTTCTTCTGTTAATGGTAATGTAATTTTCTTTTCCATCTTAGATTACCTCCGATTTGTGGCGTGTTACATGACAGTTAATATTGATTGCACATGGCATACCTGCAATGTGAGTTGGTAATGTTTCAATGTTTAAACCAATTGCGGTTGTCTTACCACCAAATCCCTGTGGTCCAATACCAAGTTCATTGATTTTTTCAAGCATTTCTACTTCTAAATCAGCGTAGAATGGATCTGGATTTACAGAATCTACTGGTCGCATAAGTGCTTTCTTTGCAAGAAGAGCAGCTTTGTCAAATGTACCACCGATACCAACACCCACAACCATTGGAGGACATGGGTTAGGACCTGCTGTTTCTACTGTTTCAATGATGAAGTCTTTAATACCCTGAAGACCAGCTGATGGTTTGAACATACGAATTGCACTCATATTTTCACTACCAAATCCCTTTGGTCCCACGGTAACTTTTATCTGTTCACCAGGAACAATTTCTGTATAAAGCATTGCAGGTGTATTATCACCTGTATTGCCACGGCGAACTGGATCTTTTACCACTGATTTACGAAGATAGCCTTTATCATAACCACGACGCACACCTTCGTCTACCGCTTCTGCCAAGTTTCCACCTACAAGGTGTACATCCTGACCGATTTCAAGGAATACACATGCCATACCTGTATCCTGACAGATTGGCACGTTTTCCTGTTCTGCGATTTCAAAATTTGTAATAATCTTATCTAATACGCCCTGCGCAATATCCCAATCTTCACATGCTCTGCATTTTTTGATTGCACACTGAACGTCTTCAGGAAGATACTGGTTTGCTTCAATACAAAGCTTTTCAACCACATCTGTAATCTGGCTTACGTTAATCTCACGCATCAATTTCCCCTCCATTTATAAAATTAATTAAAATAAAATAATTAAGAACTGAGATACTAATACAACTGCAATCAATGCAATTGGATAAGTTGCTGCATAAGCTGCTGCAACATCTTCTGTACCTGCTGTACTAATCAATGTTCCAAGTGCTGGTGTACTTGTCATACCACCAGTAATCGAACCTAGTGTATTTAACAGACTAAGTTTAAGAACATGTTTTGCGAACCAATATCCAATAATCATTGGTACGATGGTCATAATCACACCATATACAAAATACATAATATCAAAAAATTCTACGAAGTCAGCACCACCTGGGATGCCTGCTCCGATTAAGAATAACATAAGTCCTAATTCACGGAATACTTTTAATGTAGAAATCTGTGGCATCATATTAACACTGCCCACTTTTCCAAAGTGTCCGAAAACCAAAGACATAAGTAAACAACCACCTGTTGTGGTAAGCGCAAATGTTGTTCCACTAAGCCCTGCACTTGTCAAAGGAATCTTAATAGAACCAACAAAAATACCTAATACTGCAGCGATTGCAAATGGTGCAAACCCAAATTCATCTAATTCGATTAATTTTTCAGCGCTAGCCTTCTTTTCTTCATCTGCAGCCTGAACAAGTTTTGCTCTTTCTTCTTCCATATTTGCTTTTACAAGCTTTGGAATCAACTGTACAAATAAAACTACACCTACTACACCGAAGATATATGCAATACCATGTCCAACGGATACCAAACTTTCATACTGTGGAGCTACAGTTGCTTTTGCAGCTGAGAAAGCTGGTGTTGATGTAAGCGACCCTGATAAAAGACCTACTACCATCGCTGTTAAAGCTTCATGGTCTGGTTCACCTAACGCTCTTCCTACATAGATACATGCTACAGCGGAGAGTCCACCTGCTATAATGATAAACAAACCAATCAACACATAAGACTTAAAGTTCTTCTTCATATTTCCAAAGAATTTAGGTCCTGCAATAAAACCAACGGATGTTACGAAAAGAATTAATCCAAGATTTTCTACAATTTTTAATGCCTGTTCCACATAAACTACAGCACTTTGTCCATCTGCTCCTTTTAAAACAAGCTGCGCAGATAATGGTTCAAAGCAAAAACAGCCAAATAAAAGTGCTACGATAAACACACCTGCTGTTCCAAGATTTACACCTTTTATGGTAATACGACCAAGTGCATATCCTAATGCTGCAACAATAAGTAAACAAAACATTAAGAACGAAATCCCTGATATAGGAATGATTCCACCAAATAAAGTCATACTGTCTTCCTCCTAGAAAATGATATTTTTCCCCAATACATCATCTTCTAAAATAATACACCAAATTCCAACGGAACTTTAAAAAATTCCGTTGGAATACAAGAACCTATACGTTTCTACAGTCTGGTTACATCCTGTTTTCTGTAATCAGGCAATAATTTTGGAGATACTACATCTGTTTCAATGTTTGCATCTGCAAGCATTTTTGAGTAATCATCTACATGTGATAATGTTAACTCTTTTAATTCTACTTCTTTGCATTTTGCGCCTGCTTCTTTACCAGCATTACGACCAAATACAATGATATCTAATAAAGAGTTGCCCATGAGACGGTTTCTTCCGTGGATACCACCAACTGCTTCACCAGCTACATAGAGGTTTTCGATATCTGACATACCATTTGCAGCAATCTTGATACCACCGTTCTGGTAGTGAAGTGTAGGATAAATTACGATAGGAACTTTTCTCATATCGATACCACAACGTAAGTACATACGAAGCATACCTGGAAGTCTCTTTTCTAAAGTACCTTCGCCGTGAATCATATCAATCATTGGAGTATCTAGCCAGATACCTTCTGCAACTGGAGTCTGAACACCGTTACCTCTTTCTTTACATTCACGAATGATACCTGATGCTGCTACGTCACGTGTTTCCAATGGATGCATGAATACTTCACCATCTTTATTTACAAACATCGCGCCCATAGAACGTACTTTTTCAGTTACGAGTGCACCATAAATCTGAGCTGGGAATGCAACACCTGTTGGATGATACTGTAATGTATCCTGGTATAAAAGGGCTGCACCTGCACGATAAGCCATTACAAGACCGTCCGCTGTCGCACCATAGTGGTTTGATGTAGGGAATCCCTGGTAATGCATACGTCCAGCACCACCTGTTGCAATGATAACTGTTTTTGCTCTTGCAACAAGAATTTCATTTGTTTCCATGTTCATAAGAACTGCACCAGCAGCTTTACCATCAGTATCTTTGATGATTTCGATGGCTGCTGTATAGTCTACTACAGGGATTTTACGGTTGATTACTTCGTCACGAAGTACACGCATGATTTCTGCACCAGAGTAGTCTGCTGCTGCATGCATACGTTTACGTGATGTACCACCACCATGTGTAGTAATCATGTTACCATTTTCGTCTTTGTCGAATAATACACCTAATTTATCTAACCAGTTAATCGCAAGTGGTCCGTCACAAACAAGTTTTTCTACTAATTCAGGTACGTTTGCATAGTGTCCACCACCCATAACATCAAGGTAGTGCTGTGCAGGAGAATCGTTTTCTTTATCTGCTGCCTGGATACCACCTTCTGCCATCATCGTATTAGCATCACCAATACGAAGTTTTGTAACGATCATAACGTTTGCGCCTGCTTCATTTGCTTCGATTGCTGCAGATGCACCAGCACCGCCACCACCAATTACGAGTACGTCTACGTCATAATCTACTTTTGTAAGATCAAGGTCCATGCCTTTGATTCTGCTTTCACCCTGAAGAATTTCTACTAATTCCTTAGGGGCTTTCTGTCCTTTGTTTGGACCTACTTTGATTTCTTCAAAGCTATCAAGATTGTAGTCTGGATGGAAAGCTTCCAAAAGTGCTGTTTTTTCATCTGCTGTCATACGTCTTGGTTCGAAACCGATACGAGCAGCTCTGCCAGCTTCTACCTTTTTAATGGATTCCATCATTTCATCGGTATAAATTAAACTCATGCTTGGCCTCCTCCTACTTCTCAATATCTCTATTATTGTATAATTCTTTGATTTCTTCTAATGGTTTTGCCATGATAGCTTCAATAAGTGCCTGACATTCGCCATCTTCGATTTCTTTTACTCTCTTAGTTAAGTGTTCTGCTTCTGGTCTAATGTATTTTCCAGTAAGTCTTCTAGCTAAAAGAGCTACCTGTGGATGAGAAATACCAGCAGGACAACGTGAAGAACATACGCCACACATTACACAGTCGAAAGAAAGTTCTGCACATTTTTCGAACTCACCTCTCTGTGCATGAGCGATGTACTGCATAACGTCAAGATCCTGGCTACATGCTTTTGTACATGCGTTACATCCGATACATGCATAGATTTCTGGATATAACTGCATCATTACCTGTGCATCTGGTTTAATCTCTGTAATATCATATACTTTTTTCTCTAATGGGAAGAATGGTAATGTAGCTACACACATGTTATCTTCTACTTTTGTAGAACATGCAAGACAGCCTACCAAATCATTCTTGCCTTTGATTCTATAAATTGTTGCACATGCACCACAGAATCCATTACGACATCCACAGCCACGTACTAACTGATAACCAGCATATTCAAACGCTTCCATAATGGTTAAATTTGCTGGCACTTCATACTTTTTACCATATAAGTAAATGTTAATCATATCTGCCATTTTATCTATCTCCTTTTAGTATTCGTTTGGAAGTTCATCGATTTCGTCAAAACGGAATACTGGACCATCCTTACAAACGTACTTGGAACCAATGTTACAACGTCCGCATTTACCAACACCGCACTTCATACCAAGTTCTAATGTAGTATATACCTGTTCATCTGAGAATCCCATTTCTTTTAATGCAGCCAATACGAATTTAATCATGATTGGTGGTCCACAAACCAAAGCAACTTTTCCTTCTGCAGCGAAGTTTAATTCCTTTAAGTATGCAGGAACGAAACCTACGTTACCATCCCAGCCTTCCTGTGGACGGTCGATGGTCAGATGTACATTTACACCAGGTGTGTTCATCCAAACTTCCTGGATTTCTTTTAACTGAACTAAGTCATCTGCGGAACGAGAACCATAAAGAATATCTACTTTTCCGTAATTTTCTCTGTTATCGATCACATAATTGATAACAGAACGAAGTGGTGCAAGACCAATACCACCAGCGATAAATAGTAAATCCTTACCTTTTAACTCTGTTTCTACTGGGAAATTGTTTCCGTATGGTCCACGAACGGTGATTTCATCACCCACTTCTAAGCTATGTAAATAGTCGGTAAGCATACCGCATTTTTTAATACTAAATTCCTGATATTCTTTATTTGTAGGTGAAGAAGTAATGGAAAACATACCTTCACTAATACCAGGTGCACAAATCATAGCACACTGTCCTGGCATATGTTCAAATAACTTGCCACCTTCTGGTGCATTCACTCGGAAGGTTTTTACATCAGGAGTTTCCTGACGGATATCTGTAATCACACCAACCTTTGGAATTAAGGTATCCAATGTGTAATTATCATGACATTTGCAATCGCACATTACTGGTCACCTCCCTGTTTTTCAAACGCTTTGATTACTTTTACAATATTTAAGGATGCTGGACATTTTTCTACACAACGTCCACAACCTACACATGAGTACATTCCATCGTTATTGGCTGGGAAATATACTAATTTGTGCATAAATCTCTGACGGAATCTCTGCATCTGGCTAGTACGGTTATTTCCGTGTGCCATCATAGTAAAGTCAGAATACATGCAGGAATCCCAACAACGATAACGTTTGATACCATGTCCTGTATCATAGTCCTTAATGTCATAACACTGGCAAGTAGGACATACGAATGTACATGTACCACATGCCAAACATGGTTTATATAATTCTTCCCATACAGGAGAATCAAATTTTTCAGAAAGAACATCTCCATTCCAGCCTTCTAATGAAAGGTTTGAATATGGAAGTTTTTCTACGATTGCATGAATCGCATTCTTTGCTTCTTCTACCTTTGCTTCATCTGTATCTACAAGAACAGAACTTACTGCCGCAGTAAGTGCTTCACCTTTTTCCGTAAGGGCTTTCCAGTAAAGCTCACCATCTACCATCCAGGTAGCAACGTCTGCTACTGGGTCTGCACAGTCGATACCAAACACTTTACAGAAACATGTTTCTTCTGGTTCATGACATGCCATAGCTACGATAGTACCATGTGCACGTCTAGCTGCATAGAATGTATCTACGGGTTCAGCTAAGAATACTTTATCAAGTACTTCTACACCTTTTACATCACATGCTTTCATACCAAATACGACAAAATTCTGATTCTGTAATTCTTCTGGTTCAATCTGAATTTTTTTGCCATCTCTATAACAGGTATAAAGGTTTTCGCTCTGTGGGAAGAATGCATCTTTTGGTGATTTTACTGTTTTCAAAGCATCTAAATTCACCTCTGCGTCTTCTGTCCAGTTTGCGAAGTTTACCTGATTTCCGTTACTTACTGGCACATATAATGCTCTATCTTCGGCAATCAAATGGAATAATGCCGACAGATTTTCTTTTGCTATCTTATACATAACATTACTCCTCCTATTAGCGGTTTGCCACGATGCTTGGTTCTGCATCGTCAAATGTGAAATCTGTGAGTGGTCCTTTTGTTTCTGCATCAGCACCAGCCTGGAATTCACCATATAATTCGTTGATATCCTTGATAAACTTGCGGTTGTACAAGTGAAGTGGGATGCCCTGTGGACATACTCTGCTACATTCACCACAGTCTGTACATCTACCTGCTACGTGGAATGCACGGATAATGTGGAACATCTTTTCTTCGAAAGAATCCACGTTTGCTTTCTGATCACTATCAAACTTTGTACTGTCAAATACACATTTACGACAGCTACAAGCTGGACATACGTTACGGCAAGCATTACAACGGATACATTTGCTAAGCTCTTTCTGGAAGAAAGCGAATTTTTCTTCCGGAGACATCGCTTCAATTTTTTCTACTTCAGCAAAACGTTCTGCATCTTTGGTATCTTTAGATTCACCGATGAGCTCATCGTAAATCACATGTTCTTTGCCTTTACATACATGGCAACGTTCTAACATTGCTTCTGCGTATGAGCAAGTCTTTTCTCCATATAATGTCTGGAATGTCAATGTGTCTGCAACATCTGTCATTTCTGCACCAGATACGCTTTCAATACCTTTGATACCAAGCTGTTTTGCTTTTTCAATATCTAATTTACCTTTACAGCCTACACCTACGATATATGCTTTTTCGCGATCTACGCGGTGTTCTTTGATAAGCTGGTTAAAGCTGTATGTATCACATGGCTTTAAGCAAACAAGTGTCTTGCCTTCTAATTTTGAAGCTTCAATCATATATTTGCTAAGGTTTGCGCCACAAAAACCGTTATATACAAAATCTTTTAAGTCTTCTGCATTGGTAAAGTAAGCTGGTTCTGGATTATAAGAAAGATCGCCTGCTTTCCAGCCAAGAACACGTGCTACTGTACCATTTTCCAAAAGTTCTTTTGCACGAGTAATTAATTCTTGCATCTTAAATCCCCCAATCTTACATTTTCACCAAGTGAATAGATTTTTTCTACGAATTCGTTCATTGTCTGAGAGAATTTTACACCTTCTGCAGCAGATACCCATTCTACACGAGTACGACCATTTTCTACACCAATAAAGTCAAGCATAGAGAATAAAAGTGTCATACGTCTTCTTGCATAATAGTTACCTGTGCTGTAGTGACAATCTCCTGGGTGACATCCACAGATGATAACACCATCAGCACCTTTTTCAAATGCTCTTAAGATAAACATTGGGTTTACACGGCAAGAACATGGTACACGGATGATTTTTACATCTGCTGGATATGCTAAACGGCTGCTGCCTGCAAGGTCAGCGCCTGCATAACTACACCAGTTACAGCAGAACGCTACAATTTTCGGTCTGAATTCTTCATTTTTTATCGACATATTGCATCTACCTCCGCTATAATCTGTCTATTTGAGAAGCCCTGTAAATCCATAGATCCGGATGGACATGTTACGGTACATGCTCCACAACCCTGGCAAAGTGCGTTGTTTACAACTGCAACACGACGTACTTCACGGATACCATGGTCATTTACTTCTTTTTCTTCATAAGAAATCGCACCATAAGGACATACATTTGCACATGTCGAACATCCGTTACACATGAGTTCGTCTGCTTTTGCAGTACATGGGTTTGTCATAAGTTTATCTTTTGCAAGTAAACCGATGGCTTTTACGGCTGCTGCACCTGCCTGAGCTACTGTTTCAGGAATATCCTTTGGACCCTGACATACACCAGATAAGAATACACCTGCTGTAGGAGATTCTACTGGACGAAGTTTTGGATGTGCTTCTGTTAAGAAGTTATTTGTATCGATACTTGCTGTAAGCATAGTCGCAATCTGACGAACAGATGGTTCTGGTTCGATTGCTGTAGCAAGTACTACCATATCAGCTTCTTTTAAAATCTGTTTGTTATCTAATAAGTCAGAACCCTGTACTAAGAGTTTGCCGTCTGGCTGTGGAATAACTTTTCCAACCTGACCTTTGATATAGTTTACGCCATATTCTTCTACTGCTCTTCTGTAGAATTCGTCGAAGTTCTTACCTGGAGTACGAACGTCGATGTAGAATACTGTAACGTTTACATCTGGATATTTATCACGGATAAGCATTGCGTGTTTTGCTGTGTACATACAACAAATCTTTGAACAATAGCTCTTTCCTCTGTTATCCGAACAACGGCTGCCTACACACTGAATGAATACGATTTCATGAGGGTGCTTTCCGTCGGAAAGACGTTCTAAGTGACCCTTTGTAGGACCAGCTGCATTCATGATACGTTCTAACTCTAAAGATGTGATAACATCCTGACTCTGGTTGTAAGCATATTCATCGTAGTTGTCTAATTTGATGGTATCAAAACCTGTCGCTACTACGATTGCACCATATTTCTGTGTTACGATTTCATCCTGCTGTGCATAATCAATCGCACCTGCCTGACATACTTTTTCACAAACACCACATTTACCAGTTTTGAACTTGATACAAGCTTCACGGTCAATAACTGGCACATTTGGAATTGCCTGTGCAAATGGAGTATAAATCGCACTACGTGTATTTAAGCCACGGTTGAATTCACTAGGAGCCTTCTTAGAAGGACATTTTTCCTGACAAACACCACAACCAGTACATTTTGACATATCAATACTTCTTGCTTTTTTACGGATATCTACTGTAAAGTCACCTACGAAGCCAGATACTTTGTCTACTTCACTATATGTATAAATTGTAATCTTTTCATGTGCTGCAGCTTCTACCATTTTTGGTGTAAGAATACATGCAGAACAGTCAAGTGTAGGGAAAGTTTTGTCTAACTGAGACATTCTTCCTCCGATACTTGGTGTTTTTTCTACGATATCTACTTCATATCCAGCATCTGCGATATCGAGCGCAGTCTGGATACCTGCAATACCACCACCAATTACAAGTGCACGTTTTGTAACGCGGCTTTCACCTGGTTTCAGTGGAGTATTTAAATTTACTTTTGCAATCGCTGCTCTTGCAAGGATAACAGCTTTCTTTGTCGCTTCTTCCATATCCTTGTGAATCCATGAGCAGTGCTCACGAAGGTTTGCAATTTCTACCATGTATGGGTTAAGACCTGCTCTTTCCGCTGCAGTACGGAATGTGGTCTCATGCATACGTGGAGAACAAGAACATACAACGATACCTGTTAAGTTCTTTTCATGGATTGCTGCTGCAATCTTTGCCTGTCCAGCTTCGGAACACATATACTGGTAATCCTCTGCATGAACAACACCTGGTTCCATCTGAACCATTTCTACTACTTTTTTTACGTCTACCGTAGCCGCAATATTACTACCGCAGTGGCAAACGAAAACACCTATTCTCTGCATTGCGACTTACCTCCTGTATCTTCTAAATGCACTTACTAAAAGCTGCTGTGGTACTTCTGGATCTAAAAGTTCTGGAATTTCTTCTGGTGAAAGTCCTGTCTGACCTTTAGTACGCACAACGGTCTGTCTAGCTGCATCAATTAATCTGCCTGGCTGTACATCTCTAGGACAACGCTCTACACATGCGAAGCAAGAGAGACACTTCCAAAGTGACTTGGAATTTGCCAAAGCCTCGATATCACCATTCTGTACATAAGATACAAACTGATGTGGTTTGATATCCATTTCGTTAAAGGCAGGACATGTAGCAGAGCATTTTCCACATTTCATACATTTTAATGGATTTACGCCGCTGATTTCTTTGATTTTTTCAGCCTGATTTTTTGCGTGGCTCATTACTGTGCTTCCTCCTTTACTCCAAGTGCTTCTGCAAGTAATTCTGTGAAATAATAAACAGGAAGTGCTGCTTCGTCACTCTTGTTCAAGTTGTACATACAAAGTGGACAAGCTGTGATTAACATTTCTGCACCAAAACCAGATGCACTTTCCTTAATCTTATCGCACATATTCTTTGCCATTTCTTTTTCTCTAAGTGAAATATATCCACCACAACATTCGTTACGATATGGATAAATCACTGGTTCTGCACCAAGTGCACGAATAAAATCTTCGATAATCGTAGGATTTTCTGGATTATCAAATCCTAAAACTTTTCCTGGACGAAGTAAGAGGCATCCATAATAAGCGCCAATCTTCTTTCCTGTCAAAGGATTTACTACTTTTTCTTTTAATACATCAAAACCAACCTTATCACGAAGCACTTCTAAAAAGTGTAATACATTGGTTTCGCCAGCATAAACTTCTTCTAACTGCATATAGTTATTCGCTCTCGTACGAATATCTGCATTGTTCTTCATATCATTGTTTACACGTTTGATAACATGATGACAAGCAGAGCAAAGAGTTACCAAATCCTGTCCCTTTTCCTTTGCTTCATTTAATGCACGAACAGAAGAAAGTTTGGATGCGATTTCGTCTGTACCCAAAGGATATACCCCTCCGCAACACTGCCAGTTTTCAATCTCTTCTAACTCAAAGCCCAATGCTTTTGCAGAAGCTCTGGCATAAGCGTCTAGGTCAGTAGCCTTTGTTTTTAAAGTACATCCTGGATAATAAGTATACTTCATAACTCAACCATTCTCCTTCTAAATCATAGGTTAACACTCAATCAATTCTTAGATTTCGATCTGAGCGATTACTTCTTTCAATGTATTTGCACTCTTATGAAGTAATGCTACTTCTTCATCTGTTAAGTTTACTTCTACTTTTCCCTGACAACCGTTTGGTCCAACAAGTGCTAATGTACTTAAACATACATCTTCAATACCATATTCGCCATGCATCATAGTAGAAACAGTACTTACTGTATCTGTAGATGCTGTAAGAATTTTACAAAGCTTACAAACAGCTGTAGCTACCGCATAGAATGTAGCACCTTTATTTGCGATAATCTTTCCACCTGATTTCTGTACATATGTAAGCATATCATCTTTATTAAGTGGTTTCATATCAATACCACTATTTTTCATAGTGTTTGCATATTCACTAATTGGAACTGCAGAAATATATGTTTTGCTCCATGGTACAAAGGATGTATCACCATGTTCACCAAATACATATGCATGTACGTTTTTCTGTGCCACATTAAAATGTTCTGCAATACCACAACGAAGTCTTGCTGTATCAAGCATTGTACCAGAACCAATAATCTGGTTTTCTGGAAGACCAGATAATTTTGTAAATGCATAAGTAATAATATCAACTGGATTACTTACGATAATATATTTTGCTTTTGGTGCCACCTCAACAATTTTTGGTGTAATTTCTTTGATAATATCAACATTTGTCTGTGTAAGTTCAAGTCTTGACTGACCTGGTTTACGAGCGACACCAGATGTGATAATAACGATATTGGAATCTTTTGCATCTTCATAATCCCCTGCCTTAATCGCAATTGGATCTCTAAAACAAGTACCCTGGATGATATCCATTACTTCACCCTCAACCTTGTTATTATTTACATCAATTAATACGATTTCTGCTGCTACATCATCCTGCGAAAGATTGTATGCAATTGTTGCTCCTACACTACCTGCTCCGATAATAGTAATTTTTCTTCCCATTTGTCTGCACCCTCCTTTAGATTGTTTATTTTTTAACAAACTATGAGATAAAAAAAAGAGAATTTTTTCTCTATCTATAAAATAATATCATATTTTGTAAAATAATGATATTGTTAAATATGATAAAAATTTAACATATTATTGATATTTTTTTAACAAGATGTATATTTTATGGAAATCCAACAAAAAAGAAGTATTGCACGCAATTAAAAATTGGTCATTTTGCAATACTTCCTCATGTTTTTCTTTTATACAAAATCTTCACGCATCGGTGTAAAGAAATCTAAAATAATTCCTTTTTCGATACATCTGCATCCATGTACAATATCATCCAACTGAAGCATGGTATCCCCTGCTTCTACTATTTTTACTTCTTCTCCAATGGTAAACTCAAATTTACCAGATACGACATAGGTAATCTGCGTATGTGGATGATGGTGCATCGCTCCTGCCGCCCCTGTCTCAAAATGGTTTTCTACACACATCAAGTCTTCGCTGTAAGCAAGGATTTTTCTGGCAATTCCCTCTCCGCATACGTCCATGTCGATATCTTTGTTGTAAACCCATACCTGGTTTTTGGTTGTTTTCATAATATCCCCCTCTTACTCTTCCTGCATGTTTGCAAGTTTTTTTGCCTGATCTGCAGCAATACAAGCATCGATAATTTCCTGAATATCTCCGTTCATAATCTTATCTAACTTGTAAAGAGTTAAGTTGATACGGTGGTCTGTACAACGGCCCTGTGGGAAGTTGTAAGTACGGATTTTTTCAGAACGATCACCAGTACCAATCTGGCTACGACGTGCAGCAGATTCTGCATCCTGCTGTTTCTGAAGCTCTAAGTCGTAGAGTTTTGCACGAAGGAGTGCAAATGCTTTTTCTTTGTTCTGAAGCTGTGATTTTTCTGTCTGGCTGTAAATTACGATACCTGTTGGGTAATGTGTTAAACGTACCGCAGAGTCTGTTGTATTTACACACTGTCCACCGTTACCAGACGCTCTCATAACGTCGATACGGATGTCTTTTTCATCAATCTGTACATCTACTTCTTCTGCTTCTGGCATAACTGCTACTGTAATAGTAGATGTGTGAATACGTCCTGCTGATTCTGTTGCAGGTACACGCTGTACACGATGTACACCAGATTCATATTTCATCTTAGAGTATGCACCCTGACCAGAAATCATGAAGTTTACACTCTTCATACCGCCGATACCGATATCATCTACTTCAAGCGTTTCAATTTTCCAACGCTGACTTTCTGCATAGTGAATGTACATACGATATACTTCTGCTGCAAAAAGAGCAGATTCATCACCACCTGCACCAGCACGAATTTCAACGATAACGTTCTTATCATCGTTAGGATCCTTTGGAAGTAGTAAAATCTTGAGTTCTGTTTCAAGTTCTTCTACACGTTTCTTTGAATCGTTTAATTCTTCTTTTGCAAGCTCTCTCATTTCTTCGTCAGATTCTAATTCTAACATTTCAAGAGCATCTTCGATATTCTGCTTACTCTGTTTGTATTCTTTGTAAGCTTCTACGATAGGAGCCAAATCGCTCTGTTCTTTCATCAATTTACGGAAACGATTTGCATCGTTTGCCACGTCTGGTTCACTAAGTGTATTCATTAATTCTTCATAATGATGAAGTAAATCTTCTAATTTATCAAACATAATTATTATCTCCTCTATCAAAAACATCTTTATAGTTTTACCAAATTCTTTATGGAAAATCAACTAAAAGACGCTACAAACCACCAATTACTACACGATCATTTCCTGCCAAATCTTTCACCACGTGGACATCTTTATATCCCGCCTCTCTCATAAGCATAGAGACCGCTTCGCCTTGGTCATGACCAATCTCAAATAGCAATTTACCTTCTGGTTTTAAAAATTCTAACGCATCCTTTACAATGCATCGATAAAAATGTAACCCATCTTCTTTTCCATCCAATGCCTGTATCGGTTCATACACCGCTACTTCTGGCATAAGACCACCAATCACATCCGTAGGAATATATGGCGGATTTGATACAATAACATCAAATGTATCTACTACTTCTTCAAATAAGTCACTACGTTCAAATATCGCATTTACATTGTTGAGCTTCGCATTTTCCTTAGCCACATTAATCGCCTGTTTGGAAATATCATAGCCATAGCCTTCAACATCTACTACATTTTTTAAAACACTGATAAGTATACAGCCAGAACCTGTACACATATCCAAGACTTTCATCCCTGGACGAATAAGCTTTAATGCTTCTTCTACAAGCGTCTCTGTATCCTGTCTAGGAATAAGAACCGACTCATTTACATGAAATGGAATCCCCATGAATTCCTGCTCTCCGGTAATGTACTGTAAAGGCACATGCTCTGCACGTTTATTCAAAATCGCCTCATATTCTGCCAAAAGTTCTGGATCCATAGCTTCATCCATATGCACATAATAAAAGGTACGATCAATTTTACATACATAAGTCAATAGAAGCCATGCATCACTTTTGGCATCTACAATACCCGCAGTATTTAATTTTTCTTCGCCAAAACACATTGCCTCTCGAAATGTCATACTAAATTTTCCTCTTGCCATTTTTTCCAGTCGAATACTGCTTCCACCGAAGCAATACCAACTTCAATCATATCATCATCTGGTTCTAAAGTCGTAATACGCTGCATCAAAAGTCCAGGAGCACTAATTGCATTTACCAGCCAATTGTCATATCTGCCTGCTAGACGAATACATTCATAGGATACACCTGCAATCACTGGAATCAGCAATAAACGTACGACTAATCTCAAAACTCCAGATTCTACTTCAATAAACATAAAGAAAATGATACTGATTAAAACAACCAAAAATAGGAAACTTGTTCCGCAACGTTTATGCTCTTTCGAACTATTTCTCACATTCTCTACGTTTAACTCCAACCCATGTTCGATGCAATTAATACACTTATGTTCTGCACCATGATACATATAGGTTCGTTTTATATCCGGCATCAAGGCTACGAGACTTACATATCCGATAAAAATAACTAGTCTCACTACCCCTTCTAATAATGTTATCACAAAATGCGACTGAATGAAACTCTGAAAAAACAAAGAAATAAGATATGGCAATACAAAGAAAATACCAACAGCCATCAAAATTGCAAGCACTACGGTCCACCCCATCATTGCTTTTTCTTTTTCAATGTCAATCTCTTCCTCTTCATCCTCGAAAAACTCTGCAGAATGAAGCAGACTTGTCATTCCCAAATACATAGAATCCACAAAATTTAGCACACCTCGTATAATAGGAATATTTTTCAGTTTTTCATTCTTGATGATTCCTTTGTAATCAAAGATCTGTACATCTATCTCTTTATCTGGCTTACGTACTGCTATGGCGTACTTATCTGCATTACGCATCATAATACCTTCCATGACAGCCTGCCCGCCAACACCTGAATATTTCATATTAAAACCTCTTGTTTTCTCTCATTACTTACGTAAAAAGAAAAGGTTGAGACTCTAAACATCTCAACCTTCTTAAAAACTTTTTTATTTCATGCCGTATTTCTTATTGAACTGTTCAATACGTCCACGAGCCTGAGCAGCTTTCTGCTGACCTGTGTAGAATGGATGACATTTAGAACAAATTTCTACGTGGATTTCTTTCTTTGTAGAACCTGTAACAAATGT
>JAZQZJ010000088.1:0-5642 GCA_045633955.1 Agathobacter sp. | reverse complement strand
AAAGCACGTGGTCTTGTTATTGAAGCACAGCTTGATAAAGGTCGTGGTGCAGTTGCGACTGTACTTGTACAGAAAGGTACTCTTCGTGTAGGTGATCCTATTGCATGTGGAAGCAGCTATGGTAAAGTTCGTGCTATGATTGATGATAACGGACGCAGAGTAAAAGAAGCAGGACCTTCTACACCTGTAGAAATCCTTGGTCTTAACAGCGTACCAGTAGCTGGTGAAACATTTGTAAATACAGATAATGAAAAAGAAGCGAAAGCATTTGCAGAAACTTACATTGCAGAAGAAAAGAACAGACTCTTAGAAGAAACAAAAGCAAGAATGTCACTTGATGATTTATTCTCACAGATTCAGTCTGGTAATATGAAAGAATTAAATATCATTGTAAAAGCTGACGTTCAGGGTTCTGTAGAAGCAGTAAAACAGTCCCTTACAAAACTTACTAACGAAGAAGTTATGGTTAAAGTTATTCATGGCGGTGTAGGTGCAATTAATGAATCTGATGTAACACTTGCATCTGCATCAAATGCAATCATCATTGGTTTCAATGTTCGTCTTGATCCAATGGCAAAGACAACTGCAGACCATGAAGGTGTTGATGTAAGACTTTATAGAGTTATTTACCAGGCAATTGAAGATGTAGAAGCAGCTATGAAGGGTATGCTTGATCCAGTATTTGAAGAAAAGATTCTTGGTCATGCAGAAATCCGTCAGATTTTCAAAGCTTCTGGTATTGGTAATATTGCTGGTTCTTATGTCCTTGATGGTACAATCGAACGTGGATGTAAAATCCGTATCACTCGTGAAGGCAGTTTGATTCACGAAGGTGATTTAGGTTCCCTCAAGAGATTTAAAGACGATGTTAAGGAAGTACGTACAGGTTATGAATGTGGTCTTGTATTTGACGGATTTAGCGATATTCAGGAATTCGATATTGTTGAAGCTTACAAGATGGTAGAGGTGCCAAGAAAATAATGAGAAAAAATAGTATTAAAAATATTCGTATCAACGAAGAAGTAATGAGAGAGCTTTCGAATATTATTCGTGGTGAAATCAAAGACCCACGTATTCATCCGATGACAAGTGTTGTTGCAGTTGAGGTCGCGCCAGACCTCAAGACTGCAAAAGCATATATCAGTGTTTTAGGAAATGAAAAAGCACAGCAGGATACAATTGCAGGCCTTCGTAGTGCAGAAGGATTTATTCGTAGAGCGCTTGCCAAATCTATTAACCTTCGCAATACACCACAGATTACATTTGTATTGGATCAGTCCATCGAATATGGTATTGCGATGTCAAAGAAAATTGACGAGGTTACAAAAAAAGATAATGGTTCGAATGCCTTAGAAGAGGAAGAGAATGATTAGATTAGAAGATAAACTAAATGGGATTGCCACTATTGGTATATCTGGCCATGTACGTCCAGATGGTGACTGTGTAGGTTCGACTATGGCAGTGTATAATTACATTGTTACACATCATCCAGAAATAGAGGTGGATATTTATTTAGAGTCTATTCCAAACGTATTTCGTTTTATAAAGAATACCGATAAGATTCAAATGACAGGTGAAGACAAAGTTTATGATTTGTTCATTGTTTTAGATTGTGGAGATAAAGAACGTTTGGGTTCAAATGCAAAATATTATGAAATGGCAAAACATACGCTTTGTATTGATCATCATGCAAGTAATCAAGCGTTTGCAGAAGAAAACTATATTATTCCAGATGCTAGCTCTACTTGTGAATTGGTATTCAATATGATAGATACAGATAAAATTACAAAGGAAATCGCAGAATGTCTTTATACAGGAATTGTTCATGATACAGGGGTATTTCAATACTCCTGTACTTCTGCGCAAACCATGAATGTAGTTGGTATCTTAATGGAAAAGGGTATTAATTATCCAAAGATTGTGGATGATACTTTTTATACAAAGACCTATAATCAGAATCGCATTTTAGGGTATGCGCTTTTAAACAGTATGCTCTATTTAGATGGAAAGGTAATTCTTACCTATTTAACAAAAGAAAATATGATGGAATTTCACTGTACACCAAAGGAACTTGATGGAATTGTAAATCAGCTTCGTGTTACAAAAGACACCGTTGTTGCTGTATTCTTATATGAAAGTGAAGATGGTAGTTTTAAAGCAAGTTTCCGTGTGAATGGAGAGTTCAATGTAGCAGAAATTGCTTTAGTTTTCGGTGGTGGTGGTCATATCAAGGCTGCTGGATGTAATATTTATGGAGAAATTGATGAAGTCATCCATCGTATTTTAGCAGAAATTGAGAAAAGATTATGATAAACGGAATTATTAATGTTTATAAAGAAAAGGGCTTTACTTCTTTTGATGTTGTTGCGAAAATGCGTGGCATGTTCCATCAGAAGAAAATAGGACATACAGGAACGCTTGATCCTGATGCGGAAGGTGTTCTTCCAGTATGTTTAGGAAAAGCCACAAAAGTCTGTGATTTATTGACAGACAAGGATAAAGAATACAAAGCAGTTTTGCTTCTTGGGAAAGAGACTGATACACAGGATGTTTCAGGCGAGATTTTGAATGAATGTGAAGTGAATATTTCGGAAGAAGAGATAAGAACAGCAATCTTATCTTTTGTAGGAGCATATGAACAGGTACCACCGATGTATTCTGCATTGAAGGTAAATGGACAAAAACTTTGCGATTTAGCAAGAAAAGGAATCACAGTAGAACGAAAAGCAAGACCAGTAATAATTCACCATATTGAAATTACATCAATACAGTTGCCAGAGGTGGAAATGATTGTTTCTTGTTCCAAAGGGACTTATATTCGAACATTATGTGATGATATTGGTAGGAAACTGGGATGTTTTGGGTGTATGAAATCTCTGCTTCGTACAAAAGTGGATCGATTTGAATTGCAACATGCATATAAACTTTCTGAATTGGAAGAATTATTACAGCATCCAAAATCAGAATGGTCTTTTTTAGAACCGATAGACAGTGTGTTTGAAAAATATGTGGCTGTTGCAACAATAGAAGAGGCGCAAAAATTGGTAGATAATGGAAATCGAATTCCAGAGTCGCTAATAGCAGACTTTTCTCAGGAAAAGATGCAGGAAAAAGTAAGACTTTATGATGCAAATAGTAGATTTATTGGTATTTATTCTTATTTGAATGAGAGTAAAGAATATAAGCCAGTAAAAATGTTTATGGAATAATATGGAATTTATAAGAAAAACATTAGATTTTCAGGTTCAGGAACCTACAGCGGTTACATTGGGAAAATTTGATGGGTTGCATAGAGGACATGATTTGCTCATGCAGACGGTACTAGAATATAGTAAGAAATATGCATTGTCCTCAGTTGCTTTTACCTTTGATATTCCGCCACGAAATAAAGTGGAAGAAATCGTTGCAAATGTTCTTACGACCAATGATGAAAAACAATATATATTTGAAAAGCGCGGTATTGATTATCTAATTGAATGTCCATTTACTACTGAGGTTATGTCTATGGAACCTAAAGCATTTATTGCTTGGATTAGTAAGGCACTTCATATGAAATACGTAGTAGTGGGAGATGATTTCCGATTTGGTCATAAACGTGCAGGTGATTATCATACTTTGCAGGAATATGAGGCAGAATACGGATATAAAACGATTGTAATAGATAAACTAAAAGATAGTAATCGTGATATCAGTAGTACTTATGTCCGAGAAAAGATTGCAGATGGCAATATAAAAAAAGCAAATGAATTATTGGGATATAAGTATTTTATTAAAAGTGAAATACTGCATGGCCGAAAACTTGGTCGCACAATAGGTGTTCCAACAATTAATATGATACTTCCACCAAATAAACTTCTTCCGCCAAATGGTGTGTATGTTACAGAGGTACTGGTAGATGGAAAAACCTATATGGGTGTTACTAATATTGGATGTAAACCAACGGTTTCAAATGAAGAGATTATAGGCGTAGAAACATATATTGATCATTTTGATAAGGATGTTTATGGTGAAAAGATAGTAGTGTCTTTTATTCAGTTTATTCGACCAGAACAGAAATTTCATTCTATAGAAGAATTGAGAACGCAGATGCAGTCTGATATTCAGATTTCAAGGAAGATTTACATGCAACAATAATTGTTACAAAAATGTTACATAATTATGTTGACATTGTAAAAAAATCTTGCTATACTCACAAAGGTGCAAATTGGCACGTTTATAAATGGAGGATTAAAATGAGATTTGATAAAAAGACAATTATTGGAACTTCTGGTGTTCTTGTTTTCGCCTTGTTATTAGGTTGCTCATCTTTGACGGTAGATAATAAAAATATGATTGAAAATAATAACTACGGTATTCTTTCTTCTGCAGGTGCGAATGCAGCTATTGGAAATAATTCCACAGCGGCTGGAGCAACTGGTGCTGTAGATGGTTCTATCGGTGTTGTTGATACAGATGGTGTAGTAGTAGGTCAGCCACAGAATGGTACTTATGGATATACGAATCTTGGTATGGCTATTGTAGAAGGGAACTTAAATGTTCGTAAAGCACCTAACTCTGAAGGAAGCATTGTTGGTAAAATGACAAACTATGCAGCTTGTGAAATTCTTGGTGAAGAAAACGGATATTATCAGATTGTGTCTGGCAATGTAGAAGGTTATGTAAGTAAAGATTACATTGTAACAGGTGAAGAAGCAATAAAACTTGCTCAGCAGGAAGTAAAAGAAATGGCTACTGTTACAACAGAAGCACTTCGTGTTCGTGAAGAAGCATCTACTGATTCACGTACATTAGCAGTTGTAAATGAAGAGGATGACTTTGTAGTAGTAGAAAAACTTGATGGTTGGATTAAAATTGAAGTTGACGATTATCAGGGATATATTTCTGCTGATTATGCAGAAGTGGCTATGAAATTAAAAACTGGTAATACTATGAAAGAATTAACTTTCGGAAATGGTGTTTCGCAGACTCGCGTTGATTTAGTTAACTATGCATTACAGTTTGTAGGTAACCGTTATGTATGGGGTGGAGAAAGTTTAACAAAAGGTGTTGACTGTTCAGGTTTCACAATGAAGCTTTATCAGAAATATGGTATTTACTTGCCACATTCTTCACGTGCGCAACCTAACCATGGTACAAAGATTTCAAGAGATCAGATTCGTCCTGGTGATTTAATTTTCTACGGAAATGGTAGAAGTATTAACCACGTAGCAATGTATATTGGTAATGGACAGGTTGTACATGCAAGTAATGCCCGTGATGGTATTAAAATCTCCAATGCATTTTATCGTACACCAGTATGTATCGTAAGTTATTTACCATAATAAATTTATGGTTTACAACATAGATTTATTGTGATATATTATTCAAGTATGGTCAGCCCATGCTCGGTGGATGGACACTCCGACCGCTGCTGAGTACCATTACAAAAGGGCGTTAATATATAATAATTAAAGGAGGATCATAACATGATCGCAAAAGACAAGAAACAGGCTATTATCGCTGAATATGGTAGAGGAGCAAATGACACTGGTTCACCAGAAGTACAGATTGCTATCCTTACAGCAAGAATTCAGGAATTAACAGAGCACTTAAAAGCTAATCCAAAGGATCATCACTCAAGAAGAGGTATGTTAAAGATGATC
>JAZQZJ010000087.1:0-61126 GCA_045633955.1 Agathobacter sp. | reverse complement strand
CACCACGGTGGATGTGGACATTGCGGAGGTGACGAATAATGGACGTATTAAAAAGAGTACCTGTTCGTGAACAGGATCCACAAGTTAGAGCAAAGAACTTTGAAGAAGTATGTTACGGTTACAACGAAGAAGAAGCAGTAGCAGAAGCAGAACGTTGTTTGAATTGTAAAAATGCACTTTGTATGCAGGGATGTCCAGTATCTATCAATATCCCAGCATTTATTCAGGAAGTAAAGAATAGAAACTTTGAAGCAGCTTACCAGATTATTTCTGAATCATCAGCACTTCCAGCTGTTTGTGGTCGTGTTTGTCCACAGGAAAGTCAGTGTGAAGGTAAATGTATCCGAGGCTTCAAAGGAGAACCAGTATCTATCGGTAAATTAGAACGTTTCGTAGCTGACTGGGCTCGCGAAAACGGCATCAAACCTAAAAAAGCAGAGAAGATGAATGGTCACAAAGTAGCTGTTATCGGTTCAGGTCCAGCAGGTCTTACCTGTGCAGGCGACCTTGCAAAACTTGGCTACGAAGTAACTATTTTCGAAGCACTTCATGCAGCCGGCGGTGTACTTGTATATGGTATTCCAGAATTTCGTCTTCCAAAAGACAAAGTCGTAGCGGCAGAAGTAGAAAATGTAAAAACACTTGGTGTAAAGATTGAAACAAACGTAGTTATCGGTAAATCCATTACCATTGACGAACTTATCGAAGAAGAAGGATTTGAGGCTGTATTTATCGGTTCTGGTGCAGGTCTTCCTAAGTTTATGGGTATTCCAGGGGAACAGGCAAACGGCGTATTTTCTGCAAATGAATACTTAACCAGAAATAACTTGATGAAAGCATTCCAGGAAGGTTATGAAACACCAATCAGCCGTGGCAATAAAGTTGTAGTTGTTGGTGGTGGTAACGTAGCTATGGATGCGGCTCGTACTGCACTCCGTCTTGGTGCTGAAACTCACATTGTTTACCGTCGTAGTGAAGCAGAACTTCCAGCACGAGTAGAAGAAGTACACCATGCAAAAGAAGAAGGCGTGATTTTCGATCTTCTCCAGAATCCAACCGAAATACTTGTAGATGAAAAAGGTTGGGTAAAAGGTATCCGCATCATCAAAATGGAACTTGGGGAACCAGATGCATCTGGTCGTCGTCGTCCAGTAGAAGTACCAGGCTCTGAATATGAAATTGAATGTGATACCGTTATCATGTCCCTTGGTACATCACCAAACCCATTGATTTCATCTACCACAGAAGGCTTAGATGTAAACAAATGGAAATGCATCGTTGCAGAAGAAGCAACTGGTGCTACATCCAAAGAAGGCGTATACGCTGGTGGTGATGCCGTAACAGGTGCCGCAACCGTAATCCTCGCTATGGGTGCAGGTAAAGCAGCCGCAGCAGGTATCCACGACTTCTTATCTAATAAATAAGATAAATCATATAGGCTGAAATATTATATTTCAGCCTATATTTATGGGTATTCACCCTTATTTAGCAAAGTAGTTAGCAAATTATATAACTATTTTAGTTGTGCAATTTTTATGTTTTTCTCTATAAAGTAAGAAATGAGCTCTGGTATATATGAAAAGTGAACCGTTAAAAATGTCAGTGTGTTCACGGCTCATATATACCAGAGCTCATTTCGTAGTTTAATAGAACACCCTAAATATAAATTGCATCTCCCAAAAAAATAGTTTATAATTACATTAACTATGTAGTAGAAAAGCAGGTGACACTCGTGCGTAAACGGATGAAGCAACTGGCCAGAGGCAAGTTCGAATACGCGAAACCACAGCTCATTTTATCTGAAGAAGAGATAGCGTTTGAAGTGTACGAAGGAGAGGTTTACGAAGGAGAATTTACCATCGAAACGAACATGCATAATAAGATTCGCGGTCTTGTGTATGTGACCAATCCTCGCATGGAAGTATTAAATCCTCAGTTTGATGATGACAAGGTTCGGATTCGTTATCAATTTCATACAAATGGTTTAAGTGAAGGGCTGACAGAAAAAGGCGATTTTGTAATCGTTTGCAATCAAAATGAAATCAGTCTTTCTTTTTGTGCGTCCATTTCTAAGAGATATGCACAAAGCTCCATTGGTGAGATTAAGAATCTCTACGATTTTGCCTGTTTAGCAAAAGCAAACTGGAGTGAAGCATTCCAGTTATTTTATCACAAGAGTTTTCCGAATATTATTAAAACAAACGAAATAAAAGAACGTATGATTTATCGTGGCATGATTGCTGCGAAACCATCTAATCAGAATGTTGAAGAATTTTTAATTGGTATTCGTAAAAAAGAAAAAATTCATTTCCGTACTGATGAAAGTTGTGTGGAAGTATATCATGTGACAGAAATCCAGAAACATTCTTTTGAAATAAAGAAAGATCATTGGGGATATATTGAGATTATGGCATCTTCGGATGCAGAGTTTATAGAGTTACCAAAGGCAGTCATTCGTTCGGAAGATTTTATTGGAAGTACCTATCCTTTTGAATTCTATATAGATTCTGAGAAATTGCATGCAGGGAAGAATTTTGCAACTATTCAATTATCCAGTGTTTATGAGACTGTGACTGTGCAGGTAATCGTTTCTGCTGGTGAAAAACAAGAAAAGAAGGTGCAGTCTGAGTGGTTCCATAAAAAAGAATATTTAGTAGGTATCATGGAATTGTATCAGGCTTATCGTTTAAAACGTATGGTTACAGGTGCCTGGGCAAATGAAACCATTGATATTTTAACGCATTTGCATGCGTTAGAACCAGAGGAACCAATGTATCTGCTTATGAAAGCACAGTGTCTGATTATTAACCGCCAGAAGCAGGAAGCAGAATGGATTTTAGATGAATTCAAAAGAGGATGGTTAGATAGAAAAGCACCTGTATGGGGCTATTATCTTTATATCCTGAGCTTGATTGAGCGTGAACCAGTGTATGTAGATCGTCTGACCAAAGAGATTGAAGGAATTTTCCATGAAAATCCTGACTCTGTAATGCTTTTCTGGGTGCTTACATTTTTACAGGAACAGTATATTGGAAACAACGCATTAAAATTAAAAGACATAGAATACTGGGTAATGAGGGACTGTTCTTCGCCATATCTTTATGTAGAAGCGTTTTATTTGATTTGGCAGGATCCATATTTGTTGACAAAACTTGGTACTTTTGAAGAACGTATCCTTCGTTGGGCAATTCGTCATCGTGCCCTGACAAAAGATATTGCAATCCAGATTTTTCAGATTATGGAGACAAAGAAGCAATTTGATTCAATTCATTTTGAGATTATGTGTGCTGCTTATGAAGTGAATCCAAAACCAGAATATGTAGGTATTATCTGTGGTTATCTGATTAAAGGACAGCAATATGATCAGAAGTATCATAAATGGTATGCATTAGGCATCGAATTAGAGCTTCGTATTACGAGTCTTTATGAGGCCTATCTATTGTCTATGGACGAAAGACAAATAGAACCAGTTCCAAAGATTATTCAGATGTATTTTCAATATGAGTGTAGTTTGCCATACAAGAAAATGGCAGTGCTTTATAACAATATTATTGCAACAAAGAATTCGAATCCAGAAGTGTATCAGAAATACTGTCGTACCATGGGTAAGTTTGCTATAGAGCAGATTTTGTCAGGACATATGGATGACAATCTTGCAGTATTGTATGAGAATGTACTTGAATTGGGATTGATTCATGCAGAAATGGCAAAGGCATTATCCTATATTCTTTTTACCCACAAAGTATCTATTTTTGAAGAGAATATGGCAAGAGCTATTGTATATCAAAGACCGATGAAAGAACCACAGATTGTTCCAATTGTGGACAAGACTGCATATTTCCAATTGTATTCAGAGGAATATGTCATTGTATTTGAGGATGAAAAAGGACAGCGTTATTCTGGCAGTATCCATTATCATTTGGAAAATTTGATGGATGCACAAAAGTATTTAGCTAAGTGTATGGAACTTGCGCCAAATCAATTGCAGTATTTAGTTGCATATTTTGATAAACGTCAGAATTATTTTACCTTTGAAAAAGATGACAAGGAACATCTGAAACAGCTGATGTTCTCAAGTGCTATTAGTAGTACCTATAAGGCGCGTCTGCTTCCAGAGATTTTACGTTTTTATCAGATTCATGGACATGATGCCATGATTGAGGAATATATAGAAAAAACAGATTACCGTAGATTAGATGATGAATCCCGTAAATTTACCATTGAGCTTGCAGTGGACAATCATCTTTTTGATTTTGCTTATGAAAAAATTGTGGAGTATGGCATTGACCAAATTGGTTCTGCTGCAAAAGTAGCACTTGCTAGCTATATGATTACAAAGACACAGTACGAGGAAGATGAATTCTTAACAAATCTTGTGATTTCTGCATTCCGTGCACGAAAGTTCAATGACAAGATGTTAAATTACCTGTGTCAGTATTACAATGGACCGACCGAAGAACTTTTGGATATCTGGTTTGCAGCAAAGAACTTTGATATTGATTTGTTTGAGATATCAGAGCGCATTTTAGTACAGATGCTCTATGCAGACCATATGGTATTAGATGGCATGCCTGCGTTCCGATATTTTTATGAAGCAGGGGGAAAGGATTTTATTACCCTTGCCTATATCAGTGATTTGGCACATCGTTATTTTGTTGAAAAACAGAGGATTGATGAAGATGTGTTTGAGTTAATAGAAGCAAGATACATATATGATTTGGAATTAAATGATGCCTGTAAATTAGCATTATTACGTTATTATGCAGACCTTCCAGATATCTCTGAGCGCCAGTTTAAGATTGAGGATGAGCTTTTAGCAGAATACACCAGAAGAAATATGCATTTTGCATTTTATAAACGTTTATCTCCAGAACTTGTACTGAAGTATCATTTGTACGATAAGGTATTTCTGGAATATCGCACTAATCCACATAGTCATGTAGTGCTTCACTACAGTCGTGATGAGGATGGAGATACATTCTTAAAAGAAGATATGTTGGATGTATACGATGGCATTTTTGTAAAAGCATTTGTCATGTTCTTTGGAGAAGCAATTCAGTATTATATTAGTGAAGAACATGTCGGACAGGTAGATGTGACAGAGAGTAATCGTATTGTAAACAATGACGTATATAACAAGGATGATCAGAGTAGATACAATTTATTAAATCAGATGCTGATTTCCAATACCTTGCAGGAAGAAAGCGAATTGCAAATGACCATGAAGCAATATGCGGCATTGGATGAAGTTACAAAGAATGTATTTAAACTATTATAAACAGAGGGTAGCATGGAATATAGAAGAGAGTCGGTATACTTGGGTGTTGATATCAATGACCGTTATGCCATGATTAGTTACTACCAACTGAATATGAACGAACCTGAAACTGTTAGTACCATTGCTGGTGGCGAAGTGTTCCAGATACCAACACTTTTGGCAAAGCGAAAAGGTATGGGACAGTGGTATTATGGGGATGATGCCAAGAAGATGGCAAAGACATCTGAGGTTATTTGCGTGGATTCTCTTTTAAAACGTGCGGTAAATGGAGATACGGTACGTATTGAAGAGGAAAGCTATCAAGCATGGGAACTCTTGGCATTGTTTTTGAAGAAAGTGATAGACTTACCAAAGAAATTGGGTAATGTACCATTTTTTGATAAGTTGATTTTGTCCGTAGAACGCCTCTCGAAGGAAAATATGGAGGTGTTTTGGACGATAGCACCAAAGCTTGGTTTATCCGCGGAGCAGTTTATGGTAATTGACCATAAAGAAAGTTTTTATCACTTCGCACTTAGTCAGCCAGAGGCTTTGTGGATTCATGATGTATATTTATTTGAAAATGATGGAAAAAATCTCTTCTACTATGGGTTAAAACGCAATACTCGTACGACACCACAGATGATTTCTATCAAAGAAAGCATTAAGAATCCAGTAGAAGCAGAGCTGGAACAAGATATGGAGTTTTTAGGTATTCTACGTCGTGCTTTTGAAAATCAGCTTGTTACCACTGCATACTTGGTGGGCGAAGGCTTTGAGGGTGGTTGGATGAAAGATTCTTTAAATTTCCTTTGTAAGAATCGTCGTGTGTTTATGGGAAATAACCTTTTTAGCAAAGGGGCTTGCTATGCTGGGTTTAATCGTGAGCATCCTCAGATGTGGAAATTCATCTACATGGGCGAACATGAGATGAAATTTAATCTAAGCTTAAAGGTAAGGGATTGCGGAAATATGGCATTTCATACCTTGATAAGCGCAGGGGAGAATTGGTTTGAGTCAAAAGGAGATTGTGAAGTTGTATTAATGGGATCTTCAGAAATTGAGTTTTGGAAACAGCTTCCAAATAGCAGAGATGCAGTGATTGAATCTCTCGAATTGACCGATTTGCCAAACCGACCAGACCGAACGACACGACTTCGTATTACAGCTATTCCGATTTCAGATGAAAAGATTGAAGTCGAAATCAAAGATATGGGATTCGGAGAGATCTACCGTAGTACAGACAAAACATGGAAATATACTATGACGATGTAAAGAGTAAAGCGGAGGCTATATGGGCGAATTATTACTATGTAAAGAGCCAATCGCAGCAATGCCTTATTATATTGAAGGCATTTCATGGAATGTTTATTCTTTAGAAGAACTGTGTTATTATGTGGAAAATAACACGTATCTTTTGGAACGAGATTTTATGACAGAGGAACTTTGTACCTGGATTGGCAAAGAAGTAAACAATTTCATATTGGCAGAAAAACTTCGCGACATTATGCGCATGAATGGAAAACTATCGGAGTTTGTGCAGACATTGTTAGAGGCCTGTGGTTATTGTCCCAAAGATGTGACGCAGGAGATTATAACTATTCTTCGTGAAATGGAAGAGAAGTCCGATTTTGAATGTAACAAGATGCGGGCAGATCGTCTGCTAGAGAAGGAAAAATACTTAAGTAGTATTTATGAATATAAAAGTTTGCTGGATGCCAACGATGCTGGAGAGCAGAGTAAAGAACTGTTAGGTAGTATTTGGCACAATTTGGGTACTGCTTATGCACGTTTGTTTTTGTTTGCAGAAGCTATTCATTGCTATGAAAAGGCTTATAAATTAAACAATAATACTGAGTCATTAAAACAGTGTATTATGGCTTGCCATTGTCATTATGATGAGGCAGGATTTTTACAAGCTATAGAAAAATATCAGCCAGATGCAGCATTGGTGCAGGAAGTAAAACAGCAAATGGATGAGGCTTATGGTAGTCAGACATTACAAGCATTTAATGATAAGTTCGGATCCACCGTTGCTTTAAAGGCATTGGGTCGTAGAGGTGACTATCAAAAAGAAATTGGAAATATGATTTTCAAATGGAAAGAAGAATACAGAAGAATTTGTAAGGTGTAATTATGTCTTTTTTTGATTGGCTTTTTAAGCGTAAAAAGAAACCACAACCAAATATAGAAGTGCAGGAAGAGAATATCAAGCCTGTTGAGCTTAGAGATTCGGCATCGATTCGTAACTATGTGATTAATGTCTGTGAGCAGATGATTGATATTTCTAGAGAGATGGATGATGTTCGAAGGGAATATGATCAGGTTACTGCATATTTAAATGATATTCAGATTGTAGAAGGACTTGGTGGGGAGCAGAAAGCACAGTTGATTGAAATTTCAACACAGGTTTCAAAACTTATCAATACCCGTAATGAATATTTAAATGCAGGAAAAAAGATTTCAGATGAAACCTTTAACCAGATGCAGGAGTTGGAGAATGAAGTTCCAGCTATCATTCGCAGATTGAAAGATAATGAGATCTATCTGGATACCATAAAAAGAGATTTGAATCGTCTGGCTGCAGAAAAAATCGAATGGAGTGTACTTCGTCACGAACGTCAGGAAGAGGAGGAAAGTCTTCGCAAGCTTTCAAAGCTAGTACTGGTTGTATTTGGTATTATGGCGGTTTTGGTAGCTGGCATTTCCATTGCCATGGAGTGGGAGGCTTTGCCGATGTTTATTTTGGCATTTATGGCAACTTTGGCAGCAACCTATATTCTAATTCGCATGCAGGAATGTGCAAAAGATATCAAACAGTGTGATGTAAATCAAAATTATGCCATTGTTTTAGAGAATCGCGTGAAAATCAAGTATGTAAATACAAAGAATGCAGTAGATTATACATGTCGACGTTTTCGTGTGAATAATTCACGAGAGCTTACCTATAATTATGAGCAGTATCAAGAAGTATGTAAAGAACGAGAAAAATTAAAGAATGTAAACGAAGACTTAGAGTACTTTAATAATCGTTTGGTTCGTATTCTTCGTGGCTTGAATCTTTATGATGCAAAGATTTGGCTAAACTATGCTAATGCAGTAATTAATCCAAAAGAAATGGTAGAGTTAAAGCACGAATATTTTACCCGCAGACAGAGCCTGCGTAATCGCATCGAATACAACTTGAATGCAATTACCGATATGCGTGCAGAAGTAGATAAGTATATCGAAAAAATGGGAGATAAATCTGAACAGGTGCGTGCGATTCTTACAAAAGTTGAAGAAATAAATAAGGGATATAAATAAGGGATTATAAAAGAGATGCTTTTTTGGAGCATCTCTTTTTTTGTTGCATAAAATATATTGTATTAATTAAGCAGGAGAATTATGTATGGGAAATAACGGAAACTGCGATGTATGTTCTGGAAACCAAAGAAACCAGATGGATATGCGCAGACAAAAAGCGATGATGTATGAAAACAGATATACCCACAATCAGGTGATGCCTAGAACACAGACTGGTTGTGATGCTTGTGGAAATCCTAGGATGAATAATAGTTGTGATACCTGTGGAAACCCAAGAAATATGAACAATAATTGTGATGCCTGTGGTACAGCAAGAATGATGCACCCACATGATGATTGTGGTAATTCTGACAGAGATGAACTACGTGGCATGCCGATTGCTATGGGCTATGTACCTTGGCAAAATTTTGGCTGTACCTATGAGCCAATGGAAGGTCTTCGTGCTGGAACCATTTTTCCAGAATTAGAGAAACCATTTTATGGTAGAAGGGGGATGCGATAATGGATCGATGGAAGATGTTAGAATGGGTGCAGGCACTCTGTTTTGTAGTAGTGGATATGGAGCTCTATTTAGATACACATCCTTGTGATGCAGAAGCCTTGGCATATTATAAAGAAGCAGTTGTAAACTACAAAAATGCAAAGAAACAATTTGAAGAGGCATACGGTCCATTGGTTGCTACTTCTTCCAGGGACTGTGACAGATGGGCTTGGGCAGATATGCCTTTACCATGGGAAGGAGGTAGATAATATATGTGGACCTATGAAAGAAAATTACAATACCCTGTAAAGATTACCAGACCAAATCCAGCTATGGCAAAATTTATTATGAGCCAGTACGGTGGACCAGATGGTGAAATCGCAGCTTCTATGCGTTACCTTTCACAGAGATACAGCATGGATAACAAAAAAGTAGCAGGACTTCTTACCGACATTGGTACAGAAGAACTTGCTCATATGGAGATGATCGCTGCTATCATTCGCCAGCTTACCAAGGGCTGTAGTGCAGAAGAATTAAAAGAGTCTGGTTTAGGTGAATATTATATCGACCATACTGGTGCAATTTGGCCACAGGCAGCAGGTGGTATTCCGTTCAATGCCTGTGAATTCCAGAGTAAGGGTGATCCGCTGACAGACCTTTTTGAAGACTTGGCAGCAGAACAAAAAGCCCGCACCACATATGATAACATCCTTCGTCTGGTCAAAGACCATGAGGTTGCAGACCCTATCCGTTTTCTCCGTGAACGTGAAATTGTACACTTCCAGAGATTTGGCGAAGGTCTTCGTATGTATCAGGAAGAATTGGATGGCAAGAACTTCTATGCATTTAACCCTTCGTTTGATAAATAAGATAGGCATTGCCTAATTGAAAAATATGTTATATAATGTGGGTTGCGACTAAATTAGTGGGCGCAGCCCACTTTTATATATTACAAGAGGAGAGAAGAACATGAGCAAAGTAAGAACAAGATTTGCCCCAAGTCCAACAGGTAGAATGCACGTAGGTAACTTACGTTCTGCATTATACGAATTTTTAATTGCAAAACATGCAGGCGGAGAATTCATGCTCCGTATTGAAGATACAGACCAGGAACGTTTTGTAGAGGGTGCTGTAGATATCATTTACAGAACTATGGAAAAAACAGGTCTTGTACATGACGAAGGTCCAGACAAGGATGGTGGTTTCGGCCCATATGTACAGAGTGAACGTATGGCAACTGGTATCTACATGAAATATGCAAAAGAATTAGTAGAAAAAGGCGAAGCTTATTACTGTTTCTGTGATAAAGAACGTCTTGCTTCTTTAAAATCAGAAGTAGTAGAAGGAAAAGAAATCACAGTATATGACAAACATTGTGCATCTCTTTCTAAAGAGGAAGTAGAAGCAAATCTTGCAGCAGGTAAACCATTCGTTATTCGTCAGAATATTCCGAATGAAGGAACTACTACATTCCATGATGAACTTTATGGTGACATCACAGTAGAAAACGCTGAACTTGATGACATGATTCTTATCAAATCCGACGGATATCCTACTTACAACTTTGCAAACGTAGTAGATGATCATACAATGAACATCACGCATGTAGTTCGTGGTAACGAATATCTTTCATCTTCACCAAAATATCAGAGACTTTATGATGCTTTTGGTTGGGAATCACCAGTTTATATTCACTTACCATTGATTACTGATGAAAATCACAAGAAATTATCAAAGAGAAGCGGACATTCTTCATTTGAAGATTTGATTGAACAGGGATTTATCACAGAAGCAATCGTAAACTATATTGCACTTCTTGGCTGGAGCCCAGAAGATAACCGTGAAATCTTTACATTAGACGAACTCATCCGTGATTTTGATTATACTAGAATCAGCAAATCACCAGCTGTTTTTGACTATGTAAAATTAAAATGGATGAATGGTGAATATATCAAAGCAATGGATTTTGATGCGTTCTATGAAATGGCTGAACCATACTTAAAAGAAGTAATCACCAAAGATTTAGACTTAAAGAAAATCGCAGCTATGGTAAAAACACGTATCGAAGTATTTCCAGATATCAAAGATCATATCGATTTCTTTGAAACTTTACCAGAATACGATACAGCAATGTATACACATAAGAAGATGAAAACAAATGAAGAAACATCTTTAGAAGTGCTTACAGAAATCCTTCCTATCTTAGAAACACAGGAAGATTATTCAAACGATGCACTTTATGCAACACTCTGCAACTTTGTAGCAGAAAAAGGCGTAAAGAACGGTTATGTAATGTGGCCTGTTCGTACAGCAGTTTCAGGCAAACAGATGACACCAGGTGGTGCAACAGAACTTATGGAACTTCTTGGAAAAGAAGAGTCTATCGCTCGTATCAAAAAAGGTATTGAATTACTTTTTAAATAAATTCGAGGTATTTCATGAATTTCAACAAATCTCAAACATCGGCCATCCAACATAAGGATGGTCCGATGCTTGTCTTAGCAGGCCCAGGCAGTGGCAAGACTAAAACCCTAGTAGAAAGAACAAAAAATTTAATACAAAATCATGGTGTTAGTCCATCCAATATTTTAGTGATTACATTTACAAAGGCTGCGGCAGGTGAGATGAAAACACGTTTTGAACGAGAGATGGAGCATCAGAGTTGTTATGGTAATGGTAAAGTAACCTTTGGTACCTTTCATGCCATTTTCTTTATGGTGTTAAAACTTGCTTATAATTATAACAGCGGTAATATTATCTCAGAGGATACCAAACGTCAGGCGATTCGAGAACTCATTCAAAAACATGGGCTGGAGTTTCGAGATGAAAATGAGTTGATTACAGGAATTCTTGGGGAAATCAGTATGGTAAAAAATACTCGTATTCCGCTGGAACATTTTTATTCTACCCAGTGTGGTAGTGAGGTGTTTCATAAAATATATAAGGAATATGATATCTTTTTAAAGAAACATCGTTTGATTGACTTTGATGATATGCAGACGCTGACATATGAGCTTTTTAAAGAAAGAGCAGATATTTTGAGTGCATGGCAGAAAAAGTATCAGTATATTTTGGTGGATGAGTTTCAGGATATTAATCAGATTCAGTATGACTTAGTACGTATGTTGGCTGCCCCAGAAAACAATTTGTTTATGGTAGGCGATGATGATCAGTCCATTTATCGTTTCCGTGGCTCAAAGCCAGAGATTATGTTACATGTACCAAAGGATTATCCGGATGTAAAGCAGGTGCAATTGGATGTGAATTATCGTTGTCATCCAGAGATTATCAAAGCGTCGCTAAATCTAATTGGACACAACAAAGAGCGTTTTTCAAAGACAATTGTACCTGGTAAAATACTAACAAGCAAAAATGTGATTAATTTTCAGATGTTTACCGACCAAAGAGCAGAAGTGCAGTTTGTTTTAAAAAGGATAGAGGAACAATTAAATACTGGATATCAGTTATCGGATATTGCGATTCTATTCCGCACCAATACACAGCCTCGTTTTTTGATGGAACAGCTAATGGCGTATAATATTGATTTTAAAACCAGAGATCAGATTCCAAATCTTTATGACCACTGGATAGCAAGAGATATTCGTACCTATATGGATATCGCTCGCGGCAGCCGAGCTAGAAAAGATTTTTTGATGATAATGAATAAGCCAAACCGTTATCTTCGTCGTGATTCCTTATATGATACTCAGATTGATTTTGATGAATGGGAAAAACTATATGATGAACAGCCATGGGTAGCAGAGCGTATTGAAAAATTGCATTATGATATAAAAATGTTGGAGAAGCTGTCGCCATATGCGGCGATTAATTTTATACGTCATGGCATTGGTTATGAAGAATATCTAGCAGAATATGCGGACTATCGTGGATTGAACAAAGAAGATTTGTATGATGTATTAGATGAACTTCAAGCAAGTGCCAAAGGTTTTAAAAACTATGAAGCTTGGGAATTGCATATGCAGGAATATGCCGAAGAACTTCGACAAAAAGCAAAACAAAAGAATGAGAATCCAAATGCAATTACGCTATCTACCATGCATAGTGCAAAGGGATTGGAATTTGCATCCGTATTCATTATTGATGCAAATGAGGGTGTTACACCATATAAAAAAGCGTTATTAGATAATGAAATAGAAGAAGAGCGAAGATTGTTTTATGTGGGAATGACCCGTGCAATTGATGCTTTAACAATTTGTACAGTTAAGGAAATCCATAATAGACCAGCAGAGATATCTAGATTCATTTTAGAATCGGGAACTGTGAAGGAACAAAAGTAAAAGAGGCAGGAAAACCTGCCTCTTTTTTTAGTACTAGATTAATCTAAAGAATTATAGAAAGCTTCATCTAATAATTCATCATAACGATCTGCAGCTGCTTCGTATTCGTCTTCGTCATCAATGTATTCTACAGATGGAAGTCCCTTTTCGTCTTCTGCATAACGGTAAAGGTATACGGCACCTTCTGCATTATCTTCATCATTTTCGTCAACTGGCATGAGTGCAATATAATCCTGATCATCTACTTCAAAAATAGTAAGGATACGGCATACGATTTCGCCTTCTTCTGTGTCAAGAGTCACACGGATGTCGTCTGCTTCTTCTGGTGTTACAGGTGTAATGTTTTCTGACATAATTTCTTCCTCTTTCTTTCCTAAAATTATTATTTTAAATAATAGCCTGAATATAAATGTGTGGAGTTTGCTCCAAATTTAAGAAGGCTCGATTTTTGTTTAACTGAACAATCGGACGAGTCAGACGTTCGTTCAAAAAGATAATTTTTGCAGTATCGCCATTACTTAGAAGTACATCACTATTTAAATAAGAGTTAGCAATTCGTTGCAAGAATGGTGTGATGTATCGTGGGTGATATTTTTGCAAACCTTCTTCTTCAAAGAAGGAAATAACTTCAAATGGACATAAACCATTTCGATAGCATCGATCAGCAGTCATGGCATCGTATACGTCTGCAATAGAGATAATGCATTCAAAATCTGCAAGTTTTGAAATATCATGACCAAATGGATAACCGGTACCATCACAACGTTCATGATGATGAAGAGCCGCTTGTTTGATGCGCATATCCAAATCTTGATTTTTTAGGATCTCATAACCAAATTGTGCATGCATTTTTACATATTGGTATTCTTCATTGGTAAGCTTACGTGGAGTCATCAGTATTTCGTCTGGTATTTGACATTTTCCTACGTCATGTAATAATCCTGCCAATGTGAGAAGGTCTAGCGTTTCAACATCAAAATTACTCCAAGTACCAATAAGACGAGAGATCATAGCTACGTTTACAGAATGAGCAAAGGTAGAGTCATCAATCTGTTTCATGGAATGTAACATTCCGAAGAATGAGAAGTAGCTCTGATTTTTATCAAAGATTTTAACCGTTTCATTGACGAGTGTATGGGCGTCAATTGGAGCATTTCGTAAAATAATATCATTCACATTGTCTTGAAGCATGTTTACATTTGTAGAATAGTCTTTTTTGAAGACTTTATATTCTTCGGATTGTAATATACGTTCAAGTTGTGTGGTTTGTGCTCCATTGCGATTCTCAATGGCTTCTTGAATTTCGCGAGCTAACTGACCATCATGAATATTCACTTTTTCAATAGAATAATACTTGAGATGAGAAATCATCTGACGCGTTAGGATGGAATCTTTTCGAACAATCAGCTGTCCAGCTTTCGAAAAAGTGTCCTCTGCAACCATCATGCCCACCTGCAAATCTTTCGTTTGAATTGTATGCATAGTTTCTCCTTTACATAATTATACAATTTTATATTATAGCGAAAGAGTGTGGTTTGTCAATGAAACAAAACATAAAAAGTTCATTACAAATTTGTATACAAATGGGAGAAAAAAAGGTATAATAACTCTGTAGGCAAATGTAAATAAATGACAACTAAGAGAGACAAGAAGATGGAGGCAGCATGAGTTTAGTAGTTAAAGAAGGAAATTACCTTACATTAGGTGCAAAAATATTAAAAAATCAAATGATTTTTACATTTGAGGCAGAAAAAGAAGACGATTGTCGTATTATTCTTATAAATAGGACGTCTGGAGAAAAGGAGTATGTTGCTGTTCCAGAAGAGTTTTATAGAGGTTCTTTACGTTCTGTTACAGTATCTGGGCTTAATGCACAAGAGTACAATTATCTTTTAGAAATTAACGGAAAAGAACAGTTGGATCCATATGCCAGAGTGATTGTTGGCAGAGAAGTATGGAATGATGAGTATCGCAAAGAGCAAAAGTATAAACTTGTGGGTGGGTTTGATAATAATTCTTTTGCATGGGGTGCAGATAAGAATCCAGAAATCGCAAAATCTGACATGATTATGTACAAGCTTCATGTGAGAAATTTTACAATGGGATTGAAAACTGCTGGAAAAGCAAAGGGGACATTTCAAGCATTAAAGAATAAGATACCTTATTTGAAGGATTTGGGAGTTACAACCGTAGAGCTTATGCCGGTGTATGAGTTTGAAGAAATGGCAATTCCTAAAGAAGTGACTGTGCCAGATTATGTAAAATGGCAACCAGAGGATGCGGATAAGATTCAGCCTATTATTTTGGACAAGCAGGAAAAACAGATGAATGTCTGGGGCTATGGAGAAGGAAACTATTTTGCAGTGAAGGCATCTTATGCGATGGTTCCACAGAAAGCATCGGTAGAGTTTAAAAAATTAGTAAAAGCATTTCATGATAATGGGATGGAATGTGTAGTAGAAATGTTCTTCCCAGGTGATGCCAGCCATGTATTTATAATGGATGTGTTACATTTTTGGGTAGAAGAATATCATGTGGATGGTTTCCATTTGATTGGCGTGAATCTGCCGATTGGAAGTATTGTACATGATCCATTGCTTAGCCGTACAAAAATATTTACAGATACGTTTCATGGAGAATTTGATTCTCGCCGTAAATACAAGAATCTTTTTGTATACAAGGAAGAATATCAATTTCCTGCACGTATGTTGTTGAATCATTATGATACAGATATCAAGGATTTTGCAAATCAGCAGAAAAAGCAGGATGTAAACTATGGATTTGTGAATTTTGTGGCCAGCAACAATGGTTTTACTTTGGCAGATGTATTTGCTTATAACGAAAAGCATAACGAGGCTAACGGTGAAAAGAACAAGGATGGATCAGATTATAACTTGAGTTACAACTTTGGTATGGAAGGCGTCAGCAAAAAACGTTTTGTAAATGACATTCGTAAGAAGAGAATGCGTCTTGCATATAGTATGCTTATGTATGCGCAAGGTGTGCCTATGATTATGGCTGGAGATGAGTTTGGTAATACTCAGGCAGGTAATAACAATGCTTACTGCCAGGACAATGAAATCGGTTGGGTAAACTGGAGTTTGTTCAATAGATACAAAGAAGATAGAGAGTTTATCAAAAATTTGATTGCGTTCCGTAAGGCGCATGGACTCATTACCAATGAAGTGCCATTCCGTTTTACTGATTATCGTTCGGTAGGGGCTCCAGATATGTCTTATCACGGAGAAAATGCTTGGATTTCACAGATTGACCATGGAAGAAAGAGTCTTGGTGTAATGTATTGTGGTGCATATGCAAAAGAAGGACAGGATAAGGCGGATTTATATATCGGTTATAATTTTAATGCAGATGTAGTACGTTTGGCATTGCCAATTCTTCCAAATAAGAAGTGGATGCTGGATGGCGAAGAATTAGAAGAGCAGATGTTTGTACATGTGCCAGCAAATAGTATTTCTATCTTAAAGACAAAGGAAGTACCACAAGAGAAAAAAGTTAGAAGAAAAAAATAGGATTAAAATATGAAAGTATGGCAGCATTTTCGCACCATTACCGCACATAAAATCCTTGTTATGAAGGGATGTTTTCAGATTGGTCTGTATAAACAGGGATTATTACATGATCTGTCTAAGTATGGACCAACTGAATTTTTGGTAGGGTGTAAGTATTACAAAGGATATATGAGTCCAAATAACGCAGAGCGTTATGAAAAAGGATATTCATCAGCGTGGCTTCACCATAAGGGAATCAATAAACACCATTTGGAGTATTGGATCGATTATGGCGTTGGAGAAGAAGGCGGTGAAGGTGTTGCGATGTGTGGTATGAAAATGCCTTTGCGTTATGTAGCAGAAATGTTTATAGATAGGGTAAGCGCTTCAAAAAACTATCAAAAAGAAAAGTATACAGATAGAGGTGCGCTTGATTATTACAATAATAGCAAGGATCACTACATGTTACATCCAGATACTCGTGCTATGTTAGAGTATTTATTAGAAATGCTTGGGAAAAAGGGTGAAAAAGAAACCTTCGCCTATGTAAAACACCAGGTTTTAAAAGGGAAGGTTCCTTATGAAAAAACAGAATTAGAAATCTTGAAAGATGCACTTTAAATGCAACAGTCAAAAGACTGTTGCATACGGCATCCATATTAGAAGTCGCATATGCGAGATGGATGTCGTTTGAAAATCTTTAAGTGTTCGTTCATATCCAATCAGCAGGGTGATTGGATATGCGGGAAGATGGTAGCCATATCATTGGGAAGCGGAGATGCAAAGTGCATCTCTTTTTTTGTTATTGGATGAGTAAAAGTAAGACTGTAGGAATGTAGTGCTTGACGATTACAGTAAGTAAAGTATGGGTTATATAAAAAATCTCCAATGATTGGGTGTCCAATATATTTTAGGTGTACACGTATCTGATGTGTGCGTCCTGTTTCCAAATGAAGTCCTACCAAAGATAAGTCCTTTTGGGAATTATAAGCAATTCGCTTGTAATGAGTAATGGCATGTTCGCCTGTATCAAAGTCTACACAACGTTCAATGGTTGAATTGTGTAATCTGGCAATTGGTGCATCAATGGTCCCCGTATCCGAAATACATCCCTGACAAATGGCGCGATAGGTACGCTTGATTTCTCTGTGGGATACTTGACGGCTTAAAATCCCTGCACTAAGGAGATGTTTTGCTACAATGGTCAACCCACTGGTGTCTCGATCTAAACGGTTGATACAGCGAAAGGTAAAATCTTCTCCTTTTTCTGTGAAGTAATAAAGTAATCCATTTGCTAAAGTTCCTTCATGATGATTCATAGAAGGATGAATTGGCATGTTTGCAGGTTTGTTTATTACCATCAAATCGTCGTCCTCATATATTATGTCTAGAGGAACATAGAGTGGCTGAATGGAAGAGTCGGATTTTTCTTCTACCAAATGTAGTTGTAGCGTGTCTCCTGTTTCTAAGCGTTCATTTACATAAGCCCAGATGCCGTTTTTACAGATACCTTCGGGTGTCCTTTTAAGCTGTACAATAGCTTGATGTGGATACTCCTGTATTTTTAAGAATTGTTCAATGGTTTTATTATGAAATTTTTCAGTAATATTATATTCAATCATTCGTTCCATACAAGATAGTATATCATTTTTTCTTTGGTAGGAAAAGCACAGAAAAGCAAAGTGTGACATAGAATGTAGAAAGAATGAAGATAAAGCAAAGGTGCAATGTGAAAGCTTTTTTATCACCCTTGTCCATGGAGGAGGAAAAATACTGTTTGGAACGGTTGAAACAGGGGGACTCCAAGGCAAAAGAAGAATTAATCCTGCACAATATGCGCCTGGTTGCTCATGTAGCGAAGAAATATCAAGGCAGTGAAGATGAGGTAGAGGATTTAATTTCAATAGGTACGATTGGCTTATTAAAAGCGGTGTCTACGTTTGATTATACATTTGGTAATCGATTTGCCACTTATGCGATTCGGTGTATTGAAAATGAATTGTTGATGCATTTTCGGAAAACGAAGAGAACCAAGATGGAGGTTTCATTGTATGAACCGATTGGAACAGATAAAGAAGGAAAACAAATTCATCTGATGGAAGTTCTTTTGGTTGATGAAGTGGATGTGGCAAGACAGATGGAAATTCATAGAGACGTGGATATTGTTATAAAGCAGATGAAACATGTTTTAACAGAACGTGAATTTTCGATTATCAAAAAACGGTATGGTTTGTTTGGAGAACAGGAATACACGCAAAGAGAAATTGCAGATGCTTTAAACATTTCGCGCTCTTATGTTTCGCGTATTGAAAAGCGTGCGTTAGAAAAATTAAAAAAATTAATAAATTAGATTTGAAAAAGGTGAATGATATGGTAATATATATTCATCTTTTTTCTTTTGTTTTTTAAAAACAATCCTGCGTAGTTCTATGCATATTCCCAAAATTTGGAATAGGAGTATAGATGTATAGTAAAATTCATACAGCAATTTTGGAAGGTATTCATACACAGCCAGTTCAGGTGGAAGTGGATATCAGTAATGGTATGCCCGCTTTTGAGATGGTGGGACAGCTTTCAACGGAAGTAAGAGAAGGAAAGGAACGTGTTCGTACAGCCTTACATAGCATAGGGGTTATTTTGCCTGCGAAACGTATTACAGTAAATCTTTCACCAGCTCATATTCGAAAAAGTGGGACTGGTTTTGACTTGCCCATTGCTATTGCTATTTTACAATCCATTGGAGTGGTTGAGGAAGATGCTTGTAAAAATCGTATTTTTGTAGGTGAATTGGGGCTAAACGGGCAGATTTTAGCAGTAAATGGTGTTCTTCCGATTATTTCAGATGGTGTGGAGAATCAGATTAAGGAATTTATCATTCCGAGAGAAAATCAAAATGAAGGTAAATTGGTAAAACAGGCAAAAACATATGCATTTTCACATTTAAGTGAAGTGATTGCTTTTTTAACTGGGGAATCATACAAAGAAAAGAATATGCTTGCAGACCAAATTGAGTGTAAAATACAGAAGGATTTTTCTGAGGTGCGAGGACAACAGTTTTTAAAAAGGGCTTGTGAGGTAAGTGCCAGTGGTCTACATGCTATGCTACTCGTAGGTCCCCCTGGAGCTGGCAAGACCATGATTGCAGAGCGTTTGGCAACGATTCTGCCGCCGATGACAGAAGAGGAGCAGTTGGAACTTTCTAAAATATATAGTGTCTGTGGATTATTAAAAAATACATCAAATCTGATGGAATATCGTCCTTTTCGTTCGCCGCACCATACCATTTCAGTTGCGGGCTTAATGGGTGGTGGAAAAATTCCAAGGCCAGGAGAAATATCATTGTCTCATAATGGGGTATTGTTTTTGGATGAATTAACAGAGTTTCATAAGAATACGATGGAGGTGCTACGTCAGCCTTTAGAAGAACATGAGATTCGTCTGGTTCGTTCGAGTATGAGTGTGGCTTATCCAGCAAATTTTTTGTTGCTGGCGGCGATGAATCCCTGTAACTGTGGTTATTATCCAGATATGAGTCGATGCAGGTGTTCTCCAGCTAGTATCCAGCGCTATCTGGACCGCATTTCACAGCCATTGTTAGATCGAATTGATATCTGTGTGGAGGTTCCTGCTCTTAAGTTTACAGATTTGCATCCAAGAGAGATGAAGAGAGAGGAAAGTTCTGCAGAAATTCAAAAGCGTGTATTGGTATGTCATCAGATACAGTGTGAGCGCTATAAAAAAGAGAGTTTTTCTCATAATAGTTTAATTCCGGCTTCTCGCTTAGAAGAATTTTGTTATTTAGGAAGAGAAGAAACTGCATATATGGAAGATATTTATGAGAAGATGGCATTAACGGCTCGTACTTATCATAAGATTTTGCGAGTGGCTCGTACAATTGCAGATTTGGATGAGAAAAAAGAAATAGAACTGTCGCATTTAATGGAAGCAGTTTGTTATCGAAATATTGACTCTAAATTCTGGGGAGGACAGCAGGTATGAAATATGCATATTGGTTAGCAAATCTTCAGGGAATTGGAGCGGCAAAAAAGAAATTTTTGTTGGAAGAAGGAATAACAGCAGAGAACTTGTTCTGTATACCCTATATAAAGTTAAAAGCAATAGAAGGTCTTACAGAAGCAGAAGTCAAATTAATTCATAAGAGCAGATTAGAATGGAATCTAGAAAAAGAATGGTTTGATTTGATGGGAAAAGGGATTGGTTTTGTGTCATTGGAACAGGAGAATTTTCCAAAAAAAGTAAGACATATTCCGGGAGCACCATATGCATTATATTATGTAGGAAGTCTGCCAGAGGAGCATCGAAAAAGTGTAGCAATTGTTGGGGCAAGAGGAAGAAGTGCGTATGGAAGTGAAATTGCCAGAATGATGGCAAAGACATTGTCTGAACATGGGGTTCAGGTAATAAGCGGATTGGCCAGAGGAATTGATGGAGATGCTCATAAAGGAGCATTAGAGGCTCAGGGGGATACTTTTGGTGTGCTAGGTTCAGGGATAGATGTCTGTTATCCAAAGGAACATAAATATTTATACGAGAAGATCCTTGAAAGTGGTGGGATTATATCAGAATACCCGCCTGGAACACAACCGATAGCATATCAGTTTCCTGCAAGGAATCGTATTATTGCAGGGTTGAGCGATTGTGTTGTGGTAATTGAGGCAAAAGAAAAGAGTGGTTCATTAATTACGGCAGATTTTGCTATGGAACAGGGCAGAGATGTATATGCATTACCAGGCAGAATTACAGATCCATTGAGTCAAGGTTGTAATCAGTTGATTAAACAAGGTGCAGGCATTGTGAAAAGTGTTGAAGATTTTCTAACTGATTTAGACATATTAACTGAAAATACCTATACGCAAATGGATTTTAGCCAAAATGTACTTGAAAAAGATGAACGCTTGGTGTATAGTTTAACAGATTTTCGACCCGTTGGATTATCGACATTAATCGAAAAGACAGGATATTCCATTGTGAATCTTTTGAGGATTATCGAAAGATTGAAGAAAATGGGTTTGATTAAAGAAACATTTGCGAACTATTATGTTCGAACTATTGGTAAATAAGGAGCAAAAAAATGGCAAAGTACTTGGTAATCGTAGAATCTCCTGCAAAGGTGAAGACAATCAAGAAGTTCCTTGGGAAAAATTATGAAGTATTAGCATCAAATGGTCATGTACGTGACTTGCCAAAGAGTACACTTGGTATTGATGTAGAAGGGGACTTTGAACCAAAATATATTACCATTCGTGGAAAAGGGGATGTGCTTGCAAAACTTCGTAAAGAGGTGAAAAAAGCAGAGAAAATATATCTTGCAACTGACCCTGACCGTGAGGGAGAGGCGATTTCATGGCATTTGATGTTTGCTCTCAAGTTAGAAGATAAGGATGTGTATCGTATTAGCTTTAACGAAATTACAAAATCTGCTGTAAAGGCATCGTTAAAGAATCCACGTAAGATAGATATGGATTTAGTAGATGCACAGCAGGCGAGACGTGCCTTAGACCGTATGGTAGGTTATAAGATTAGTCCGCTTCTTTGGGCAAAAGTAAAACGTGGTTTATCTGCCGGCCGTGTGCAGTCTGTAGCACTTCGTATCGTTTGTGACAGAGAAGAAGAAATCGCAGCCTTTGTTCCGGAAGAATACTGGAGCTTAGAAGCAGCTCTTCTTCCAGAAGGTGAAAAGAAACCAATTGTTGCGAAATTAACAGAAAAGAATGGAGAACGTTTTGTTCCTGTATCTCAGGAAGAAATGGATGCTGTGTTAAAAGACTTAGAAGGAAAAGAATTCCGTGTAACATCAGTAAAGAAAGGGGAACGTCGACAGAAAGCGCCAATTCCATTTACGACAAGTACGTTACAGCAGGAAGCTTCAAAGGTGCTTAATTTCCCTATTCAGAAAACTATGCGTATTGCCCAGCAGCTCTACGAAGGTGTAGATGTGAAAGGGGAAGGCACAGTCGGTCTGATTACCTATTTGCGTACTGATTCTACTCGTATTTCGGAAGAAGCAGATGCTGCAGCACATGCATTTATTGCTGAGCATTATGGTAAAGAATTTGAAGCAGAAACGGTAAATGAAAAGAAGAATGCAGGAAAAATTCAGGATGCACACGAAGCGATTCGTCCATCCGATATCAATCGTACACCATCGGATATCAAAGATTCATTGTCTAGAGATCAGTTCCGTTTGTATCAGTTGATTTGGAAACGTTTCACCGCCAGCAGAATGGCAAATGCAGTATATGAAACTACATCGGTAAAAATTGGAGTGTCAGATTATACCTTTAGTGTATCTACTTCAAAACTTGCATTTGAAGGATTTCAGTCTGTGTATGTAGAAGCAGATACAGAAAAAAATAAAAAGCAGGTGATGTTGACTTCAATTAATGAAGATACAGGATTTGTGTTAGAAGGGTTTGATCCAAAGCAGCACTTTACACAGCCACCAGCGCACTATACAGAAGCTTCTTTGGTAAAAGCATTAGAGGAATTGGGGATTGGGCGTCCTAGTACCTATTCTCCAACAATTACAACAATTCTTGCTAGAAGATATATTACAAAAGAACAGAAAAACCTTTATGTAACTGAAATAGGGGAAGTGGTAAACAATATTATGAAGGAATCATTCCCTACTATTGTGGATGAACACTTTACAGCAAATATGGAATCACTTTTAGATGGTGTGGCAGAAGGTGGTGTGAATTGGAAAACAGTAATTGCAAATTTCTATCCAGATTTGGCCAGTGCAGTAGAAAAGGCAGAAACAGAACTTGAAAAAGTAAATATTGAGGATGAAGTTTCGGAAGAAATTTGTGATGAGTGTGGTAGAAATATGGTTATTAAGTATGGTCCTCATGGAAAATTCCTTGCATGCCCAGGTTTTCCTGATTGTAAACATACAAAACCATATTTTGAAAAGACAGGACATGCATGTCCTGAATGCGGAAAAGATATTGTAATTAAGAGAACTAGAAAAGGTCGTAAATATTATGGGTGTATTGATTATCCAAATTGTGAATATATGACCTGGACAAAACCGACAGATGAGAAAATAGAGGAACAAAAATAAACAATTTCCATATATTTCCTTGAATTGTCAGACAAGTTATGCTAAAATTTATGCATAAAAATTGTAACTCGACGAAATGATTGTTTGGAAACTTAATGAGGGGGAACCAGAATGAGTGTCCAGTTGTTGGATAAGACGAGAAAAATCAATAAATTACTTCACAATAATAGTTCATCCAAGGTAGTATTTAATGATATCTGTGAAGTGCTTACCGGTATCTTAGAATCTGATATTCTTGTAATCAGTAAGAAGGGCAAGGTTTTAGGTTCTGGTGTGTGTAATGGAGTAGAAGTAATCGAGGAATTGATTGTAGATGAAGTAGGTGGATTTATTGATCCAGATTTAAACGAGAGATTGTTGAGTATTTTATCTACAAAAGAAAATGTAAATCTTGAGACTTTGGGCTTTGGAGAAGAAAGCAGAAAATATCGTGCGATTATTTCACCAATTGATATAGCTGGAGAAAGACTTGGTACATTGTTTGAATATCGTAGTGATAGAGAGTATGACATTGATGATATTATTCTTACGGAATATGGTACAACAGTAGTGAGTTTAGAGATGCTTCGCTCTGTAAACGAAGAGAATGCAGAAGAGGAACGTAAGATTGCGATTGTAAAATCAGCCATTAGCACCTTATCTTTCTCTGAATTAGAAGCGATTGTTCATATTTTTGAAGAATTAGATGGAAATGAGGGGATTCTCGTAGCCAGCAGGATTGCAGACAGAGTAGGTATTACTCGCTCTGTTATTGTAAATGCACTTCGTAAATTTGAAAGTGCGGGTGTGATTGAATCTCGTTCTTCTGGTATGAAAGGAACCTATATTAAGGTTGTAAATGACGTAATTTTCGAAGAATTAGAACGCATGAAAAAATATAAAAATTAATGTATGAGAAGAAAAATACATGATTTCATGGAAGAATGTACTAAAAGGACTTAGAAATTCTAGGTCCTTTTTCATATTGTTTACAATTTCTACTTGTGTTTTTTATGTAATCATTTATAATAGATATGATGGATTAGAATGTGATAAGTATATGGAGGGATATTTTATGATTTCAACAGATGCTTTTAGTTATATAAATGTATTGGATAAGGCGGCAGATGCCAGCTGGAAAAGAGAAAATTTAATTGCAAACAACATTGCAAATGCAGATACTCCAGGATATAAGAGACAGGATTTGGATTTTCAGTCTGTGTTGAAAAAGGAGATTAGCAATTATAAATATATGAATTTGGATCAGAAAGTAAACGCAATGGACTTGACGAAGTTACATGCAGATGTATATACCGACCATGCAGGATATTCATATCGTTTGGATGGAAATAACGTAGATATTGATACAGAGCAGGTAGAATTAGCGTCTGAACAGATTAAATATCAGGCACTTACCACAAGTATTACTTCTGAATTTCAGAGATTACAGACTGTTCTTAAGTAGTAGAGAGGAGTTTTAGGTTATGGGATTATTTCAATCATTTAACATTAGTGCAACTGGTATGACAGCACAGCGTTTTCGTACTGATATCATTGCTGAAAATATTGCGAATGTAAATACAACTTCTACAGAAAGTGGTGGACCATATCGTCGTAAAGTGGTTACTTTCCAGGAAAAAGATGTTACACCATTTAGCCAGTATTATTCAATGTCTAGAAATAGAACAGTTGGGAATGGTGTAAAAATCAGCAAAGTATCCGAAGATTATGAGACAGATTTCATTATGGAATATGATCCTGCTAATCCAGATGCAGATGAAAATGGATATGTATCATATCCAAATGTAAATACTGTTACAGAAATGACCAATCTGATTGATGCAACACGTGCATATGAAGCAAATGCTACTGCATTTGATGCATCTAAGAATATGGCGCTTACCGGATTAAATATCGGTAAATAATTAAAATTTAGAAAATAAGTAGGTACATATAAATGGATATTTCAGGTTTATCAGCAATTAACGGATTGACAAGTTTGACTGGAGCGTCCAATCTTTCGCAGCTATCCGATAAAGAGGTTTCAGATATTTATTCCGCATATAATGATACACTTTCTTCTCTATCAGGTGTATCGGACGAAAAGGCGGGAGACTTTAGTTCAATTTTAGATTCTATGTTAAATTCTGTGGATGAAACGAATACATTACAGAATCAGGCAGAGACTGCAGCGATTCAATTTTCTTTGGGGGAATCAGATAATACCCATGATTTGCTCATTGCACAAACAAAAGCAAATACAGCTTTACAGTATACGGTTGCAGTAAGAGATAAATTGCTTGAAGCATATCAACAGATTATGCAGATGCAGATTTAGTAAGGGGATAAATTATGCCAGAACAATTAAAAACGATTTTAGATAAAATCGTAGAATGGTGGAAAAAATTTAATACAAAGCAAAGAGTACTACTTGGTAGTGTTGTGGCAGTGGTTATTATTGCACTTGTGATTTTGACAATGGTTATGACGACGCCAAATATGAAGTTGTTACATACATGTAAGGATTATTCCGAAGCAGCGAAGATAAAAGAGTTGTTAGCATCTGATGAGACAATTAATTATACATTTTCAGAAGCAGATATGTCATTCCATGTAGAAGAAAGTGACCTTACAAATGCTAGCATGTTATTAGGATCTAATCAGATAGAATTATCTACTTATAGCATTAACAATGTTGTAGATGGTAGTTTTACTAGAACAGAGGCAGACAAGCAGAGATTGTATCAGGATTACTTGGAAAAGAAATTTGCGGATCAGTTGTCACAGTTATCAATGGTAGAAAGTTGTAATATCAACTTAGAACTTCCTGAAGATGATGGTACAATCCTTTCCAGAGAACAGAAAGCATCCGCTAGTGTTCAGTTATTCCTAACAAGTGATATTGATTCGGATCAGGCATATGGTATTGCATTATTTGTTGCCACACAGCTTGGTAATGATACGACAGAGGGCATTACCATTATGGATCAGAATTGCTACATATTATATTCTGGTGCAGATTCTCAGACTTCTATGGGGGTTGCTTCTACACAGCTTACATTCCAGCAGAAGTTAGAAAATGCGATTAAAGACGAAGTTCGTGATGTTTTGGTTGGTTCAAAGGTGTTTGCTGATGTTGAAGTTGGTTTGAATGTAGATGTAAACTTTGACGCTAGTGAAATTGTTAAAACAGAAATTACCATTCCACAGGGTATGGATGGTGGAGCTGTTACACAGCAGTCTTTATATGACATGACATCTACAAACGGATATGAGGGCGGTGTGCCTGGTACAGATACTAATGATGATACCACATATGTAATTGAAGATGATCAGTATGGTAAGACAGAAATCTCAGAATCGGATACGATATATGATTATGATAGAATGGTGACTACCATTACAGGAAATGGCGGTCATATTGAATATAGCAACTGTTCTGCAGGTATTACAGCCAGAAAATATATTACTTATCATGAGGAAGAGGTTCGAGCTTCTGGTGCCTTGGAAGATATGACATGGGAAGAATTCAAGGCAGCAAATAGTGAATCACGCGTGGTAGAAGTAGATGAACAGTACATTCAGTTGATTGCAAGCGCGACAGGTTTTCCAGCAAATAATATTACAATTCTTTGTTATGAAGAACCACAGTTCTTCGATGAAATTGAAGAGGAAATCAATTTCATGGATTATGCACAGATTGCACTTGCGGTGCTTATCTTTGCATTGTTAGGATTTGTGGTATTCCGTAGCACAAGAAGTCAGAAAGAGGAAGAGCCTGTACCTGAAATTTCTGTAGAATCCTTATTAGAGTCTACAGCAGAAAAACAGGAAGAATTAGAAGATATCGGATACAATGAAAAATCTGATGTTAGAATTATGATTGAAAAATTCGTAGATGAAAATCCAGAAGCAGTTGCATCTTTACTTCGTAACTGGCTAAATGAGGATTGGGAGTAGAATATGAATGAATATAATGGACTCCAAAAAGCAGCGATTTTATTGATTGCTCTTGGACCAGAAAAAGCAGCAACTATTTTTAAGCATTTAAAAGAAGATGAAATTGAAGAATTAACACTGGAAATTGCCAATACTAGAAGTGTTTCTCCACAGGAAAAAGAAGATATTATGATGGAATTTTATCAGATTTGTCTTGCTCAGCAGTATATTGCAGAGGGTGGTATTGGTTATGCAAAAGAGCTTTTGGAAAAAGCACTTGGTGCAGAAAAGGCACAGGGTGTTATTACAAAACTTACAGCATCACTTCAGGTTCGTGCTTTCGAATTTGTTCGAAAGACAGATCCAAGTCAGTTGTTAAACTTCATTCAGGACGAACATCCACAGACAATTGCTATGATTTTATCTTATCTGGCACCTGGACAGTCTGCATTGGTATTGGGCGCGTTGCCACCTGAAAAACAGGCGGATGTTGCAAAACGTATCGCTATGATGGACCGTACATCTCCAGATGTTATTAAAGAGGTAGAAAGAGTGTTAGAACGTAAACTTGCTTCACTTGTTAATCAGGATTACACAATTGTTGGTGGTGTTGATGCGATTGTTAGTATCTTGGGCAATGTTGATCGTGGTACAGAAAAACATATTATGGAATCTCTTGAAATTGAAGAACCAGAATTGGCAGATGAAATCCGTAAGAAGATGTTCGTATTCGAAGATATTCTTCTTTTGGACGACAGAGCTATTCAGCGTGTACTTCGTGAGGTTGATAATGCTGACCTTGAACTTGCGCTTAAGAGTACAACCGAAGAGGTTCAGAATGTTGTATTTAAGAACCTTTCTAAACGTCTTGCTGCTATGATTAAAGAAGATATGGATTTCATGGGACCTGTTCGTATGAAAGACGTAGAAGAAGCACAGCAGAAGATTGTTGGTATTATCCGTCGATTAGAAGATTCGGCAGAAATTGTTATTTCACGTGGTGGAGGTGACGATATCGTTGTCTAATTTATTCAAACAGCAGTATTTAGTCAACGTAGGAAGCGGAGCTCGTGTCATTAACTCGGATGCACGATTTTTAAGTGGAAATCAAATGGCGAACCAAATGTCACAGATGGATGCGTATGCTGCACAAGAAAATATGATGGAGACAGATAGATTTTATGAGGGTCTGGTTGCAGAAGAAGTCATATTAGAACCACAGCCATCCACAGATGAGATATTGGAAGAAGCTCGTCGTGAGGCTGAACATATGGTTGCGCAGGCACAGGCAGAAGCTCTACAGATTGCCAGAGAATCCAAGAAACAGGCGGAAATGCTTTTTGAGAGAACAAAACTCGAAGCATATAAAGAAGGTGTTTCTAAGTTACAAGATGAACTTCTGGAAAAATCCGATGAACTAAATGCGAAATATAACGAAAGAGAACAAGCCCTTTGGGAGGAATATGAAGCAAAATTAGATACTTTAGAAGCGGATATGGTAGATACGATGATTCGTGTATTTAATAAAGTGTTTCATATTCAGTTCGATAATAAAAAACCGATATTGTTGCAGTTGATTAAAGATACATTGCTTGGTATTGATGCAGGAAAGAATTTTGTGATTCGTGTATCAGAAGCAAATTATAAGTATGTAGAATCACATGTAGCAGATATCAAAGAAAAAATTGGAAATGATGTGACGATTGATGTGGTAAATGATATGACCATGGATGAAGAGGCTTGTATCATAGAAACAGCCACAGGTGTATATGATTGTGGAATCGATATGGTCATGACCAATTTAGAAAAGGATATCAGATCTTTATGCAGATAAATCAAGAAAAGTATTTGCAGTTATTAGATAGACAGTATTATAAAAGCTATGGAAAAGTATCCAAGGTAGTAGGATTAACCGTTGAATCTTTAGGTCCAAAGGCTAGATTAAATGACTTGTGTAAGATTTATATTGATAAAGATATGACTACACATGTTATGGCTGAAGTTGTTGGCTTTCAAGATTCCAGATTAATTTTGATGCCGGTAGATAGCGTAGAAGGTGTAGGTGTGGGCTGTGTTGTAGAAAACACAGGAAAACCATTGGAAGTTCCAGTTGGTTTTGAACTTTTAGGACATACCTTAGATGGTATTGGAAGACCTACAGACGTAGATGTACATACATTTGAAAGTCTGCCATTGGCATATCCGTTGGAGGCTTTGCCACCAGATCCTATGAGTCGTGAAATTATTAGTGAAGTCCTTTCATTAGGTGTAAAAGCTGTAGATGGTTTGATTACAGTTGGAAAAGGACAGCGTCTTGGAATTTTTGCTGGTTCTGGTGTAGGAAAAAGTACATTGATGGGTATGTTTGCTCGTAATACAAAGGCAGACATTAATGTCATTGCGCTTATCGGTGAGCGAGGCCGTGAGGTGCGTGAATTTATTGAGCGAGACTTAGGACCAGAAGGGATGGCACGTTCTGTTGTTGTAGTGGCTACATCAGATAAACCTGCTTTGATTCGAAATAAAGCAGCAAAAACAGCGACAGCTATTGCGGAATACTTCCGTGATCAAGGAAAAGATGTACTTCTTATGATGGACTCTTTGACCCGTTTTTCTATGGCGCAGCGAGAAATTGGATTGGCTTCAGGCGAACCACCAGTAACCAGAGGATATCCGCCTAGTGTATATGCAGAGATGCCAAAACTTTTAGAGAGAGCAGGAACTGCAGAAAAGGGTTCGATTACCGGTTTGTATACGGTATTGGTAGATGGTGATGACATGAATGAGCCGATTACGGATACTGCCCGTAGTATTTTGGATGGTCATATCATGTTGAATCGTAAATTGGCACACAAGAATCATTATCCTGCTATTGATGTATTACAGAGTATTTCTCGTGTTATGAATTCGATTGCAACCAAAGAACATAAAACGGCAGCGGGTAAACTTCGAAATGTTTTGGCAACTTATAGTGAAGCTGAGGATCTTATTAATATTGGTGCATATAAGAATGGTTCCAACCCAGATATAGATTATGCAATTAAAAAGATTCGTGCAGTAAATGGATATCTTTGTCAAGCGACAGATGAGAAGTTTGAATTGGAAGACGAATTAAATCTTTTAAAACAATTATTTGTGGATTAGTTGGTGAGAAAAAATGGCGAAGTTTAAATACAGAATGCAAAACATTCTGGATGTAAAGATGAAACTGGAATCCCAGGCTAAAATCACATATGGTATTGCGAATCAGAAATATCTGGATGAGCAGCAGAAATTACAAGAGATTGTTCTTCGTCGTAACTCTTACGAAAGAATTTTAAAAGAAAGTATGATGGGAAGTATCAATGTGCGGGAAGTTGCTCATGCAAGAGCAGATGTAAATACTATGAAAATATTGATGCGTCGTCAGATGATGGAAGTGCACAAGGCAGAGTTGGTATTAGAGGATGCTAGAAGAGCCTTGAATGAGATTATGCAGGAACGTAAAACCCATGAAAAGTTAAAGGAAAAGGCCTTTGAAGAATTTATGGAAGAAGAAAAAGCTGCAGAAAGTAAAGAAATCGACCAGCTGGTTAGTTACACATATAACAATAAATAAGGAGTTTTCTTATGCCTTTGTTTAAGAATAAAGAAGATAAACCTGAAAATGAAATAAAGCTAGATAAAAATGGAAAACCAATCATAGAAGACGAAGATGGTGAAGAAACGCTAGGGAGTAAAATTGTACTTGTGTTCCTTACGATTTTGATTATTTTGATTTGGTTGGGGATTGTTGCAGTATTGATTAAATTTGACGTAGGTGGATTTGGTTCTACCGTGTTACGTCCAATCATTAAGGATGTCCCTTATTTGAATATGATTCTTCCTGAAAATGATGAAATTATGGAAGATACACAGTACCAATATGAAACCATTGATGATGCGGTAGACCGTATCAAAGAATTGGAATCTTTGTTGGATGAGCAACTTGCAATCAATGCTGAAAACTCAGATAAAATTGTAAGTTTGGAATCACAGGTGGCAGAATTACAAATCTACAAACAAGAGCAGGCTGCTTTTGAAGAATTGAAGGAAAAATTCTACGAAGAGGTTGTTTTTTCTGACCAGGCACCCGATATAGAAGAATATAAGACCTTTTATGAAAGCATTGATCCGGAGAATGCAGAGGTTTTGTATAAACAAACGATTGAACAGCTTGAATATGATGCAGACATTCAGGATTATGTAAAGACATATTCCTCTATGAAAGCAAAAGAAGCTGCAGCAATCTTTGATACCATGACGAATGATTTTGATTTGGTGGCGGATATTTTGCGAAATATGAGCACTCAGTCAAGAGCAGACATTCTTGGTAAAATGACTCCAGAAAATGCTGCGAAAATCACAGCAATTTTGGAACCAGACAATTAAATATTTGAGAAAGGAGGACTTGCATGACAACAGCAAATCTTATGAATGTTCCTTCTGTGAATGGCAAGTTTGCAGCACAGACAGAAGCTTCAAAGAAATTGCAGGATGAAGAATTGAAAGTAGCGGAAGCTTTTGCGGGACTTATGAACCAGACAGTTTTTGCTTCGAATCAAGTGGTAGATGAAACGTCTTCCAACATGGATGTAAAAGTAGGCGGTACACAGTCAGTGGCAGAATCCTATGAACGTTACAGTTACAAGGATAAACAAATTGAAACTGCAGAGAATCCAAGTGTAAATGAAAAATTCGAAGAAGTAGCAGAAGACTTGGAAACAGCAGAGCAGGATATTTTAAATGCCATTAGTGAAGAGTATGGTGTAAGCGAAGAAGAAATTCAGGAATTGTTAGAAGATATGGGATTTAGTGTTTTAGATCTTTTGAATCCTGAGAATTTGGTAAACTTCATCATGCAGCTTACGGGTGTATCATCCAGTGAAGAACTTTTACTGGACGAAAGTTTCTTGGCGATTATGGAAACTATGGATTCTTTAGCGGAAGGACTTATGAAAGACTTGAATGTAGACATGGAAGGTCTGCAGGAGCTAGTGAATCAAATGGAACTCATTAGCGAAGAAAACAACATACCTGAAAATGTTCAGCAGATTATTGTAGAAGCAGTAGAAAATCAAAATACCAGTGATGCTGCTCAGACAGTAGAACAATCGGTGCAGAATGTAACTGAATCTGTAGAAAACATGGAAGTGAATGAATTTGCAGAGGAATCTGAAGTGGTTACATCGGAAGAAGGTGTAATTGCTACAGAAATGACGAATGATAGTCAAAGCACAGAAGAGGCTGAAAATGGAATGGAAATTCAGGTAGAGACAAAAGAAGAAGTTTCAAAGGATACTGCTCAGCATGTGGAAACAGAAGAGATTTCAGTAGACAAAACCGTTATGAAACAGGATTCTTTTACAAGTAATCAAAATTCCGAAGGGAATTCACTATTGAATCATCAGTCGAATTCCGAAAACATTGTGTTAACTCAGTCCAATGTATCAATGAATAACATCGCTGATGTTGCACAGACACAATTTGCTTCTTATCTGTCAACAGATACCGTGCAGATTATGGAACAGATTGTACACCAGATGAAAGTTACAATTTCACCAGAAACAACTTCAATGGAAATGCAGCTCAATCCGGAAAATCTTGGTAAGGTATATGTAAACATTTCTAGCCAGGAGGGCGTTATTAATGCACAATTCCATGCAACAAATGAAATTGTAAAAGAAGCATTAGAAGCTCAGATAGCAACACTTCGCGAGAATTTAAATCAGGCGGGTGTAAAGGTAGATGCTATTGAAGTAACTATCGCATCGCATGAGTTTGAACGAAATCTGGAACAGAATCAGCAGAATCCAGAACAAACTACAGAAGCACAGAAGGAACAGACAAACAAACGTCGTAATATTTCTGTAGATTCTTTAGACGAGTTATCTGGAGTAATGACTGAAGAAGAATCATTAGTAGCGCAGATAATGAAAGACAATGGAAATTCCGTTGATTTCACCGCGTAAAAAGGAGAGTATGTATGGCAATTATTGCACCAGTAGAAAATGGAAAATTGAATTATGAATACACAGATAATTCAAAGAAAAATGGTATCAATCCTACCGGTTCTACCTTAGGATATGACCAGTTCTTACAGTTGCTTTGTGCAGAAATGCAGTATCAGGATCCTCTCGAACCAACCAGCAACACAGACTATGTAGCGCAGATGGCTACATTCTCACAGTTAGAAGCTACCCTTTCTTTGACAGAGACACAGTCAAATGCCAATGCCAGCGAGTTAGTAGGTAAGCAGGTTATCTTAAAGGTAACAAGTGAAACAACTGGTCAGACTACATATGTAGATGGTAGAGTAGACTATGTGATGTATCAGAATGGAGAGGCTTTCCTTTCTGTAAATGATCAGCTTTATCCAGCAAGCTCGTTAGATACTGTAGCAGATGGTGAATACTACGAAGGTGTTTCATTAGCGAAAACAGTAACGGATATGGTTGAGCAGTTACCAGACTTACAGTACTTAACTGTTTCTTGGGAAAAAGCAATCACACAGCTACGAGAAATCTATGATGGTATGACATCTTATCAGCAACAATTTGTTTCTGAGGACACACTTGGAACATTGAAAGAATATGAAGATAAGATGAAAGAACTTCTTCAGGCTGAACAGTCAAAAGATGCTGAAGATGGAACAAATAATGGTTCAGGAGAAGATACAACTATCGTTTAGTAACAACAGAATTTAAATTTAACGATAATGGAGGTTTGATTATGAATCAGATATCCAACCAGTTTTTATCCATTGAACAGATAACCGATCAATATCTAGGGAAACCTCAGAGTGCGAAGAAAGCTTCGGTTGTAGAAGTTCCTTTTGAGGAACTGCTAAGACAAAAGCAGGCACAGAATGTATTAGATAACTCATCACTGAAATTTTCAAAACATGCAGTAAACCGACTCAGTGATAGAAATATCTATTTGACAGATGCACAGAATGTTCGATTGGAAAATGGAGTAAAACAGGCGAGTGAAAAAGGAATTACAGAATCCTTGGTTTTAGTCGATTCTCTAGCATTTATCGTGAACGTACCAAATAAAACGGTCGTTACAGCTTTGGATCAGACAGAAACAAATAGTAATATTTTTACAAACATTGATGGAGCGGTAATTATTTAGCTGGACCTTATGGAGGCTAACGTTTTCTGAATGACAGAAGAAAACAAACTGCTCAAAAATTAGGAGGGTCATTAATTATGATGAGATCACTTTATTCTGCTGTGTCAGGTTTAAAGACACATCAGACAAGAATGGACGTTATCGGTAACAATATCGCGAACGTAAATACAGAAGCATTTAAATCATCACGTGTAACATTTTCAGAAATTATGTACCAGACCACATCACAGGCTTCTGGTGGTAATGCTGCAACTGGTATTGGTGGTGTCAATGCGAAACAGATTGGTCTTGGTGTTACAACAGGTGCAACATCTGTCAGCATCACAACAGCAGGTGCTGCAGAAACAACGGGTAATCCATTCGACTTAAAACTTACAGATAGCCAGACAACAAACTTTTTCATCGTTAGCGATGGTGTAAACAATTTCTTTACACGTTCTGGTTCTTACTACGTAGATGGTAATGGTTTCCTTTGTATGACATCTACAGGTTATACACTTATGGGTTGGCAGGTAGATCCAACTACTGGAACAATCAAAAAAGATACCGTTAGTGCACTTCAGGTTATGTCTGCAGCAAATCAGACATCAGCTCCTGAAGCTACTACAAAAGCAGCGGTATCTGGTATCTTAGATAAAAACGATAGTAACTTAAAGACTAGTGAAGATGGCTATGTTATGACATTAAACTTCTATGATGATTTAGGTTACTCATACACAGCAAGATTCTCTGTAAAACCTAAGGGTAACGGTGAAGGAGATAATGTAGGTAAGTACAATGTTTCTTTAACTGATGTATTAGATCAGAATGGTGTTAGCATTATTTACGATGAAGAACATAATTTACTTGATGAAAATGTTACAACAGATAAATTGTTCTCTACTGGTGCGGTTAGACAGGCAGTAGACGAAAATGGCGATCTTTTGTATTGGGATAATGCGACAAATCCACCTACACTTACCACTAACAAAACTACTTCAGTAGCATTTGCAGATGAAGATTGGAATGTAATAGAAGAGATGAAAGTTACGGTTGATACAAATTATACACCAAATCGTTCATCGCATTATGTATATAATGATAGTGGTAATGAAATTGTATATGAAATAACAGATTGGACTTTGTATACACAGAATGCCGATGGAACCATTACAGATAATAATACACAGAGAGTATTAGAGCCATTAGCGGCAGGTACTTACTATACATATGAAAAAGAAAAATTGGATGCAAATGGAAATTCCTTGAATCCACCAGAATATAATACTATTCTTTCAGATCAGCATTATGAACAGTACGAACTTGTTTTTGACTCTAATGAAGGTACATTCGTATCTATCAATGATATGGATGCTGTAAACTTAAATATGTCTATTATTAAGACGAACTTTACAGATCCAGAAACAGGTAGAAACAGCCAGTTTGAAAATGTATCTGTAGACTTTACTGGTTGTAAAAATTTGAACAATGGTGGTAAATCTACCATGGGTGCATTAAAAGGTATTAATGGCGATGGTTCTGGTAAGAAACTTGGTGCTTTAACAGGTCTTTCTGTTGATGGAAGTGGTAAAGTATATGGTTCTTATGACAATGGTAATACCGTACTTCTTTGTCAGGTTGCAGTAGCACAGTTCTCAAATGCTTCTGGTCTTGAAAAAGTAGGTGAAAACTGTTATCAGACTACATTAAACTCTGGAGAATTCGATGGCATCGGTGTTGAAATTTCTGCTGATGGTAGTAAGATTTCAACTGGTGAATTGGAAATGTCCAACGTTGACCTTTCTGCACAGTTTACTGATATGATTGTTACACAGCGTGGTTTCCAGGCAAATTCACGTGTTATTACAACATCTGACACCTTGTTAGAAGAATTAATTAACCTTAAGAGATAATAATTAGGATACAAAAGGGAAACGATTTCAATCGTTTCCCTTTTTTTCTGGTTTTATACAATGTGAAAAAGAAAAAATAATGATAAAAATCGACTATTTTAGTCAAAAGGAAGTAGACATTTGAAGTAAAGTTTAGTAAAATCATATAAAGATGTAATCTGCATACTTGGGTGAAGTATGCCCATAGGGGGTTAAGGGGTACAATATTTTGTGTTTTTAATCATGCTAGATTACAAAAAAATGTAGTAGGAAGGTGTATGTTATGGATATAGCATCTTTAGCCGGTTTTTTGCTCGGTGTAGTAATGGTTGTTTTTGGTATTTTCTCTAGTGGTGGTTTTGCAGCATTTGGTAACTTCGTGGATTTACCTTCTGTATTTATTACGATTGGTGGTTCTATTAGTTCGGTAATGACAGCGCATAAGATGCCAGACCTTATTAATGGATTTAAATCAATTAGTTTACCATTCCAGGAAAAGGTCGTAGATCCTGCACAGGTAATTACTCAGATTATTGAATTGTCTAATATCGGTCGTAAAGAAGGTCTCCTTGCGTTGGAAGAAGCTGCCAATGGGATTGAAGATGAATTCTTGAAAAAGGGTATTATGTTAGTTGTAGACGGTACAGATCCAGAGCTCGTCCGTGGTATCCTAGAGACAGATCTTTATTGTTTACAAGATCGTCATAGTAAAGTAATTGGTTTCTGGGAAAAATGGGCTGAAATGGGTCCTGCATGGGGTATGATTGGTACACTGATTGGTCTTGTTAACATGTTAAAACAGTTAAGTGACCCAGATTCTATCGGTCCACAGATGGCGGTAGCGTTACTTACTACATTGTATGGTTCTTTGATTGCAAACTGGATGTGTATACCGCTTGCATATAAATTAAAGGCAAATGATGCATTAGAAACAATTATGAAGGAAATCACGATTGAAGGTCTTCTTTCGATACAGGCTGGTGAAAACCCACGAGTTATCGAAGAAAAACTGAAATCCTTCTTAGCTCCAGCAGCTCGTGCTGCATTAGGTGGAGATAATGCAGGAGGTGAAATGTAGTGGCAAAGAAAAAACAGCCAGAGGCTCCTAAGGGATCGCCTGCATGGATGGCGACGTTCTCAGATTTAATGAATCTGCTTCTTTGCTTCTTCGTACTTTTGTTCTCTATGTCTTCTGTTAGTGAAGAAAAGTTTAACATGGTAATCGCATCTTTACAGTCCAAAATCAGTATTTTTGAACAAGGTGGTCTTAATATTGGTGAGGGAGATATGGTTGGTGGCGGAATTCGCCAGTTAGAGTTTTTGGATTCTTATTATAATGAGCTTGCTAATTCAAGAAATGATGAAGAAGTTGAAGAAGCAGGCGATGTAAAGGAACAAGCGGATGCGGAAGCATTAAAGGAGTCTGAAGAGATGGCAGAACAGATAGAAGATGCTATCGAGCAGATGGGGATTTCGAATTCTGTAGAAATTGAATTTGATGAACAATTTGTTATGATAAATCTTAGCGGTGCAATCCTTTTTCAATCGGGAGAATCCGATGTTATGGAAGAGGCAAAACCAATCTTAGAAAAAGTAGCATTGGTGTTAAAACAGTATGATAAAAATATCATTGAAGTAGAAGGACATACAGACAATGTTCCAGTTTCTTCAAATAGTAAATATGAGAGCAATGATGTATTGTCTATGTACCGTGCATTATCGGTTGCGGATTTTGTTCGTGAAAAAACAGAACTAAATCCAGCGTATATTAAATCTGCTGGCCGTGGTGATTATGTTCCGATTGCGGATAATACAACAGAAGAAGGCAGAGCTAGAAACCGTCGAGTTGTGATTAAGATTTATAACTCGTATAGTTCACACATTGACGAATAGAGGGGTATCGTTTTATGAAAAAGAATTTAATGACATTGATTATATTGGCTTTAGTAGTTGTAAATTTGATTATGACAGCGGTTATGATGTTTGTTATGGTTCCACAGACACAGAAAGCAAATGAAATGATTACAAAAGTTTGTGAAGCTATTGATTTAGAGTTAAATAGTGGTGCTGCGACAGGTCTTTCAAATCTTCCAATCGATAGAATTGAAACATATGATGTAGCTGCTGGTGAGACTTTAACAGTAAACTTAAAAGGTGGCGGTTATGCAGTTGTCGGTGTAACAATTTCCGTTGATAATGAAAGCGAAACCTATACAGAAAAAGAAGGTATTGCATATTTATCAACTAAAGAGTCAATTATCAAGAGTTCTATTATTGAGACAATTGGCAACTACACAAAAGAGGAATTGGGTGATAGTAAAGATGGTGTTAAATCTGAACTGTTAAAAACACTTAAGAAAACTTTTGGTGCGGATTATGTTGTAGGTGTAGATTTTACAAAATTTACAATGGATTAATAAGAGAAAAATTTGGTTACAGGTGGTGAGTAGAGAATGGGTGATGTTTTATCTCAAAATGAGATAGACGCATTGTTAAACGCGCTAAGCAGCGGTGAGTTGGATGTAGATGAAATAAAAGATAGTGGCGAGAAACAGGTAAAAGATTACGATTTTGCACGACCATCCAAATTCTCGAAGGAACATCTTCGAACACTGGAGATTATTTTTGAGCATTATGGAAGATTGTTATCTACAAACCTTCCTGTTTACTTGAGAAAAAATGTTCAGATAGAAGTAATGAATTCGGAAGCAGTTACATATCAGGAATTTTCGAATGCGCTTTCAAATCCAGTTCTTTTAGGAATTGTTAATTTCGCTCCTTTACAAGGTAGTATTATTATCGAAATGGCAACAAATTTAGGTTTTGCTATGGTAGATCGAATGTTAGGTGGTAAAGGGGATACGTTGGATAAGGTTCGTGAATTCTCAGAAATTGAACTTTTAATTATTGAACGTATTTTTATCGTATGTGTAAATTTACTGCATGAACCATGGCAGAATGTATTACATATTACGCCACGATTAGAACGTATTGAGACGAATTCTCAGTATGCACAGATTATATCACCAAGTGAAATGATTGCAATTGTTACAATTAGTATGAAAATTGGTGATATAGAAGGGCTTATGAACATTTGTCTTCCATTTATTACGTTGGAAGATGTTATAGATAAGTTAAACACCAAGTATTGGTATGCAAATATGCAGGAATATGATGATACAGATTATGGAGAGGCGATTGAGATTCTGATTCGTAAAGCACAGATTCCTGTCAAAGCTGTTTTAGGTACAAGTACAATATCAGTTAGTGATTTCTCAATGCTTCAGATTGGCGATGTGATTCGTTTAGATCGAGGGGCAGAGGAAGAATTAGATGTATATGTGGGAAATATAAAGAAATTTACTGCTTTACCAGGTGCATCTGGTGATAATTATGCAGTGAGAATCACAGAAGTGATTAGAGAGGAGCAATAGGGGTATGGATGGAGTTTTATCACAAGAAGAAATCAGCGCATTATTGAATGACCCAAATAGTGCAGCTTCTTCGGAAGCTAGATTAACGGATCTCGAAAAAGATGCGATTGGAGAAATTTCAAATATAAGCATGGGAACAGCGGCTACAACACTGTTTTCTCTTGTTAATCGTAAGGTAGATATCTCAACACCTGTTGTATCTTATGCTACATGGGATGATTTATCAAAAGCATATGAACGCCCATGTGTATTTATCCGAATTGCATATACACTGGGGCTTGATGGAAGTAATATTTTAGTTTTAAAAGAAAATGATGTTAAAATTATCACCGATTTAATGATGGGGGGTGATGGTACAAATATAGATGGTGAATTAGGTGAGTTGCATTTAAGTGCAATCAGTGAAGCGATGAACCAGATGATGGGTTCTTCTGCTACATCATTATCATCGATGCTTAATAAAACTATCGATATCAGTCCGCCAATGGCAGATTTGATCGATTTAAAAGATAATATTGATGAAGCTTCTATTGATGAATTTTTATCAAAAGAATTTGTACGTATTACATTCCGTATGGAAATTGGTGACTTAGTAGATAGTGAGATTATGCAGTTATATCCTATTTCTTTTGCAAAGGAAATGTGTGAAGGTGTAACTCGTACTATGGAAATGGATACACAAAGTGTAAAAGAGCCAGCGCCTGCGCCAGCTCCAGCACCTGCGCCAGCTCCAACACCTGCACCAGCTCCAACACCTGTAATGGATATGAATGCGCAGGCGATGATGGGACAGCCAATGATGCAGCAACCAATGATGGGACAGCCAATGATGATGCAGCAACCAATGATGATGCAGCAACCAATGATGCAGCCGGTAAATGTACAGCCTGCTCAGTTTGGTACATTTTCAAATGTACCAGTTGGTGTATATCAGCCAGAAAATATCAATCTTATTATGGATGTACCATTGGAAGTAACGGTTGAATTAGGTAGAACCAGTAAATCAATTTCTGATATTCTTGATTTTGGACCAGGAAAGATTATTGAATTAAACAGAATTGCCGGTGAACCAATTGATGTATTAGTAAATGGTAAATATGTTGCGAAGGGCGAAGTTGTTGTTATTGAAGAAAGCTTCGGTGTTCGTATTACAGAAATTGTAAATAATGTAGCAATTCCACAACAGCAATAAGGAGAATGATGCATGGGTAAAAATATTTTAATCTGCGATGATGCAGCGTTTATGAGAATGATGATTAAAGATATCCTTTCTAAGAATGGATATAATGTTGTTGGCGAAGCAGAGAATGGTGCAATTGCCGTTGATAAGTACAAAGAATTACATCCAGATTTGGTTCTTATGGACATCACAATGCCAGAGATGGATGGTATTCAGGCATTAAAGAATATCAAAGCTGCAGATGGTGCTGCGAATGTTATTATGTGTTCTGCAATGGGACAGCAGGCAATGGTTATTGAAGCGATTCAATCTGGCGCAAAAGACTTTATTGTAAAGCCATTCCAGCCTGATAGAGTACTAGAAGCTGTAAAAAAAGTAGTAGGTTAGTATGAGATTTTTGATGCTATCAGCTTCCATGGAAAGCTTTTTACAGTTAATCGTAACATTGTTGATTTTTATATTCGTGCTTGGAATTACCTATCTTACGACACGTTGGATTGGGAAATATCAAAAAGGACATATGAATAGTAAAAATCTACGCGTGATAGAAACCATTCCAGCTGGTCAGAATAAGAATATTTGTCTCTTGAAGGCTGGAACGGAATATTTGGTAGTGGGGATTGGGAAAGATGAGATACATCTGCTTTCGACACTCACGGAAGACCAGCTTACGGATTTATCTTTTATGAATGAGATTCCAGATAGTATAGTTACAGGTGAGTCTTTTCAAGAGATATTTGGACAATTAAAGGACAAAATGTCCAAGAAATAGGAAGTTTTATGAGTAAGATAAAAAAATATTACTGCATTGCATCTGTAATTTTTGCAGTATTTGTTTTGTTGTTTACAATTGGATATTCGTTTGCTAGTCCAGCTATAGTATATGCTGCGGAGTCGGGGGAAGGTGCAGATTATAGTTCCGATGGTATTGATGGAATACATTTGACTGTGGATACCGATAGTGAGGAGGGTACCATGTCAGCTCCGATTCGTATCCTTTTACTGTTAACGATTATTTCGTTAGCTCCATCGATTCTGGTTATGTTAACTTCATATACCAGAATTATTATTGTATTGCATTTTTTACGAACTGCTCTTGGTACGCAGACGGCACCTCCAAATCAGGTGTTGATAGGATTAGCATTGTTTTTAACCTTTTTTATTATGTGGCCAACTTTTGATCAGATTAATACGACAGTCATTGAGCCACTTGATAGAAAAGAAATTACGACAGATGAAGTTTTTGAACTCGCAGAGGTTCCGCTTCGCGAGTTTATGGAAAAACATACGCAGACAAAAGACTTAGAGTTGTTTATTGATATTTCTGGTCAGACTTATGAATCCTACGAAGAGGTTCCATTTACTACCGTTGTACCAGCTTTTATTATTAGTGAACTTCGTCAAGCGTTTATTATGGGATTTTTGATTTATATTCCATTTATCGTAATAGATATGGTTGTAGCATCGGTACTGATGTCTATGGGTATGATGATGCTGCCGCCAACGACCATATCCCTGCCATTTAAGCTATTGTTGTTTATTTTGGCAGATGGTTGGAATCTTTTGATTGCAAACCTTGTACAGACATTTTATTAAGGGGTGAGGTTAGATGATTACACAGGATGCGGTATTGGATATTGCACGTGATACCATTTTTAATATTGTAATTGTTGCTGCGCCATTATTATTAGTATCTTTGGTGATTGGTTTGATTATTAGTATTTTTCAGACAGTAACATCGATTCAGGAACAGACATTGACATTTGTTCCAAAGATATTAGCAGTATTTATTACATTATTATTAGTCGGATCATGGATGATGAATACCATGATTGAATTTATGCAGACATTGTGGTCTAATTTCAGCTATTATACGAGTATGTGATAAGCCATGGTGGAATTAAGTTTTTCGTTAATAGATTTTGAATACATATTATTGATTTTAGTTAGAATTGCATCATTTGTCTATGTGGCTCCGTTCTTTGGCGAGAAGGGGGTACCGGCACAGACAAAGATAGGATTATCCTTTTTTACGGCACTGGTTTTATATAATGTAGTGCCACATCCAGAACTAGAGTATGCTGGTGTTATTGGGTTTGCTGTGGCAGTACTAAAAGAAGGAATTACAGGTTTGCTGATAGGTTTTGCGGCATATATCTGTAATTCTATTGTTGTATTTGCAGGTAATATCATAGATATGGATATTGGTTTATCTATGGCACAGGCATTTAACCCTGATATGAGCATGCAGATGACTTCTACAGGATATTTGTATTATTATTTGATTTTTGCATTTATGTTGGCAAGTAATATGCATCACTATATTCTTCGTGCTGTGTGTGATTCTTTCTATGTGGTGCCTATTGGAGGTGCAGTGTTTGAGTGGGATAGTTTGCTTGTTTCTATGACAACGTATATGATGGATTTATTTGTCATAGGATTTCGTATTTTCTTACCAATTTTTGCAGTAATTATGATTATGAATGTTGTTTTGGGAATTATGGCAAAAGTTGCACCACAGATGAACATGTTCTCTATAGGTATTCAGCTTAAAGTTTTAGTAGGATACACTATATTGTTTTTGGTAATTTTCTTGTTTCCTAATATTGCGAATATGGTGTTTGAAGAAATACAAAAAATGGTGGTATTGTTCATTGAAGGCATGTATTGATGATAGATATGAAAAAAAGTTGATATTACCATATGACCTGCAATGGTTTGCTGACGGTGAAGGTGGCGAAAAGACAGAGCCTGCAACTCAGAAAAAATTAGATGATGCTCGTAAAGAGGGTAAGGTTGCAAAAAGTAAGGATTTAACAGAGGGTATTGCACTAGTTGTTTTGTTTTTAACTCTGAAAATATTTATTGGTTATGTTGGCGAACGCATGATAGGTGTGTTTGGTTGGTCTTTGGGACGAATGGCAGAGTTTACGAAAGTAAATCAGGCAGAGCTTTCGACAAAAGCGATAACAGGATTGATTAATAATGCGGTTATTGAAATGTTTTTGATTGTATGGCCATTTTTCTTGTTTGGCTTTGTGATTACATTTGTGGTAACGGTGTATCAGGTAGGTTGGACAGTGTCTTTAAAAACTATGGAACCAAAGTTGTCAAAGTTTAATCCAATTAATGGATTTAAACGTATTTTTTCAAAAGACTCATTGTTTGAACTTGTAAAATCGATTGTAAAGGTTGGTATTATCGTTTATATCGTGTATACCAATTTGCAGGATGAAGCAAATAATTTGTTTATTTTATATGAGATAAGCTTGAATCAGGCAGTTGCGCTGGTTGGACAGATTATCTTGGATGTTGGTTTAGAAATTAGTATTGTCTTTGTTGTAGTTGGTTTGGCAGATTTGTTTTATCAGAAGTGGAAATTTGCAGATGAGATGAAGATGACCAAACAGGAAGTCAAAGATGAATATAAAAATACAGAAGGGGATCCACAGATTAAAGGTCGTATCCGACAGAAGATGCGTGAAGCATCGCAACGACGTATGATGCAGGATGTTCCTAAAGCAGATGTAGTTATTACAAACCCTACGCATTTTGCAGTTGCACTGAAATATGATGCAGAAGTTAGCAGAGCGCCAATTGTAGTGGCAAAGGGAGAGGATTTTCTGGCACAGAAAATCAAAGAAATCGCAAAAGAAAATAAAGTTCCGCTTGTGGAAAATAAACCATTAGCACGAATGTTGTATCACAATGTTGATATTGGTTCTGAAATTCCACCAGAGTTATATCAAGCGGTGGCAGAAGTGCTGGCAATGGTATACCAGGCATAGTGATAGTAGTTCTGTTTGCGATATGTGAATTATTTTTATTAAGAAAATTATGAGATAGAGGAAGGAGGAACAAAATATGCTAAAAATGTTTAAATCAGCAGATTTAGGTGTTGGTTTGTATTTGTTGGCTGCCATTTTATTCTTTATTATTCCTATTCCTTCAATTCTTTTAGATGTGATGCTTGCCTTAAATATGGGTATTGCATTAGTTGTTTTGTTTAACGTGTTGTATGTAAAAGAAGTTTTGGATATGTCGTATTTTCCTACACTTCTTTTGTTTACGACTATTTTTCGAATTTCTCTGAATGTATCTTCTACACGACTAATTTTATCAACGGGTGATCCAGGGAATGTCGTTGTAACATTCGGTGAGTTCGTAGGTGGTAATGATATTGTAATTGGTGCGATTATATTCATTGTATTGATTTTGATTCAGTTTATGGTTATCAACAAAGGTACCGAACGTATTTCAGAAGTAACTGCACGATTTACTTTGGATGCTATGCCTGGTAAACAGATGGCGATTGATGCGGATTTGAATACAGGTGCGATTACAGATAAAGAAGCAACAGAACGTCGTAATAAGATTCAGGAAGAATCGGCTTTCTTTGGTGCGATGGATGGTGCTACCAAGTACGTAAAAGGGGATGCTACGGCAGGTCTTATTATCACAATTATCAACTTAGCTGGTGGTACATTAATGGGTATCATGAGTATGGGATTAGAACCTGGTGAAGCCATTATGAAATTTGGTATTCTTACCATCGGTGATGGCTTGGTTTCACAGGTTCCATCACTTCTTATATCTTTGTCGACTGGTATTCTTGTAACAAAAGGATCAAAAGAAGCTGAATTTACAGAGGGTATTGTAAAACAGCTCTTTGGTATTCCTAGAGTTCTCTATATGGTTGGTGGAGTAATGATTTTCCTTGGTATCTGTACTCCATTACAGTGGTGGCTCTTTATTGGAATGGGTGTTATTTTTATTGTTGCAGCACGTAATTTGGAAAAGAATCTTGGAGAACAGGAAATCGAAAACGAAGTTTCTGCACCGGAACAGGAAGCAGAAGAAATTCGAAGACCAGAAAATGTGGTTTCTCTGTTACAGGTAGACCCTATCGAATTGGAATTTGGGTATGGTATTATTCCGCTTGCTGACGTAAATCAGGGTGGAGACCTTCTTGACCGTGTAGTTATGATTCGTCGACAGATTGCATTAGAACTGGGTACGGTTGTTCCGATTATCCGTCTTCGAGATAATATTCAGTTGAATCCAAATCAGTATATTATAAAAATTAAAGGTATTCAGGTTACAGAAGGTGAAATTTTATTTGACCACTATATGGCAATGAATCCTGGATATGTAGAAGAAGAAATTACAGGTATTCCAACCTTTGAACCATCGTTCCATTTGCCAGCCATTTGGATTACAGAGAGTCAGAGGGAAAGAGCGGAAAGCCTTGGTTATACAGTAGTAGATGCGCCTTCCATTATTGCGACACATCTTACCGAAATTATTCGTACACATATTGCGGAACTTCTTACAAGACAGGATACACAGAATCTTGTCAACAATCTCAAGGAGTCAAATCCTGTACTTGTGGACGAACTTGTTCCAAAGATGCTTGGTCTTGGCGATGTACAGAAAGTATTACAGAATTTACTTTCCGAAGGTATATCTATTCGAGATTTGCTTACGATATTTGAAACGCTGGCAGATCATGCGACCGGAACTCGAGATACTGATGTATTGACAGAATACGTACGTCAAGCATTAAAACGTGCGATTTCTAATAAATATTTCCCTTCAAATGAAGTGACCAGTGTAGTGACATTGGATCCAAAGATTGAACAGGAGATTATGTCTTCTGTAAAACAGACAGAGCAGGGAGCGTATTTGACGTTGGATCCTGAAAAGACAAGAGCGATTATGAGCTCAGTAGAAGTAGAGATTCAGAAATTAGAAAGTTTAGGTAAGTCTGCGATTATTATTACTTCGCCAATTGTGCGTATGTATTTTAAGAAGCTTACAGAAGATTACTTTAGAGATTTGATTGTTGTTTCATATAATGAAGTTGAAACAAATGTTGAATTACAATCAGTTGGGATGGTGACCATATAAATGACAATTAATAAATTTATAGGGAAAACAAAAGAAGAGGCGATTGAAAAAGCAAAAGCTGAGTTTGGCCCTGGTGCAGTTATTATGAATGTAAAAGAAGTAAAGCCAAAAGGATTTTTTGGACTTTTTAAATCTTCTACCTATGAGGTAACTGCGGCTATCGAAGAAAAGGAATCATTTTCTACATCGATGAATACAATGGCATCGCATGTAAAACCTCGCGAAAATATAAATCTAGCTGCAGATGAAGAAATAGCAATTCCACAGCCTATGCGTACACCTGCACGTGAAGAGGCAAAACAAGAGGAAGTGAAAAAAGAAGATTCATTTCAAAAGACAAAAGCAGAGAGTTTTCCTGTAGTAAATGAAGCGACAGTATCGGACTATACATATTCTGAAAAAGAGTTTAAAGAACGTTTGGATAATTTGTCAGAGTTGTTAGAACAGAAATTGTCTAATACCGCACAGGATGATATGGCAAATACTGCGGATTCTGAAGAGATGAGCTTTGTTCGAATGGTTTACAGTACTTTGTTAAAAAATGAAGTGCATGAAAAGTATGTAAATCAGATTATGGAAGAAGTTGAAAAGTTTATTCGACCAGGCAATAATGTGGATATGATTTTACCAAATATCTATCAAAAACTTGTCTTGAAATTTGGCCAGCCAAAAACAATTGAACTTACTGGAAAGAAACCAAATGTAATATTCTTTATCGGACCAACTGGTGTAGGAAAAACAACAACGATTGCAAAAATTGCTTCAAAATATAAAGTGGAGTATGATCGTAAAGTTGCTTTTATTACAGCAGATACCTATCGTATCGCGGCTACGGAACAGCTTCGTGTATATGCAAATATTTTGGATGCTCCGATGTCTATCGTATATTCGGTTGCTGAAATTAATGAAGAAATCGAAAAATATAACGATTATGACTTGATTTTTGTAGATACAGCAGGTTTCTCACATAAAAATGAACAGCAGAGAAGTGATACAAAGCGTTTGTTGGATGGTGTGAGTGATGAATATCATAAAGAAGTATATTTGGTGTTAAGTTCGACAACAAAATATAGAGATTTGATGGATATCATAGATATATATAATGAAATCTCAAATTATAAACTTATTTTTACAAAGTTAGATGAAACGGGGTCATATGGTAATCTGCTTAATATCAAGCTATATGCAGATGCAGATTTATCTTATGTGACAACTGGACAGAGTGTACCAGATGACATAGAAGTGTTTGATACCCAGAAAATTGTAAAACAGTTGTTGGGAGGAAAGTAGTATGGATCAGGCACAACAGCTTCGTAATGTAATTAAGTCACAAAATCAAAAAAATATTAAACCTGCTCGTGTCATCACCATTACAAGTGGTAAAGGTGGTGTAGGAAAATCCAATCTTGCAGTAAATCTTGCAACACAGCTTCGTAAAAAAGGACAGCGTGTAATCATTTTAGATGTGGATTTTGGATTAGCAAATATTGAGATTATGTTTGGTGTAGTACCTAAATATAATTTATCTAGTTTATTGTTCCAGGGAAAGAGTATAAAAGATATTATCTCGACAGGCCCAATGGATATTGGATTCATCTCTGGAGGTAACGGTGTTCTTGGATTAAATAATCTGTATCGTGATCAGATTATGTATTTGATAAAGAATATAGGTGAACTGAACGAATTAGCAGATGTTATTATCGTTGATACAGGTGCAGGTATTTCGGATCAGGTATTAGAATTTGTACTGGCAAGTCCAGAAGTTATTTTGGTAACAACACCAGAACCAAGTTCTTTGACAGATTCTTATTCGGTACTGAAAGCATTATATCGTAATCCAAATTTTGTACAGGGTGGTACAACCATTCATGTGGTAGCAAATCGTGCACAATCTATTGAAGATGGACAAATGGTCTATGATAAATTAAAATCAGTAGTAGAACAGTTTTTGAATGGTAATATTAATTATCTTGGAATGATTCCACAAGACTCTGAATTGGAAAGTGCAGTTAGACAGCAGAAAATTGTATCAATTCATGCACCAGAATCAAATTCAGCAAAAGCGTTCGAAACATTGACTACAAATTTATTGGAAGGAACACATCATGTGGCTCCAATGAGACGTGGAATAGCACAGATTTTTTCGCAATTATTAAATAGAAAGTAGTTTTAGGAGATAGAAATGATAGGAAATATTGTTAAACCTGGAGACAAAATTGATATAAAATATCTGCATCAGGATAATGATAAAATCTATATGAGTGGTGTTTTTGATATTATTTCTGAAAACGAAATTGAGATTACAGTTCCTACTTATGAAGGAAAGATGGTATTATTTCATAATGGATTTGAATTCGAATTCTTTTTCTATACAGCAAGAGGGATGTATACTTGTGAGGCGGTAGTTGTAGACAGATATAAAAAAGATCATTTTTATTTATTAGTTGCTGAACTTACCTCGCCATTGAAGAAATTTCAGAGACGTGAATTCTATCGTTTGGAATGTATGCTGGATTTTGCATACTATAAGATTCCGAAAGAGGTTGCAGAATTAGAATCAACAGAAGACTTATTTGAAGTGATTGCTACTCCAGAATATCTTGAACAGAAGAAATTAGGACGTACAAAAGATTTAAGTGGTGGCGGTTGCAGATTCCTTTCTACAGAGGAATTGGAAGTTGGATCCTATGTTTTGGCAGTAATGCGCTTATCAAATGATAAGGTTGACCAGATGTTTTATCTTGTAACAGAGATTATCGCTAGTGATAAAGTAAAAGAACTAGAGGATAGATGGATTACTCGCGGAAGATTTCAATTTAAAAACAAGAAAGAAAGAGATTTAATCATTCGATATGTTTTCGAAGAGGATAGAATGTTAAGGAAAAAGGAGATTGGGGAAGGATGAAAAAAAATATTTTAGTTGTCGATGACTCTGCACTCATGAGAAGGGTTATCTGTGATATAATCAACACAGATAGTAATTTTCAGGCAAAAGATACTTGTAGAGACGGCCTTGAAGCATATGAAAGATTAAAGACAACCACATATGATGGAGTTGTACTTGATGTTAATATGCCTCGTATGGATGGTCTCCAGTTATTGGAAAAATTACAGGAAGATAACATCAAAGCCAATGTTATTATGGTTAGTACACTGACGACAAAAGACGCAGAAGTAACTATCCTTGCATTGGAACGTGGTGCGATCGACTTCGTAACAAAACCAACAAATATCTCAGAAGCGAAAGGGGAAGACTTTAAGAAAAAACTGCTTGATACTTTAAATGCCGTATTAAACAGTAGACTTTTAGCAAGAACTTCCAGAGTTTCTAGTAGAACTTCTGCTACATCGAAAACTGCTTCAAGTACAAGTGAAACGTTAAATGGAACTAGTAGTCCAGCGAAGACAAATGTTGCAACGAACTTTAAACGTTTGAAAGCAACCGGTAAGAATAAAGTGATTGCATTGGCAAGTTCTACAGGTGGTCCAAAAGCATTACAGAGTGTTATTCCGTTTCTTCCAGCGAATTTGGATGCTCCAATGGTTTTGGTACAGCATATGCCAGCTGGCTTTACAAAGTCTATGGCAGAACGTTTAAATGAAGTAAGTAAGATTAAAGTAAAAGAAGCAGAAGACGGAGATAAGCTTGAAAAGGGTCAGATTTATGTTGCGCCAGGTGGTAAACATATGGAAGTTGTAAAATGTCCAGATGGTAGCCACAAGATTAAATTAAACAATATGCCAGCAATTGGCGGTTTAAGACCTTGTGCAAATATTACATATGATTCTCTTTCAAAGTGTGGATATGACGAAGTGGTTTGTGTAGTTTTAACTGGTATGGGGGCAGATGGAACGAATGGTATTTTATCGCTTGGTCATAGCAAACCTATACATGTTATTTCGCAGAATGCGGAGACATGTATTGTATATGGTATGCCAAAAGCAATTGAGGAATCTGGAGTTGTAGACGAGGTTGTTCCGCTTGAAAAAGTTGCTGAATGTATTACAAAACGCGTGGGGGTAAAATAGAATGGATGTAAGTCAGTATCTTGAGATTTTTATTGATGAAAGTGGTGAACATTTACAGTGCTTAAGCGACTGTATTATGACACTTGAAAAGGAACCAGACAACAAGGACACTATTAACGAAGTGTTCCGTGCTGCTCACTCATTAAAGGGTATGGCAGGCACTATGGGATTTAAGAGAATGCAGCATCTTACACACGATATGGAAAATGTATTCCAGGAAGTTCGTAGTGATAAGATTTCAGTAGATAGTGCTATGATTGACCTTCTGTTCAAATGTTTGGATGCGTTAGATCAGTATTTGGAAAATGTAAAAGCATCTTCAGATGAAGGAACAGAAGATAATGAAATGATTATCAAAGAATTAAATGATTTTATTGCAAAGGCAAATGGCGCAGTAGTAGAGGAAGTACCAGCAGAAACTCCTGCACCAGCAGAAACTCCTGCACAGGCAGCTGGAAGTGTAACTATTGACTTTACAGATGTGGAAAAAGATGAAATTGCACAGGCACAGGCTGATGGTAAACGAGTATATGCTATGACTGTGTATGTAAATAAAGAATGTTTGTTAAAGGCAGCTAGAGCATTTTTGGTATTCCGTGCAGTAGAAAACTTTGGTGAAGTTTTTGCAAATCATCCAAGTTCTCATGATATTGAAGATGAAAAGTTTGATTTGGAATTTAGTTTCTGTGTAGCTTCTAATGAAAGTTTAGACAAAATTATTGCAGCTGCAAAAGACGTTTCTGAAATTGAGAATGTTATTGGTGAAGAACTTTCTGTAATTGTTGAAGAAGAATTAGTAGTTCCTGCAGAAACTCCTGCATCAGTAGCGGCACCAGTACAGACAGCAGCTCCTGCTCAGACAGCAGCTCCTGCACCAGCAGCTTCTGCACCAGCGGCAGCTCCTGCACCAGCAGCACAGCAAGCTACAAAGAAACAGACACCTGCGAAACCTGCGTCAAATCGTACAATTCGTGTAGATATTGAAAAACTCGATGCTCTTATGAATCAGGTATCAGAGCTTTTGATTGCAAAAAACTCTCTTGTATCAATCAGCTCATCAGAAGGTGGTAATTTTGCAAATCAGGGATTCCGTGAAAATGTAGAATCTCTTGAAAGAATCACAACAAATCTTCATGAATCAGTTATGAAGGTTCGAATGGTTCCAATTGAAAGTGTAGTAAATAAATTCCCTAGAATGATTCGTGATTTATCACGTACATTGAATAAAAAAATGGAACTCTACATGACTGGTGAAGATACTGAACTTGACCGTACTGTAGTAGACCAGATTGGTGATCCATTACAGCACTTGCTTCGTAACTCTGCAGACCATGGTTTGGAAACAGCAGAAGTTCGTGCAGAACGCGGCAAACCAGAAACAGGTACAATCTTCTTGAATGCATACCAGGAAGGTAACAACGTTATCATTCAGGTAGGTGATGATGGTAATGGTATTGATGTTGAAGCAGTTAAGAGAAAAGCTGTAGAACGTGGCGTTATTACACAGGAACAGGCAGATGCAATGACACAGAAAGAAGCTGTAAACTTATTGTTTATGCCAAGTTTCTCTATGGCAAAAACAATTACAGATATCTCTGGACGTGGCGTAGGTCTTGATGTTGTAAAATCGAACATTGAAGCACTTGGTGGTGACGTAGAAGTTAAGACAAAGTTAGGTGAAGGCTCTACATTTACAGTAAGACTTCCACTTACACTTGCTATTATTCAGGCATTACTTGTTAAGATTCGTGAAGAACAGTACGCAATTGCACTTGGTTCTATTACAAGTATTGAAGATGTTCCAGTATCTGATATTAAGTATGTAGAAGCAAAAGAAGTAATTCACCTTCGTGATACAGTTATTCCACTTGTTCGTTTGGACAGAGTATTAGATGTGGAACCAAAAGATGATCCAGAACACCTCACAGTAGTAATCGTAAAACGTGGCGATCAGCAGGCTGGTCTTGTAGTAGATGATTTGATTGGACAGCAGGAAATCGTTATCAAATCATTAGGTAAATACATTAACGGTAACAAACTGATTAGTGGTGCTACTATCTTAGGTGATGGTGAAGTTGCATTAATTATTGATGCAAACACATTGATGTAATCGGGGGTGTATGAAATGGCTGATTTAAGAATTGAAACACAGGATGTTGAAACAAAACAGTATATTGTTGTTCAGATTGGCAACGAAAAATATGGTATCGATATTAACTTTATTGATAACATCGTGCGTATGCAGAAAATTACCAGAGTACCAAAAGCACAGAGTTATTTCAAAGGTGTTATCAATCTTCGTGGTGAAATCGTACCAGTTATGAGTATTCGTAAGAAAATGGGACTTGCTGATGATGAGATTACAGATAAATCTCGTATCATTATACTTAAACTTGAGGAAAAAGGCTCTATTGGTATCATTGTCGATGAAGTTCGTGAAGTTATTACATTAAATATGACTGAAGTTGAAAAACAGGCAGGTAAAGATAGCTTTATCAATGGTATTGGTAAGAATGGTAATGAACTCATTTCGTTGTTCGAAATTAACGCAATTGTAGAAGAAAAAGAAATGAACTAAATAATAGAAATGTATAGTGAGGCATAGCCCTCACTATACATGATTTTGGAGGGATTATGGCAGAGTTTTCCTTAAATCATGTAAATGATATGTACATGGATGTGCTTCGTGAAATTGGTAACATCGGTGCAGGAAACGCAACGACTGCAATTGCACAGATGCTTGGGGCAAGACTTAATATGGAAGTTCCAAATGTTCAGCTTATGGAAGCTTCTGAATTAGGTGGTGCTATCTGTGATGAAGAAGCAACAGTGGTTGGTATCTTCTTAGAAGTACAAGGTGATATTGATGGCAGTATGATGTTCCTTATGAACATGGAATCTGCACATATCATTGTAAATAAACTTATGATGCGTGACGCAGATTACAGAGAACCATTTGATGAAATGGACTTATCTGCATTAAAAGAAATAGGAAATATTATTGCGGCTTCTTATTTGTCGGCGTTAGCAACTTTGACAAATTTAAGAATTGCACCATCGGTTCCATATATTTCTGTGGATATGGCAGCTGCAATTTTAAGTGTTCCAGCAATTATGTTTGGACAATATGGCGATAATGCTTTATTTATTGAAACAGAATTCGGCGATGACAAAGAAATGCAGGGTTACTTCATTCTGATGCCAGAACAGGATTCATATAGTAAAATATTAGGTGCCTTAGGCATTGCAAACTAAGAATCGAGGAAGTTTATGGGGAACGTGATTAAAGTCGGAATGGCTGACTTGCAGGTAGCAAAAGCACCAGATTCACTGATTACATTGGGACTCGGTTCCTGTATAGGTTTAACATTATATGACCCTGTTACAAAGATTGGGGGCATGGTACATTATATGCTTCCAGATAGTACTCAGTTGAAGAATAATACAAATATCGCCAAGTTTGGGGATACAGGTATTCGTGAGTTGTATAACCAAATGGTAAAACGCGGTGCAATGCCACGACGTATGGTAGCAAAAATCGCTGGGGGTGCCAAGATGTTCGAGGTAAGTGGTTTATCAAACGTAGGACATGTTGGTGAAAGAAATGCACAACAGGCAAAGAAAATGTTAAAAGAATTACAGGTTCCATTAATTGCTGAGGATACAGGGTTAAATTATGGTAGAACAGTAACTTTGGATTGTGAAACCGGTGAGTTTTTTATAAAAGCAGTTGGAAAAACCAACAAAACAATTTAAAAAATATAGTTTAAAAGTGAGAACGGATATGAAGACAAAAGATGTACCAGCCATTGTAATGCTTTTAGCAGGCGGTGTATATTGTTTGTTCGGGATCATCTATAAGATTCCACTCACAGAGTTTTTGACACATTTATTAGCAATACTGCTGGTTTTTTGGATGTTTGGCGGCATTGTTAAAATGGTCTTGGACCGTTTTATGGGTGAGATAGAAGTAAAAAAAGAGGAAGATTTAGAAAACTCAGAGGAAGAAGATTCAGAAACTGAATCAGAGGAAGAGGATTCTGTAAGAGAAACTTCGAAAAATGATGAGTAATCTAAGGATTTGGGGCAATTTAGATGAAAACAATAGATACGGACAAACTATGGAATGAATATCGAAAAAAACCTACGCAAGAGATTCGCGAACAATTGATACTAGCCTATGCACAGCTGGTAAAATTGGTTGCGGGTCGTCTTAGTATGTATTTGGGTCATAATGTAGAGTATGACGATTTGGTTAGTTATGGTATTTTTGGATTAATCGATGCAATCGACAAATTTGATATGGAAAAGAATGTCAAGTTTGAAACCTATGCTAGTCTTCGTATTCGTGGAGCAATTTTAGATCAAATTCGTAAAATGGATTGGATTCCAGGTACTGTACGTCAACGTCAACGAAAGATAGATGATGCTATTAAGCAGATTGAGATGCGTACGGGTAAGGCTGCATCAGATGAAGAAATTGCTATGGAGTTGGGGCTTACAGAAGATGAACTTACGAACTGGCAATCGCAGCTTATGGTTACTAATGTAGTATCATTGAGTGAATTCGAGGAATCTGGTCAGGAACCGATAATGGAAACGGTAAATAAAAATCGTTTTTTGCAACCAGAAGAGGTTGTGGCACAGCAGGAATTAAAAGAGAAGCTAGTGGAAGCATTAGAATTATTGACTGAAAAAGAACGTCGAGTTATTGAGTTGTATTATTATGAGGACTTGACATTAAAGGAGATAAGTCTTGTGCTTGAGGTATCTGAATCCCGTATATCTCAGTTACATACAAAGGCTCTTTTAAAAATGCGCAAAAAAATGGGCGCATATATGGATATTTTAGTGAATTGATGGGGATTTACAGATGAGAAATCAATACTTCCAACTTGAGTTTCGAGGACAAATTGCATGCCTTCATATTTATCCACCGGAAGATGGCGGACAGATGCTTAGTATTTCTGAGGTAACAGAGTATTTAGCTAGTCAAAAGATGGATAAATATGATTTGAGAGAATTGAATGCGGCAGTAGTAAATAAAGAGGAAGAATCCGTGATTGTAGTAGGGGATTGGGATGGAATACCGGTTCGTGAAACAATGAATGTGAAGATTTCCTTAGATAAGATGAAAGTAACATGCAGATTTTATGCACCATCAGCTGGTGGTGGAAAAGTCATGAATGCACAGGATATTATTGGTGATTTAGCATTTCGTAAGGTTCGTTATGGGATTGATCAGAATGTGATTGCAGACTTTTTACAGAATCGAAATTACTGCACGGATTATGTAATGGCAGTGGGGACACAGCCAATTCATGGGCGTGACGCGAAAATTGAATTCTTTTTTAATACCAATACAAATTTACAGCCAAAACGTAATGAGGATGGCAGTGTAGATTACAAAGAATTAAATACGATTAGCCATATCGAAAAAGGACAGTTGCTTGCCAGACTACATAAAGAAGATCCAGGAAAATCTGGTAGAAATGTTTTTGGAGAAGAAATTAAACCAAGGACAGTTCGTTCTGAAAAATTACAATATGGTAATAAAATATCAATTAATGAAGATAGGACAGAGATTTACTCTGATGTTACTGGACATGCAAGTTACTTAAATGATAAAGTTTTCGTGTCTGATGTGTTTAAAGTGCCTGCAGATGTTGATAATTCTGTGGGGAATATTTCATATGATGGCAGTGTTGAAATTTCCGGGAATGTGAAGACTGGGTTTGCGGTTCGTGCAACCGGTGATATTATCATTGGTGGTGTAGTGGAAAATGCATATGTGGAAGCTGGCGGACAGATTATTGTAAAACGAGGCATTCATGGTATGCATAAGGGTACCTTAAAGGCAGGCACCAATGTTATGGCGAAGTATATTGAAAATGCAAAAGTATATGCTGGTGGTTTTGTAGAAGCCGAAGCAATTTTAAATAGTGATATTTCTGCAACAGGTGAAGTACGTGTGCATGGCAGAAAAGGGTTGATTAATGGTGGAACTGTTCGTGCAGGAAGAAGCATTGAGGCAGAATATGCTGGTACAGAAATGGGTACTTTTACAACGTTAGAAGTAGGTATTGATCCAACTAAGAAAGAACGTTATGTTGCTATCAGCAAAGATGTTTCAAAGCGAAGCAAAGAGTTAGAAGACATGAAGGTGATTATTGATAATTATGCCAGCATGTTGAAACGAGGCGAGGTATTACCTAAAGATAAACTTTTATATGTTCAGCAATTGGCGTTAGAATATAAAACAAAGAAAGAAGAAATCGAACCGCTTCGTTCGGAGATGCGAACCATTCATTTAGAAATGATGGCTTCTGATCGTTCTTATATTGCTATTTCTAGAACAATTTATCCTGGTGTATCGTTATCAATTTCTGATTTGGGATATAATGTAAAAGAAAAATTAAGTTATTGTAGATTTAAAAAAATGGATGGAGCGATTGGCAGAATTCCATATTAAAGTGAGGTGTTTATATGGCAATTAGTCCAATACTTATGAGTGGTGTTGTGCAGAGAGCTGATGATATCAGTGTGATAAAGAATCAACAGGATCATCGTCCAATGGTAGAACAGCAAAATCTACAGACGCAGATGGCCAAAAAAGTAGATGCCAAACGCCATCAGGTTGTTACAGCAGAGGATTCCGATAAAACGGATACGCACGCAGATGCAAGAGAAAAGGGAAAAAATTCTTACTTTTTCCGAAAGAAAACAAAAGAAAAAAATGAAGAGAAATCACCAGAGAATCATGTGGTTAAGAAATCCATGGGAGGATTTGATATGAAAGTCTAGCTGGAAAGCCAGACGTAACATATAGACAGAGGTTAGAGTTTATGGTATTAACAGAAATAGTGCTGATTATATTAGGTGTAGTTGCTTTTGGTGCTAGTTTCTTTGTGACAGAACGTATGTCACAAAAGGATTTGGATCAGATTACACTTATGAGTGAAGCAGAGTTGAAACGAATATCTGAGAAACAGATAAAAGAGATTAAAGCCCAGGTGGAAAATTCAGTAGAAGAGATTATTGATGAATCTTTGGAAATTACAAAACGTGGTCTTGAACGTGAAACCAACAAGAAAATCATGGCAGTAAGCGAATATTCAGATACTGTTATGGACCAGATGAATAAGACTCATAATGAAATCATGTTTCTGTATACGATGTTAAGTGACAAACAAGCAGAAACAGCAGATATGGTAGGTGATTTGCAAAAAATCACAAAGCAGCTTCGAGAAATTGATGTGGAAAACATTTCTAGTTCGATTGCGAATCAGTCAGATAAGCTTGTGGAGCAAATGGCGCTTTTGGATATTGAGCAGATAGAGACAACGGTAGAGTCGGAAGTTGAGGTTGTGGAAAAAGAAGAACCACATTTAAATAAGAATGAGCAGATTCTTTTATTACATAAGGAAGGAAAGGACGAAGTAGAAATCGCAAAAGCATTAGATTGTGGTTTAGGCGTTGTTCGACTTGTCTTAGGTCTGTATCATGAAACTTAAATATTATTTACGTGGGATAGGCATAGGGGTAATTGTTGCGACGTTGATTATGACGGTTTCTAGTGTAATCCATAACAACAATCTTTCGGATGAAACGATTATAAAAGAGGCACAGAAACTCGGTATGATTATGCCTGAAAATACAGAAGATAAAGATAGTTTGTGGGGAAATGATTCAGAAGAAACAGAGATTCAGACAGAGAATGAAGTTGATTCGGAGCCACAGACAGATGCAGAGGACGATCCAGTGGAGACAGAGAGTATATCGAATACGGAAGATGCACAAGTTCCAGAAGATACACAAATTTCTGTAGACGAGTCTATGGCAGTTGTTACTATTACAGATACAGATGCAGCTAGACATGTGTCCGAGAAGTTGCAAGCGGCAGGTTTGATAGAAGATTCGGTTGATTTTCGAAATTATCTTGCAAATAATGGTTATGCAACAGATATTATAAGTGGAACATTTCAGATTCCAAAAGGTTCTACTTATCAAGAAATTTGCGATATTATCATAAAAAAATAATTGACATGTAGCCTTTGGTATGCTATGATACCAAAGGCTGTTTTTATGTATAGAAACAGTTATGTAACAATAAACACGCATATGGATGTCAAAGCCGGTGCCGAATACGCTTGTCGGTTACTTTGGCGAAAGAAGTATGCGGACGATTTTAACCAATGGAGGTAAAGAAAATGAGCGTAATTTCAATGAAACAGTTACTCGAAGCAGGTGTTCACTTTGGACATCAGACAAGAAGATGGAACCCAAAAATGGCTCCATACATTTACACAGAAAGAAATGGTATCTACATCATCGACTTACAGAAATCTGTAGGTAAAGTTGACGAAGCTTACCAGGCAATTTCTGATGTTGCAACAGAAGGTGGAACAATCCTTTTCGTAGGAACAAAGAAACAGGCTCAGGATGCTATCAAAACAGAAGCAGAACGTTGTGGAATGTACTACGTTAACGAAAGATGGTTAGGTGGTATGCTCACAAACTTCAAAACAATCAAGAGCAGAATCGCACGTCTTAAAGATATCGAAAGAATGTCAGAAGACGGAACATTTGATGTTCTTCCTAAGAAAGAAGTAATCCAGATTAAAAAAGAATGGGAAAAACTTGAAAAGAACTTAGGCGGAATCAAAGATATGAAGAAAATTCCAGATGCTATCTTCGTAGTAGATCCTAAGAAAGAAAGAATCTGTGTACAGGAAGCTCACACACTCGGAATTCCACTTATCGGTATCGCTGATACAAACTGTGACCCAGAAGAACTTGATTACGTAATCCCAGGAAACGATGATGCTATCCGTGCAGTTAAATTAATCGTTTCTAAAATGGCAGACGCTGTTATCGAAGCTAACCAGGGTGAAGCTTACGTAGAAGAAGCTGTTGAAGTAGAAGAAACAGTAGAAGCATAAGAAAAAATATATGAGGTGTCTTTGGACACCTCTGATTTAAAAAAACTTAAAAAGTTTGGAGGACAAAATCATGGCAATTACAGCTAGTATGGTAAAAGAATTAAGAGAAATGGCAGGCGCAGGAATGATGGACTGTAAAAAAGCTCTTACAGAAACAAATGGTGATATGGAAGCAGCTGTTGAAGTATTAAGAAAAAGCGGTGCAGCTAAAATGGCTAAAAAAGCTTCTCGTATTGCAGCTGAAGGTATCACACGTGTTGCTTTAAATGACAATGAAGTAGTTGTAGCAGAAGTTAACTCTGAAACAGACTTCGTTGCTAAAAACGAATTATTCCAAACATTTGTACAATTAGTAGCTGACACAGCACTTACTTCTGGCTTAAACGGTGGAAGCAATGGTGAAGACGTAGAAGCTCTTCTTGAAATGAATGGTCTTAAAGATGAATTAATCGAAAAAACAGCTACAATCGGAGAAAAATTATCTGTACGTAGATTCGCAAAAGTTTCTGGTGAATGTGTAGCTAGCTACCTTCACGCAGGTGGTAAAATTGGTGTAATCATCGCAGCAGATGGTGCAGCAGATGTAAAAGAAGCACTTACAAACGTTGCTATGCAGCTTGCAGCGATGAGACCAGAGTATATCAGCAGAGATGAAATCGATGAAGCGAACCTTGCTAAGATTAAGGAAATCATCGTTGATTCTTCATTAAACGATCCAGCATCTCTTCCAAAGCCAGTTTTGAATGAGT
>JAZQZJ010000086.1:0-33445 GCA_045633955.1 Agathobacter sp. | reverse complement strand
AGGAAGCACCAAAAGTTTTGTCTTTGGTGTAATTGCAGCTTCTAATTCTTCTGCTGTCAAACGGAATTCATTTTCTGCTTTTAATTCTATGATAACTGGTGTACCATTTGCCAAAATTGCACATGGTTCATAAGAAACATAGCTTGGCTGTGGAATCAACACTTCATCACCTGGATCGAGCATTGCACGCATACAGATGTCAATACCTTCACTACCACCTACAGTAACAATCATTTCTTTTACTGGATCATATGTAAGGTCATAACGACGTTCCAAAAACTTTGAAATTTCTTCTTTTAACTCTTTTAAACCTGCATTTGAAGTATATGAAGTTCTACCTTTTTCCAAAGAGTAAATACCTTCATCACGTACATGCCAAGGTGTATCAAAATCTGGCTCACCAACACCAAGCGAAATAACGTCGTCCATTTCTGCTGCGATATCGAAAAACTTACGGATACCAGATGGTTTAATGTTCACAATTGTATTTGATAATGGATTTCTCATTAATTCATCAACTCCCTTTCGTCTTTTGCTGGTTTTGCCAAAATTGTTCCGTGATCTTTGTATTTTTTCAAAATAAAGTTTGTTTTTGTACTAAGCACGGTATCCATTGGAGCTAATTTTTCTGACACGAACTGTGCCACTTCACGAAGAGTTTTTCCTTCAATAATTACCATGAAATCAAAACCACCGGAAATTAAATAAATCGAATTTACTTCTGGATAGTTGTAAATACGCTCTGCTACTTTATCAAATCCCATACCTCTCTGTGGTGTTACACGTACCTCAATAAGTGCTGTAGCTTTCTCTACACCAACCTTATCCCAGTCTACTAATGCATGATAACCACAGATTACTCTTTCCTGTTCCATCGCTTCTAATTCATTTAAAACAGTCTGTTCATCTGCACCAACACGAAGAGCCAGCTCCGCAATATCAATTTTTGAATTTCTTTCGATGTATGTTAAAATTTTTTCTCTCATTTTCTATAATTCCTTTCTATTTTATACTATACAATTCGTCGGTCTGTGTTGTTTCTAAAAAACGTCTTTCATCTTCGTTTAATAACACTCGGTCATTGCTATCCGTAGCCTTTCCAATCACAACAGCTGGAATATTGGCTTTTTCTAATTCCATGACCAAACCATTTCCATCTTCTGTTGCAATCAAAAGACTTCCACCTGACAAAAGTTTATAAGGATTGATATCAAAATATTCGCATATTTCAATGGTCTCCTGACGAATTGGAATCTTTTTTAAATCAATTTCTAGTCCAACGCCAGCACTTTCTGCAAGCTCCCAAAGAGCTCCGAACACACCGCCTTCTGACACATCGTGCATCGCACCAGCGCCAGACTGTACGGCGACTGCGGACTCCGGCAATATAGACATCATCTGTGAAAATGTCTTTGCTTTATCAATAAAAGGCTGTGCATATCGGCTACGAAGCTCTGCTTCTTTTTCCTTTGCCAAAATAGCAGTGCCTTCTAAACCTACCCACTTTGTAGCAACAATATCCATACCTGGGCAGGCCTTACTGCTATGTAACATCGATTCTTTTTTTACAGTTCCCATGACCGTGGCTACAACAAGAGGTTCTTTTACCGCCCGTGTTACTTCTGTATGACCATTGATGATATCCATACCACAAGCCTCACAAGCATTGTCCATGTCCTTCATCAAGTCACGAAGTTCTTCTTCATTGAAAGATGTTGGCAATAACATGGTCACGGATACACTATTTGGAGTTGCTCCCGAACATGCCACATTATTGCAAGCCGCCTGAATAGCTGTACTTCCAATGGATTCCTTTGTAAGTGTAACCGGCTCAGAAGATATCACAACCGCCATATCTTCGCTTACTGATACCGCACCAAAATCTCCGCCTACGGCAGGCCCGATAATGACATCCTTATTTCTCTTATGCAGTTGTTTAAAAATGGATCGTTTTAAGATAGACTCCTTTAATTTTCCTGCTTTCATTTCCACCTCATATATAGTGCTTAAGGCTGTGACGAATTTCGTCACAGCCTAACTATAATCTTTTTAATTTGTTCCTTCTGGTACACTAGGATTTTCTCCTGTACCAGCACCATCTCCTACACCAACATTAGAATCTGGTGTTTGTTCTGGCACCTGTTCTGGTGTCGTTTCCGGTGTTGTTTCTGGCGTTGTTTCTGGTACTGGTGTTGGATCCACTACAGGATATACAACTGGTGGCGCTACAACTGGAGGTGCTACCAATGCTGCAACTGTGGATTCTACAATTGCATCATCTCCTGTTGAAATAGCCCAGTTAATTGCAGCAAGCTGTTCCATCGTTGCACCAGCGGTACCAATTGTTACCTTTCTACAAGATGCCTGATAAGTACTCTTATTTACTCTGGTTCTTTCCTGCTGTACACCATCTACTTTTACAACTTTGTAAAGTTCTGCGACATATCCAATATGTTCCGCTCTCGTCTGTTTAAACACACCCAATGCCTGTGCAGCGTCGAATGTAAACTCTGTAAGTGGATCATTTACTGACACTGTTACACTTTCATAAGAAACCGTTCTATTGGCAGGACGTGTTTCTACACCATAAACATTGAATGTAATATTTCTATTACTCCAAGTTCCCTCAATATATACTGGAAAATCATATGGATTTTTAAATCGTAAATCTTTATATGTTCCTGCAATCGCCGCATCTGCAGATGGATCTACATAAGTAACAATCATGGAATGATTATAACGCTGTGTAATTTCAAGTTCTGCTTCTAATGCTGCATTATATAAAGTTGTAGATACCTGACAAATACCACCGCCAAAAGATTCTACGGTCTCACCATTTAAATAAGAGCCTGCTAATTCATATCCATTTTCCTGTGTGAATGGATTTACTAATTCATAAACTGATAATTCATCACCTGGGAAGAGAATGGTTCCGTCAATTTTAGAAGCACCATTTTCTACATTTTTTGCTCGGCCCCATCCAGAAGAACGGTAGTTTGTAGAAAAGCTTCCTAATAAGTCTTTTACAACTGATAATTCTTCCTCTGTCCCACGTGGACTTGCAACAATGCTTGCTAATACGAATTCAGGATTTTCTGCAATGGCCAACTCCCAATCTGTACCAATATGTGCATTTAACTCATTTACAGCGGTAACAATATCTACCTCATCTCCTGCCTGACCTGGCACATATACAAACTGTCCGTTTTCAAGTTTCAAACCATTATCAATAACTTCGATGTTGATTTTTCCAGCTTTATTATATAACTTTTCTCCTACCACCTGTTTATCAATGGCAAACCCCATATCTACAACATAGTTCTCTTTTTCCAAATCCTTTAATGCCTTGTAGCGAGAAACTAAATTGCCTGAACGACCAACTGCAACAGCTTCCTGCACTGCAGCTTCTGTTTTTGCTGTTAATCCCATATCATCTAATGTAAGTGAAAGATTTCCCTTTGGACCTACTAAAGTAATAGTCTGTGCTTTTGCATTTTCCACATATGCATTTACCGCATCCGTTGCTTCCTGCGCTGTCATGCCGCTTACATCAATGCCTCCAATGTATACACCCTGTTCAATTGTGTCATCTTCTGCAACATCTGCTTTAAAAATGCTTTCGTTTGTAAATAAAATTGTGCTTGCTGCTACAAACAACAATACTAGTGCAAAAACTTTAAATTTCTTCATGTTTTTTCCTCTATAAAAATATATGTTATACAATTTAACAATCTAGTTACTGACTATTTATTTTATCATAATTACATAATTATTCAAGAACTGTTCTATACGAAATATGTATTAATACACGAACAACGCTGACACAAAGGTCGTAATCAACATGGCAGCTACCAAAAGCAAACAAATAATAGATGCAATCTGTTTTGTTCTTCTTTGCTTACTCATCTGCTTATTCATTTTTTTATTTTTATGACTCATTATATTCACCTCTTTCAAAAAATCTGTTATACTTTATTTATCTTTTTCAGGAAAGGATTTTATTATGTTTCCATTTTTAGCTATATTTATTACATTTTGTGTCATACTAGGATATTATATCAAAAAAGGCGATACTTCGCAAAAAGAAGTCATGGATGGCTTCTTTGAAAAAGAACGCCTTGCCAACCAAGTTCGCAAAAAAGATATTAGTCAACTGAATTATATTACCATACCTTATGAAAAAATTCCACATTCTATAAACACACCAACAGAAAAAGCATTTTTCTCTTTTGGAGAAAAGACCATGGTGAATTTTAATGGGATCACCAATACTGACCTGAAACTGCAGTATGGTACAGCCAATCTAAACCTTCTATCAGAATACGATGCAAACTACATGGATATGATTACCCTGCTTCCTGATTATATAAACGAATTGTTAGAGGCAGGTTACACGGATACCGCACAAATGCTTTTGGAATTCGCTATAGACACGAAAGCAGACTCTCGAAAAATATATAGCCAGTTGGTTTCTATCTACAAAGAAACCAATCAGATGGATAAAATTCATTATCTGATAACAGCATCCAATGAATTACCTGAAATGACAAAAGCAATTATCCAAAAAGACTTATCTTCCATAAACTAAAACATAACGATCCATAATACGGGAGGCCTCACTTTTCGTGAGCGTCTCCCAATTTATTTCGTCAAATATTTGATGAATTTGTCGATACTCTTTTAGTCTCTGTATTTGTCGCGGTGTTGCAGGAGATTGTTTCTTTGCTTTATAGTTTAATACTATCGGTTGCAGATAAGTTTCCCCATTTTCCCGCTCTAACGCCAAACTCTTTAGTTTTTCAAAAATCTGCCAAGTCTCCATGGCATCATCCAAGGCCCTATGCTCTCTTTTACGTTCTATTCCAAAATACACACATAAATCTTCTAATTTTTTTGATTGCTCCACCGGCAGAAAAACTCGTGCAAGTTTTAGAGTATCACATGCTTTTGCCTCAAAAGGACGCTTATTATTTACCGCCCACTGTTTCAAAAAACTATAATCAAAGTTTATGTTTTGTCCAACTAAAATACAACCATCTAAAAAATCCAACAATTCTGCCACTGCCGCATCTCTATCTTTTCCCTGTAGCACCATCTCATTCGTTATGCCTGTTAATTCCGTAATACGCGTGGGGATTTTACAATGTGGATTTACCAGACAATCCATGGTATCCACGACTCGATTATCTTTTATCTTTACCGCACCGATTTCTATGATTTGATCTGTTTTTGCAGACAAACCTGTCATTTCTAAATCTAATACCACATATTCATTTATCATATTTTTTATCCTTTGCTTTACACAAATCCTTTAAAAAACATTCACTGCATTTTGGATTTCGGGCATAACAGATATTTCTTCCAAATGAAATAATCTGAATATTGTATAATATCCAATGCTCCCTTGGCAATTTCCGCATCAGTTCATATTCAATCTTCTCTGGATCATCTTCCTTCGTAAATCCTAAACGTTTGGAAATTCGTTTTACATGAGTATCTACAACAATACTTGGCTGCTGATAAATATTTCCACGAATTACATTTGCTGTCTTTCTGCCAACACCGGCCAATGTTAACAAATCTTCCAGCTCCGATGGAACTACCCCATCATATACTTCCAGTAATCGTTTGGCACAAGCTATAATATTTTTTGCTTTATTATGAAAGAATCCCGTTGGACGAATATCCTGCTCTAGTTCTCTTAAATCTGCGTTTGCAAATTTCTCTAGGCTGTCATACTTCACAAATAAATCTTTTGTCACAATATTGACCCTTGCATCGGTACATTGCGCACTTAGAATCACAGCAATCAAAAGCTGCCATGGATTCTCATGATTTAAATAGCAAATATATTCTGTACCATACGCTTCATCTAAACGTCTTAAAATTTCTTCGGTCCTCTTTGCCGCCATCGCTTTACCTCAATTTCTATTTCTTCATATCTTCCTCAGGATTTACATACTCCACCTTTGCCTGATGCGAAAGCACATCGCGTTTATCATAAGAAAATAACACCCACAATGCCTTCTCCTGCACCACTGGCAACTCATCCTTCATACTAAAAAAATCATAAGAAAATGGTTCTATATGTGACATCTTACCATTTTTACAATAAAAATGTGTGATTGTTTTAAACTGACCAGCATCCCCCGCCCAAGCTGGACGACTCTTGCTATTTTCTCTGTAATACAAGTCGAACACCAATGCCTGTCTCATACATTCATATCGCGCTTCCGCATCAACTCTATCCTGCCATTCTTTTTTTACAAACTCTAACAAAATATCACATCGCTTAATTCTAGAATGACTCATACCAAAGAGTTTTTTCTCTTCATAAAAATCTCCTAGTTTTTGGAACATTTCAAACGCACTATCATAACAAGCTTTTAAAACCTTCATCGCTATTTCAAACTGTCCACTATTATAATAAACCTCCAGCATCTCCTCAATGCGCTTCATTCTTAAAACATCATCATAGGAAAGCCACTTGGTTGCCAATACCTCATAAGGAGGATTGTCATGATATAGAATACCGTACTCCTTCGCATGTGAATACATATAAGAACCTTTTAACACTTTCAAAAATCCCATTTGTAACTGATTTGGTTCTAATGCATAGATTTCATCGAAAGATTTCTGAAATGTCTCATAATCCTCATATGGAAGACCTGCAATCAAATCCAGATGCTGATGTATATTTCCAAAAGACTTTACCTTTTGTACCACATCTTTTAATCGATCCAGTTTCATAGTTCGCTGAATTTCCTGAATCGTTTCTTCGTTCGTAGATTGTACACCAATCTCAAGCTGAATCAAACCCGGACGCATTTGTTCCATAAGCGCTAGTTCCTCTTCATTAATTAGGTCTGCTGAAATTTCAAAATGAAAATTGGTTACCCCATTATCATGCTCCAAAATATACTGCCAAATTGCCATCGCATGTGCATGGTGACAATTAAATGTTCTATCTACAAACTTAACCTGTGGCACTTTCTGGTCTATGAAAAACTGTAATTCTTCTTTCACCAATTCCAAATCACGAAAACGTAGTTTTTTGTCTATAGACGACAAGCAATAACTACAAGAAAAAGGACAGCCCCTGCTGCTTTCATAATAAATAATTCGATTTGAAAAATCCTCCATTGTATTATAGCAAAACGGAATATCACTCATTGAAAGGATTGAACGCCATGGATTTACCTTTATTTCACCCAAGGAATTTCGATAAGCAATTCCTAGCACGTCATCTAAGACATCTTCTGTTTTTCTCTTCATATAATAATCGCATAATTCACAGAAAGTCTCTTCCCCTTCTCCCATCATAACACCTGTTATTTCTGGATGTTCTTTTATAAATGTTTCTACTTCAAATGAAACTTCTGGACCGCCTAACCAAATTGGTACTTCCGGACACAATTTATGAAACTCTCTTATCACAGTTTCAAGCATCGCAATATTCCAAATATAACAGGAACACATCAATACATCTGGCTTCCTTTTATAAATCTCTTCCAAAATATAATCCACCTGATTATTAATCGTGAATTCTGCAATTTCTACTACCTCTGTGTATTCTTTTGCTGCCGCTTTCAACGAATAAACAGCTAAATTTGAATGTATATATTTTGCATTTACTGCAGTTAATAATATCTTCATATATTTTAATACTCCACTACTCATCAAATTCCATAATTACAAAAAAACCTTTTTCTGTCTCGATAATATCTACAACTACACCATCACGAGACTTTAATCGCTCACTTACTGTATAATTTCCTGACATGGCAATTGCATGTTCTATTGTATAGTAATAAGAAGTTGGTAATTTCCCTTCAGTCACAGACAATCTATCTCCTACCTGTGTTAAACCAGACCTCTCCATCTTAAATTCCATTCGTCGCATAATTCTTCCTCCAAGTCAATGCACAAAAAAGTCAGGTCGTTTGACCTGACTTTACTGTATCATATTATTCTTTTCCATTCCAGCAATATGTACATAACTTACATGGTGAAATACCAATTGCCTCAACAATGTCATCTAAACGAGCATACTGTAAAGATGTAAATCCTAATCGTTCACGAATATCCTCTACCATTGCTTTATACTTATCACTATCTGGGTTTGTGTATTCTGCTAATAAGTCATCTGTAATTTCTCCCTCACGTTCTAAAATTACACGACGTGTAATCAATTCCATTTCAGAAGAAGATCGAGAGAAATTCAAATATTTACAACCATACATAATTGGTGGACATGCAGGACGCACATGCACTTCCTTCGCACCACTTTCATATAAGAAATCTGTTGTTTCACCTAACTGTGTACCACGTACAATAGAGTCGTCTACCAACAATAATTTTTTATCTTTAATCAATGGCTGAACTGGAATCAGTTTCATCTTCGCAATCATACTTCTCTGCGCCTGGCTGGTTGGTGTAAAGGAACGTGGCCAGGTTGGTGTATATTTGATAAATGGACGTGAAAATGGAATATTCGCTTGGTTGGAATATCCAATTGCTGCTGGCACACCTGAATCTGGTACCCCTGCTGCATAGTCTGGATTCACATTGTCACGCTTTGCCATACGACGGCCAGTTTCATATCGCATCTCTTCTACGTTTACACCTTCATATGTAGATGTTGGATATCCATAATATACCCAAAGGAAAGAACACATTTTCATTTCTTCTTTTGGTTCGCTTACTGTCTCCACTCCATCAGGTGTCATAAATACGATTTCAGCTGGTCCAAGCTCTTTATAATCACTGTACCCAAGATTTAAATATGCGAAACTTTCAAAAGAAAGACAGTATGCATTCTCTTTTTTTCCTACAATAATTGGTGTACGACCCAAACGATCTCTAGAACCGTAAATACCATCTTTCGTAAGAATCAATACACTAAGAGAGCCTACTACTTTTTCCTGAAGGTGTCTCAAGCCTTCCACAATCGTATCTTTTTGATTAATGATAGCTGCTGCAACTTCTGTTGCATTAATGCTGCCACCACTCATTTCTAAAAAGTGTGTCTTTCCTGAATTATAGCATTCCTGCACTAATTCATCTGCATTCGCAATCTTACCAACGGTTGTGATTGCAAAACTTCCCAAATGCGAATGTACTAAAAGAGGCTGTGGCTCAAAATCAGAAATACATCCAATTCCCAGATTCCCCTGTAATTCTTCTGCATCCTTTTCAAATTTGGTACGGAAAGGTGAGTTTTGAATGTTATGAATTGCTCTATCAAACCCATTTTCTCCATACACAGCCATACCAGCTCTTCTAGTTCCCAAATGAGAATGGTAGTCTGTTCCATAAAACAAATCTAAAACACATGATTCCTTTGCTGCTACTGCGAAAAATCCGCCCATATTCTAGCCTCCGTTTTCTATAAATAACAATAATGAAATAACATCTTTCAACACTGACCTATGATAATACTCATAAAACCATTCGTCAAATACTGTTTTTGAATTTATACATTAATTTTACTTATATTATTTATTCGTAACGCAAAGCATCAATTGGATTCATCTGCGCTGCCTTATTCGCAGGGAAATATCCAAAGAACAATCCAATTCCCATAGAGAAGACTAATGAAACTACAATTCCACCAATGGATGGCATTGCTGGATATCCTAAGTAGTTGGATAATAATACACCTGCAGTGATACCAAGAATCAATCCTAAAATACCACCAATCAGACAAATAATAATCGCTTCTACAATAAACTGTGCACGAATCGAAGAATTCTTCGCACCAAGAGCCTTTCTTGTACCAATCTCACGAGTACGTTCGGTAACCGATACCAGCATAATATTCATTACACCGATACCACCTACTAAAAGTGCTATACCTGCTACAATGGAAATCGCCATCGTGATCGTATCCAATAAACTTGTCAGCATGGCAATCATACTTTCCAAGGTCATAACAGTTACTTCAAAGTCTGTGTTATTTCTGTAGTATGGTTCATAAAAACTCTTTATGTTTTTTGACAGCTGTTCCGTATCTACACCTACTGCAGAACTAACTCGTATTACAGAATATTGATCCTTTGCATGATCAATTGCCATGGCTGTCTTCAACGGAAGATATACTGTACTTCCCCCAAATCCAAACATACTCATGCTACCCATACCAGACGCACTGGCACTTTCATAAACACCTACAATTGTAAGTACAACATTGGATTCCTCCAAGCTCACTTCAATTTCACTACCTACCGCAGCAGAATTATCACCATCAAATAAATCTTCTACCAAACTAGTTTCTACCAAACATGCCATATTCTGATTTTCATAATCCAATCGTGAAAGCATATTGCCTGCCACAATATCAATTGGTGAAGTAATAAAATATCCTACACTAGTTCCTGCCAATGACACTCTTGTTGCACGATCCGCTACCTGTGCAGTTCCACTTCCTGCAGAATGAGAAATATTAATCGCATAGATATCCTCTTCAAAACGTTCATACATTTCATGAATCATATCGCTAGTAATGTAATCTGCATCCGTCATTTCTGCATCAGAATCCGATACCTCATATTCAACACCATCAATAAGATTACTATAGTCATGATCCTGATGACGCTGACTCACGGTTACATAAACATCATTAGAACCCATAGACTGTAAACTTTCTTCTACGGAAATCGTCAAGGAGTTACCAACTGTAAAAATTGCAATAACAGCACCGATACCAATAATAATACCAAGCATGGTAAGAAGGGCTCTCATTTTATTGGATTTTAAACTGGTGATTGCAAGGATAATATTTTCTTTTAATAACACTTACAACACCTCCCCTTCTTTCGCTTCTTTTGCATCTACATCTCTTTTTACAACTTCACTGACAATATTTCCATCTCGGATAGAAATAATTCGATCCGTTTCTTCTGCCAGTTCAGGTGAGTGTGTAATCAACACAATCGTCTTATGCTGTTCTTCATTTAATTTATGGAACAAATCCATAACCAATCGTCCTGTCTTTGTATCCAGTGCACCTGTTGGTTCATCCGCTAAAATAATAGCTGGATCATTTGCCATAGCTCTTGCAATTGCAACTCGCTGTTTTTGACCACCTGAAAGTTCTTCTGGTAAATGATCTGCTCGCTCTGTCATTTCAACTAATTCCAACAACTCTTTTGCCCTTTTTCTTCGCTCTGCACTTGGTACACCCGCATATAACATTGGCAATTCTACATTACGCAAAGCATTAGTCTTTGGAATTAAGTTATAGGTCTGAAACACAAATCCAATTTTCTGATTTCTAATTTCTGACAACTGGTTGTCATGTGCTTTTTCTACATCAATACCATCTAGATAATAGCTTCCAGATGTGGGTCTATCCAACACCCCAATTAAATTCATCAGTGTGGACTTACCCGAACCAGATGGACCTACAATGGACAAAAACTCTCCTTCTTTTACTTCGAGAGAAACACCATGTAAAATCTCCAATTCATTTGGTTCACCAATATAGAATTTTTTAACAATGTTTTCCAATCTGATTATGGAACTCATATTGATTCCTTACCTTTCTAAACTATCTATGCAGTTTTTTCGTTTAGATTCCTGCATCTGCTCCCATCATATTCAACAACTCTTCAATCGAACTGTTACCCTCTGCATCAGGAATTAAAATCTCTGTATTCTTATCAATCAAACTACTAATTACCTCTACATAATAAGTACCCTGAAGTCCAATTTGAACATCTAACTCCTGCGTAATAAGATTTCCATCCTCATCCTTTCCAGTCACCTGTTCTAAATAAGTTGTTCCATCTTCTCTTGTATATACAGCGTCATATGGAACAGACCAAACATCTACACTTTCTTCAATAATAATGCTTGTTTTTGCATTCATTCCAAGACGAAGTCTTTCATTCTGTTCATTTAACTCAATTTTCACAAGATAAGTTGCACTTCCTGAACCACCTGTCATACTGCTGGTATCCAAACCACCCATGAGTCCGCCAAGTCCACTAGATGAACTTCCACTATTTGTTGCACGAGGTGCTACATAGGAAACTACACCTTCTAATTCCTGATCTCTCGTTGCATCTGTTTTAATAAGAACTTTCATACCAACCGCAATATCAGGAATATCATATTCTTCAATCTGTGCTTCTACTATAAAATGATCCACACCTTCTATCGTTGCAATTACGCCACCGGAAAATGTAGCATCTTCCACAACATGAAGTGCTGTCACAGTTCCAGACATCCCCGCTCGAACTGCCGCATCTTCTTTTTGTTCTTTATATCTATTAATCTGATCGTGCAAAGAAGTAATCGTATTGTCTACCTGCTCATTATAATTTCTCTTACTATCCTCAAGTGAATCATTATTCTGTTCACTGAGGTTATCGATTTGTGCCTGATAGCCATCTACACGATTCTGTAAATTATCTACCACCATTTTCTGCGAATTAATCTGAGATAAAAGACTTGTCTCATCCGCGATTTCAAGTTTTACACCGCTTTCCTCAGCAGCTGCTACTGCATCATCATACTTCTGCTGTCTTGTGGCAAGTTCCGCTTTTGCTTCTGCTAATTCAGCTTCCGCTGCCGTCTTATTATTTGTTGCCGTTGTTATTTGTTCTGCACGACTAAAAATTGCGTCTATCATCCTCTGATCATAATTTCCATTCTGTGTCACACGATCCGTCTCTGTTTCTGCGATACGCTCTTGTAAATCTTTAATCTGCTCATCAATTGATTCTGTATCAAACACACAAATAACATCGCCTTCTGCAACAACATCACCAACTGCAACATTAACTGCAGAAACCTTTACCCCATAAGAACCACCGGCTACGTCCTGCTTATTTGCAGATTCAATGACACCATTTCCTGTAATACTATTGGCAATCGTTCTTTTGGTAATCTTTTCTACACTGCCATTTACCTGAGGTTCCTTAGTTTTTGACGCACTTACAGCCACACCAATAACAATTGCAATGATGACAATTGCAACAACCCCTATTATTATCCATCGTTTCTTTCCTTTTTTTTCTAACATTTTTACATTCCTTCCACGCGTATATTTATTAAAATTTACAGTTCCATTATACTCGTTTTTTCATATATTCCTATAGGATTTTTCTAAACTTTTTATAAAAATTTTACACAATTCAATATTATCCTTGTAATGTCACTCATTTTATGTCATAATCTATGCATCCAACACTTATTTAGCCAAATAAGTGTATTCCCAAAATTTAAAAATTGTAGAAACCGATTATCTTAATTTACGAAGAAGATAACCGCTAACCACATTCATTAGAATGGCTGTATAGGGTCAAGCGAAACATACCATTGCTTGAATATTTTCTAGTACCCAAATTTCTAGACACTGTTAGCAGGTATTGAGGTTATCGCCAAAAGTAGCGACCTTTTATTTTGATACATATTTTTATTTACATTTTTAAATTTAGGAGGAATTATTATGGATTTTAAGAAAATTATGCAGGATTACTTCGGAATTGCTTTGGCAGTTGTAATTGGTGTAGCTGTCGTTACCATGTACTCTTCTTTCATGGTAGAAGGAGGACTCATTCAAGGTTTTACACAGGATATTTTAAATATCGTGATTGAAAAAGTGAAAACCATGATTCAGTAATCATAAACTTGGAGAGGAGTAATTCAAAATATGAAACAAACAATAAATGAACAGTTTCTTGCAGAACGCTTTCCTGAACTATGGAAATATCTTTTACCTGAATCCGTCACAGACGTGGACTATAATTGTGGGAATCTCTGGGTTTCCACAACTGATAAAATTACAGAACGGATTGACGATGCAACTATTACGGAATCTTACATGCGTAATGTGGCAAAAACCATCGGCATCTGCACTGGAAAATCTTTTAACGCAATCGACAACCTTCTTTGTGTAGATACGGATACCTTACGGGTTACCTGTGTTCACGAGAGCGTTTCCAACAATCAGCTTTCTGCCTGTCTTCGCAAAGAAAATTCTAGTCTACGTTTTACAATGCAACAGGCAATTGACGAAGGATTCTGTGACGAAACCACATTTCATCTCTTAATTAACTGTGTACTTGCAGGATTAAACTTTACCTTTTGTGGAGTTCCTGGTACAGGAAAAACAGAATTTCTAAAACATTTATCTAGCTACATCCCAGGACATGAAAAAGTAATTACCATTGAGGATGTAAGCGAACTACATTATTCAAAAATCAATCCCAACCACAATTGCATTGAGTTAAAAGTTGGCTCTGCCAACTATGAAGAATGTATTACCAAGGCACTACGTATGAATCCAGCCTGGATTATTTTTGGAGAAGCTTTAGGAAGAAATACGCAATACCTTTTGGAATGTTGGTCCAATGGTGTGGCCACTATGTCCACACTGCATGTCAACGATGCACGAAACATTCCCGACAAAATTGTAAACGCCTTAGGTCTAAAACAGGATACCGAACGTGTCATGAACCAAGTCCATAATGATGTAGGGATTGCAGTTCTATTAAAAAAGAAAGTTTCAAAAGACAATCAGATAAAACGCTATATTGATCAGGTTTGCTTTTATTTTCGACAAGAAGGCATAAATGGAAAAGCTTTAGTCGTAGAAAATGGAGTTCCCTATATTAAACGAATTCCCGCTTTCTTACAATCAAAAATTGAAAAAGAATTGGGAAGAACCATTGTTTCTTCTCCATTTTAAGGAGGTGTAAATATTGAATACATATACACTTCTTTTTTTATTGCTTTTTTGTGGATTAAGTTTCGGATTTTTATTTGAGTTACACTGGTACTTTTTGATACTAATTGTGGTACTCTATCTGGCACTCCTGCTTCGTATTGTAAACTATCAAAAAACACAAGTATCCGAAATGGAAACCTTTCGTCTTATAAATTCCTACATGAGCCAAATCGCTCAAAGTTTTGTTCGTAGCAAAAATATTCTAGTTGCTTTACAGGAAACAGCTGATACATTTCCTTCAGGACCAATGCAAAGTCGTATGCTAGAAGCCATCGATATTTTATTACTAGAAGGCGGTGATATTTATTCTGCAGAAAAAAAAGCCTTAAAATGTATCGAATCTATCGGCTTCTGCGAGCGACTTCATACACTTCATGAGTTTATGTTATTGGCAGAAAACGAAGGAGGCGATTGTCAAAAAGAATTTATTCTTTTGGAAAAGATGCGAATCGCATGGGAGAATGCAATGCTAAAATATCATCATATACTTACAGAAACCCGAAACTTTACTACGATTCTCTACGCCCTTATGCTTTTGCTCTGTTGCTTTGTGCTTCATGCATTTCCAACAGACTTAAGCATTATAGAGCTTCCATTTATCCAAATCACTAATTGGATTTTAGTATCATGTTTCATTCTCTTTTTCGCAGTTCTAGACAAACAATTATGTGGAAAACTCCTGCGTCCGCCTTCAAAAATGAACACAAAACAGGAATTAGAGGCCGCTTTTCCAAAATGGCTGTTTGACCTTATGCTTTTGATACAACGAGAAAGTGTAGAAAGCGCCATCGTTCATTCTCTTTCTACTGCTCCCAAAATTCTTCAATCTGAACTTGAAAATATGAGCCAAGCATTATTGGCACACCCTGGGGAAATAAGCATTTTCACCTCTTTTTTGGCAGAATATAATTTGCCTCAGGTAGAAATGAACATGCGAAAGCTTTATGCTCTTTCCATTGGTGCAGAACAAAAAGAGGACAGCATTCATTTTATGATTGAGGCAAATATGGATAGCCTTATGCAAGCAGAAGAAAAACGATATGAACTAAAGGGTGGTGTCTCCACCCTTTTTCAATTTCTTCCTTTACTTTTGGTTTCTTTAGGAATGCTTCTATATTGCATTGCTATTGTCATCGTATCACTTGAACGTATTCGTAATTTATTTCAATAGGAGGCGACATGGATATTATTTATAAAGTTCTTATTACTATTTTTAGTGTAATTCTTTTGCTTTCTACAGGGCTCTCTTTAACCTTAAGTATTGCAGATGAAATAGAGGTCAATCAGTATTTTAACTCTGTTACCGAAACACTTATGGATAGTCATTATAATGAGCAAGTATCCCAAATATTAATTGAAGAAGCCCGCGAAAAAGGATACGAACTTACCATACAAATTTTCGGTTCCACAAATCCTGGATCATATAAATATGCAAAAGTTACACTTACTTATCACTTTCAAGTAAATCTTTTTCATATTTCATTACAACGTACCAAAGAAAAAATTATATAAGATTTTGTATAGGAGAATTTATGTCTAAATATATGAAAATGATATTTGAACTTATCAGTCTTATTGTTATATTCATGGGCAGTATTCATTTACTCATGAATTTTTTATATGCAATCAGTAGTTAGGAGATACTCTATGAATTTAAAAGAAATTATTGAGCAAATTCAGTTTGAACTCGTTTTAGAAGGCTTGGGTGTTGTCTTTGGTTTCTATCTACTAGGACAACTTATTTTTCACCAAGGAATTCACTCTCTTATTACTTTATTTATTACAACTATTTGTTAAGGAGATTTTTCATCAATGAAAGAAAGTATAAAACAAATTTTTCCACTAATACTTACAGCTCTATGCGCTTTATTTGGAATCAGCATTCTTTACCAGGTTTTTGATATTGGTACCGCTTTTTCTAATATACGACAAAAAAACAATACAACTACTATTTCGGATAAATTAGAAGCACAGGAAAAAGATCCTTTTCCTAGTTTGCTTTATATCGGAAAGACCCTAACCACAGGCAGCGCCTATGTTTTATCAGATTTGTTTCTAATAAAAACAGATTTGGATACGCAATCCATTCCTGTTTCGTCACCAAACATCGCCTTATACCTTATTGATGTGACATCTGAAAATGGAAAATCTCTTCTTACCACACTCTCCTCATCAGATATTGAGAATTTAGAAGAACTTCCCTCTAGTGTAATTTATGATTCAGATAAACATCTTTTATATTTTTTAAAAAATGGGATTTATACGCTCCATGTTCGTCTATATTACAACAATCGCCCTGGCGTATTATTCGAGTGTCAAATTCCTGTAGAAATGAGGTGATTTCTTGAAAAAAGCATTACTTGCCGCATTTAGCAGCATTCTTATCTTTCTCTTCTTTTTAATTTTCTTTACCTTATATGGCCGTTTGGTTCGCTATACTGAAATTTGCAATGCATTGGAACTGTCTATGAAACACTCCATTGCACAATTGCAATTCGATGAAAACACTCCCACATCAGAAGTGAATTGGACAGCAGACTTTGCATCATCTGTTGCCCTACAAATTAAAAGCAATTCGGATTTAACACTTCATATCTATGAGGCAGATTTAGATAAAGGGCTTCTTTCAGCCGAAGCAATTTTAACCTTTGAAAATCCAATCGGAACCAAGAGTTCTGTAACGACCGGAAAACGAATTATTATTTTGGAGGAATACAATGAAAAATAAAATAGTAGCAGGTATTTTCACACTCTTAATTATCACACTTATGATATCTGCAATTCATTTTTATAATCAAAATAGGCTAAAACAAACCATGGATAACTACAAACATGAAGCTGGAAAAGAACTAATACTTCATGCAACAGACTTTTTCGATGTGAATGAAGAAAAAGCAGCTCAGTTTTCTTTTGATACATCTGCTGTAAATGAAGATACTGTAGGCGAGTATGCTGTAATTGCCAGTTTCAAAAATAAAACATTTGAAATCAAAATCTCAGTAGTAGACACTACTGCACCGGAAGTAGAATTTACAGAGAGATATCTGTTTACTAATAATCTTGAGGCACCACCACTGGATGGTATGCTTGCGAAGGTGTCTGAGCATTCAAAATGGTCAGCAAAGCTCATACGCTTTGAGAAGCATGGGAGTCTCGAAAAACTAGACGAGAAGGAGCTAAAAGAACTTACAAACATGATTCCACTGCCATGCGACTCCTTTGAACTTAACAATATGGGTACAGAAGAAATTCCTACAGAAGAAGGAATTTATCGTGCTGTTATGGAAATATCTGACGAATATGGAAACATTACGCTGGAAGAAATTTATGTGATTTACGACATCACAGGTGCACGTATCAATGATACACCAGATAAAACTATTTATGTTGAAAAAGAAGACTTGGATAAAGAACCAAGAATCGACAAAGATGATTACACCATTATCGACAACGTGGATGGAAAAATTCCAGATGAAGACATCCAATGTGAATTGGAACTTCCTGATGCAGAAAAACACGAATGGCTCGTACACGTATCCTATACAGACCGAGCTGGCAATGACAGTAAAGCAGAATTTCTTATCGTTGTAAAAGAAAAACAAAAGCAGACTACAAGTAATAATGGAAACGGCGGAAGTACTAACACAACTCCAAACACTGGCGGCAATATCAATGCTAGAGCAACTTATAATCCTGCTGATACCAATATGGACAGGGTGGTGGATGGTCAGGAATCTTCTGCCTATATTAGTCCAACGGAACAAATTGTAATTAGTGCTGGTTATGGCAATATTGTTCAACTAGATTCAAACACATATGCTGTTTTAACACATGGAGATGCCCAAATTAATGGTCAAGATGGTGGTGTATATTTAATTAATTATTTATCTACATTAGGTTTACAAGCTGGTCACGTATATGGTGGCTGGATTAGTAGTGCAAATGATTGGTATTGGATAATTGCTGAAAACATCACTCCTCTTATCACCTCTGATGATGAAGGATATTGGGATTAAAACGAAAGGAGATTAACTGTGAAAAAAAGAAGATGTAAACTAACTACATGGATTTTAGTGTGTACATTCTTAGTCTCCCCACTTTCATCTTTAGATCAAAAGGAAGAATACAAAGCAGCCACCAGCTATAGCAATGCAAAAGAATTTTATGAGTCTACAGGTGAAAAGGTAAGTTATCACGCGGAAATGATTAACGGCTGTATTTACTATGCTACCTGTGCCAAGCTTGCCAGTTCTAGTACAAATCTACGCTACCATACCATAGGATTTGATATTACACTCTCTGGAAACGGCCATTCTGTTACTTTTACAGTTCAACGTACTGGTGGTTCCATGGCAGAAGTAAATACCGTAAATGACGGTACACATGAATATATTCTCTATGCCATATGGGACCAGACCTTATATAATTTAGCATATCTGACAAATCCTGTTGCTACAAGCTATGTACTAAGTGCACCTACAATTAATGTCAAGATGGATGCTATTATGACCACAAAAAAGAATAATAAACTAGCAGGAGGCATTGTAGAGAATGGTGTTGGTGGTTTTACTCAGTGGGGGACTGTATATCGCCTCATGGACTCAGCCCAGTTAACAACCATGAAAAATATTTTTTCTGGACATGACTTTGAAAGTTATAGAAATATTAATGAATGGTTACCAAACTACCTTCTTCAAATCCGCTACAATGCCCAGGGCTTAAACTCCAATAGTTCCACCAAAGCAACTGCTTCTAATGCGGCTTACGGCGTTTCTGTAGTCAATGACTTTATCGCTACAAATGGTGTCACCTTTATCCAAAACCAGAGATTACTGCAGATTACACAGCTTCTGGTTCCGAAGGACCTAAATCTGCAGAAAGAAGGCTATCATCTAGAACCAGGAAAGGAATGGATGACCTCGGACGGACGTATTTTTACACCATCCCTTCTCTATATGCCAAAGACCATAGAACCTTTGGTCGGATGGCAGAACAAGGGGATTACCATGTATGCCAACTGGAAAGCCAATACCTACACCGTTAACTACCATGCCAATGGTGGTACAGGTTCGGTACTGCCAACCGATTTTACATATGATGTAGACGGACCGCTCCGTGAAAACACCTTTGGCAAAACTGGATACAAGCTAAAAACAGGTGTCGAATGGAACACGAAAAAAGACGGCTCAGGCACCAGCTACAGTTCTGGTCAGGTCATAAGAAATCTGTCTGAAAAAAATGGAGATATCATTACACTCTATGCCAACTGGGAACCAATAGTTGCAAAGATTAACCTTGATAAGCAAGCTGGAGCAGGAGGCACTAACGAGGTTTACGAGAAATATGCAACCGGATTCTATTCCAACGCAACCTGCACTTCAGATATTTCTAAGATTACTACTCCATCAAAAACCGGACACACCTTTACGGGGTACTATTCCTCTGTCCAGGGAAACGGAAAACAGATAATCAATGCAAACGGTGAACTGTTGGTAAACAACAAATACTACCTGGAGGATGAAACTATTTTTGCCCATTTTACACCAAACAAATACATCATTACTTTTGATAAACAGGGTGGAAACCTGGGCACATCCTCTGCAACAGCTACCTACGATGAATATTTCCCTACCGCTAATGGACCAGTTCGGGATGGTTATACATTCAAAGGATATTATTCTCAGACAGGTGGCAAAGGCATACGTTATTACAACGAAAACATGGCCTGTGATGCTATCTATACTCTGACAGAAAACCTCACTCTCTATGCCCTCTGGGCGGATGAAATAGCACCTGCCGTTACCTTACGTGCAACCTCTGACTCCTGGACCAACCAGAAAATTACACTTACTGCAGATGCCATAGACCGAGGCTTGGGACTTAAGAGTATTCAGATTTATCAGGTTGCATCCAACGGCACCGAAACCCTTGTAAAAGAAAACAAAGCTTGTAATGGTGCAGTCACGGCAACCATTTCCTATGTAAATCCTGCAGAAGGTAGTTTTCGATATAAAGCTGTAGCAACCGATATGACAGGAAAAACCGCAGAAGCATACAGTGTTGTATATTATGACATTACAAAACCACAGGGTGAAAAAATAGAGAATACCATCAACGGAACTTCTGTTTTCTTTAAAGTAAATATCACCGATGTAAAAGTGAAATAGGAGGAACTACTATTGAAAAAAAGAAAATTATACATTCGAATTTTAACGTTTATCTTTACTTTTGCATTCGTTTTTCATTTCCATGGCAGCTATATCCATGGAGCAGTCACCACAGGATATCACCTGGAATACCATGACGATGCTCATGGCTACACACAGGGAAATCATGTGGATGGAACAAACGGTATCTGTTCTACCTGTAAGGTGGCTACTGTAACCTACAACTGGAACTATTGGAATTTTTATTGTGACACAAACAATAGACCTTATGCACAGTATATCTGTGCAAGCTATATCTGCTTCAATCCTTATTGTTCCATGTATAATAATCTGTTTTATACATGCATAAAAACAAATCCTGAATCTGGAGTGCAAATCTGGGAGAAATCTATCACAGATCCATCTGATTTTTTTAACAAAATGCCGGCAACAGAGGCTTGTCCAGGTTATGAAGTGGCAAACACTTACAGTGTAGCTTACAATAAGAACGGCGGTGCCGGTACCATGGTTAACAGTTCCCACACCTATGATACGGCTAAGAAATTAACTGCAAACACTTATAACAGAACTGGCTATACATTTAAAGAATGGAATATCAAGGCAGATGGTTCTAGCACCAGTTATAGTGACAAGGAATCGGTTAAAAATCTAATTTCTGCCAATAATGGTACTGTTACGTTATATGCACAGTGGAAAGCCAATGACTATACCGTAACCTTTAACGCCAATGGCGGAACGACATCAACATCATCTAAGACTGTAACTTATGATAGTACATATGGAACACTGCCTACACCAACCAAGATTGGAAGTACTTTTGCAGGATGGTACACTGCATTAAGCAATGGTACAAAGGTAAGTAGCAGTACAAAAGTCTCAACAGCCACAAACCATACCTTGTATGCTCTGTGGAATAAAAATAACTATACGGTCACTTATAATGCTAATGGCGGGATAACCTCTGCAACCAGCAAAAACTACAACTATGGTGATGCAGTATCCTTAACACCTACTGCTTCTAAATCTGGATATACCTTTGTAGGATGGGCGACAAGTCCCACTGCCACAAAACCAGCAACATCCATTACCATGCCTGCCGGAAATATTACACTGTATGCACTTTATTCTATAGAGGTATCCGATGTGTCCAATCACACCTACCCAAGCTATAATAAGATAAAGAGCAATGAGGTCGAATTAATAGTCTGGAAACTCAGTTCCCCTACGACCTATAAATCCTACCCGCTGACCTACAAGGCTGATGCAGGTATCATGTATTATACCTATCAGCTTAACAATACAGATATTTCCTCCTATGTAGGAAGCTCTCTTTATGGGTATAAGATTATAGCTTACGACAATGCAGGAAACTGTAATACGATTTTAAAAGGAACCAGTGATGGCACACCGCCTCCATCTGAGCCTGAACCAAAACAATACTTTTGGCAGACTGTAAATCATTATATGCAGAAAACAAATGGAGAATGGGTTCATTTTGATACAACAAGCAGCTATGTAGAAAAAGGGACCACCTTTACACCAACGTATGTAACACCGCCGACGGGTTATAAAACAAATCATATTGATTCATCCTATACAGTAACTGGTGCAAAAACATCCAATGCATATTACATGCCAATTGCATATACACTTGCTTTTGACGCGAACGGAGGCATTGTTTCCCCAACTTCTAAGAACATTCTGTACAATGATTACTATGGCGATATGCCGACACCAGTAAAAGCTGGACATACCTTTATGGGATGGCACACTAGTGCCAGCGAAGGTATCGAAGTATTTGATAAAACCATTTATACGACTGTTGGAAACAGTACGGTATATGCCCACTGGACGGCCAATTCCTATCAGGTTCTGTATAACTACCAGACAAATGGCGGTACATCTACTACCAAAACATCCGCCAAGGTAACTTACAACACAGATATTGACCTATCTCCAAATGCTATAAAAGAAGGTTGGATTTTTGTGGGTTGGAACACGAACCCGGATGCTACCACAGGACTTACTTCTTTAAAAATGGGAAGCGATGATATCACATTATATGCTATTTACAAGAAAGACATCACTGCTACCTTTATAGATGGAAGCAACAAGAATACCAACACCATCAAAAACACCATTTACAATCGAACGGATTCTTGCGAAATCATCACCCCTGCCATAACAGCTATAAATAACTGGAATATCCGCGGATGGAGTTTTAATGATGCTGACGATGCTACAATTCATGTTTCACCAAATGTCAGCTATACCTTAAGTGCAGATACGATCTTTTATGCCTGCTATGTACAAAACATCGTGATTAACTATGACACCAATGGTTCCTCACAGGAGATTTCTTCACAGGCTGAGGAACGATTCTTCAATGCTTCTGGAAATTTCAAAAATCCCATTTTTGAGTTGTCCGAAGCTCCTGTATTGGATAAACACTCATTCGTAAAATGGGAAGAACTAAACACCGATGGAACAGTTAAAAACAACTATTATCCGAAACAAAGTATAACTGCAGACCACAGTCTCACGTTAACCGCCAAATGGGATAAGCATCCAGAAGTAGAAGCCTATGACAGATACTTTACATTGGAAGATGCTATAAATGGTGAGATTACGGTAAAACGCCTTTTAGAAAAAGTCACGGCTACAGATAAAGAAGATGGAATTCTTGAAAAAGAAAAAGATATCATCATAAAATCTTATAAACCTAACGCCTTTATACAACTATCAGCAAATAAAGATATCACAATTACCTATCAGGTTACTGACAGCTTTGGCAACATTGTAGAAAAACATATTACTGTACACGTCGTAGATACAACCGTAAGACAAAGTTCTACACAGTACTATGCGAGATTTATACATCCTGACTTTTATTATGCACCAAATGATCTAGTATCTGATACCAAGGGCGGTTTAGAATCTACTTCTATTTGGAGGACGAATAAAGCCTATCAGCGACTTTTAGAACATGCACTAAACAGCAAAACCCCATCCAATACATTTTTCTTCTCCAAGAAAGAACTTGCCGAAATCGAATAAATTGTTTAATATTCCATTGCCTTTTCTATAGAAACATGTCATACTATTTTTAGAAACATGCTTTGTATAAAGGAGGGAATGCCCCATGGAAATTACAGCCGTATCTTCTGCTCTTAGTGCAGTAAATTCATATGCTCCTACTTCCATCGGAAGTGTTGCTCAGGTTGTTAGTGTTGAGATGTTAGATCAGACCATGGAAATGAATGAAGCCATGAATTCCCAGCTTATTAGTCTCATGGAACAATCCGTAACGCCTCATCTAGGTGCTAACATTGATTTACGTATATGATAAAATATGAAAACGCTGTAATCGATTGATTACAGCGTTCTATTTTTAACACTTCTTTTTATTTTATGCGAGTAAGGGCAACTACCACTTCCGTATGATTTGTCATCGGAAACATGTCATATGGTGTAGCCTCTTCTACTTTATATCCTTTTTTCACCAAAAACTTTAAATCCCTTGCCAATGTATCTGGTCCACAGGAAACATATACCACACGCTTTGGTGCAAGTTTAACTACAGAAGATAAAAATGCTTCATCACTTCCCGTACGTGGAGGATCCATAATTACCACATCCACCAATTCTTTTTTCTCTGCCAAAGAAACCATATATTTCCCTGCATCATCATTCACAAACTGAATATTTTTTACTTCGTTTCGTTTTGCATTTGTAATTGCATCACGTATAGCATCCCTGTTCAGTTCCACGCCTAAAACCTCTTTTGCATGCTTTGCTGCAATAATGCCAATGGTTCCCGTTCCACAATATGCATCAATCACTTTCTCTTTTCCTGTTAGTTTTGCACAAGCAATTGCTTTCTCATACAAAAATTCCGTCTGTGCAGGATTTACCTGATAAAAAGAGTTAGGCGAAATACGGAATGTACATCCACAGAGTTTGTCCTCTATAAATCCCTTTCCATAAACTGTAATATTTCGCTCTCCTAAAACCATACTTGTTTTTTTATCATTCACATTTATGACTACGGTACTGATATTGGGATGATTTTTGCGCAATGCTTTTACGAAGTTGTTTTTTGATGGAAGAATTGGTGATGCTAATACCAATACGACCATGATTTCACCTGTATGATATCCTTTTCTTACTAACACATGACGCAACAACCCATATCCTGTATCTTCATCGTATGTCTTTATTTTAAAAGATTTTAACAATCCTTTTACTTCTCGAATAATTGCATCTGCTTCCTGATTTTCAATCTGACAACTTTCTATATCCACTACATCATGGGAATTCTTTTTGTATACTCCTGCAACAACCTGTCCACGTCCAATACAATCAAATACCGCATGTACTTTATGTCGATAATAATATGGATTCTCCATTCCAACAATCGGTGAAACTTTAACAAAATCTCTTAATAATTTTTTGACATTTGCTTCTTTTTTCTCTAACTGTTCTTTATATGGTATTCCCTGGTAATCACAACCGCCACATTTCTTTGCATACGGACACACGCCATCCTGCATCTTTTTTTTCTCTTGTCTTTTCTTTTCACTTACTTTTTTTTCCATGAGATTCTCCCATCTTTTTGATTCCTTCCAAGTATACCACAAAAAAGTGTATTCTTACCATGTAAAATCTCACATAAATGATTGTCATTTGATGCTAAGAAGTGGTAAAATAACACCAGGTATGTATACTGGAGGAATATTATGAACTTCATCGACGAATATAACAAAAAAAAGGTAACTGCCGACGAAGCTGTAAAAATTATAAATTCCGGTGATTGGGTGGATTATGGTTTTTGTGTAACAACGGTTGATACTCTTGACCGTGCACTTGCAAAACGTACAGATGAGTTAAAGGATGTTCATCTTCGAGGTGCCATTTTACCAAGATTTCCTGCTGTTTTCGAACGCGAAGATGCAGGTGCGCATTTTACTTGGAACTCTTGGCATTTTAGTGGATATGAACGGAAATTAGCCAATCGAGGACTTGCTTTTTATGCACCAATTTCGTACTCCGAATTACCCCGTTACTATCGGGATATGGAACATCCAAGCCGTGTTGTTATGCTTCAGGTTGCACCTATGGATGAAAATGGATATTTTAATTTCGGTCCTAGTGCATCACATTTGGCTGCCGCTTGCGAAATGGCAGAATATGTCATAGTAGAAGTAAACAAGAATGTACCATATTGCTTCGGTGGACCTGCGTCCGGTGTTCATATTTCAAATGTCGATTATATTGTAGAGAGTGATCATGCACCGATTCCTCCATTTGGTACAGGTGCACCACCTTCTGAAATCGATAAAACAATTGCAGCACAAATCGTAGAACATATACCAAATGGAGCATGTTTACAACTCGGTATTGGCGGTATGCCAAACGCAGTTGGTTCACTAATTGCAGATTCTGATTTAAAAGAATTAGGTGTACACACCGAAATCTATTCCGATGGCTTTGTTGACATTGCAAAAGCTGGAAAAATTACGGGGCAACACAAAAGTTTAGATATTGGAAAACAAACTTTTGTTTTTGCGGCGGGTACACAAAAGGTTTATGACTATATTCATAACAATCCAGAAATTTTAAGTGCTCCTGCAGACTACGTAAATGATGTTCGTAATATTGCAGCCCAAGATAACTTAATCTCCATTAACAATTGTGTTGATGTTGACCTATATGGACAGATAAGTTCAGAAAGTTCAGGTTTCAAACAAATCACTGGAGCTGGTGGTCAGTTAGATTTTGTCCTTGGCGCTTACCTTTCAAAAGGAGGAAAAAGTTTCATTTGCTGCTCCTCTACTTTTACAGATCGAAACGGGGACATGCATTCCCGCATACGTCCTGTTTTACCATCTGGCTCTGCGGTTACCGCAACCCGTGCCTGCGTTCATTATGTGGCAACGGAGCATGGAATGGTTAATTTAAAGGGGTTATCAACATGGCAGCGTGCAGAAGCCATTATTTCTATTGCACATCCTAATTTCAGGGATGATTTAATAAAAGATGCCGAGAAAATGGGCATTTGGAAAAAATCAAACAAATAGCTTTATGCAACTTTTTGCAAAATCAATAAAATCTTAAGAAATTTTTATAAAAGTTTGCTCTTGTAATTCAGTCGCGTTTTCATTAATGTAGACTAGTAAGATGCAAAGGAGGTCATTATGAAGAAGGTATTGGGTTTTCTTAAAGATTTATCTAAAAATGTCAAAGAAAAATTTTTAACAAAACATGAAGTGGAACATTCCGAACGTTACTATAAAACAGTAAACATTTTAAATAGCTATTCACTTATATTTCAGTGGCTTTTATCCCTATTCGTGGTATTGCTGGTAGAAATTGCCTCTCGATGGGATTTAATAGAAACCTTTCAGTTTATTATGAAGCACCCTCGTGCATATGCATATAATTCTTTTATTGTGTTTGCATCTTTTACTTTAGTGTATCTCTTTAAAAGAAGAGCATTTGTACGTATCATAATTAGTTCATTTTGGATTGTATTAGGTATCATAAACGGAATCGTACTTTCAAACCGTGTAACTCCATTTGGATTTGCCGACTTGACCGTTTTATCCGACCTTATGACCATGTTAAAAACATACATTTCACCATTTATGGCAGTTTGTATCATTGTTGGTGTCCTTCTTTTTACTATTATGTGCACCCTGCTTTATATACATGGACCTGTTTATAAAGGAAAACAGAAACGAATCCTCGCTCTGTTCTCCATTCTTTCTATTGTATTTATTGCAATTCCTGCCACCACTACGGTAGCCCAAAAACATAATATTGTAGCAGAATATTTTACAAATATTGCACAAGGTTACAAAGATTATGGATTTGTATATTCATTCTCTTCAGGTGTCGTAAACTGGGGTATGGATCAACCAGATACCTATGATGAAGAAGTCATCAGCGCTCTTATGGCAGCTGTAGAAAGTGAAAAAGCTGTTACTACAATTACAACAGAAGATGGACCTAATATTATCACTGTACTTTTGGAATCATTCGTGGATCCTAATGAATTCAATTTCATGACTTATAGTCAAGATCCAACACCTTTCTTCCATTATTTAGAAGAAAACTTTACAACAGGCCGCTTAATTATGCCAGTTGTTGGTGCAGGTACAGCAAATGCTGAATTCGAAATTTTGACTGGCATGAAACTCCATTACTTTGGAACTGGAGAATACCCATATAAAACAATTTTAAAAGAAACTGACTGCGAAAGCATCGCTGCTGATTTGAAAGCCATTGGTTATGGTACACATGCTGTTCACAACAATGGTGGTAACTTCTATAGTCGTGTAAATGCATTCTCAATGATGGGATTTGACTCTTTTACTAGTAAAGAATTGATGGATATTACAGAATTTACTCCAAATGAAGGCTGGGCTGAAGACTCCATCCTTGCTAGTGAAGTAATGAAAACACTTACCTGTACCGAAGGTCCAGATTTAACCTATGTAATTACCGTAGGACAGCATGGTGTATATCCAGAAGAAGCTGTTATTGAAGAGCCTTATGCAGAGGTATATGGATTAGAAACAGAAGAAGCTACAAACCAGTGGGAATACTACATGCATCAGGCCAACAAGACAGATCAGTTCATGCAAGAATTAATCGGTTACCTTGAAGAATTAGACGAAGATACCATCATCGTATTCTGGGGTGATCATCTCCCAACTATGGGCTTAGAAAATTCTGATATGGTTTCTGGTGACATTTATAAAACAAAATATGTTACCTGGAACAATATGGGACTCGAAAAAAATGATAAAGACCTCTATGCTTACCAGTTAATGTCTGATATCCTTAATCAGGTAGGTTTCCATGATGGAACAATGGTATCCTACCACCAGACACAGATGGCAAAAGCAGAAAGTCTTGGTATTGATATGACAAAACCAGAAACTTTCACAGAGGTTGAAAATATTCCTAGTACTGAAGTAGAAACAGAAGATGAGGCAATTGATACATTTGATTTCCAAGCATATATTGATGGAATCGAGCTTCTTCAGTATGATATTCTCTATGGCGATCGCTTCTGTTATGAAGGAGAACATAAATATCCTCCAACAGACATTGTAATGGGTATTGATGATGTAATCATTACAGATATGTATCTTTCACCAGATATCGAAAACCGTGTAGTTCTTAAAGGTGAAGGTTTCACTATGTGGAGCCGTGTATATGTAAACGGTGAAAAAGTTGGTACTGAATATGTTTCTGGCAACGAAATTATGATTAGTACTACTCGAATCGAAGACGGTGATACCGTAGTAGTAAACCAAAACGGTTCAAAAAACACCATCTTTAGAAGTTCAAATGAATGGACCTATGTATATGTTCCACTTCCAACAGAAACAGAGGATGATACGACAGAAACTACTGAGTCTACAGAATCAACAGAAACCACAGAATCAGAAGCAGGTGCAAATGATACTGTTTCGGAAGATGAAAACGTTACTGATGATGAAACAACTTCAAGCGATGAAACTGTTTCAGATGATGAAGAATCAAACGAATAATAACTGTTTAGCTGACTAATAGAAAAGTGTTCCTATCATAGGTTATGTAAGAATTTAAGTCTTACATAACCTATGATAGGAACACTTTTCGTCTATACAAACGGTTTCAATTTGAATAAAAAGATTTTTAGAAAAAGTAAGAAAACTTTTTACTCAACTATATCGTAATTTATTCTGCTTCACGAATTAACTTTCTAATTGGCAATACAGATGATGGTGCTACAGAAAGCTCATCTAATCCCATTTCGAGGAATCTCTGTGTAAGTCTCTGATCTGCGCCTAACTCACCACAAATACCTACCCAAGCTCCATGTGCATGACCTGCTTTTACAGTCATTTCAATCATGCGAAGTACTGCTGGGTGATGTGCTTCATAGAAAAGATCTAATTTCTCATTCTGTCTATCAATTGCAAGTGTATACTGTGTTAAGTCATTTGTACCGATACTAAAGAAATCAACAAGCTGTGCTAATTCTTCTGCCATCATAACAGATGCTGGAGTTTCAATCATAATACCCTGTTCTGGCATTTTACATTCTATTCCTTCTGCTTTCAGCTCTGCTTCTACTTCTGCTACGATTTCTTTAATCTTTTCTACTTCCCAAGGAGAAATAATCATTGGATACATTACAGAAAGATTTCCATATACTGCTGCACGAAGTAATGCACGAATTTGTGTCTTAAATACTTCTGGCTGAGTTAAACAGATACGAATTGCACGATAACCAAGTGCTGGATTCTCTTCTTTCTCTAATGCAAGAGAATCTGCCTGCTTATCTGCACCAATGTCTAATGTACGGATAATAACCTTTTTATCTCCCATTGCTGTAAGTACTTTTTTATATGCTTCAAACTGTTCATCTTCTGTTGGAAGGTCTGGTCTGCCAAGGTATAAGAACTCACTGCGGAATAATCCGATACCTTCTGCATCATTTTCTAATACATAAGAAACATCTTCAACACTACCAATATTCGCATAGAGATGTACCTGCTGACCACTCTTTGTTACAGTTTCCTGACCCTTTAAAGTTTCTAACATACGACGCTTCTCTAACTCTGCAGCAATTCTAACGTCTGCTTCTTTGATAACGTCTTCTGTTGGGTCAATAATAACTTCACCATTAATACCATCTACGATAGCTTCTGTACCAGTTGTAAGATTATCTAATTCTACCGGAGTCATAACAAGGGCAGGAATGTTCATCATACGTGCTAAGATTGCAGTATGAGAGTTTGTAGAACCATGTACTGTTACAAATCCTAATATTTTACTCTTGTCCATCTGAACTGTTTCACTTGGTGTTAAATCATCTGCAATGATGATGGATGGAATATCTAAACTAACATCTGCCTGACCTGTTAATACACGAATTACTCGACCTGAAATATCTAATATATCAGTTGCTCTCGCTTTCATGTATTCATCGTCCATACATGCAAAAATCTGTGAGAACGTATCACCAGTCATTTTTACAGCGTATACGCCATTTAATCCATCATCACGAATCATGTTAAAGATTGATTCTAAATATTCATCATCTTCTAACATCATCTGATGTACTTCAAAAATGGCTGCACTTTCTTCACCAACTTCTGCTAATGCTTTTTCGTAAAGCTTACCAATCTGCTGCTTTGCGGTCTCAATCGCTTCTGTTACACGAACAACTTCTGCTTCCACATCAGCCACTGAGGCATCCGTGATTTCGATTTCCTGTTTGTTCATCACTAAAATTGGACCACGTGCAATTGCCTTATAAACTGTTTTTCCAGCTACTTTAATCATTGCCATAAACTACTTCCCCCGCCTTGATAATATATCTAATTTCTAAATCTTCATCTAACAATACTACGTCAGCCTGTTTTCCTGGTGTTAAACTGCCATAAGTATCATAAATGCCGATTGCCTTTGTTGGATTCATCGTAGTACATTTTACTGCGCTTTCTAATGGAATTCCCATTTCTTTTACCGCTTTACGCATACACTTCATTAAGTTTGTTACGGAACCCGCAATATTACCAAGCTCTGTTAAGATCGCCAGATTTCCTTTTACCGTTACATCTTGTCCGCCTAAAGAATACTGTCCATCTTCCAACCCACAAGCTTCCATACTATCACTAATTAATACGATGCGGTCATCACCGAACATCTTAAATGTGGTACGAACGGTAGATGGATGACTATGAATACCATCACAAATCAACTCTACCATAACTTGTTCGTTGTCACATGCCGCACCAATCACACCTGGTGCTCTATGAGAATATGGTGGCATCGCATTGTATAAATGTGTTACATGCTTTGCCCCCTTTTTAATTGCTTCTGTTGCTATATCCCAATCTGCCGCAGTATGTGCCAAAGACACTGTTACCTTGTCAGAAATTCTTTCAATACAATCCATTGCACCATCTACTTCTGGCGCAATATCACAAAGTTTAATAAGTCCATTTGCAGCATTCTGTAATCTTTCAAACATATCTGCATCTGGTCGATGAATATATTCACCGTTCTGTGCACCTTTTTTCTCCATTGAGATAAAAGGTCCTTCCATATTGATGCCAACCAATGTAGCACCTTTTTCACTTTTATAATTTGCTGCATTTGCAAAAATATCTGTTAATTGTTCTTCTGAAAATGTCATAGACGCAGGACAAATTGTTGTAACACCATTGGAAAGCTCATATTCTGCCATTTTTTCAAGAGCTTCTGGTGTACCATCACAAAAGTCATATCCTACACATCCATGAAAATGAATATCTGTAAGCCCTGGAATTACATATAATCCAGTTGCATCAATTACCTCACCAATTACTGTAGAGGAAATCTTATCTCCATCTATATATAATTCTTTCTCAATAAATTTTCCTTCTTCTGTAAAGACTTTACCATTTTTAATGATCATATCTCTCAACCTTCCCCCTACTTATTTTTGCCCATTCTTTCTACCATGGCAAAAATGGGATGTTAAAAAACATCCCATTTTATGCCTAGATATACTAAGGAATAAGGCCTATTTGCAAAGTTTCTTGAATTCGTCTGCTACGAACTGAACTTTTGTACCAACAATAACCTGTACGCTAGTTTTTCCTGGACGGATAACGCCAGAGATACCAGCAGATTTAATTTTAGCTTCGTTTACTAAAGCCTGATCTTTAACTTCAAGACGAAGTCTTGTAATACAGTTATCGATAGATGTTACGTTTTCTTTTCCGCCAAGACCTTCTAAGATAATAGCAGCAACTTCTGTGAAGTTATCATTTGAAAGAACAACAGTTTTTTCAGCTTCAACGTCATCATCTTCACGACCTGGAGTCTTAAGATCCCATTTAACGATAGCGAATTTAAATACTAAGTAGAATACTACAAATGCAGCAAGACCTAAAGGAATAATCATCCATGTATTTGCAGCTGCTGGTAAGCTAGCTGAGAATACTAAGTCAGTAGCACCTGCTGAGAAACAGAAACCTGCACGGAATCCAACTAAGCATGTGATAACTGTGAAAACACCATATAATGCTGCGTATACAACGTATAATGCTGGAGCTAAGAACATGAAACCGAATTCGAAAGGTTCTGTAACACCACAAACGAATGAACATACAGCTGCAGAAGCTATTAAACCGATAGCAACTTTCTTCTTATCTGATTTAGCTGTCTGGATCATAGCTAAAGCTGCACCAGGAATACCAAACATCATACATGGGAAGAAACCTGACATGTACATACCAAGATCCCAAGTTACATCTGCTGATGTTTTACCAGCCCAGAAGTTACCAAGGTCACCAAGACCAATTGTATCGAACCAGAATACGTTGTTTAATGCATGGTGTAAACCTGTTGGAATTAATAAACGGTTTAAGAATGCATAGATACCAGCACCAACAGCGCCCATACCAGCGATAGCCTGGCCTAAACCAACGAGAGCACCGAAAATAACTGGCCATACAAATAAAAGTACTACTGATACAAGGATTGAAAC
>JAZQZJ010000085.1:0-74419 GCA_045633955.1 Agathobacter sp. | reverse complement strand
ACTTCTATGAGGAGCCTGCTGCATGCCTGCTTTTACGTTATCACTCTTCATGATGTTTCCTCTTTTCTACAAATAATTACTAAATTGTACACCAAAAAATACAATCCTGCAATAAATTTATACTCTATCTGCAATGAGGCTACCCATTTCTGCTGTACCAACCTTTGTGATACCTTCCATACTTTCACCAGACTGTGGCATAATGTCACCAGTACGATAGCCTTCTTTTAATACTTGTTTTACTGCCGCTTCTACTGCATCCGCTTCTTTATCCAAATCAAAACTGTATCGAAGCATCATCGCTGCACTTAAAATTGTTGCAATTGGATTTGCAATACCCATACCTGCAATATCTGGAGCAGATCCACCACTTGGTTCATATAAACCAAACTTTGTTTCATTTAAGCTGGCAGATGATAACATTCCAATAGAACCAGTTACCATACTTGCTTCATCAGATAAAATATCACCAAACATGTTCTCTGTAAGAATAACGTCAAACTGTGCTGGATTTTTCACAAGCTGCATTGCACAATTATCAACTAACATATGTTCATAAGAAACTTCTGGATAATCCTTTGCTACTTCTTCTACTACTTTTCTGCAAAGTCTAGAAGAATCCAATACATTTGCTTTATCTACAGATGTTACTTTTTTTCTACGTTTCATTGCAATATCAAAACCACGAATCGCAATACGTCTAATTTCTTCTTCATTATATGTAAGGGAATCACAAGCTGTCATTACACCATCTACTTCTTTGGTGCTTCTTTCTCCAAAGTAAAGACCACCTGTTAACTCTCTCATAATCATCATATCGAATCCATCCCCAATAATGTCATCACGGAGCGGACATGCTGCTTTTAATTCTTCATATAAATATGCAGGTCTTAAATTTGCAAATAAGTTTAATTCTTTACGAATCTTTAAAAGACCTGCTTCTGGTCTTAAGTTTGGTGGAAGCTTATACCATGGCGATGTGGTTGTATTTCCACCGATAGACCCCATCAGCACAGCATCGCTTGCTTTTGCTGCTGCAATTGCCTCATCTGTAAGCGGAACTCCTGTTGCATCGATAGAGCAGCCTCCCATAAGAATTTCTGTATAATTGAAGCTATGTCCATATTTCTGTCCGATAGCATCCAATACCTTTGTTGCTTCTGCTGTTACCTCTGGTCCAATTCCGTCTCCTGCAATTACACCAACTTTAAAATCCATGTCAATTCCTTCTTTCCCGTAATATTCATCTCTTACGTTTCAATTTGCTTAACACATATATTAATAGAATCTTTCTTCAAATGCAATATAACCAGCCATTTTAGTTTTTTATAAATTCTATAACCTCAATTTATATCGCAGTGAAATTGCTGTTTTATAATTTGCACAATAGAGTTTCTTATGATATACTTATCAAACAATACTTTTAAGGAGGGATAGCCGTGCATAATAATGAATCAGCAGAAAATTATTTAGAAACCATTTTGATGCTTAGCAAAAAACTACGCGTTGTCCGTTCGGTTGATATTGCAAATGAATTAGGATATAAAAAATCAAGTATTAGTATTGCAATGAAACATCTTCGTGAAAAAAATCATATCACTGTTTCACCAGAAGGTTTTATCGACTTAACAGAAAGTGGTCTTGCAATTGCAGAGATGATTTTTGAAAGACATGAAATTATTACAAGAGTACTAACTACCCTTGGCGTTCCAGAAGAAATTGCATCCGAAGATGCCTGTCGCATAGAACATGTAATTAGCCAGGAAAGCTTTGACGCAATAAAAGAACATGCTACCAAATATGCAAACCAATAAAATCAAGCTGTCGCAACTGTATTGTTGTGGCAGCTTTTTATATCTTAAAATAAAAAACTGCCACAACGAAATCGTTGAGACAGCCTTTTCTTATGTATGCTTATTTTGAACAAAATTCAAATAGAAATTCATCTACTGGACATGGTCTTCCATAGAAATAACCTTGGATGTAGTCTGGTCCTAACTCACTGATATTCTGTAATTCCTCTTCGGTTTCAATACCCTCTACGCAGATTTTTAAACCTAAACTATGTACAAGTTGAATAATATTCTGCATCAAATTTCTTTCGAATTCATTATTCAATGCTTTAATGGTAAATCCACGATCTAATTTTACAACACTTGGACTAACTTCACTAATATTCATAAGGTTCGAATATCCAGTTCCAAAATCATCTAATGCAATGGTCACTCCATGCTGATGCAAATTCTTCCATACCTTATGCATCTGTGCAGTATCTCCTACCTGACCAGATTCCGTTAACTCAATGGTAATGCAAGAAGAAGACATACCATGTTCATTTAACAAACGGAAGAATTCTACAATAAATGCACTCTTTAACACCTGAATGTAAGAAACATTTACATTTACATTAAAAGTACCAATTCGCTCCTCTACCTGACGACAAAAATACATCGCCTGATCTAATACCCATTTCCCAACTGGAATAATTAATCCACTCTCCTCTAAAATAGGAATAAACTCCATCGGTGAAACGCGTTCTCCACTTGAAAGCGTATAGCGAAGCAATGCCTCTGCACCATATGGTGTTTCCTTTGGTACGCAGTCCATAATTGGCTGATAATACACTTCAAAACCTTTAAAATCATTTGCGATAGACTCTCGAATCGCACTTAAAATCATATTTTTTCTGAGGAAATCTTCATAATCATACAAATCAAAGAAATACACCTGATTCTTTCCGCGTTTCTTCGCCTGACTAAGTGCAAACTGTGATAATTTAATCAACTCCTGAAATTCCATACCACAAAGTTCTGCACAGGAGAGTACACCACCTGAAATTGTAAATACCGTTTCATAACGATTCTTTTCAATAAAGGCATCTACTGCCACACGAATTTCTTCATAGAGTGTTTTACCTGCGTTGATATCATCTGCCAAGTAAGATACCACCATAAATTCGTCAGAAGATACACGATATACTTCTTCGCCTGGTCCTAAAGATGCTTTAATTGCATCTGCTACACCACGAAGAATAAAATCTCCATATTCATAACCAAAGCGTTCATTAATCGATTTGAAATCATCTATACCAATGTGCAACACATAACCACTTGCTGCAATACTGCAATACATTTCCAAAGATGCTGCAATAGAAGATATTTCTTTTAATCCGCTGACATTATCCGCCTTCTGTTTGTTACCGATTTCATTCACACAACCTATCATATATTTTGGCTGTCCGTTTTCATCTTTTAGCACACATCCCTTGCAGTTAATCCAAATCGGAGTTCCATCTTTGGAAAGCCAGCGATATTCAATGTTATGCTCATCTTTTTCGCCAGCAACCATCTTCTGCAAATCATCTATCAGCATATCTACATCTTCGCTATATACGAAAATTTTATGCATTTCTACTACATCCGAAAATTGATTTGTTGGTAGTGCAAAACGATCTAATGCTTTTTCTGATATAAAATATAAATCCTGTGATATATCATAAAAATACATATAGTCATCCATGCAAGGTGCAACGACTTTTATAATCTCACTATAGTCATCAAATGTAAAATCGACTGCTTTTCGACTCATAACTCCTCCAAAAGTTCTCTTAAAACTCCCTAGTTTATTTCTGCATAAATACGCTTTGCCAGTTCCTGCATTTTCTCTTTGTTTACTTTACAAACCTGACGGTCATAAGTATACATACCATTAATCTCATCTTCAACATCGCTTACCTGTGTATAGACACATCCACACATACCGCCTTTGATAGCTGGAACTACCATTACATTGTACATGTTTACAATACGATCTGTTAATTCCTCTGTACTTTCACATGCACCATAACCGTAAGATTTTTCAGTATTAAATACATGTCCTTCTACTTTATATGAAAATCCACCACACTCAGATAAGAATAATGGTCTTGTTTTTGCATGAAGTTCTTCTGCTCTGAAATAAATATGTTCACTATCTACATCACTCTTCTTCTGTGCAAACCAGCCTGATGTCGAATCATAAAAACGGGTAGAATCCGCTTCTTTTGCAATATCATACATGCGATCACTCTCAAACTGTCCCCATCCTTCATTAAAAATGGTGTATCCAATAATACATGGATGATTGTATAAATCATGAAGTGTATCTTTCATGTGTTTTTCAAAAAAATGTTTCTGTTCTGGTTGCTGATAACGACCACGACAGTCATTTCTCTTTTTAAAACCAAATGTTGGTAATACCGTATCTAAAATATAGTTGTATCCACTATTATTTACCATATCCTGAACAACCAGCATACCTAATCTATCGCAATCATAATAGAACTGTTCTGGTTCGATTTTAATATGTTTACGAAGCATATTAAATCCAAGTTCTTTCATACGAAGGATATCGTTGGCAAATTCCTCTTCTTTTTCTGGAAGGAAAATACCATCTTCAAAATATCCTTGATCTAATAAACCATGCATAAAGATTGGTTTATCATTTAGACAAATACGATTCACTCCATCTATCTTTTTAATTTCAACAGTACGAAGTGCAAAATAAGATTCTATCTCATCTTGTCCTGCAATAATTTTCAAATCATATAAATGTGGATTATCCACATCCCATAAAATCGGTTTTTCAATCTGAATAGTACCTGTATTTCTTTCAAAAGCCTTTTCTGCTACCTTACCTTTTTTATCAGAAACAATGGCTTTAAATCCTCTAGTATCGCCCTCTATTTCAATCTTTATATCTTTCATGGAAGGCGTTAATTTAATTTCTTTTATGTAGGAGGTTGGAACATTTTCCATCCATACCGTCTGCCATATACCGCTAATCGGTGTATACCACATACCACCACGTTTTTTACACTGTTTACCATATGGATATTTCTGAGACAGTGTGTCAATAGCTTCTACACGCAAATGGTTCACGCTTTTTCGGCGCACTTCATCTGTGATATCAATGGAAAAATGTAGGTATCCGCCCTCATGCTTCCCTACCAATACATCATTTAAATATACATCAGCAACCTGATCCACCGCACCAAAATGTAAAAGAATGCGTGGCAATGTAAAGTCTTCTGGAATCTCAAATGTTGTTGTATATACCAGCTTGTCTTCTATACTTCCTGCATATTCTGACAAACGACACTGTGGAGCAAATGGAATCTGAATCTTCATACCATTTAATTCCCATGTTCCATTTAAATTCACATAACTATTTCTCTTTAATTGTGGTCTTGGATAAGACTGCCATCTTTTTTCGCTCATAACTCCCCCATAGTAAAAATTATTATTTTTTATTATACTACAGAATTTTTTATTTTTTAACATATTTTTTAAAAAATATAGACATTTTTTGCTGTTTTTTTCTACATTTACTCAAAAAAAGACAGTCACCATCACGTGACTGTCCGAATTTCTATTTTATTCTCATTTTACAAGAAAATTACAACAAATGAGCACGAAGTTCTGCGCCGCTTACAGGACTAAGATATGCTGGTGCTACATCAAATACAGTCTTACAGCCCTTCATGCCTTCTTTACTCATACGGTATGCCGCACGTGCATAAGCTACAATAACAGAAGCTGTAAATTCTGGATTGGAATCTAGTTTCAAACTATATTCAATGATATGATTATGTTCTTCATTCCAACCTGTCTTTCCGCTTCGAATTACAAAACCGCCATGAGGAATTCCTGCATGATTTGTAGCTAACTCTTCTTCAGAAATAAAGTTTACTGTTGTATCATAATCTGCAAAATAGTTTGGCATCGTTTTGATTTCTTCTTCGATACGTGCCTTATCTGCACCATCTTTTGCTACAACATAACATTCTCTGGTGTGTTTTTCTCTGGTGGTAAGTTCTGGATTTTCACCACTGCGTACACGAGCTAATGCGTCTTCAACAGGAACTGTATACTGTTTTGCATTGGCAACACCTTCCACACGACGAATCGCATCTGAATGTCCCTGGCTAACACCTTTGCCCCAGAATGTATAATCACTACCACTTGGCAAAATTGCATTAGCATATAAACGATTTAATGAGAACATACCTGGATCCCAGCCAACCGAAATCATTGCAACGGTATTGTTCGCTACTGCAACTTCATCTACTGCTTCATAATGTTCTGGAATTCTTGCATGTGTATCGAAGCTGTCTACCACATTGAAATACTTTGCATATTCCTTTGTCTGCTTCGGAAGGTCTGTCGCACTACCACCGCAAAGAATCAAAACATCAATGTCATCCTTCATCTTTGCTGCTTCATCTGCATGATACACTTTTACATTTTCACTTAATATATTTACAGTCGAAGGATCTCTTCTGGTAAATACCGCTACCAATTCCATATCATCATTCTGCTTTAACGCACATTCAATCCCTCTACCAAGGTTTCCATATCCCATAATTCCAACTCTGATACTCATTCTAATTCCTCCTGTATCAAATTAATAATCAATATAAGAATTATAGAGCAGCCCTTATCTGATTTCAAGGAAAAAATTCTTCCAAATTCAACTGATTTCCGAAATAGAACTTGCTTTCTTCTATAAGTAGTGATATAGTAGGCATATGTTTTTTTGTATAAATATGCATACTTTTCATTAATTTATGCATATTATAACACACATGAACGGAGGAAATGAATATGAAAAAAATACTGGCACTTGCTCTTGCACTTGTAATGGTGCTTGGCACATTAACTGCTTGTGGTGGTTCAAACGATTCCAATGCTTCAAATAATAACGACAATGGAAATACTACTACTGGCGCAAAAGTAATTGAAATCAATCTTACAGAAGAACAGTATGCATTCGGTGTTGATAAAAATCAGCCTGAACTCTTAGAAGACGTAAACGCATTCATCAAAAAAATCAAAGATGACGGTACCTTTGATGCAATCTGTAACAAATACTTTGGTGATGGTACACCAGAGGCTGTTATTTCTGCAGAACTTGATGAAACAAAAGATCAGCTTGTTGTTGCAACAAACGCAGCATTTGCTCCTTTTGAATACACAGAAGACGGTGGAAATACATACTACGGTATTGATATGGAAATCGCTGCTTTACTTGCAAAAGAACTTGGTAAAGAATTAGTTATCATGGATATGGATTTTGATGCTGTTTGCTTAAATGTTCAGCAGAAAAAATGTGACATTGCTATGGCAGGTCTTACTGTTACAGAAAAGAGAATGGAACTTGTAAACTTCTCTGATCCTTACTATGATGCTTCACAGCAGCTTGTTGTTTTAGCTGGATGTACAGATTTTGATGCTTGTACAACTGCCGCAGATGTAGAAGAAATCTTAAACACAAAAGATGCATCTTGCAAAATTGGTGTGCAGAGAGGCACAACTGGTCAGCTTTATACAGAAGGCGATGAAGACTGGGGATTTGCTGGATACGCCGTAACTTGTGTACCATATGCAAATGGTTCTTTAGCCGTTCAGGATTTATTGAATGGTGGTGTTGATTATGTTATTATTGACTCAGCACCTGCAGCAAAAATTGTAGAAGCTATTAACGCAGTACAGTAATAATTCGGGGGCTTTTTAAGCCCCCTATTTTATAGGAGAAATAACATGGGAAATTTTGATGTAAAGGTTCAACGTTTCATAGATATTTTCATCGGAAACAAAGGTTACCTGCAAGTCTTAGAAGGACTTCAAAACACTTTAATCATTGCTATTACCGGTTTATTACTAGGTATCGTTATCGGTACCTTAATTGCTACCGTTCGTGTCATTCCAAAATATAAGCTTTTACCACGTATTTTAAATGTTATCTGCAACTTTTATGTAGAAACCTTCCGTGGTACCCCAATCGTTGTTCAGCTTTTGATTTTCTACTATGTACTCTTCCCTCTTATGGGCGTGCGAATGTCAGGTTTGGAAGTCGCAATGCTGGTATTTGGTTTAAACAGTGGTGCCTACATTTCAGAAATTATGCGAAGTGGTATCCTTTCTGTAGATGGTGGCCAGATGGAAGCTGGTCGTGCCGTTGGTTTAAGTTTTAGCACTACTATGATGAAAATCGTAATTCCACAGGCTGTAAAGAATATCTTACCAACCTTAGGTAACGAATTTATTGCCTTAATCAAAGAAACCTCTGTTGTAAGTTTCGTAGGTGCAACCGATCTTTACCTTGCATTTAACCGTATTGGTTCAAACAGTTATGAATTCATGGTTCCATACATTGTTATGGCATTTATCTATATTATTCTTGTACTTATTATCAGTGCAGGTATTAAACTTATGGAAAGGAGCTTGAGAAAGAGTGATCGACGTAATTAATTTAGAAAAACACTTCGGCGAAAAAAACGTATTAGATGGTATCAGCGTTAAAATCAACAAAGGTGATATCGTATGTATCATTGGACCATCTGGCTCTGGAAAAAGTACCTTCCTCCGCTGTTTAAACTGTATGGAAGATCCTACCGGCGGGCAAATTATTTTTAACGGTGTAGATATCGCTGATTTTAGTGTAGATATCAATATTCATCGCAGAAAAATGGGAATGGTATTCCAGCATTTTAATTTATTCAATAATAAAACTGTAATTGAAAACATCATGCTGGCTCCTGTACATGTACAATGCCAGGAACTTGCAAAAGCAAAACGAAAAAACACATTCCTTGGACTTACAAACTTATTTAAGCCCGCTGATAAAAAAGAAAGCCCTGTGGCTATTACAACCACAAAGGCACAGATAAAAGCAGAAGCAAAAGAACAGGCAATGCATTTGTTAAAACGTATTGGATTAGAAGACAAAGCAGATGTTTATCCTTCTACCCTTTCCGGTGGACAGAAACAGCGTGTAGCTATCGTTCGTTCCCTTGCGATGAATCCAGATGTAATTCTCTTTGACGAACCTACCAGTGCTCTTGACCCTGAAATGGTTGGCGAAGTATTAGACCTGATGAAAGCCCTTGCAGAAGAAGGACTGACCATGGTTATCGTTACTCACGAAATGGGATTTGCAAAAGAAGTGGCAAACCGCATCCTTTTCTTAGATGAAGGAAAGATTTTAGAAGAAGCTGCTCCTAGAGAATTCTTCTCTAATCCAAAGACAGATAGAGCAAAAGAATTTCTTTCTAAAGTACTGTAGCCATACAATAAAAATAAAAAAGACAACAAGCAAATTAATTTGCGTTGTTGTCTTTTTTTATTTCTATTACGTGACATAATCTACTCAAGTGTATTCGCTACATCTTTTAACAATTCTCTAATATTCAAATGCTGTGGACAATGACCTTCGCAAAGACCACATTCAATACAATCCGAAGCTTTTCCTCTTTCTTCTGCTTTCTTCGCATATTTCATCTTATCCCATTTTTCTGTAGTACCCTGCAACTGCTTTACATGATTATACAGTTTGAAATAATCTGGAATCGCAATATTCTTTGGACAATCATCCACACAGTATGCACATCCTGTACATGCAATTGCAATATCATTACGAATAAGTTCTGCAGCTTTTTCTACAATTTCTTTTTCCTCATCATTGAGTGGCTTGAAATCTTTCATATAACTAATGTTATCTGCAATCTGTTCTTCATTACTCATACCAGAAAGTACCATTACCACCTGATCTAAGCTAGCACAAAAACGCACTGCCCAGGATGCAGGAGATGCTGCTTCGTTATAATCTTTGAACAATTTCTCTACTTCAGGTGAAACTACAGCCAAAGAACCACCTTTTACCGGTTCCATAACAAGTACTTTCTTGCCATGTTTTACGGCTACTTCATAGCATTTACGAGACTGCACGTTTTCGTCTTCCCAGTCCAAATAATTAATCTGAAGCTGTACATATTCTACTTCTGGATGCTCAGTCAAAATCTGGTCTAATACTTCTGCTTTATCATGGAAAGAAAAACCAACCTGTTTTACTTTTCCTTCTGCTTTCTTCTGTGCAGCAAATTCAAATGCCTTGAAGACCTGTGCTTTTGCATATGATGTCGCACTAAGTGCATGAAGCAAATAAATATCTATGTATTCCACTCCCAGTCTTTCTAACTGTGCATCAAAAAAGCTCTGCATATCTTCTGCTTTGTCAATCATACCAAAAGATAATTTATCTGTTACAGTATAGCTTTCACGAGGATATCTTTTTACAACTGCTTCACGAAAAGCGATTTCGCTATGCTTTCCATGATATGGTGCTGCAGTATCAAAATAGTTAAATCCCGCTTCCATAAAAGCATCTGCCATTCCTTTTACGCGTTCAATATCAATGGATGTACCATCGTTTTCATCTAATTGAGGAAGTCTCATAAGACCAAAAGCTAATTTTTTCATTGTATGTTCTCCGTTTCGTTTTCATTTATTTAAATCAATGCTCCCATTTTATCACATTGTGTGCAATTCGTCTATTCTGTTACTTCCAATTCTCCAAATTACCTTACAATCTTTAGCATAAAATATATAATTGTGAAAATTTTATCTATAGTTTACTTATCATACTAACTTTCATATTGTAATTTAGGAGATCTAAACATGGATAATAGATCAATAACATGGTATCATATCTTAAACCAAAAGAAAGAAGTACGAAACATGAAAGTTGTAGTAGCAATTGACTCATTTAAAGGTAGCCTATCTTCTTTAGAAGCTGGCGATGCAATCAAACATGGAATTTTAAAAGCCATAGCCAATGCAGAAGTATCTGTACATCCCCTTGCAGATGGTGGTGAAGGCACTATAGATGCGCTCACGATTGGCATGGGCGGAAAACTGATAAATATAAAGGTGACTGGACCATTAGGAGCACCTGTAAATTGTGTTTATGGAATTTTAGAAGAAAGCAACACCGCCATTATCGAAATGGCTAGTGCAGCGGGAATTACACTCGTTCCAGACGTAATGAGAAATCCTTTCCACACAACAACCTATGGTGTCGGAGAAATCATCGAAGACGCTATTTCGAAAGGATGTCGTCATTTCATCGTTGGAATCGGCGGAAGTGCAACAAACGATGGCGGAATCGGCATGCTTCAGGCATTGGGATTTGGAATGTTAGATAAAGAAGGAAAACAAGTACCTTTTGGTGCAAAGGGTTTAAAAGAACTTATGACAATCACAGATGACAATGTCATTCCTGAATTAAAGGAATGTACTTTCCGCATTGCATGTGATGTTACAAATCCTTTATGTGGCGAATTTGGTTGTAGTGCAGTATTCGGTCCACAAAAAGGTGCAGACCCATCCATGATTCTTCAGATGGACAATTGGCTTGCTTCTTATGCCAAATTGACTTCTGAAAAATACAAAAATGCTGATGCTACCTATCCTGGCACTGGCGCTGCTGGCGGAATGGGCTTCGCCTTTTTATCCTACACCAATGCAGTCCTAGAATCCGGTGTCAAAATCTTTCTTGAAGAAACCAATCTAGAAAAAGATATCAAAGATGCAGATATTGTTATCACTGGAGAAGGCAGATTGGATGGACAAACTATACTTGGAAAAGCACCTATCGGTGTAGCAAAGCTAGCAAAAAAGTATGACAAAACAGTCCTTGCATTTGCCGGTATGGCAACAAATGATGCTGTCACCTGTAACGAACATGGCATTGATGCATTTTTCTCAATTCTTAGAAAAGTACAAACTTTAGAAGAAGCGATGGAACCTTCTATCACAAGAGAAAATATAATAGCAACGGTAGAACAGGTATTCCGTTTAATAAAAATAGCCGAATGATTCCAAAATCATTCGGCTATACGCATTCAAAATGCTACTGCAACAATTCCTTATCAATAATCTGGAAATTCGCTCTATGGATATAAAGCGCTCTTCCATCAATCATAAGTTTCGTTGTCTTTGGAAGATTATCACTTACTTCCCAATACACATCATCACCAGAAAATGCACAGATTGGATCTCCCAACTGACTCTGGATGACTACAACTGTACCTTTACCAAAATAGTTTTTGTATTTGTTTACTGTTTCTGCGATGATAGTCAAATCTCCAATACCATCTGAGTCACTAGAAATATGAATATCTGTTGTATCAAATTCTACATCCGGTTTTAATCCCTTTTCTACAAAAAGAACGGTACTTCCACAGCTTTCAATCTGTTTTCCGTCAATGGTAATTGTAATAACCGAAGACATGGTTTCTGTACGTTCCCAATTCTCTCCATTATAGGTGTATTCATCTACAAGGTTGGCTGAAATTTTGATATTCTGGCCTTCAGCAGTCATAAATTCCTCACCAGAATTTGAATAAAACTGACATTCATAGGTATTACCTTTTATATTTCCAGAAAGCTCATTTAGACTACTGCCAAAACCAGCCCATTCACAACCAACTAACGCAAATGCTGTTAACACAACCAGTGCTAATACAACAATTAAGTTACTTTTCTTTTTCATATGTACCTCCATTTTATCCCTTAGCAAACATTTTCGCATTCCAAGATAATACTTTTTTTGTAATTGGCGATTCAATCTTATAGAACAAAAGTCCTAACACGATACAAATGGTATAAGCAGTTAACATTCCACCGAAGTTTCCTTCTACACCATCAAAAATACGGTTTGCCATATGGAAGTATACCATCTGGACAAAGAACACATTATAGGATGCCTTCCCAATCAATGCTAATGGTTTGCATTCCCATTTACAATTTTTAATGAGCCAATAGGTGATTGGAGCAATATAGAATACTGCTAACATCGAGGTACGTGACCAACGATAGAAGAATAAAGGCTTATATCCTGCATAACATACAGCATAAATAAATACGGCACCAAACACAAAGGATGCAACTGCCATCCATTTCTTAATCTTAACTTTTCCCATACTAAAATAGCAACCAAGTGCCATTGCAAATATGTAACGAAGCACAATGAGTCGGAAAGTATCTCCTGTCATACCCATTGGCACTTTGATAATTTCGTAAAAAACATTTGCAGCACCACACAGTAACAGTCCATTAAAATCCCACTTGCGAATCACAAAATAAATCAATGGAAAAACAAAAATGAACTGCATCATATAGGTATAGTAGTAACTACCTGGTCCCCAGCCACCTTGCCAAAACTGATTTAAAATATCACCTAAACTAAGCGCCTTCTGAAACACAATCATTTTTAATGGAATCTCAATTGCATATATCAAAACCAACGGTACCGTATAACGGATTGCCTTATCAATAATTCCTTTTAGTGCATATGCCTGTTTAAAGGTAGCAACGTCTTTTCTCTTAAATGATTCTGTGTACACATATCCAGATGTAATCATAAAAATTGGTACTGCTGGATTCATCCAGTATGGGAAGAAATATTTCAAACGCTCTGCTTCTACCCAATCAAAATGTGTCAGAATAACTAATAAAATACAGATTCCCTTTAGTACATCTAAAAAATTATTACGCTTCATATGTATGCCTCCTTATAACATAAATAACAGTATCGATACCATAAATACAATGCTACAAATAATGGAAATCGAATTTAATGCTGCAGATAAACCTGCATCACCGCCCATTTCCTCTGTAAATGCTGGCACTGCTGAACCAATAGGGCTAAACGCCAATACCATAAGCGCTGTACGTGCTTCCAATTCCAACGGCAAGTGGTAAAATACTGTAGCCAAAATAAATGCCACTCCATAACGAACTCCCAGTATTTTCACAATGGTTCCAATTTGACTCTTATCACCAGAAAGTTTAAATCCAACACCAAGCATCAACATAGCAATAAAAGCATTTGCACCACCAACAATTCCTGCCAACTCAATCACTGGTGCTGGAAGAGTAATCCCTAGCATTCCCAAAATCATCATGGTAATACAGGTCAGGAATGCCACAGACTTTGATAATGCTTTTACCACTCGTTTCATGGAAAACTTACCAGTTCCTTTGATACTAGATGCAACTCCAAAGGCACCACCTAAACAGATAAATGCATTTCCTGCATCAAACAAACTAGTTGTGATAACACCAACTGGTCCTAAAAAACTCTGTACAAAAGGAATCGTAAAGTTTCCAATATTATACCCAGGAAGATTTAAGACCCCAAAAGCTTTTTCTTCTTTACTTTTTCCTAGATGAATCACATATCCCAAAATCATATACAAGATACCAGCTCCCAATGCCATCAAAGTGAAGGACAACATGGACGGATCTAACTTTTTCCCTGAAAAATTCGAAATAAAGGCTGCCGGCAATGTAATCTTCAATGTAATTTTTGACAAAACAGCAAAATCACCTTCTTTAAAAAAATTCATTCTACGAAGTACATAGCCCACAATAATAATTGCAACAAAACACCCTGCACGGGTTAATACATCTAACATATTTATCTCCATTTCACAAACTACTCTGTTAATTATAACATAATGTCTATTGTTCTTTCAAATTTCTTTCTATATAATAAAACTAAGATTTTTACACAAAGAAGGTATTGCCTATGAAAAAACAAAACACAAACGCCGCAGCTATTGTTTGGATTGCAATTATTTCTATTGTATTTATTTTTTTACTAATTTTAGGAATTAGTTCAGATGAAGATGATTATGCCCGCATTACCGATGTATCCTACAAAGCTGTGGTTGTCGATGAACCAGACTGCGAAGGAAAAGTCATGATTACCGAACGATTGACTTTTGATGTTCATGCAGACTATGAGGACAACCTCTATTGGGAACTTTGGCGTGATTTACCAGAAAGTTATGTAGATGGTGCCAAAGTAGACTATAAGGTTCACTCCGTAAAGCAAATTTTAGAAGACGGAACTGAAATAACATATCGTAAGAGCCCAAAACTCTATTGGGATGATGAAGATTATGTAAGTCCAAAATTAGGACCAGGCCGTTGGTTCCACAGCGAAGGCCCATATAACGAAGACAATCGACAATATGAATGTGTACTTTTCTATATCGATGGTGTTTACCGTGAAAAAATGGTATTTGAAATCCAATATGAAATGCGTAATGCTTCGCTTCGATACAACGATTGCTCCGACTTATACTTAGCTATGTATTCTGGAGAAACTATTGAATACTTAGAATCCTATGAAGCAGAGATACTTTTCCCAGACAAGGATATGCCCCATGCAGGAAACTATAAAATTTCCACCTATGGTACAAACGCCAATTCTTTTCCTGTAGAAGAATCTGCAACAAAGAATCCTGGCTACTACACCTTCTCTTTTTCTTTGGATGAAGAGGATTTACAATTTAAGGAATACAATCAATATATCGAATTTGACCTTGTTTCTTTCGGCGAAGATAAACATATCTTTACAGAATATGCAGGTGAGAACTACTATACTAATGATGACGTTTTAACAGAAATTCTTTCTGACCAAGAGGATTATGCTACAGCCCCAGAACGCTTTGACACAGCAAAAAAAGTTGTTTTGGCTCTAAGTATTCTTCTTTCTGTCTTAACCTTTTTATCCATCGGCTGGATGAAAAACAAACAGAAAAAGAAATATACCTTTTATGAATCCGAAGAAACTTATGCTTACTACTATGATACCCCAAGCGACTTAGACCCACATTTTGCTCGTGCATTTGCACTTTGTAAGAGTTCAGATTCTGGTGATCTTTCTGGTGTATATGCTGCATTACTTTTAAGTCTTGCCCGCAAAAACTATGTGGACCTGATTGACCGTGCAAACGGAGATGTTTTAATCCACTTAAAACCATCGGAAGAAGAATTGACACCTTGTGAAAAACATTATCATAACCTATTGGTTCGTCATGCAAAAAATGCAGACCATATCAATATGACCGATTTCCAGGAACGTGTCGCTTCAGACTATCAGAATACCGAAAGTTTCACAAAGAAACTAGAAACCGAAATCCGAAACATTGGATTAAAAGAAGGCTATTTCCAAAATGCCGATTATCTAAAGCCAAAGAAAGATTTAGAAGGCTATGCAATTTTCTTGCTTGTTATGGGACTTATCTTGATTATTATTGCTAATGCAATTTCTGTATCAACACGATTAGATTTGGCCTATGGCGCGTTCTTTATCTTAGGTATTAGCTGTATTATTAGCTTTTTGATTCTAAACAAACAAGCGGATAAGTTCATTTTGCTTACACAAAAAGGAGCAAATGAATATGAAAAATGGAAAGGATTTTACAACTTCCTCAGCGATGAATCACAAATCCAAAGCCGCTCCAATATTGATATGACAATTATGGAAAAGTTCCTAATATACGCTACGGCCTTTGGATTAGCAGATAAACTAAATACAACACTGAATTTACGTTTCCCTGAAGGAATCGAAGGAAATGATTCTATCGTACATAATCGTTCTTATCGATCTGGACGAATCCATTACCACAGTCACCATTTCCACTCTTCTGTACAAACTGCAACTTACAGTGGAGGTACTAGTGGCGGTGGCTACGGTGGAGGAGGCCGCGGAGGCGGCGGTGGTGGCGGTGGCCACTAAATTACGGTTTAACACACGAATTTAATTTCGTAACTTACTATGGAGACTTCTCAAATATGAGAAGTCTCCATTTCTATCTTAAAAGATTGTATTCACAACTCTGAATTTCCTAGCGAATTCAGTTTTCTAATATTTGCTAGGTTCATTTCTCCTTTTGTTTTCCTTGTTTTATTCGTTTTTCTTTATATACTTGGGAGATAAATTCCTTTGTTTTCCTAGTTTTGTTCATTTTTCTTTATATACTAGGAAGTTCATTTTCATTTCATTCCTAGCATATGAAAAACTTTCGCATTTACTAGGATTTTCTCTTTTATTTATGCCTAGTATCTTGTATTTTATTGTAAATACTAGGAATTTTCACAACTAAAGTATCCTTGTAAAAAAACAAATATCTGTTATACTAGGAAAATTTGAAAATATTTAGTAAAAGCATGATCTGAAAGCCACACTTATCCATTTCTGCTTGATTAACTTTTCGTCTGTAAAGTCCTATTCTGTCAAGTTTGCAGCGAAGGTGCACGGAAATGCTTGAACTTGACAGAATAGGACTTACAGATAGAATATAACAAGCAGAGATGGAATAAATATTATATAATTAAAATCACGCGCGGATTCAGATTAAATAATTATAAAAACTTACTCCGCGCGTCTATTTTAACACTACAAACTAGTGCGAAAAGCTAGCTCGACCCACGTCACGACGTGACTTTCCGTCGCAAAGCGACTCAGCTCAGCTATGCATACCTTCACACTAGGCTCGAAAATACCTCGCCAAGTGTTCAGGCATCGCTAGATGGCTAATCTCCTCCGTGGAGCACCATATCCATCACTCAGATAAATTTCTAAGCCCTTCTTTTGAAAATCACGTAATATTTTCTTTAAGTCTCTAGCGAGACTATCTCCAATCACAAGAATCTTTTCGATTCCCTGACTAGAAAGATACTTCGCAGATGGTATATCCTGTGGATAAATATCCCAACTATTGTCAAAGATGGAATCATCCATTTTATAACGCTGTAAACGATTTTTATCCATTAGAAATGCTGGTGGTGCATCTTCTGGAATCGATATCTCTTTTAATTTCATAGCACCATAAAATAATGCTGTATCTATCGATTGATTATCTGTGGTAGCCCTAGCTCCCTGCTGTTCTTCCACACCATTATAAACAGGAATTGGACGATAACCTCTTTGGGCTAGAGCAAGTCCCATTTCAATGCTATCCTCTCCTGGCAAATCTACTATAATCGCTGTCTTTCCATCCGCATCCGCAATTTCAATCTGCTCTGGAATAGAATTTGAAGAGATAATGTATCCTTTTTTCTGCGTATGTATTTCAATAAATGGAACAGGTCGTACCCAATCTACCCATTTCTTGCCGACAGGAGCCCATATTTGATAAATCTCTTTTCCTGTAAGACGAGATTCTATCACCTCCTGTTTTAAATCTACATTTATCAATCTAGCAAAATTACGTTCATCATAACTATCCAAAGCATCCGATAAATCTATATCTTCTGTACGCTCAATAAGAACTGGAATATCCGCCGCATTGGAATCTATACGAGGTGTGTCACTAATACGGGCATAAAAGCCCGCATGTTTTCTATCTACGGTGTATGAACCTAAACACACATGATATTCTTTTCCATCAATTCCCTGTAATGGCTTACTATGAAAACGTTTCTGTGCGATATAATTTTTCGAAAGGAATTTTACTTCTCTCATGATTCTCTTATATTCTTCTTCGGTACAAGATTCTTTAATAGAAATATTCTCTCCCACTCTTCCATATATTGGCTTATAAATGTCCCCTTCTTCTGCATCTTTTACTTCTTTTGTACTAGGAAGTAATTTTCTCCAAGTCGACATATCAATTCCATTTTTTTCTAAAGCATCCCAGATAAATGGAAAACGTTTGGATTGCGCAAAAATCGCTACTGGATGATTACAAGAGGTTGTTGTGGTATCAAAATATCCTTTCCAATGCTTCGTCTTCATATCTGCTAACCATTCCAATGGCGTGAAGCGCACAATGGCATCTATAGGACCTTCGTTTCCATCTAATAAACTATAGGCCTTCGTATCTTCGAACTTTAAGTGATCAGCCGCCATATAAATAACAGAAAAACCTCGCTTCTCTAATTGCTCCCCTAAAAACTGCATTATTTGTCGGTCATCACTATAACAAGTGCAATGTACCATTGCAATACGACCGCCCTCTGGTGTCTTTCCAGCAATCGCATCTACTAATACATTTCCAAAATTCTTATACACATAATCTGTTGTTTCAAGTGCTTTTATAGCAGCCTGCGGCATCAGGGAACCTTCCGCAAACCCACCCGGAACATCACTGTTTACCTCACTAACCGCCCAATCTCCCTCTATGGTTGGATGAAAATCATAGCGCATCAAACGCACATGTTTATCTGAATCATAATTTTTCATCATTGGTACATACTTTTTGCATTTCTTTGTCAGTTGCAATGGCACTGTGAATTCTAGATGTTGATTGAGAAAAGCTTCTGCTGCTCTGGTTTCTCGATCCAAACTTTCGGTCAATCGCGCCAGTTCTTCATACTCCTCTGCAGTAATAACTAATACATACTTTGCTATGGTATTGTGATCCAAAAACTGAGGATCCCATTTAAAACAATCAAACATCACACCTAATCGATAGGCTTCATATTTTTCTTCTGGTATAGGTATTAATCTCATCTGTGACACCTTTTCACTCATATTCATATTCGAAGGATGCATCCGTTGCCTCATATGCAAATATGGTCTGCCCTTTTATTCGAAACCGATAAAATGCCTTACATCTGACATTTTCCCGAATGATACGTTTCATCGAACCTCCTACAGGTGCCTGTAATGGATGTGCTTGCGATTCTAACAATCTAGCTTCTAATTCCATATTTCCTTGCCGTATCAAAATCCTTTGTTTCTCTTTGTGCACCACTCTTGCACCCAAATAAGTGGCAAACCGATATTCTTTTCCCCTCCAATAAACTATCCCTATTATACCTGTAAAATGAAATCCTGCCAAGGGAATGTCTGCAACCGACAGCATCAGACTACCTTCTATTGAATCTTTTTCCTCAATAAAACACTGGGTCCATGCATACTCCTTGGGAAATGAATGTCCTCTGTCCCCCTCCCAATATCCATATGCATCCTCAAAAGAATACTCCCTCTCATTTATCATAAGTACTCCATCCACACGATGTATCATACTGAACACACTATGCCGACACTCCATAAATGGAATAAACTGAAATGGTCCCATAATGTCATACTTTATAGGTACCAAATCCAAAAATCGCAACCATCCTTTTACATTTGCAGAAAAACAAGTTTCTCCATCTTCTATAAACTGAATAGAGCAGGTGCTATTCTGCCCTGCTCCATGTATCGATGGTATAAGCGCTATGGTTTTATCTTTTGTCTGGATTTTAAAATACCAACCACAAAAATATTGCTTCATACAAAAACACCTACCTAGAACATTTACAACTAGTTTGTCTAGGTTAAGAAAAAATATGCTTTAGAACAACTCTTAGATTATTACTCACCTATTTGAGACATAATAGCAATAAAAAAGGAGTTTCCCATGTGTACAGCAATTACGTTAAACACCCAGGACCACTATTTTGGCAGAAATCTTGATTTAGAGTATTCTTATATCGAAACCATTACAATTACACCACGAAATTATCCATTTTCTTTTCGAAAAGCAAAACTTATTCCTTCACATTATGCCATGATTGGAACCGCATTCGTGCAAAACAATTATCCACTCTACTACGATGCTACGAATGAAAAAGGACTTAGTATGGCAGGACTAAATTTTCCTGAAAACGCCTATTACTTTCCCAGTGATGCAGAAAAAGAAAATATCACTCCCTTTGAATTCATACCATGGATATTAGCACAATGTGTCACCGTTTCAGAAGCAAAACAATGTATAAAAAACTTAAATCTTTTGAACGAACCTTTTAGCCCAACCCTTCCTCTATCACCACTTCACTGGATTATCACTGATAAAGTGACTTCCGTTGTCATAGAATCCACACAGGATGGTCTCCAGATATACGATAATCCTGTTGGTGTACTAACCAACAATCCTCCTTTTGATATACAGTTATTTCACCTTAATAATTACATGAACCTCTCTAATGACCCACCAGAAAACCATTTTTCTAAAATTCTAGATTTAAAGAAATACAGCAATGGTATGGGGGCAATGGGACTTCCTGGTGATTGGTCTTCCCAATCGCGCTTTGTCCGTGCTTCTTTTGCAAAAATGAATTCAAAATGCGGCATGTCTGAAGCAGAAAGCATCAACCAGTTTTTTCATCTATTAAACTCCGTGGCCTTTCCTCGCGGCTGTGTAGAAATAAAAAAAGATATTTATGAAATTACGGTATATTCTAGCTGTTGTAATACCAACAAAGGCATCTATTATTATAAAACTTATGAGAATCATCAGATTACAGCAGTTGATATGAACAAAGAGAATTTAGATTCTAAAGAACTTATTTGTTATCCAATGATAAAACAAAGTAATATCTATCAGCAAAATTAACTTCTTAAGAAATTCATAAGATTTTTGTAAGAAATCTCTACTGCTATTGAAAATCGAAAAATGGATGATACAATACCTATAAAAACATAAGATTCATCCATAGAGGTACTACATGAAAAAAAATTTACAAAAAGTTAGTTTCTTATTTGCACTTATCGCATTTCTTTGGTTTTTCCTTCCATTTCTCATAGCTGGAATATGTAACATTGGAAACATCACTGGAATGGTTCTAGCATTTGTTTTGATGCTCTATATAAAATGTATGCCATTAATTCATTCTTGGATAAAAAAACTATGGGAAAAGAAAATCGGCAAAGGAATCTGTATCATTGCTTGCTCCATTATGATGCTAGTTGTATCATTAACTATCATTGAATCAAGCTTTATGGTTCATGCCATAGCAAAAGCACCTGAAAAGAATGCAACAGTCATAGTATTAGGCTGTCGTGTCTATGGAACCCGTCCTAGCCTGTCTCTAATAGAACGATTAGATACCGCATACGCATATCTAACCGAACATCCAGAAGCTATCTGCATTGTATCTGGTGGGAAAGGTGATGAAGAAAATATTTCAGAAGCAGAAGCCATGTACCTATGGCTAACAGACAAAGGAATCGACGCTTCCCGAATCTTCAAAGAAGATCGTTCTAGAAACACCGATGAAAACATCCGATTTTCAAAAGAACTCATAAAACAAAATGGATTAAATGAAAACATTACGATTATTACCAGTGAATACCACACTTATCGTGCCAGTATCATCGCAGAAAAATACGGTCTAGACTATGGCTCAGCTCCAAGTCAAACTGCCATTTGGCTATTTCCAACCTTTTATGTCCGAGAACTCTATGCCATTCTGGCAGAGTGGATCTTTTAACATAGCCACAACAAATACATGTTTGTTGTGGCTTACATTTTTATAACATCTCATCTGCCAATGTATTAAGTTCCTCCTTGGTACACTCATTCATAACTGAATATATCGTTACCATTGGTTCCACGATTTCGATTGCCTTCATTTTTTCTAGCATTTCTCGAATGGTACGTCCTGCAGAAGGTGACCATGTTCCATTCTCTACAATCGCCACTTTACGTTTTTGATACCCTTTGCTTTGCAAGCGATTCAGAAAGTCTTTTATCTGTGGAAATACGCCTGCATCATAACTGGCTGCTACCAAAATCATTCTGTCATAACGGAATGCATCTTCAATAACTTCTGCCATATCCTCTCTTGCCATATCTCGCAAAACTACTTTCTCAAAACCTTTTTGTCGCAATAATTCACCGAGATATTCTGCTGCTTGTTTTGTATTTCCATGAAAAGAGCCATAAGCAATTAATACACCATTGGTTTCTGGTTCATACCTACTCCATGTATCATACAATTTCAGATATTCGTTCAATGGTGTATACAAGATTGGTCCATGAGAAGGACAAATCATCTGAATCTTTAAATCCCTAATTTTACTTAGTAATGCCTGCACTGCAATCCCATATTTTCCTACAATATTAAAATAATATCGTCTTGCTTCACAAGCCCAATCCTCATCCTCTGTCACTTCCAACGCACCAAATTTTCCAAATGCATCTGCAGAAAACAAGATTCGTTCTGTACTTTCATAGGTTACTAAAACTTCTGGCCAATGCACCATCGCTGCCATATAAAAAGTTAGAGTATGTTCTCCCAGGCATAGCGAATCTTTTTCTCTTACTATCATTTTTTTGAGACCCTCTACGCCTTCGACAAACTGTGATAAAAACAAAAAGGTTTTCTGATTTCCTACTAAAGTCATATGTGGAAAACATTCTAGCAAACGTAAAATTCCACCTGCATGATCAGGTTCTAAATGCTGAATAATCAAGTAATCCACATCTCTTCCCTGCAACTTATTACAAAGATTTTCCATCCATTCCTTTTCCATACGTACATCTGCTGTATCAATCACTGCAACTTTCTCATCCAAAATCACATAGGAATTATAGGATACCCCATCTGGTACTACATACTGACTTTCAAATAAATCCAAAGTGGTGTCATCTACACCGATATACTGTACTTTTTCTGTAATCTCAATTTTCATCTATTTTCTCCTTCTACGAATAATTACATCTAATCGTATCATGCGTAAAAAGAAAGGTCTTTATGTAAATAATTCCAAATTTAAAAAGGAATTGTCGCAATAGCAACAACTCCTCTTCTCGTTTTAATCTTCTGCACGAATCGCCCAACGCATCTTCGTGCACTTTGCACGTCCATTTCTCACACATTCTTCCTGAGATGGTCGAATGACATCCTTAGAAACCTCGCTATAGATTCCCATTTTTTCTAATTCTTTAAAGGAACGCTTCACCAATCTGTCCTCTCCTGAATGGAAGGTTAAAATAGCAACTCTTCCATTTGGTGCAAGCACTTCTGGAAGTTTGTCCAAAAACGAATATAATACCTCAAACTCACTATTTACATCAATACGAAGTGCCTGAAAAGAACGCTGGCATGACTTTTTCACAGCTTCCTTTCGATTCTTCTCTGGAAATACTTTTTCTGGAATAGTACTTAAAGCCTCTTCAATCACCTCTTTAAAATGTGTGGTTGTTTCAATGGCATTTCCACGTTTTCTCCAATTCATCACTGTTCTGGCAATCTCTTCTGCATAAGGCTCATCTGCATTTTCCACTAACATTCCAACTAATTCTTCATAATTTACTTCTTTTAATCGGTCTGCTGCACTGTCGCCCTTTTGCGGATTCATTCGCAAATCTAAAGGACCATCTACTTTATAAGAAAATCCTCTATCTGGGTTATCAATCTGCATGGAGGAAACACCAAGATCTGCCAAGATAAAATCAAACTTTTTCCCTGTATCTTTGGTAACCTGATCAATATCCGCAAAATTCTGCAAACGTACCGTCAAGATTTCTTCTCCAAATCCCTGCTTTTCTAAACGCTCTTTGGTCTTTGCAGACTCGATTGGATCCACATCAAGAGCATAAATATGTCCATTACCTTCTAGTTTTTCTAACATTGCTTTTGTATGTCCACCATAGCCCAATGTGGCATCTAATCCTGTCATGCCTGGTTTAATCTGTAAAAAATCTAAGATTTCCTGTACCATAATGGAAATATGCATGCCTGCTGGCGTACTTCCCTTTTGAATCACCTTTGCAATGGTGTCTGCATACTTTTCTGGATTGTGTTCTTTATACTTTTCTTTATAACTTCTAGGATGTGTGCCGGAATAACGCACACGTCTCTTATGTACTTTTTCTTGATTTTCCATGATAATCTCCCTTTATGCTATTTGTGGTTATTTTATCACAAAAATATAAAAAGTAACATTCTAATCTATGATAATTTATTTTATTTCATTTTTATGTTATGCATGATACAATAAAACAAATATTTGTAGATACTGTGAGGAAATAGATATGATAAATCAAATTCTTACTATTGTTAAAGAAGCTAGCATTCTTATGAAAAATAGATATACCAATGTTGAAGAAAAGGGAACTGCATCCAATTGCGTAACAGATGCGGATATAAATGTGCAGAACTTTTTATCAGAAAAATTACTTATGCTCTTACCCGGTAGTGCTGTTGTAGGCGAAGAAAATGATACGTTTTCTTCTAGTGATTATACTTGGGTGATTGATCCAATTGATGGAACATCTAATTTTATTCGTGATTTAGGACTTAGTGTTATTTCTGTGGGACTTTTGAAAAAAAATGAACCATATATTGGTGTTATTTATTTTCCTTATAGAGACGAAATCTATTATGCAGAAAGTGGCAAGGGCGCATTTTTAAACGGCAAACGGATTCTTGTATCTGATCGTGACTATGCACACTCACATCTTTGCTCTGCCATGAGCCTATATGATAAAAAATATGCTAAGGCTTGTTTTAATATTATTGAAAAGATATACATGGAAACGGATGACCTTAGAAGACTCGGTTCAGCAGCTCTAGAACTCGCATATTTAGCTGCTGGAAAAGTAGAACTCTACTTTGAAATTAGAGTATTTTCCTGGGATGTTGCCGCTGCGGCAGCCATTATCAAGGAAGCGGGAGGATATATTGAATTTCTATTCCACGACAAACTCCCAATCCCAGGACCATTTGGTGTCATTGCAGCAAACTCAAAAGAAAATTTTGAAAAACTAAAAGAAATCGTATATAACGAATTACCCGTACAACCATACTAATTATAAATACTACAGAAAAAAGGAATTTCATATGCATACAAAAAACAAAATCCCAAAATCTATCAAAAAAGAATATTACGATCACGATGGCTATATGGACCTTGATAACTGTTATGATATGACCGTAGCAGAATTAGGCCTACAACAATCAAAACGCGATCAGATTATTGCTTTCTATCTTACTATTTTGGGCTTTGTAATCCCTAATGTAATTAGTTTAGAAATATCCAATACTGCTAAAGGTATAGCTTTTCTTGGTATGTATTTTATCGGAGCCATCTTTTGCCATGTTATTCTCCGATATCGCATTTATAAAGAAGTCTATTGGATTGCTTGTCGTGTTATTACACAGCTTTGCAATATTAAACCAGCCCAACGTAATCGCGAAGTTATCCATACCCTTTTTTATCATGCACTAAAGAAAAACATCAATACAATTGTAAAATACAAAAAAAACGGAGAGCGTAGCCTTCTCCGTTCTTTCCGACGTCAATTAAATAGTGCAGAAACTCTATTATTTGAAACTCTTGCCATTTTCGCAACCCTAGTTGGATGTATTGGTGCTTCCTATCTTTTTGACCATAATAAAATTATTAGCAACATTATTCTCGTTCTACTGCTTCTTATGTTCATTATCATGAACTACAAATATACGACTCGTTTAATGGACTTATATAAATGTATCGACACAGATAGCCTCGATGATTTGCTCATTCCTTTTTCTAAAGCATGGATGCTTGAATGCTATATCGATGATATTCCATTTGAAGATGAGCCACAAGTATAGTTATGCAAACTCTTCCGCACGTTTCAATGCATCATCGATGTGTGCACAGAAGTTTTCTTCACCAATCAACACATCAAATCCTGCTTTTTTCATAACACACATTGGCTGCTCATTCACATGAGATAAAATAAGCGTGATATTTTTCTTTTGACACTTTTCATAAAACTGTTCTAAGAAATGCATTGCCGTTGCATCTAATGCAGTTACACTTCTCATTCGCAGAATCAATGCACTATATCTATCCTTCAAACGAATATTTAAAATCTTATCTGCGGCACCGAAGAATAAAGGTCCGCTGATTTCATATACCACCGTATTCTTAGGTACTTCTCGTAGGGTAATACTGTCTGGGTCATTTTCATCATCAATATACTTCCAGCCTTCTACATCCGTTACCTCACTCATACGACTCATAAATAACATAGCCGCCAAAACAATACCTACCCCAATGGCTACAACTAAATCAAACATAACTGTAAGAACAAATGTCAGTATTAATACCGTAATATCGCTCTTTGGTGCAGTTTTTACTAAATGAACAAATTCGCGCCATTCCGACATGTTATAAGCAACCATAAATAAAATTGCTGCAATTGTTGGCATTGGAATCATACCTGCAAATGGCATAAATAACACTAAAATTAACAATAATACAACCGAATGTACCATACCTGCAATCGGCGTTCTACCACCATTCTTTACATTTGCCGCAGTTCTTGCAATGGCACCAGTCGCTGGAATACCACCAAAAAGGGCTGAACCTACGTTACCAATCCCCTGCGCTACTAATTCCATATTGGAACGATGCTTACTATTTACCATACTGTCTGCCACTACACAGGAAAGCAAGGATTCAATCGCTGCCAGAATTGCAATCGTAAATGCATCTGGAAGAACATTTTCTACCATTTCAAAAGTAAACACTGGTAATTGGAACTTTGGTAATTCTGAAGTAATCGTATACAATTCTCCAATGGTTTTTACATTCATATCGAATCCATTTACCATGATGATACCCACAATTACAGCTACAAGTGAACCTGGAATCTTCTTCAAAAATCCTGGTAATTTTGGACAAATCCATAAAATAATAGATGATACCAAGCCAACCATAACAGCCGACCAGTTTATGGTTCCAATATGATGCATGATTTCTTCTATTTTTTCTACGGTTTCGATAGCATTTACACTTGGATCTGTTGTCAAACCTAAATAAGACTTGATTTGTCCGATTACAATTGTAATCGCAATACCTGAAGTAAAGCCTGTAGTAATGGTATATGGGATGAACTTAATCAGACTTCCCATCTTTAAAAATCCCATTAATATTAAAATGAATCCCGCTAAAATAGTAGCGAGTACCAATCCTTCTACACCATTCTCTGCTACAATGCCTGCTACAATCGTTGCAAAAGCTGCTGTAGGTCCAGAAATCTGTACTCTACTTCCTCCAAAGAAGGAAATCAAAAATCCCGCAATAATTGCTGTATAAATACCTTTTTCAGGTGTTACCCCTGATGCAAGTGCAAGGGCAATGGATAAAGGCAACGCAATAATTGCGACTATAACACCAGCGATAATATCATTTACCAACTGTTCTTTTGTATATGTTTTCATTACCGAAAACAACTTTGGTTTCAATTTTTCCATTGTTTATCAAAACTCCTCGTATGTATATTTGCAAATAAAAAACTCGCATAAACCATAAAATTTACACGAGTTTTATCATATCCCTTTATATTTTATTTTTCAATGGGCAAATATACAATATTTTAGTCTAAATGCAGCCAAGAATGTACATGTTTACTTATATAAAGGAAAACTATAAACTCCTGAACACAATTCCCAATATAGAGAATTGGATACGTCATTTGTTTTGGGTGACTAACTTTCCCTTAGCTCTATTACTCCCACCATTTGACCTTTATATATCGTTGAATTAAGCACACCTTCTATCCACCACTTATATAATAATTGTCTTATTTTCTGTTCTATTATTGCTTGTACCATATTATTGGCTCCCCATCCCATTTGCCATTCTTTTCTTATCATGGCTATTATTTGTTCCTTTATCTCTTCAATTTCGCCGCCTTGTACTTTCATCTCCTGTATAATTGCTTGTACAATCTCTCTCCTCATCTCATCTCGTAACTTTATCTTAGATAGTACTGCTATCTTTTCTATTTCTCTTAAGCTTATCTCAGCTTGATTTGTCATCTCTTGTATTTCCTCTAATTTTATCTTAGCTTGATTTGCCAGCTTTTCTATTTTTTTTAGGTTTTCCTTAGTTTGTATTGTCAGCTTTTCTATTTTTTCTAATCTTGTCTCAACTTGCATTTCCATCTCGTGTATTTTTTCTAAACTTATTTCACCTTGCATTACCATCTCTTTTATTATGCCTTGTGTTTTCTTGCCAAGTGTTGTCTTGTCTTCTCTTGTTGTATATATTGACTCTAATTTCTCTTTTAGATTTACTTTTTTATCATCGTAATATACAGCTTGTTCAATTCCTCTTCCTTTTTTCACAAAATACACATCTTTAATTTCTAGCTCTCCTTTTGCGATATTAAACGCCTGCGTATTTCCACTAATATAATACATTTTCGTGGATTCCTCTAGAAAGTCAAATAACTTCCAACATTCTTCCTCTAATAAAAATTTTTGCTCATCCTCTAACGCCTGCAGAAAATATTGTTTAAAATCAAACTCAACCTCTTCTAAATCAATTTGACAATAAATCGTATCAAGAAATGCCTTATATAGCTTTTTCGTATTTGGACGATAACAAACCTCTACACATTTACTCATATATGTATCTGGATGAAGCACGCAAAAACCATTGAACTCGTTTACTATAATTTCATAAATCTCTTCCTTTCTAAGATAACGTGCATAATACTTCTTTGATACTTCTTCAGGTACATTAATTCCAAAATCCTCCTTTAATATTAGCTGTTCAACATTGAATTCCTTTCTTAATCTCTCATTAGCCAAACTTTCTATCTGGCCAGCCAAACTTTCCTTCTTATAATACTTACCTTCCTTGTATAGGATATAACACACAGACTCAGGAAGAACACCTTGAATTACTATACTTTCCTCTTTCGAAAAAAAACGTATCCAATATTTAGATTTTTTATCTGTCTGATACAAAAGCCAAAATGATGCATCTGGCTCCTTCTTTTTATCCACATAAAATACATTTCTAATATTTATAGCATTATAAGTTTCCATTTTTAATGCAACCTCCTTTTTTAGGTAACATTTATAATTATCCTTCTACCATAAAACAAAAAGTGGATATAACAATCCACTTTTTCGTATTCTCATTCATAGCTAATGCTCTCTACGACTTAAAAGGACGATTGTTTCCACATGCACCGTATTTGGAAACATATCCACACAACAAATCTTCTTTACATCATAGCCTCTTGCAAGGAAAATCTCTAAATCTCTCGCAAGGCTGGTTGGTTTACAGGAAATATAAATCATATTGTCTACCCCATAATTAATAATCTTTTCAATCGCCTTTGGATGAATACCATCACGTGGAGGATCTAGAACGATATAATCTGGTTTTTCTTCAATGTCATCCAATACTTTTAATACATCCCCTGCAAGGAACTTGCAATTAGTAAGTCCATTGAGTGCTGCATTTTCTTTTGCAGCTTCCACGGCTTCTTCAATGATCTCTACACCTACCACTTCTTTTGCAACTGGTGCTAACATCTGTGCAATCGTACCTGTACCACTGTATAAGTCATATACCGTCTTTTCACGAAGTAAATCTGCATCGTCTGAAAGAATGAATTCTCTCGCAGTTTCATAAAGTACTTCTGCCCCAAGAGAATTCGTCTGGAAGAATGAAAATGGAGAAATCTTAAATTTGAGTCCCAATAATTCTTCATAGAAATAATCCTGACCAAATAAAATTTCGGTTCCATCGTTACGAACTACATCTGCCAAACTGTCATTCTTGGTACGAAGGACACCTTTTAATTCTCCTTTTAATGGTAAAGCACAAAGCATATCTTTCCACTGTGAAAGTAATTCTTCTTCGCTTACACCTGTCACAGCAAAGGCACCTTCTGCCATCAAAACATCATACTGTGTTGTTGTTACTAAATCCACTAAAATTTCCTGTGTCTTTACTGCTTTACGCACCAATAAATGACGTAAATATCCCACATGGGTTAATCGATGGAAGAATGTCAAACCTTTTTCTCCCAAGAACTCTACAGTTGCTTTTAAAATAGCACGAAAATCTTCATCTACAATCTGACATTCCGTAACTGTCAAAATATCATAAAAGCTGCCACGTTTATGCTGTCCCAAAGCCAATGGACCACCTTTGTATGCATCACCAAAAGAAAACTCCATTTTATTACGATATTCTGCTTGTTTTGGACTACCTTTGATACCAAGCCATTCATATTCACATTTATCCTGAATCGCCTCTTCCATCATACCATGAACCTGCGATTCCTTCAGTTTTAACTGTTCTTCGTACGGAAGACTCAAATATGTACATCCACCACATTCACCAAAATGTGGACAAGATGGTTCAACCTCAAGTGGTGACTTTTCGATTGTTTCCAAAAGTCTACCTTCTGCTTTGCCTTTTCTAAGTTTATTTACTAAAAAGGAAACCTTCTGTCCTGGGATGGTATTCTTTACCACCACACGGTCACCTTCTTCCGTAATTGCAACACCTTTATTTGGAAATACTACGTGATCAATACGACCCTCTGCAACTTGTCCTTTTTTCATCTAACATTCTACCTTTCTATTTTAAAATAACCAAGTACACCCTTAGAAATAAATTTCCATGGCGCACTTGGTTAATTTACACTCTTCTCGTAGCTTACGCTCCTATTCAGCGAAGATTCCGCCTTCTGCATTTTCTTCGCCATCGATAATAATAATATCATCATCTTCAAAGAAATCGTCATCAAATTCATCTTCGAATTCATCATCTTCGAAATCTTCTAAATAATCTGGTGTAAAGAAGCGATAAATTGCATATGCAGCTGCTGCAATCACAACAATTACCCCGATAACAACCAAAGCAATCACGATTGGATTACATTTCTTTTCTTCTTTTACAATTTTTCTAATTTTGAAGTCATCAATGATATCTTTTAAGTTATTCATACATATCACTCCTTATACACATTTATTAATAGCATTATTATATCATAGGATTTCCCAATTTCCTATAAAAAAATACATTTTTATATTTTTTTAAGTTTTGCAAAGGAGGCAAACATCTTCTTTGTTCCTGCTTTATCAAAGTCTACCGTAACTTCATAATCTCTACCACCTGCAACAATGGCCATGACCTCACCATCACCAAACTTAATATGACGCACCCTGTCACCCACAGCATAGTTCAAATCTGCGCCCTGTGTATTTACAGATGTAAATGAACGCTGGTTACTAACAGGTGTATACATAGGTTCTTTTGATTTTGAAGCCCCAAAAGAACTTCCCTGATAACGTTGATCATAACTGTTATATGAAGTTGCCGAGGTACGAAATGCCTTTTTCGCTCTTTGATATGCATCATCCACAACTGGTGTATCTGCAGACTTTGGCTCATAAATAGTTCCGCCAATCAAATGTTTTGGAATCTCTTTCACAAAACGAGAGACTCTATTAAACTGCATTTCTCCACGAACCCTTCTTGCTCGTGCTGCTGTAATGGTAAGATGCTCTTTTGCTCGTGTAATTCCTACATATGCCAATCGACGTTCTTCTTCCAATTCATTTGTAGCATCATCACTGGTGATGGACATGTAACTTGGAAATAAACCATCCTCCATACCTGCCAAATAAACATTTGGAAATTCAAGACCTTTCGCGCTATGCAAAGTCATAAGCACAACGTAGTCATTGTTTTCGTCTAAACTATCAATATCTGCTACCAAAGCCACTTCTTCTAAGAAACCACTCAAGGTAGGATGCTCAGCACCTTCCTCATAATCTGCAATCTTGCTGATAAATTCATCAATATTCTCAATACGAGCCTGCGCTTCTTCTGTATCTTCTGCTTCCAATTCCTTTACATAACCAGTGGTTTCGATAATCTCTTCCATCACTTGCAATAAAGAATATCCATTATCCAATTTACTACGCATAGATTGAATAAATAACACAAATGGTCTGATTTTCTCTGTAGCTTTCCCCAATCCTGGAATATCACTAGCAATACGAAGTGCTCCGTAAAAACTCATCTCATTATCCAACGCAAAAGCTGTCACCTTGTTAATAGAAGTCGCGCCAATGCCACGCTTTGGTACATTGATAATACGCTTTACTGCTAAATCATCACGTCCATTGTCAATGGTCTTTAAATACGCTAATAAATCTTTGATTTCTTTTCGCGAATAGAAGTTTACGCCACCCACAATCTTATATGGGATATTCGCAGTTACAAATCTCTCTTCAAAAAGACGAGACTGTGCATTCGTACGATATAAAATCGCGCAATCTTTATAAGTATACTCTCCTTTTCGTACCTTGGAAGCAATATTCCTTACTACATAGTCTGCCTCTTCATAATCACTTTCTAACTGTTCAAAACAAATTTTTTCGCCTTTACCATTATCTGTCCAAAGTGCCTTGTCCTTACGGCCAATATTATTCGCAATCACACCATTGGCAGCATCCAAAATATTCTGTGTAGAACGATAATTCTGTTCTAATTTAATCACGGTTGCATCTGGAAAATGCTTCTCAAAATTTAAAATATTATAAATATTTGCCCCACGGAACTTATACATTGACTGGTCATCATCACCTACAACACATAAATTCTTATACTTGGATGCCAATAAACGAATCAGTTCAAACTGTGCTGTATTGGTATCCTGATACTCGTCTACCATGATATAACGGAAACGTTCCTGATATGCACTGAGCACTTCTTTATCTAACTTGAACAATTCTACTGTTTTATAAATTAAATCATCAAAATCTAAGGCATTATTCTGTCGCAGTTCTCGCTGATACTCCATATACACCTGAGCCTGAATGCGCTTGTTATAATCACCTGCAGCACGATTAGCAAATTCAATTGGATCGATTAACTCATCTTTTGCAGAAGAAATCACGCCTAAAAACGTCTTTTCTTTGTGAATCTTTGTATCTATCTGTAATCGCTTACAAATATCCTTCATCAAAGTCTTCTGATCATCGGCATCGTAAATCGTAAAATTAGTATCATATCCCAAACGATCAATGTATCTGCGAAGAATTCGCACGCAAGTAGAATGGAAAGTCGCTACCCATACACTTTCAGAACCATATCCTACCATATTGTCGACACGTTCACGCATCTCTCCAGCCGCTTTATTCGTAAATGTAATGGCCATAATGTGATATGGATTTACTTCTTTTTCTTCGATTAAGTATGCAATTCTATGTGTCAACACACGGGTCTTTCCTGAACCTGCCCCTGCAAGTATCAATACTGGTCCCTCTGTCGTAAAAACACCTTTTTTCTGTTCGTCATTTAATGTATCGTATATACTCATAAATTTTCCCTTTTCGCACATATGTTTGCCCCTCATTATAACATAGTATCTATCATATATCTACCTCAAATTCGATAAAATTTCTTTCCTTTTCCTGAATCTATAACTTTCAAAATATCAATGTCCATATCTCTATTCATCACCTTCACTCTACATATCAACCCTTAAAGTTTTCTTAAAACCTATCTTTTCTCTTGTCATCTAGTTTTGAATACTATATAATACGAAATAAATCATTAAATTTTGTTTACTAAAAACACAAGAGGTAATTTGAATGGATAAAGATATGAAAAAAGCCATCATGGATTTGATGGATAAACTCGGTACAATCGACTATATTCAGCCAGAAAGCATTCCAAGTATTGAATTATACATGGATCAAGTAACCAGTTTTATTGATGGACAATTAGCTGGTTCGAAACGTCACGAAGATGATAAGTTGTTAACCAAAACCATGATTAATAACTATACAAAAAACGATTTATTACCACCTCCAGTAAAGAAAAAATATTCCAAAGAACATTTACTCTCTTTGATTTTCATTTACTATTTAAAGAACATTTTGAGCATCAGTGACATTCATACTGTTCTTGCTCCTATTACTGAAAAATATTTTGGTAATAAAGATGGTAAAAATTTAGAAGATATCTATAGTGTTATTTTCCAAATGGAAAAAGAAGAATCTACAAAGATTTTGAAGGAATATAGCAAAAAATACAACATTGCAAAAAACACATTTACAGATTTTCCTGAAGAAGATCAAGAAATGTTACAAACATTCAGTTTTATCTGTTTATTAAGTTTTGATATTTATATGAAAAAACAGTTGATTGAAAAGCTTGTAGATGATGTTATCGAGAAAAAAGAAGAAAACGAATAAACAAACGCCTGTAATCTATGATCCGATTACAGGCGTCTTTCTTATTCCTCTGTTTGTTTCATACGTTCAAATAACATATCATAACTTTCATTTCCATAGTTTAAACAACGATTTACACGACTGATGGTAGCTGTGGACGCACCAGTGTTTTTTGCAATATCAATATATGTCCTTTCTTCTCGAAGCATCTTTGCCACTTCAAAACGCTGTGCAATCGCAGTAAGCTCTTTAATCGTACATATATCTTCAAAGAACTGATAGCACTCTTCTTTATTTTCCAAACATAATACACCATCGAAAAATAAATCTACTGCTGGTGTTTGAATATCCTTTCCCATCATACACGTTCTCCTTTTCAAACTCTTGTTTAATATTTTAGCAGACTAAAGCACGAAAGTAAACAAGAATATTGAATTAAATTTCCCGTATGATATAATCATGATATGTAATTTTATAGGAGTACATTTATGAACAAAGTAAAAACCACACTTTTTGCAACTGTTCCAACACTAATTTGTGTTGCCCTTCAGTTTTTTGCAGCATACTATCTGCTATTTATAGCTGCCATCTTTTTGTTCGGGATTGGACCAAGTATAACAGGGACTTCCTACGATATGTCCGATATGATGGAACTCACTCAAAACATAGATTTCAATGCGGTTGCTATGATTATCTTCTCTTTTTGTTGTATCATCATCTTTGGCATATGGTATAAGAAACGTTGTAACGGTACCTTCCGTATCAATATCAAAAAAGATTTTCATCCTCTCGAATTTTTAGGCCTACTATTCCTCGTACCAGGAATCCAATACCTAAGTGCTTTGGTTGTATCCGTCATATCACTTATTTTTCCTAGCTGGTTAGAAACCTATGAACAAATGCTAGAAACCGCAGGTTTAGGTGAAAATATCACACTTATCATGTTCATCTATTCTGTTCTCATGGCTCCAATTAGTGAAGAACTTATCTTTCGTGGAGTGACCCTTCGCATCGCCCAAAGAGGATTGCCTTTCTGGCCTGCAAATATCTTACAAGCGGCCTTATTCGGTCTCTTTCACATGAACCCATTACAGACCTGCTATACTTTTATCATTGGTTTGATTTTAGGTTATATTTGTCACAAAGGTGGAACCATTTACCACGTAATATTCTTCCATCTCCTCTTCAATTTATGGGGAACTGTGATTGCACAATGGATGATAGACTTAAATCCACTCCTCCAAGGAATGATTGTATTTTTAAGCCTCATCCTTGGTCTCGGACTCGGCTTCTTTTTCTTCCACCTCGGCAACCACAAAAAGCACCTACAATAAAAACAAACTGTCACATCTTATAATGTGGCAGTTCTTTTTATTATTTAATAAATATGCCGATAATTATTTTTTGCAGATTTTTATATTAAGAAAAATCCACAATAAAATAACATCGACATATTTTATTTAAAGATATAAAAAACTGCCGCACCATAAGATGCGACAGTTTATTTATTATTCCATACCTTCTGTTTTTTTGCCGAACCAGTATGTAAACCAAGCTCCGGCTACAAGAAGTACTACACCAATGATTGCTGTAAATACATTGATGTTGTTGTGACCCATCTTAATGATGATAGCAATTGGAGATGCTACGATGAGTCCTAAAATACCACTGTAGGTTACTGATGGAAATTTTGCAAATAACCATTCAATAAGTTTTGCAACTGCAAAAATACCAGCAATTACACCGATACCAAATGGAGCAAGAATACCTACATAATAGAAAATCTGTGCCCAATCAAATGCAAATACTGCTGAGATAAATCCACTGATAGAAGACATAATTCCTTCATAATATCCTAAAATCATAAGGACAAGGGAACCACTCACACCAGGAACAACCATCGTTGCTGCTGCAACAACACCTACAATAAAAATAGTAATCATAAATCCAATGTTTAAATCAAAGCTTGCAGAAGAAGACTGTACATCATTCATCGCTGCCATACCAACAGCAAGTGCAAAGAAAAATACAAATGCAACGATATGTGGCACTGAAATACTCTTTCCTTCTTTATGAAGACTTTCTTTTGCTGGTTTTATAATTGCAGGAACACCGCCCATAATCAAACCAATAAAGCAAAGACAAGTTGGTAATGGAAATACTTCCAAACTCCAAGGAATGATAAACGAAAATACTGCAACACCAAGTAACATTCCGATACCAAGTGGAAGTAATGTCAGAATCGACTTTTTGATATCTTTAAATAAATTGTTTACTACACCGATGATTTTCTCATAAACACCCATAGAAACCATCATCGTACCGCCACTAACACCAGGAATGATGTTCGCAACACCAATTAACATACCTTTGATAATATCAAATAAAAAGTTCATTTTTCTAATCCTTTCTTTTTGAAATATAAAATTGTTATTGTTTCTTATTTATGAATAAAAGATGTAAGAAAATCAATAAGTTCTTTCATCTCTTTATCTGTTCCAATAGAAATACGCAAGTGATTCTTAATCCTATCTATTTTGGCAAAATATCTCACATAGATATCTGCTTGACGAAGTGCCTCATAAATTTCCACAGCAGGAATATCCTTGTGGGTTGCAAAGATAAAGTTACTTTTGGAATCCCTAAAAGAAAAACCTAATTTCTTTAATTCTTCTTTGGTCCATTCTCTTGTAGCAATAATCTTCTGGCAACATTCCTCAAAATATGCCTTATCCTCAATAGCCGCTGTACCAAGTTCAATGGTAAGCGCATCCATTGTATAAGAATTAAAGGAATATTTTACATCATTTAAATATTTGATAACCTTTTCATTACTAATAGCAAAGCCGATACGAGAACCTGCCATAGAACGAGATTTTGAAAAAGTCTGTACTACTATCAGATTGTCGTATTTTTCGATAAGTGGCAATGCACTTTCTCCACCAAAATCAATATATGCTTCATCCACAACAACTATCACACCTGGATTTGATTTTATGATTTCTTCTACTGCATCTAAGGATAATAGCTCACCTGTTGGCGCATTTGGATTTGGGAAAATCACCCCACCATTTGAACGCTTATAATCTTCTGTCTGAATGCAGAAATTTTCATCCAATGGAATCTGCACATATGGAATACGAAGCATATCCGCCCATACATCATAAAAAGAATAGGTAATGTCTGGAAAAAGAATCGGTTCTGTACTATTAAAAAATGTCATAAAAATCATAGCAAGTACATCATCAGAACCTACACCAACGAACACTTCTTCTTTTTCTACACCATAATAATCTGCAATTGCCTGTACCAGTTTCCCAATCACTGGATCTGGGTATTTACGCAATCTATCTATCTGAAACTCCTCTAATGCCTTTTGCACTCCTGGTGCTGGTGGATAAGGATTTTCATTCGTATTTAATTTAATCATACGTTCCTTCTGTGGCTGTTCACCTGGCACATAGGGAACTACTTTACGCACGTTGCTTTCCCAAGCTTTCATACACAACGCCTCCAAAAAATTCATATAATAAACAAGGACATTCTACCCCAAAAAGGATAGAATGTCCATATTATCTTGGTTAAGATTCAGAAAATCAATGTTCTTTTTTTAAAACTTTTAAGATACTGATACAATAAATTTCATAAATGCATTTCTGCCTGCTTCATCACATTTATACACACCAGCATTCTCTAATACCTCTGAGAATACAAGTCCGATTTCTTCACGAATGATATCTGTAATATTGTCTTTATTGATATCTTCGTATTTCTTCATAAAGCTTTCCGCCCATGATTTATGGGATGCAAGAGTTTCTGTAGATGCTAAATCTTTTCCAGCCAGAATCGCTTCTTCTAACTCTGCCATTTCATCTTTTAAGCGAGCAGGAAGCACTGCAAGTCCCATAACTTCGATAAGACCAATGTTTTCCTTCTTAATGTGGTGAAGATGCGCATGTGGATGATATACCCCCATTGGATGTTCTTCTGTTGTTAAATTGTTACGAAGAACCAAATCCAACTCATAATCTTCTCCACGACGTCTTGCAATTGGTGTAATGGTATTATGTGGTTCTCCATCTGTTTCTGCAAAAATTACTGCCTCTTCGTCCGTATAGCCTCTCCACGCAACTAAAATCTTATCTGCCAATTCAACTAAACGTTCTTTATCGGAAGCTGTGATACGAATTACGGACATTGGCCATTTTACGATACCAGCTTTTACATCCTCAAATCCTGCAAAAGTCACTTCTCTTTCGATAGGTGCTGTCTCCATTGCGAAGGTATAATGACCACCCTGGAAATGGTCATGACTAAGTATTGATCCACCTACGATTGGTAAATCTGCATTTGAACCTACGAAATAATGTGGAAACTGTGTTACAAAATCCAAGAGTTTTCCAAATGTAGCTCTCTCAATCTTCATTGGAGTATGCTTTCCATTAAACACGATACAGTGTTCGTTGTAATACACATATGGTGAATACTGGAAAAACCAATCACTGTTGTTAATTGTTACAGGCATAATTCTGTGATTCTGTCTTGCTGGATGATTTACACGACCTGCGTAACCTTCATTTTCAACACAAAGCAAACATTTTGGATAAGCCGACTGTTTTGCATTTTTTGCTGCTGCAATAGCCTTTGGATCTTTTTCCGGTTTCGATAAATTAATCGTGATATCCAATGTACCATAATCTGTTTCTGTAATCCATTTCTGGTCCTTTTTAATACGCTGACGGCGAATATAATTGCTATCACAACTTAATTTGTAGTAATAATCCGTTGCGGCCAATGCAGACTTGTTTTCATACAAATCCTTAAACTTTGCTCGAATCTCACTAGGGCGTCCCATGAGCAAACTCATTATTTTGGTATCAAACAAATCTTTGTACACGATACTATTTTCTTTCATAATGCCATTTTCATAGGCATAGTCCATCATGTCCTCTAAAATATCTTCTAATACAGCTTCTGCAGTTTCCTGTGTCATAGGTTCGCGAGTTGCATATGCTTCAAATACACTGTCTTCGATATCATCTACCTGAAACAACTCCAATAGGGCATTGGTAGTAAATATCTTATCTTCTTCTGTTAAGAGTCCTGTTACAAGACCATATTCTACTAATTCTAAAATTCTAATTTGAATCATTTTCTATCCTCCTATGCAAGTTTCTGTGGACCATTACCGATTTCTACTACATAAAAGTCTGCCGCATAGCCAATTTTTTCTTCGTATGCTTTGCCTACCTGTGTAATAAAAGTTTCAACAGCTTCATCTTTTACAATACTTACCGTACATCCACCAAATCCAGCACCTGTCATACGAGAACCAATCACACCATCTACTTTCCAAGCTTCCTCTACCAATGTATCCAATTCGATACCAGTTACTTCATAATCATCTCTTAAAGAAACATGAGAAGCATTCATCAATTCTCCAAATAATGTCACATCATTGTTCTGTAATGCTTCTACTGCTTTTACTGTTCTCTGATTTTCGTATACTGCATGTTTTGCTCTCTGAATACGAATATCTGATTTTACATTTTCTTTTACAGCTTCAAATTCCTCTTCTGTAAGTTCACCAAGTGATTTGATATCCTTTACTGCCTGAATTTCTGCTAATGCAGTTTCACATTCACTTCTTCTTTCGTTATACTTGGAATCGCCAAGACCACGTTTCTTATTGCTACAAGAAATAACAATCTTTGCATTTTCTAATTTTATAGGTGCATATTCATATTCCAAAGTAGCTGTATCTAGGAAAATTGCATGTCCTTCTTTTCCCATTGCAATAGCGAACTGATCCATAATACCGCAGTTTACACCGTTAAATTTGTTCTCTGAATACTGTCCAATAAGTGCCAAATCCTGATTGGTCACATCAAATCCAAACATATCTCTTAAAATAAATCCCGTTAACACTTCTACTGATGCAGAAGAAGAAAGACCAGATCCGTTTGGAATATTACCGAAAAGAACCAAATCCATACCAAATTCTACAGGCATTCCTTTTTCTCCAAAAGCCCACATAACCCCCTTTGGATAGTTGGTCCAGTCTGCTTCTTTTTCTGGTTTTAAATCTTCTACACTAGACTCAATCACACCAAGATCCTCAAAGTTTAAAGAATAAAAACGTAATTTCTTATCCTCTCTCTTACGTGCTACACCATATGTACCAATGGTAAGAGCACATGGAAATACATGACCGCCATTATAGTCTGTATGTTCACCAATCATATTTACACGGCCTGGTGCAAAATAAACTCCTATTTCTCCCTCATCACCAAATAATTCTTTGAATTTTTCCAATATACTCTGCCAAACCATAGATAAAACTCCCTCCTATTTATTTCCATCTATATCTTCATTATATCCCTTCCCCTTTTCTTTGCAAGCAAAAAAGAAGTGCATGACAATAAAATTATCAAACACTTCTTTGTTTTTTAGATATATTTTTTTCTATTTTATATATGCTGTGATTTTATCTAAAATCTCCTCTGTTGCTGCATCATCCACGCCACTGATATAATAGGTCTCATCCTCTGTCATGATTTTGATAAACAGATCATTCTGTGGATTGTAAAATGCCTCAAACATACCCTCACGGTAAATCTCAAACGTACCACTATAAATATTGTCCATGCCATTTCCTCTTACTTTTGTTACATCTGGCATATCAGTAATTACCGTGTATTCCTGGATATCCTCAAGTGGAATCTCATACTCTACACTTAAATGGCTACATATTATCCTATTGCTCTCCACAACCGTACTGATTGGTGTAAAATCCAACATAATCAGCCAAACACAGGATACTGGAATAATCATTAGACAAAGCGTTGCAAACACATACATCCCCTTTCCTACACCCGTTGCCATATTCATGGCAGTACCTGTACCCATACGGTTTTCCACCATCATATGAGAGTCTTTCGGATTATAATACATGATGCCCCAAATCCAGTGACTATCGTCATCCATAGAATCTTTCATGGTGCGTTTATCTTCATACTTCTTATTTATAGCAAATATCTTCTTTATAAAAAAAATACTCATGAGCATCAATGCGACACAATAAAAAATGCTACCTACCAAAATCCATGTAAATGCTTTTTCCCTAATATACATGGAGCCAAATATACTCCAGGTAAACGCTGTATTTAACCAACTACATACCATCCAAAATTGTTTCCAAGTTTGTTTCTTTGCTCTGGCATAATTCATATTTATATCTGTATCATCACAAATTACACTGATTCTCTGCCTGTCCGTCCATATTGCTAGAAGGTAAAACAAAATTGTACATGCACCAAAGGTAACGATACAAATTCGTAGTGCGCTATACCCTGCTTCCTGAAACAACACAAACGATAAACCAATTGGAATCAGACTTAGAATCAAACAAGGTAAAAAGGTCACAAATTTTATCTTTTTCGGAAGCGCAGCAATTTTTAAATCAGTATACGTAAACTCACTTGCAGGATTCCAGCCACGTTTACTCTTTAATACACGCATCTGTTTATTTGCCTTTGCATACCAGTACAACGGAGCAAAGCAAATCACCAAAATCCAAATCATCCAAAATGTAAATGAAATTGAAACATGCTTTATAAAAAAAGTAAAAAAAGGTAATACCGCAAATACACACATCATCTTCTTCAAATTTTTACGATACTCTATATCGATTGCATCTACTTCTGGATCTTTTTTCCATTCTTTACTTAAAACTACTCCAAAACACCAACTATTTCGATCCCTTGCATTTCGCAAAAGAAAATACATCAAAAATATAAGAGGATAACATGTTATCCAAAATATAATATTTAACATTGTCATATGACCAACTCCTTTCATCTACATCATTTAAAAATATTCCTCGCAGATTTTCTGGAATTCTTCCAAAGAGATTCCTCTTACCTTTGCTTCCGAAATCACACGCTGTAACATTTCTCTTGACTCCCTTGGAAGCTCTGAAGAAAACTCTAACTGTTCTCTAACCTTTGCACCATTTCTTCTATCAGTATAGATATACCCCTCCTGCTTTAGCATCTGGTATGCCTTGTTCACCGTCATAGAATTCACACCCATCTCTTCTGCCAAACCACGTACCGTTGGAAGCTGTTCTCCTGGCATCAATCTACCATCCGAAATACCTAATACAATCTGATTTCGAATCTGCATATAAATTGGAACATCGGAATATTCGTTAATCGCTATAATCATATCATCACCTCTTTGTATCATTAATTATAATACAAATAATACATAAATACAAGAAAAAAGAGAGAACCTGATAATAGGTTCTCTCCCAAAAATTACTCTCTACACTTTGTACTAATCGCCTCAATTGCTACAGCACCACCACGTACTACATTAATTCGTTTGAAACGTGATTTTAAAAGCGCAATTAATTCGTTATTTTTACGTTCTTTTAACATACACTCTAAAAGCACACTATCTGCACCAATGTCTACGACATCTACTTGGAATACCTGTGCAATCTGGAACGCTTCTGTACGTTCTTCTGGAGTAATGTTCATAATTTTTACGTAAAGAATTTCTTTCATATGAGTAGCAGTATCCGTTAAATCCATCACTTTAATGACCTCTATCATACGATTTAACTGTTTTTTAATCTGTTCAAATGTAACATCATCACTGGTTACACCTATAGTCATACGAGAAATCGTTGGATCTTCCGTAGTACCTACTGTTAACGAATGTAAGTTGTAGGATTTTCCTGCGAAAAGCCCTGAAACCTTAGCCAATACGCCGACTTCATTTTCTACATATAATGCAATCCATCTATTTTTCATACTCATGGCTTTTCCCTCCTATTTTAAAATCATTTCACTCATTGGGTTACCACCCTTAACCATTGGAAGTACAAGTTCATCGGTGGAAATCATAAATTCAATGATTGTTGGAGCATCTGTATGTTTCTTTGCTTCTTCGAAAGCTGCGTCAATATCTTCTACGTTTTCTACACGAATACCATGTGCACCATAACTTTCTGCTAATTTTACAAAATCAGGTGTATATGGAGGACATGCTGGATTTGGTCCTTTACAGTCATTTGGACAGCTTGGTCTGCGTCTTAAGCAGGTTGCTATATAGCGTTTTCCATAGAAAAGTTGCTGCATCTGACGAACCATTCCAAGCCAATAATTGTTTAATATACAAACCGTTACATTCGCTCCCTGTGTAACTGCCGTTGCCATTTCCTGAATATTCATCTGCATACCGCCATCACCTGAAATACAAACAACGTCCTTGTCACGGTTCGCAATCTTTGCACCAATTGCTGCTGGGAAACCAAAGCCCATCGTTCCTAAACCACCAGAAGTAATAAGCTGATTTTCTTCACGAAGTTCTAAGTACTGGGTAGCCCACATCTGATGCTGACCTACGTCTGTTACATAAATTCCCTGTGGATAATGCTTATTGATATGCTCCATTATCATCTGTGGAGAAAGTCCTTTATCACGACGCATTTCCAACGGATTTTCTTCTTCCCATGACTTGATTTCTTCTAACCATGCTTTGTGTTTCTTTGGCTCTGCCCACTCTCCTATTTTTTCAGGTGCAAGTTTTGCATCAGCAACGATTGGTACATCTACAACTACATTACGTGAAATAGATGCAGTATCAATATCAATATGTACAATCTGTGCCTTTGGCGCAAATTCATTTAAATCTCCTGTGATACGATCGTTAAAACGTGTACCAATAGAGAATAACAAATCACATTCACTTACTGCCTTATTTGCAGCATAACATCCATGCATACCACTATTTCCAACATAAAGTGGATGATCTGTTGGAATTGCACCTTTGCCCATAATGGTAGATACAACTGGAATGTTCATCTTTTCAGCAAATGCCTGCAATTGTGCATTAGCTCTGGCAAGATTTACTCCACCTCCAACTAAGATAAGTGGTTTCTTTGCTGCTTTAATTAACTTATATCCCTTTTTCAACTGTCCTACGTGCACACTATTACATGGTTTATATCCACGAATATCTACATGAGATGGATAATGTGCTGGACCTACTGCTGTCTGAATATCCTTTGGAATATCAATTAGTACTGGACCTGGTTTACCGGAATTAGCTATCTGAAATGCCATTTTAATAATCTTACCCAAATCCTCACGTCTACGAACGGTCACACCATATTTTGTAATGCTGCGTGTCATACCAACGATGTCAACCTCCTGGAAAGCATCATTACCGATAAGACCAAGTGGTACCTGACCAGTAAAACAAACCAACGGAATATTATCATAATGTGCATCTGCAAGACCTGTCATGATGTTAGTTGCACCAGGACCACTAGTAACAAGACATACACCTACTTTACCAGTTGATTTTGCATAGCCTTCTGCCTCATGAATCAACCCCTGCTCATGACGTGGCAAAATCAAGTTGATTGCATCTGTTTTATATAATTCATCAAATAAATCCGTTACTGTACCACCTGGATAACCAAAAATGGTATCAACACCTTCCTCCAATAACGCTTTTACAAACAATTTTCTTCCTGTAATATCCATAATCTATACCTCAATCTTCATAATTTTGTCATCATATCTTCCAATAACACAACTTGCATCTTTGGACCCCATTATGCTACAAAATTATTTGACTCGTTCATATTTAAGGAAATAAAATTCTAAATCAAAATAAGTCTGCTCTTCACTATCTGCTGTAATCTTCCATTCTGGCATTTCGTCCAGATTTGGGAAATATGCATCTGCATCATAAGCAAAATCAATTTTTGTAATATGCGCTACATCACACTGATCTAACAATGCTTTATATATCTGTTCACCGCCAATCACATAAATATCTTCGCTATTGTACTTCTTTAACTCTTCTTGAAGTTCTTCCATGGAATTTACCACGATAGCTCCATGTCCATCATATTTTTTGTCATGTGTTAAAACAATATTGGTACGATTCTTAAGTGGCAAACCGTTTGGAAAACTTTCTAAAGTCTTTCTTCCCATAACTACAATTTTACCTGTAGTAGTTTCTCTAAAAAACTTCATATCCATAGGAATGGACACCAAAAGCTTGTTGTTTTTTCCAATCGCCCAATTTTTATCAACTGCTGCAATTAAATTCATATATGTTCCTCCATTAAATCGCAATCGGAATATCTTTTACCTGTGGTCCCGTCACATAATCAATCAATTTGATATCATCTGGTGTAAAGTCATAAAAATCTTTAATTTCAGGATTTATCCAAAACTTTGGAGCAGGATACTGCTCTCTCTCTATTAATTCTTTTACAATATCCACATGTCTGTCATAAATATGTGCATCAGCAATCACATGTACCAATTCTCCTACCTGCATATCACAAACCTGCGCAAGCATATGCACAAGTACTGCATACTGACATACATTCCAGTTATTTGCTGCAAGTACATCTTGAGAACGCTGATTTAAGATTGCATTTAGTACCAGCTTTTCTTCTCCTGGTTTTTGAGTCACATTAAATGTCATGCTATATGCACATGGGTACAAATGCATTTCGCTTAAATCCTGATGTACATAGATATTTGTCATAATACGACGACTAAATGGATTATTCTTTAAATCATAAATTACACGATCGACCTGATCCATCATACCTTCTTTATACTGATGTTTCACACCCATCTGGTAACCATAGGCCTTTCCAATTGAACCATTCTCATCCGCCCATTCATCCCAGATATGTCCCTTTAAATCATTAATATTATTTGACTTTCTCTGCCAAATCCAAAGCATCTCATCTACACAAGTCTTAATCGCTGTCTTACGAAGTGTAAGTGCTGGAAACTCTTTGGACAAATCATAACGATTTACCACACCAAACTTTTTAATGGTATATGCACTCGTACCATCCTCCCAGACTGGGCGCACCTTTTCTCCTTCAGTACTAGTTCCATTCTCAATAATATCCTTACACATATCCACAAAAATCTGATCTGCTAAACTCATGTTAGTCTCCCATCTACCAATAAATTTGCCCATTAAAAATAAGGCTATCTTAGCATATAATTCTACCGAAAAACCTAGTAGAAATCAAGAGTCGCTATCATAAAAAAAGAGAATGCCTACCATTCTCCACAGCGATGCAAAGCGGAGACTCGAACCTTCGAGGCTCGGCCCGCTCCTAAAAAGAAAAGCATCATGCTTTCGCATGATGCTTTCTTTTTCGAGAGCGATAGACGGGGCTCGAACCCGCGGTCTCGACCTTGGCAAGGTCGCGCGTTACCAACTACGCCACTATCGCATTTTCAATTGTAATAAGAGCAAATCCAAAACCCACTCTCGAGAGCGATAGACGGGGCTCGAACCCGCGGTCTCGACCTTGGCAAGGTCGCGCGTTACCAACTACGCCACTATCGCATTTTGATTGTAATAAGAGCAAATCCATAACTTACTCTCGAGAGCGATAGACGGGGCTCGAACCCGCGGTCTCGACCTTGGCAAGGTCGCGCGTTACCAACTACGCCACTATCGCATTTCTTCACCTATTTGCTAGGCACATGTTGTATAATACCTCATGCCAAACCAAATGTCAACATTTTTTTAAAATTTTTTTATCATAAATCAATTCCTCATAACATAGGATATATCAATAAAAAAATGAGGTGGAACTATGAGCGCAAAAACAAAAATTGTAGTTATCAAATTAAAGGACATTTTATTTTATGCTACGGTTACCCTTCTATGCATTATTGTCCTATTAATGCTGTACATTCTTTTCCAGCCAGAAACTACTACAACCAATTCCACCATTGAAGCAAGAATGGAATCCCTTTATCCGCTAGAATTAAATGAGCTTACTTAGGAGCACCTAAGTAAGCTCGAAAAAACTAGTTTGCTTCTGCTACATCATCTGCATATAAGCCATTGATGTATTCATCTAATGCACCTGTTTCACAATAAATTGTATTTACTGGACGATTTTCTCTTACAGCATCAACTGTACTAACACCAATCCATACTGCCAAGATACCTACCACAACACCTGCACAGAATTTTGTAATCTTTTTATTACGTTTTTCCTTTGCAATTGTTTCCTTACGATTTGCTTTTTCTTTTTTATACTGATCAACTTTTGCCTGACTCATTTGATATCACTCCTATACATTTACTCAATGGATATATTTTACACATAAACACTGGAAAATGCAAGTCAAATTACATGTTTCTCGACTTATCGATACAAGCTTTCATTGCATCCATGACAGCAGCACGCATCCCATGTTCTTCTAAAACGCGTACAGCCTGAATCGTAGTACCTCCTGGAGAACATACCATATCCTTTAATTCACCTGGATGGATACCCGTTTCTAACACCATCTTTGCACTTCCCAACACAGCCTGTGCGGCAAAGGTATAAGCCTGTTTACGAGGCATTCCCCCTTCTACTGCAGCATCTGCCATTGCTTCGATAAACATAAACACATAAGCAGGCGAACTTCCACTAACTGCAGTAACCGTATCCATCAAATTCTCTGGAACAAATTCCGTCTTAGAAAAACTATTAAACAATTTACAAATAAAATCTAATTCATCCTTCGCAACCTGTGCATTTGCACAAACACCCATCATACCTTCTTTTACAAGGGCTGGTGTATTTGGCATAGTACGAATAATTTTTGCTGTCTTGCCGAGTTTTTCTTCTAACCAGCTAAGTGTTTTCCCTGGTGCAATGGACACTAAAATCTTATCTGTCCAAAGAGCATCTTTTATTTCTAAAAGTACCTCTTCATAAAACTGAGGCTTCACTGCCAAAATAATAATATCTGCAATCATGGTCAGTTCCACATTGCTAGAAGCAATTTCCACACCATATTTTTTTTGCGTATTCACTCTGGATGCCAGTAACTTATCTGTTACCATAATATCCTGTGGCTTCACCTTTCCTGAATCAATCATTCCTGAAAGCATTGCCTGTCCCATGTTTCCACAGCCAACAAATCCAATTTTCATCTTTTCTTCCCCTTTTCTATGAACGATAATCTCCATTAATTTTCACATAATCATATGTTAAGTCACAACCCCACGCCTTTGCTTCCACTTCACCTTGATTCAAATGAACCTTGATAAAAATTTCATCTGCACTGAGCACAACTTTTGCTTCATCCTCTGAGAACTCTACACCAGCTCCACTTCTGCAAACAGCAATCGTTCCTTTTTCGGAAGCCAAATCCACATCTACTTTATCAATATCAAATTCTGCATCTGCATAACCAATGGCACAAAGCACACGTCCCCAGTTCGCATCTTCACCAAACATCGCGCATTTAAATAATGGTGAACAGATAACACTTTTTGCCACGATAATGGCTGTATCCAAATCAGGTGCACCAGCACAAGCACATTCTAAAAGCTTTGTAGCACCTTCACCATCTTTTGCCAGCATCTTTGTTAAATTCATTAATACTTCATACAATGCATCCTTAAAAAGAGCATAGTCTGCATCTTCTGAAACAATTTTTTCATTGCCTGCCAAACCATTTGCCATGACTGTAAGCATATCATTTGTAGATGTATCTCCATCAACAGAAAGACAGTTATAGGTTATCTTTACAATTTCTGATAAAGCTTTCTGTAAGAGTTCTGCATCAATCGCTATATCTGTAGTTACAAAATTCAATGTTGTCGCCATATTTGGATGAATCATGCCACTTCCCTTTGCCATACCGCCAAGCGTACACTTTTTTCCTCCAACTTCGAAAGTAACCGCATATTCTTTCTTTACGGTATCTGTCGTCATAATCGCATTTGCTGCTTTTAAGTTTCCATCTACAGAAAGACCTTCTGCAAGTGCCTCTACATGATCTGCAATTGGTTCAATTGGTAAAATCTGACCGATAACCCCTGTCGAAGCTACAATCACATCTTCTGCGTCTACGCCATATCCCTTCGCCGATAATGCTTTTGCTGCTAATTGACACATCATCTCTGCTTTTTCCACACCATCTGCATTGCAGGTGTTGGCATTTTTACTATTTACAATAACAGCCTTCGATTTGTTTCCGGTCTTTTCCAAATTCGCTTTCGTTACTAAAATAGGAGCTCCTTTTACTTTATTACTAGTATATACTGCAGCAGTATCGCAAACAACTTCTGATACAACCATTCCTAAATCATTTTTATTTTTATCTGAATTTAATCCACAATTTAACCCATTTGCTAGAAATCCTTTTGCCGCACATACGCCACCTTCGATTACAGTCCACTTTTCCATCTCTATATTCCTCCATCTTATATCATCACACAAAATATATAACCTATTTTAATCCTTTGCGCTCTATAAATCAAGAATGCCCCATATTCTATTTTAGAACATGGGGCATAACTGTATGTAATACTATTTCATTTTATAATTACATGTATTTATCCAACTGATGAGAAACATTTAATACATTTGAAAGTTCTGCTTTTGCATTTTCTGCATTATCTAAGTTTTCAACTGTCATTTCTGTTGCCTGCATAGATGAAGCAGTAACCTCTTCTGTAGTAGCAGAAAGATTCGAAATATTATCTACAATCTGATTGTTTGCTTCTGAAAGATTTGTAAGCAATGTGTCAATATTTTCAATTTCACTAATCAAACCATTTACATTATTGCTCATGTCACCAAAGCTTAAGGATACTTGTTCAATCATCTGATCCTGGACTCCAGTTGCTTTTACCGAACGCTCTACTGCATCAGAAGCTTCTTTTGCGTTTGCTGAAAGTTCATCTAAAATACGAGCAATATTTTCTGTTTCTACACGAGTCTTTTCTGCTAACTGTCTAATTTCATCCGCTACTACTGCAAAACCTCTACCAGCTTCACCAGCACGTGCACTTTCAATTGAAGCATTAAGTGCTAACAAGTTTGTCTGGCTGGAAATCGAGAAAATCGTATCTGCAATACTCTTAACTGCATTTGTGCGTTCCTGTAATGATTTCATAGCTTCCGATACATGACCATTGGTATCTGCAATTACCTGAGACTGCTTCTTTAAATCTTCCATAAGAACCATATTCTGCTGATTAAGTTCATTCGACTGCTGCGCAACACGAACCATATTTTCAGAACTCTCAATCGTAACATTAATAGACTCCTGAATATTCTGTGTCATGGTTGTCTGTGTCTGAATAGATTCAGAAGTACCCAATGTACTGTCAGAAATATCTCTCATCGCATTATTTACAACCTCAGAAGATTCATTTAACTGATTAATAATATCCATCGCAGTTTCTGTACCTTTACGTACTTCATCTGCTACCATAAGAACATCATCCATGATTTCTTTCTGTCGAACCTGTTCAGCTTCTGCTGCTCCAATGGAATGGTCATTATATTGTTTTGCTACCCAGGTGGTACAGATAATTATTACCACCATAAGTGCTACTGCACTGAGTACAAATACAAAATCAATGACATTCTTTCCCCCTAAGTTTTCTCCAAGAGAAAGTTTGTACCCAACCGCTAAAGCCATCATGCCAAAATATGCAAGGCCAGAAATAATACTGTATTTTTTATCAAAATACAATACACCGCCAATTAATACAAATCCACCAATTAATACCGCAAAATCCTGAGAATACGCGAATGCAATTATCCATCCGATTAAACACTGCCCAATCAAGGTAATATATCTCATCTTTGTACTCTTTTTGTTTTTTAGGAACGCTAGCCATGTTCCTAATAATGTGGCAGCTACCAAAGTAGCAATCATTCCACAAAATCCTGTAGAACGCTCTCCACGCATAACCGATACAGCTAAAAGTGCAAGCACATATAAAAAATATGCAGTATTGGCGATCGCCATAAATCGGTTTGAACGAATTACCTGTTCTGTCTTATCGGCAAAACGAAATTCTGAATCAATTGGTCTGGTTTGTTCTTCAACTACATTTTCCTTTTTTGTAAATAATCCCATTTTTTTCTCCCTTAGTTTAAAGTTAAAATATTTATTCTGCTTCCTCCATTACACTCTTATATGCAGGACGAATAATCTTGTTCATACCAATCATCTCTTCAATACGATGTGCACTCCATCCAACAATACGTGCAATAGCAAAAAGCGGTGTATAAAGTTCCTGTGGAATATCCAGCATCTCATACACGAAACCACTGTAAAAGTCTACGTTAGGACTAACACCTTTGTAGATATGACGTTTTTCTGCAATCAATTCTGGAGCTAATTCTTCGATTAAGTTGTACAGGTGCATCTGTTTATGCTGTCCCTTAGCCTCTGCAAGCTCTTCTACATATCCTTTAAAGATACGTTCACGAGGATCTGATAGCGAGTAAACTGCATGACCCATACCATAAATAAGGCCCTTTTTATCAAACACTTCACCATCTAACATACGACGAAGATATGATTTTACCTCTTCCCTGTCTTCCCAGTCCTTTACGTGTGTACGAATGTCGTCCATCATTTCCATAACTTTGATATTTGCACCACCATGTTTTGGGCCTTTTAATGATGACATAGCAGCTGCAATCGCAGAATAAGTATCTGTACCAGCAGAAGTAACAACACGAGTTGTAAATGTAGAGTTATTACCACCACCATGTTCCATGTGAAGCATCAATGCAACATCCAATACTTTTGCCTCTAACTCTGTATATTTCTGATCTGGACGAAGCATCTTTAAAAAGTTTTCTGCTGTAGAAAGTTTTGGATCTGGTCTGTGAATATACATACTTTCTCCATTATCATAGTGATTATACGCATGGTAAGCATACACTGCAATAAGTGGGAAGTTTGCAATCAACTGAATACACTGGCGAAGACTGTTTTCCACCGAACCATCTGTAGTCTGTCCATCATATGAAGCCAAAGTCAAAATACTTCTTGTCATAGAGTTCATAATATCTTTTGATGGAGCCTTCATAATGACATCTCTGGTAAAGTTGGTAGGTAATCTACGGCACTTGCCAAGAATCGTCGAAAACTGTGTTAATTCTTCTGCTGTAGGCTTTTCACCAAACAATAATAAATATGCTGTTTTTTCAAATCCAAACTCATTTTCATCTAATTCATTTATTAAATCCTGAACCTGATATCCACGATACCAGAGTTCACCATCAATCGGTACTTTTACACCATCCTCGTTTTTAAAAGAAAGAATCTTTGAAATTGTGGTAAGCCCTGTCAGAACACCCTTACCATTTAAATCACGAAGACCACGGTTAACACCGAATTTTACAAACAAATCTTCTGGGATTGTATCATTCGTTACACATAATCCTTTCTTACTGTTTGCATACACTTTTACATCATCCTTGTATGACATATCAAATCACTCCTATTCCTATGTTTTGACCTGTATACATAATTACATTTATACACCATAATATTTTAAATGCGCTTCTAGCTCTGGCGTAATCACACCACCTGCTGTCACGTAACGGTCAAATAATACTTTTTCTTTTTCACGCTTTCTACCCATAATAATATTACTCTTGGCAAATAGTTCACGATACATTGGATTTTCTTCCAATTTCTTTCTAATTTCTACCTTAAATGGCACATATTCGGAAATAATACGACGAGATACTTTGTTCAAACGGAAATTTCCTTGTGACTCAAACTTCATCCAACTCAAATAATCAGATACAAATACTTCTCGATAATTGTTTTTTGCATGTACCAGTTCGGCTTTTACTTTTTCTTTTGCTTCCTGCGATAAATCACGATTCTTACGGTAAAACTGTACATAATCATAAAATTCAGAAGTCAATGATTTTTCACGGATATCATTCCAACGAACACCAAGAATCTTTCGACAAATTTCCCATCGATAACGTCCAACGGTTTCTAACATCATATCTGTCAAATCGCCACTGGTCATAACTGGGAAAATAAATCTTGCAGGTGTATCTCTCTTTACACCAGCAGTTTCCTGCCACATCATAGCTTTTGTACCAATATTAGGCATCAAAATAACATCTGGCAATACTTCTTTCATAATTTCTGTACGCTCTATGCCGTAAGCTGGTGCAGCGAAAAATACTTCTCTAAAGAAGCAAGAATAATCCAAATCACGAATTTCATCTATTGCTGCATTTACCGTCATAAGTGATACGATTAACTGATCAATCGTACGGATAAAATCTTTTTCATGAAGTACTGGACAAAATGTGGTGATTCGTCCATATGTAATACGGTTATTTGTCATAAACATATTACGGATTTCAAACTCAACCTTCTTTAACTGGTCTCGTTTCAACTGGTTTTCTTCTTCTCTTGTAATTTCGTGATTCTTACGCAGTTCTAATAAATATCCCGCATAGTCCACATCAAATTCATTTTTGGATGGCTCTTTTTCTCCACGATATACCAAACAGAGCCACTGATATGCTGTATATACATGGCAAAAAGATTCTCCATTTTTATCTGCCTGTTTCTGTTCCATCCACTGATTATCCAGCAACTCGCTAATTGCCATCAACTCATCTAAATGAGCAACGCCTGCCAATGCCAAATCCAACACACCAAAATTGAAGAAGAGTTTCATAACTGTCGAAATACTTCTCGCATGTACGGCACGTAGAAATGCCTTTTCATAAATCTCGTAGAACACCTTGGTAAGTGCTCTTCTGGTCTTTTGCATCTCAGGTGTATAATCCTGAATCTCCGCAATCTCCCCATACTCTCTAATCAATGCTTTACATTGGTTGATTTCTTGCTGTTCATAACCAGCATACTTCATAATATATGTAGTAAAATCAGTTCTTAATACCTGATCTCTGGTCATTTCTTCTGCAACTTCACCATTAGCATTATCTTCATCTTCCATCTGAGGTGCATGATTCTTCACATAATTCTTAAAATCTACAGAACGATAATAATCCATGCGATTTTCTACTACATTGTCTTTATAGAAGTTGGTATTTTTCAAGAACTCTTCTAACTCTTTTACTCTTTCGTCCACTTCATCGACATCATATTCTTTTGTAGCCAATTTCACAGCCAAATCATACCAAAGCTGTAACAAGTCTTCGTCTTCATTTAATAAACTATCCTTTGCACTATGGATATATTCTTTTAAAGCATCCATATTGGCAATCATACGGGTTTCGATTTCTGCAATCTGAAGCAATACACCAATCGTCAGATTCTCTTTGTCTCCATAAAAGAAACGAAGATTTTTCTCTGGCAAATCGACCAAATCCATGAAATAATTAAATTCCCATGGTTTGATAGGTTCTGGTTCTTCCACCTGACTAAGTTCTGATATCTGCGCATCACTAGCCTCTACACCATACTCAGAACACATCATCTCATATTCGCTATGCTGTTTTGTAATAAAATCAGAGATTTCCTTCGCAGCATCCTGCAAAGCTTTATAATTATCATATACGATACGGAACTGTCTAATAGCTGCATACAAGAAGGCATAACAGTATTTGGGCTGTTCCCTAAAAATCGTTTTATAATCCTCAGGACTCTCATATTTATAAGATGCAATCAAAGAATCCTCTAACGCAACATAGTCACCCGTATATTCATCCGTGTAACCATACATAATCCCGATAATACTTCCACTATCCAAAGTAATCTGATTATATTCTGTTTTCATTACTACAGAGCCTTTTAATACAATATAAATCGCCTTTGTAGATTCCCCTTTTCGAACTAAATGTTCACCCTTTTTCAACTGAATCGCAACCATACGACTTTACCTTCTTCCTTATTTGTACTTCACAAATAGAAATTCTTTTCCACCTTATTTCGTATTGTATCATAAAAAAAACAATACTTCATCACATTTTTCATAAAAATTGTATAATTTTTATCTATAGTAATAATTAATTTCGTAAAACCTCAAAAGAGTGATACAAATCTAACTTTCCATATCCCCATTCTGTATTTGGATATATTTGGTTTTGTTCTCTGTTACATCCACGTATCATTAAATTTTTTATCTCAACAGAATTCATCGTTGGCGCATATCCATCTATAATTCCCCATTCCATACAAAGAGCTGCTGCACCTGCCGTTATAGCCGCAGCAACACTGCTGCCTGTTTGTTCTACGTAATCCTTTCGTAATCCTGCACCAAACACATTTACCGATGGTGCGCAAAAGTCTGGTTTTACTCTCCCATCTGTAGAGAATCCTCTTCCTGATGGAATCCATCTTGCTCCAGTTAATCCATCATAACCACCCACCGTGATTGGTATTTCCGCCATACCTGGTGTTGTAACAGTTGTATCCGGATTTGGTGAAATAAAGGTTACATCCGGCCCCACCTGTGACTGAATTGGAAGCCACATATGAAAGCCTCCAGTGATAGATTGCTGCGGATACACCAATACAATCCAAATTCCTTCTGTGGGATTACTGAATCGAAAGAATATCAGTAAGTCTCTTTCTGTTCCCGAAATTCGATAATCCAAGGTCAATACTGTATTTTCAAAGATAAAATTTGTCACCTGGGTTTCTTCTGAAACAGGAAATCCACCCTGACTTCGCTGTCCTGTAGGAGACTGTACAATCACCCGTACCAACTCTGGGGCAGAAGACCATAATTCCATACAAAATCCTTTCACTTCTGCTTCCACATTTAACTCCACTGTCACTGGGGAAAGCACCGATTTCGTCTCCCCATAAAAATGATGTGCCGCAATCGCTTCGTTTCCCGCAGGAACTACAACTGCTCTCCTACGACGAAATCCTATAAAATCCAAATATGTGGACAATGGACCCGTACCCGAATGACTGCCTTGATTTGTCCCAACCCCCAACAACACAACCAACGGACGATTTGCTCTTTTTGCGATATCTTCTACATATGCTACACCGGCCATAATATCATTTTCCTGATAAATAGGTTCTGTTTCTGACAAATAAAAAAACTCTCTTAAATTCTGTTTTGCTTCCTTTAGTTTTACAATTACTAGTTCACACTCTGGAGCAGCACCTACAAAATCATTTGACGCATCTTCACTTCCAGCAGCCAAACTAGCAAGAAAAGTTCCATGTCCGATTTCATCTCGTTCCGGTACTATTTCTTCGGGATTCTCCGATTGTAATGCACGATTAATATCTGTCTTTGTATACTCCACTCCATATAGAAAACCTTCTGGACTTCTCCTTTCATCACCATTTACTAGTGTCTGATCCCACATTGCATAGATTCTTGAACTCCCTGCTATATCACGAAACAATGTATTGGTATAATCAATTCCCGTATCCACAATACCGACCAAAACACCCTGCCCTTTTAGCGCTAGATTCGGCTGATTCTGAATCGCCAAAATTCCACTTACATCTAAACTAGTACTATCCATAAGCGAAAAACATTTTGGAATAGAACCATAAGAATATTCTCCAAGTGAAAGTGGAGGTATTCCCGCTCTGTCATAATACCAAATAGAATAAATTTCATTAATTGGCTGTATACACAAAGGCTGTATCAAGGGCGGTGTCAGCTCATCACTGGCAACAATAAAATCAAACGTATCATTGGAAGGAATAATCGAATTACATGCCATAGACAAACTCCAAAACAACATATTAATCTATTTTATGCCAATAATCTTGAATTGTTATTCCCTTTTCATAATATAAAAACCCTCAAGTTCATTCGCTTGAGGGTTCTATTCGCTCTACTATGCTATTGGACTACGACTATCATGACAGGTAAAATAGATTACCTGATATTCTTTCGCCACTTCTAATAACAACTGATTTCCAGCTTCTACCTTTTTCGCATCAAGATTCACAAAAGGATCGTCCAAAACCAAAAATGGTTTTTCTTCTTTGTACATGGTATCTACCAATGCCAGACGCATACAAACACCGAGTAAGTCTTGATAACCAGCAGAGAGCCATCTGGTATCTCGTAATTCACCCTGTTCTTTCATCTTTAGATTGATATTTGCATCAATCATCCAAGCTTTACTATCATCACCTGTAAGCATCTGGTAATACTTTGAAAATCCATTGGCAATCGGATCCATATAACGGGCAGTAAACTGCTCCTTTGCCTTTGTCAGATATTCCTGTGTCAGCTTTATAATCGTATATTTCTTCATATCCCTTTCCTGCTGATACAGCTGTTCACCCAACTCTGCCTGCTTTTCATCTCGTAAATCCAACTGCTCTTGTAAATCTTCTAATTGCTTCGTATATTGTGACTTTGCATTTTTTAATTCTTCTAATTTGGCATCTGCCTTCTGAATCATCTGATTCAATTCATCAATGCCATATGGACATAATCCTTCCTTTGTCCAAAATGATTTGTCCTGACGTTTTTCAAAATCATCTCGCTTTTTATAAGCTTCCTCATACGCCAATTGCGCTACATGATATTCTGCAGCCTTTTCCTGATAGTTATTTAACACACTCGACACATCTTCGCTATCAGAACATCCATACTTTTCTGTAAAACTATGAATTTTCTGCATTTCCGCTTCAAGTTCTTTGCGAGTATGCATACTCTCACCAATTTTTTCTGTAAGGCGTTCATGCTCTGTCAATTGACTCTTCATCTCATATAATTTTGCAGAATATTCATCTACCTTGCAATATACACGGAATCTTTCCAAGAAAGATCCCACCGTACCATGCACTTGATTAATATGTTCTTTTAAACTAGCAGCCTGTCCCTTTAGCTCTTCATAACGCTCACGAACATTCGCTGTATCATTATCTATCGAAAGCTGCCATGCCTCACGCTCTTTTTCCACACGATATCCCTGCAACGCGCCAACTAATACAAATGCTCCACCAAACAGAATCGCACATACAATCGCAATTAACAGATATTTGTCATTTGCTACAGGAATCATATTCATGTACCAAAGAGCCAATGCCGCTACTCCTACCAATACAATGCCAAATCCTGTAAACAAGAAAATCTTATGACTAATCCTTTCAAACACTGGCATCTGTGGTTCTTCTTCTAATTCCTTTTCCAGAAGATGCATATGTGTTTCTAAACTAGCCAAATTTTCTTTTTGTTTATCAATACTACCCAGTGTCTCGAGGGATGCATCAATCTGTTTTAATGTAGGCACTTCTGTCTCAAACATCGTCTCTAATTTATTCCAGATTTCATGCTCGCTAACCGTTAATTCTAAGCCTTTTAATTGAGCCTTTTTGTTCTCCATATTACGCACATACTGCATCTGTGCCTTAAATTCTTCTTTTTGAGGTACTCCATTTGGGAAAAAAGCTTTTAATCTGTCTACTTTTTCTTCTTTTGCATCTACATCTTTACACAATGCATCATACTGCATATAAAGCTCTTTTTTACGGCTTTCCTCACTAGCTACTACCAAGGCCTGTGCATAATTCTGACGAATTCCCATCAACTCATTAATCTGGGAAGAAACCACTTGTTCTTTTCGTCGAATCCCTTCCATTCCCTGCTGTGCAGATTCAAAGGCACGAAGTTCCTGCGTTAATTGTGTAATATAGTTCTTACGTTTTTTGATGCTTCCAGTCACACGATCAGGTGTCAACTGATTTAAAATATCTTTTAAATGACGGCTAGCAGACTCAAAGTTATTAATATCATCCGTATTTTCAGCCAAATTACCAAGTTTTGCATTGATGCGATCTGAAACTCCACCTACACAATCATTCTGCGCAATATAAATTGTTCTCTTAAAAGAGCTGCTATCCAAGTCAAAAATTTCGGTTCCAATCTGTTCCGAATAATCCAAACATTCTAAATTCGTAGATAAGTCATACAAATGAAATTCATCTGTCTTTTCTGTACGTCCAAAACTTCTGCTAATGCGGAAACGTTTTCCATCCATTTCAAAATCCAATTCTCCGCCAAAAACGCCACCTTGCCAAGGACGATACAAAACACGTTCTTTCTCAAAAGCTCCCGCTTCTTTTTTTGCATCTAATCCATAAAACATAACCTTTAAAAATGCGGCAAGTGTACTTTTTCCCCATGCATTTGATTGATTGATAACATTGATTCCATCTACAAAATCAATAGAGAGATCGGATAATTTCCCAAAATTTTCAATATGACATGCTAATAACTTCATATATTAAATCTCCTCTCCCTGTAATGCCAAAATACCTGTACGAATTACAATGGCTTTTTCTTCTTCTGATAAATCGGAAGCCGATACCAGACGCACAAATTCTCCTTTTAAGGATGCATCTTTTTCATAATCCTGATAGTTTACTTTTATCTTTGTTTCATCATACACTTTACAGAAATAAAAATAATCTGCAAACTGTTCTTCCAAAAAGTCTGTTTCCAATTCACATTCTACATCCACTTCACCTGTTAATACAAATTTCACTAAACTGCTGGATGCATATTTTCCATCACGAATTACTGTCTCCATACGAGTCGCTGCTTCTTGTGTTGTTGTGATACCGGTCACATCTACTGTAACTGTATGAAGCACGCGGGAACTCATAGGCATAAATGTAGAGGTAGCTGTATGGTTTTCGATATCAATATCCAAAAGCACAAATCCCTTTGTACCGCATTCATCAAATCCCCTGCCATCCAAACAGCCAGGATAACAATACACACCACGAGCATCGAGTTTATCAATCATGAAACTATGCACATGACCAAGCGCCAGATAGTCAATATTCTTGTTTCTGTATTCGTCCAAACTAATCACTTCTGCTTTATCTCTGCTTTTATACTCTGAAAGCTGTCCATGAAGCGTTACAATATTATATGCATCATGACTTAATACCAATGTATTGTATGCTGTAAGACTATTTTCTCTATCGAGTTCTAATCCTGTAATGGCTACGTTTCCATAAGTATATGTAGTCCATTTGTCATGGAACAAACAAAGATTTTCTGGAATTTCATCCAGTTTTGAAAGGAAATTATCATTGTCATGATTTCCTTTCAAATAAAGAAAATCTATTTCTGGATGATTTACAATCACATCTCGTACATAGTTACGCACAGTGGCAGATACATTTCTGGTATCAAACAAATCTCCTGCAATTATAATCACAGTAACTTCATTTTTTACTGCAAACTCTACCATTCTGCTAAAGGTACGGAGAATTTCCATTTTTCGTTCTTTTGCCTGTTCTTTGGACAGATTTGCTGTCATTTTTGAATCTAAGTGTAAATCCGCACAGTGAATAATTTTCATTCTTATGTGACCTTCCTACTACTGTATTTCTATTGCATTGTTACTACGAACTCTGCTTATCCTCAATTTCGAAGCATCCTCTCATCTGAATACGTGGACCACCTTTTTTCTCTATATAGTCCTCTGTAATTGTTACCATACCGATATTATCATCCTTTGGTACTTCAAACATAATATCCAGCATGAACTCTTCGATAATTGCTCGAAGCGCACGGGCTCCAACTTTCTTTTCTTTTGCTTTCTTTGCTATATTACGAAGTGCTGCTTCTTCAAACTCTAAACGAACTTCATCCATTGCTAACAATTTTTGATACTGCTTAATAATCGCATTTTTAGGGGCTGTTAAAATGGACACTAACATATCTTCGGTTAATGCATCTAATGTAAACATAATTGGTAAACGACCAATAAATTCTGGAATCATACCAAATTTACGTACATCTTCTGTGGTAACCTGACGAAGAATATTTTCATCATCGTCATATTTATCTTTTAAGTCAGCCTTAAATCCAATAGCCGCTGCTTTATTTAAACGTTCTTTAATGATATCTTCCAACCCTGGGAATGCACCACCACAAATAAATAAAATATTTTTGGTATTAACCATAGTCATAGGAACCATCGCATTTTTACTGCTAGCACCTACTGGAACTTCAATTTCTGCACCTTCTAACAGTTTTAACATTCCCTGCTGTACAGATTCGCCGCTAACGTCACGCTGGTTGGTATTTTTCTTCTTTGCAATTTTATCAATTTCATCGATAAAAATAATACCATGCTCAGCACGTTCCACATCATTATCTGCAGCTGCCAGAAGTTTACTTACAACACTTTCAATATCGTCACCAATATAGCCGGCCTCTGTTAAAGATGTCGCATCTGTAATAGCAAGTGGTACATCCAAAAGTTTTGCAAGTGTTTTTACCAAATATGTCTTACCGCAACCAGTTGGTCCAATCATGAGCATATTAGATTTTTCAATTTCGATTCCATCACTTTCAGATTTATCCATAATACGTTTATAATGATTATAAACCGCTACAGACATCACCTTCTTCGCATGTTCCTGTCCGATTACATAATCATCCAAACTCGCTTTAATCTTATGAGGCGCTGGGATTGAATGAATATCTAGTACTGGTTTTTCTTTCTTTTCTTTTGGCTGCTTCTTTTTCAAACGCTGGCTCTTTGGGATACCGCCCATCATGCCATCTCCGCCAGGCATACCACCAAAGAAACTAGACAAATCAGACATATCAATCATACTAATATGTGGCATTCCGCCCAAATTAGGCATACCACTCATATTTGGATTTCCCATATATGGATTGCTGTTTACCGTATCCAATGTCTTCTGCAAACAATCGTTACAGATTTTGATTCCTCCATACATGTTAATCATTTTTCCTGTCATACTTTCTGGGCGACGACAAATGTAACAATGATCTTCATAACCATCATCTGTATCATCAGAATCCACATCATTTATTTCTTCTGTATCGTTAACCTCTTCTACTGTTTCAGATATATCTTCTACATCAACGATATCTGTATCCACAACATCGTCTTTATTTTCATCTACTACTTCTCTAAAATCCATATTACTCATTCCAATTACCTCAATTTAGTCATAAATATACAAAATACATTATACTCCTCTATTCATTTAAACTCAATCAAATTCATGTTTTTCTTTTATGGAATTTCATGTATAATTATCCTAAATCTTTTTAAATAATTTATCTTTAAAATTTATGAGGAATATAGAATGAATGAGACCAAGAAAAACCTAAATGAATTAACCGAAGGACCTATCGGAAATCAGTTGCTTCTGTTCTTCTTTCCAATTCTTTTTGGAACATTTTTTCAACAGCTTTATAACACCATTGATGCCATCGTTGTCGGCCGATTCGTTGGCAGCGATGCACTAGCAGCCGTCGGTGGTTCTTCTGGTATGATTGTTAGTTTAATCGTTGGCTTTTTTGTGGGCCTAACCGCAGGTGCATCAGTCATTGTTTCTCAATTTTTCGGAAGTGGCGACCGTATAAAGGTAAGCAACAGCATCCATACCATTTATGGATTTTCCATCATTAGCAGTATCGTCATTTCCATCTTGGGATATCTATCTGCACCCGCACTTTTAGAGGTCTTAAATACACCTGCAGATATTTTTGAGGATTCTTTACTTTACCTTCGCGTGTTTTTAGTTGGAATTCTTTTTATATTTATTTATAATACGGGCTCCTCACTCTTGCGAGCATTGGGAGATTCCAAACGTCCTTTGATTTATTTGATTATCTGCTGTCTGATAAATATTGTCCTGGATATTTTATTTGTGGTTGTTTTCCAAATGGGAGTACTGGGTGTGGCTGTTGCAACCTTGATTGCACAAGCTATCAGTGCCGTTTTGGTAACTCGTGCATTGCTATCTGCAAAAGAATTGTGTGATTTCTCACTTCGAGAAATTCGAATTGATTGGGAAACATTAAAGACACAGCTTTACATCGGTTTTCCTGGTGGTATCCAAACCTCTATGTACAGCTTATCAAATATGATTTTACAAAGTGCAGTAAACAGTATAGGAACTGATGCCGCAGCCGCATGGACAGCCCTCGCAAAACTCGATGGCATCTATTGGATGATTGGCGGCTCATTAGGAACTGCTATCACAACTTTCGTTGGACAAAATTATGGTGCCGGTCACATGAACCGTGTAAAGAAAAGCGTTAAAATCGGATTAGGCATGTATTTCGCATTCGCTATTGTAATCGTGACTTTCCTCATGGCATTCCAATATCCACTCTTCTCGATTTTTACGGATAATACAGCTGTTTTGGATATTGCATGTACCACATTTAGCATCATGGCACCATTTTATATCACCTTTGGTTTTATCGAAATATATTCCTGTGCCCTTCGTGGTATAGGAGATGCCATCATTCCAATGATTATGACCATGCTCGGCATCTGTGGATTTCGTATTTTTTGGACACTTTTCATCTTCCCGCTTAGCCCAAGCATGGAAACTATTTCCTGGAGTTATCCAATCTCTTGGATTATGACATCGGTGTTCTTTATCTTCTATTATCGCTACAAAATAAAAAAAATTACGGTTTAGTGCACTAATAGGAATTGACTTTTCTATAAAGTTTATGTATGAATTACCTCTTCGTTCAATACCTATTTTAGCACGAATGAATTTCTAGTTTTAAACCGTCTCTATCATAGGAGATAAAAATGGACACGCGCCGGAATAATGATTTTAATTAGTTGCTCTGAATCCGCACGTGATTTTAGATCTAAAATACGATCCATCTCTGCTTGTGATATTCTATCTGCTCATTCATTTCGCACGGATTCCTATTTCTCCTATGCAAGTGATTATCTATACGCGAAAATATACCTTTAAGATGTTGGTTTCTGACAATACTTCCCATCTGATTACATATTTTCTTCATATAGATAAATTGTTACTCTTATTTTACGGAAAAAGCATGATATTTCATCAGAAAAAACATCTGAGAAACAAATTTTTTGATATAGATGGAATTGGATAGAGCATCCTGAAAGAATATTTTTTAACATAGATGATTTATAGATATAAAGGGCTTTTGCTCCTTTTATAGGAACGGTTTCAGTTACCAAAAAGATTTTGAAAACGCAAGAAAACAAGAGTGCCTAGGATAACTTTAAGACTCATTACAAGAACATTAGATTTTCTTAATACTTTGTGCGTAAAAAGTAATTCGCTGACAGGACGTCAGCAAAAGGATTTGCTGAACCACGGATGGCGAATCAAATCCGGTTACGTCCTAATTTCATTGTTTTAAAGACAAAGTATTTAGAAAATGTTATGTTCGAAGTACGAGTCTAGAAGTTATCCTAGGCATTTTGGTTTTCGTAGATTTTCAACCCTTTTTAGTCTGCTAAATCGTAATTTATAACGGTTTAATTACTTGTCTATATACTTTCTTGAAGAAAATCGCAGTTAATATCATCGATGCACCTTCTGCAATCAAAAATGCAAACCACACATAATTTACATTACCAAACTGAGCTAAAATGAATGCAGCAGGAAGCAATACTACCAACTGACGGCAAATCGAATTTATCATACTATACACCGCTTTACCAACCGCCTGGAACATAGAACCTGTTATAATACAGAATGCTGCGATTGGGAAATGGAAGGCTATAATACGAAGAGCCGGCACACCCATACCAAGCATATGTTCCGAAGCATCAAACAACAAGAATAATTGTTTTGGGAACAGTTCAAATAATACAACTCCAGCTAACATTATTCCAATAGCAGAAAATAAAGCAAACTTATAGGTCTGCAACAAACGATCCTTTTTATGAGCGCCAAAATTATACGCTATAATTGGAACCAACCCATTATTCAAACCGAAGATTGGCATGAAAATAAAACTTTGAAGTTTGAAATACACACCAAACACAGCCGTTGCAGTAGTTGAAAATACAATCAAAATCTTGTTTAAACAGAATATCATGATGGAACCTATGGATTGCATAATGATAGATGGCACACCAATCTGATAAATCTGCTGAATAATTTCTTTAGAAGGTCTAAACCCTTTCATGCTGACATTGACATCTCTATTTGCATATACGTTCATAAGATATGCAGTTATCCCAGCTGCAATCTGACCAATGACTGTTGCAATCGCAGCACCTTTTACCCCAAGTGCTGGCATTCCCAATAGACCGAAAATCAAAATTGGATCAAGAATCAAGTTAATAATTGCACCAACAAGCTGTGTAATCATGGTATGCATGGTACGGCCTGTTGCCTGCAAAATACGTTCATATACAAACTGTGCATAAATACCAAAAGAACAACAGCACACAATACTTAAATACTGAATACCATATGCGATAATCTCTACATCATCTGTCTGTGCATAGAAAAATGGTTTTACCACAAATAGACCGATAAATAAAAATAAAAGATAACTCATAAATGCTAAAAACACACCATTTCTAGCAACTTCGCTGGCTTTATCAAAATTCTTCTCACCAAGCGAACGGGATAACAATGCATTTACACCAACACCTGTACCTGCACCAATGGCAATCATAAGCATCTGTAAAGGATTCGCTAATGATACTGCAGTTAACGCTCCCTCACTAATCTGTGCAACAAAAATGCTATCTACAATATTATACAAAGCCTGTACCAACATTGAAATCATCATCGGAATAGACATGCTAAACAACAATTTTCCAACTGGCATTACGCCCATTTTATTTTCTTCGTGTACTTCTTTTGTCATTGTTTGTGACATATTTTCCCTCATTTCTTAAATAAGCTACAGCAAAAATTGTGCCAATACATAATTGGACAAATCCTGTCCTTTTTCTGTAAGTGTTATATTCCCTGCACTCATCTTCAAAAAACCTTGCTTTTTTAAATTGTCCAATGTTGTACTATAAATTCCTTCAATTGGAATTCCAAAACATTCCTCAAACTTTGCTCTCGTTACACCACGATTCATACGCAATCCTAAGAACATAAATTCTTCCATCTGCGCCTTACGTGATATCACATCAGCCGCGACATGTAAATTTGTACCTAATTCTATATCTCCATTCGGCTGTTCAAAAGAAACCATCTTCATTTGTTTGGACTGTTCGATATATGCATTTAAATCAGTCATATTCGTATATCTGACATTTTCCACAAGAGAGGCTGCACCTAAGCCCAACCCCAAATAATTTTCTCTTGTCCAATATCCAATATTATGGTCACAAGCATAACCTGGCTGTGCAAAATTAGAAATCTCATACTGCTCATATCCTGCTCGTGCCAGAAATTGCTGTGTTAACTTCGTTGTTCGATATACCTCATCCTCTGTAGGAAGCATTTCCGTCTCAATGCCAGCTTCCTGCTTCACCAAATCAAATTTATATGTTTCATAAAATGGTGTTCCTTTTTCAATAATCAACGAATATACCGAAATATGCTTTGGTTTTAAGCAGACTACCCTTTGTAAGGAATGCAAGAATTTCTCGGCAGTCTGATAAGGAATACCACTCATTAAATCAATATTGATGTTGAAAAAACCAGCTTTTATTGCCATTTCATAAGTATTTACAAATGTTTCATAGTTATGAATTCGACCTAACAGTTCTAGTTCTTCATCATCTGCAGACTGTAGTCCAATACTCAAACGATTCACACCAGCTTTTCGATATTTCTTCAATTTTTCTGGAGTTACCGTTCCTGGATTGCATTCCATCGTAATCTCTGCTTCAGGTGAAATATTAAAATAAGCATAAATAGTATCCAAAATTTCTAACATTTTATCTTCATCCAACCATGTTGGCGTACCACCGCCAATGAAAATGGTACTTATCAGAAATTCTTTCATTTTTGGACCATAAAACTCGATTTCACGAATCAACGCATCCGCATATGCCATTTGCGTTTTTTCGTCAGAGGAAAAAGATAAAAAATCACAGTATGCACATTTCTTGCAACAAAACGGAATATGAATATATAATTCTAAATTTTTCATTTTTAATCTTCATCCAACTTCAAAACACTCATAAATGCTTCCTGTGGAATCTCTACATTGCCCACCTGACGCATACGTTTCTTACCTTCCTTCTGTTTTTCCAGAAGTTTACGTTTACGAGAAATATCACCACCGTAACATTTTGCAAGAACGTCTTTTCTCATAGCTTTTACAGTTTCACGAGCAATGATTTTTCCGCCAACTGCTGCCTGAATTGGAATCTCAAACAAGTGTCTTGGAATTTCTTCTTTTAATCGTTCACACATACGACGACCACGTTCGTAAGCATTGTCTTTGAATACGATAAATGACAATGCATCCATCATTTCATGATTGATTAAGATATCTAATTTTACCAATTCTGAACGCTGGTAACCTTTTAACTCATAGTCAAAAGAAGCATAACCACGAGAACGGGATTTTAATGCATCAAAGAAATCGTAAATGATTTCATTTAATGGCAATTCATATTTTAATAGTGCACGGGTTTCCTCAATATATTCCATACCAATGTAAATACCGCGTCGTTCCTGACAAAGGGTCATAATCGAACCAACGTAATCCTTTGTTACCATAATTTCAGCAGTTACATATGGTTCTTCCATATAATCAATTTCTGATGGATCTGGAAGATTGGATGGATTAGTCAAATCAATCATTTCTCCATTGGTTTTATAAACTTTATAAATAACACCTGGAGCAGTTGTTACCAAATCAAGATCAAATTCTCGCTCCAAACGTTCCTGAATGATTTCAAGATGCAATAATCCAAGGAAACCACAACGGAAACCAAAACCAAGTGCTAAAGATGTTTCTGGTTCAAAATGTAAAGAAGCATCGTTAATCTGTAACTTTTCCAATGCATCTCTTAAATCTGGATATCTGGCACTATCTGCTGGATAAATACCACAGTAAACCATAGGATTTACTTTTTTATAACCAGGAAGCGCTTCTGTACATGGACGATTTGCATTGGTAACCGTATCACCAACACGAGTATCTGCTACGTTTTTAATACTTGCGGTAAAATAACCTACCATACCAGCTGAAAGCTCTTCACATGGAATGAACTGACCTGCACCAAAATAACCAATTTCAACAACAGAAGCAGATGCCCCTGTAGCCATCATTTTTACTGGGTCACCAACCTTTAATGTACCCTCTTTGATACGACAGAATACCATAACACCTTTGTACTGATCATACAGAGCGTCAAAAATAAGTGCCTGAAGTGGCGCACTCGCATCTCCCGATGGTGCTGGAATCTTTGCTACAATTTCTTCTAATACATCTTCAATATTAAGTCCTGTTTTCGCTGAAATACGTGGTGCATCCATGGCCTCAATACCGATAACATCTTCAATTTCCTGACAAACTTCTTCTGGTCGAGCAGATGGAAGGTCAATTTTGTTCACTACAGGGAACACATCCAAATCATGATCTAACGCAAGGTATACGTTTGCCAATGTCTGTGCTTCCACCCCCTGTGCTGCATCCACAACGAGAATTGCACCATCACAGGCAGCCAAACTACGAGATACTTCATAGTTAAAGTCTACGTGTCCTGGAGTATCAATTAAGTTAAAAATATATTCTTCGCCATCTTTTGCCTTATAAATAATACGAACTGCCTGAGATTTGATGGTAATCCCTCTCTCACGCTCTAAATCCATATTATCAAGCACTTGAGCCTGCATTTCACGTTCGGTCAGTGTACCTGTTTTTTCAATAATACGGTCTGCCAATGTGGATTTGCCATGGTCGATATGGGCGATAATACAAAAATTACGAATTTTACTCTGATCTACTGACATATGTTGTCCTCTCCTGAATACTTACTTTTTCTTTCTAATCATTCTCTTTACATGCCCATGCAAGAGGGCATAGTCCCAAGGTATTTTATCAAAAAAATCCACTATTCGCAACAAAAAAAGGCAGATTCCAACGGAAACTGCCTTTTTCATTTTAATCTTTTATACTAGTTTATCTAAAATAGATGTTCCAATTGTTCCTTCTGGCATTTCTACACCAAAGTTTTCTGCAATGGTTGCTCCGATTGCAGCAAAATTATCAGTCTCTTCCAATGCACCTGCACCAGTAAAAGCTGGTGAATATGCAAGGAATGGAACACGTTCTCTTGTATGATCTGATCCAGTATATGTAGGATCATTACCATGATCTGCTGTAATAATAAGCAAATCATCTTCTTTCAAAAGAGGGAGAAGCTGTCCAAGTTTTTCATCAAACATTTCAATTTCCTTACCATAGCCCTCTACATTACGACGATGTCCCCAAAGAGCATCAAAATCTACTAAGTTTACAAAACAAAGACCTTCAAAATCCTGTCCAGCGATTCCAATAGTCTGTTCCATACCATGTACACTGGTTTTGGATTTATGCGCTTCTGTAATACCTTCACCAACAAAAATATCATTGATTTTCCCAACCGAAATCACATCATATCCTGCATCTTTTAATGCATTTAATGTGGTTGGTCCCGATGGTTTTAATGCATAATCATGACGGTTGCTGGTACGTTTAAATTCGCCCTTTTTCTTACCCACATATGGACGAGCAATAACACGTCCCACACGCCATTCATCTTTCATAGTAAGTTCTCTGGCAAACTCACAATAACGATATAAGGTTTCAAGCCCCATTGTTTCTTCATTACCACAAATCTGAAGCACCGAATCAGCAGAAGTATAAACAATCACCTTATCTTCATAAATTTCCTGTTCAGCCAATTCTTCTAAAATTTCTGTACCACTAGCAGATTTGTTACCAATAACTTCTTTCCCAAATTCTTTTTCCAAAGCATCAATCAGTTCCTTTGGAAAACCAGTATCTGTAAAAGTCACAAATGGTTTGGTCGTATGAATTCCCATCATTTCCCAGTGTCCTGTCATGGTATCTTTCCCATTGCTGGCTTCATTCATAGCACAGTAGTATCCCAAAGGCTGCTCTACTGGTGCAATACCTCTTAACTCTTTTAAATTTGCCATTCCTAATTTCTGTAAGTTAGGAATCTGTAAATCCATCTTTTCTGCAATATGTCCAAAGGTATCTACTCCAACATCACCAAACTCTGGTGAATCTGGAAGAGCTCCAATACCTAAAGAATCTACTACAATCGTAAACACTCTTTTAAATTTTTTATTCATATATGTTTTCCTTTTCTTTTTTATCCACGCTATGCAAGATTTTCTGGTCCAAAACTCATAGGGAGCAATTCTTCCAGTGTAAATACTTTATAATCCGTCTTATTCTTTGCCAAAATAACTTCGAATTTTGCTGGAATACAGAATTCTCTCATCACCTGTCTACAAACACCACATGGTGCACAGAGTTCTAAGTTTTCTGCATACTCACTACCACCTACGATGGCAATCGCATCAAATTCTTTCTGTCCTGCTGCTACCGCAGAAAAAATCGCTGTTCTTTCTGCACAGTTCGTAGCTGGATAACTTGCGTTTTCTACATTACATCCTTTGTACACAACACCATTTTTTCCTAGAAGCGCTGCACCCACTTTAAAATGTGAATATGGTGCATATGCAGATTCTCTCGCTTCTAGAGCCATTTCGATAAGTTCTTCGTATCTATTCATATTTTCTATACTTCCTTACCATTTTCTTTATCAGCTGCGATTAATTTACGAAGTGCACCTACAGCCGTACAAATCGCAAGTTCTGTATCATGAGCCTGCGGATTTGGAAGTCCCAGCTTTGCTCTTTCCTGATTTGCTACTACAAGGAAACAAGAACCCACTCTTACACGAAGGAAACTTCCTGCAATGAAAAGTGCAGCCGATTCCATTTCTGATGCAAGACATCCCATACGAATCCACGCCTGCCATTTGTTTTCTAATTCATAGCTTACTGGCATAATTTCTGGTTCATGCTGACCAAAGAAACTGTCTTTACACTGTGCAACACCTACATGATGTGGAATCTTCTGCTCTCTAGCTGATGCTACCAATGCATTTGTTACATCAAAATCAGCAACCGCTGGATATTCGATTGGCGCAAACTCTCTAGATGTTCCTTCCATACGAATCGCACCATTTGCAATTACAACATCACCGCTCATAACCTGTTCCTGCATACCGCCGCAAGTTCCTACACGGATAAATGTATGTGCTCCACATTTAGCCAATTCATCAATGGCAATTGATGCGGATGGTCCACCAATACCTGTAGAAGTTACACTAACCTTTACTCCATCTAATGTACCTGTATAAGTCACATATTCTCTGCTATCTGCTACTAAAACAGCATCATCAAAATGCTCTGCAATTTTTGCACAACGCTTTGGATCACCTGGTAAAATCACATACTTTCCAATATCCTCTGGACCTACACCAGTATGATACTGTTTTCCACTACCTTCTGCATAATCGATCATATATTTGTCCCCCCTAAATTTTATCAAATACCTGTGTTTATTATAAATCAGTTCTTACAATTCGTCGAGAGATTTACACCTTTTTCTCTAATTTCCTTTTAAAACAAGTGCCAGCAAATCTGCCAAAGGCTCCATTGCATTTTTTGCCTCTGCAAAAGTATTTGTCTGTGCCCCAACTTCTACCAACATAGATTTCGGCATCACATGCATATTATAGCGATACCCTTTCAAATATATTTTTCTCGCAAATCCAGGAAAGTATTCATCTGCTGCCAATTGCATCTGAAAAGAAAAAGCCAGATTATCTTCTATGTACGGATTTGGCAAATATGCCAAATTCCCTTGTGATGTCGTTCTGCTTAGGCCATTAAAAAACATTATTTGAGCTGTCGGCTTTCCATTTATCTCTGTGACCAAACGTGTGGTAGATGGTACTCCATCGCGATGCAAATCAATTACCACTTCAATGGCTGGATTTTCTCTTAATATTTGTTCTATATTCGGCAACGCATTGCCATATGCTTTTGCATGATCTGGCACATCATAACATCCCGTATGATGCATCACCTGAATTTGATGTTTTTCCTGAAGAACACGAGCTAATTCTGCTCCAAGCGCAACTACCGAAGTCCCCGCATCTCCCTGCATCGAGTCTGCATACCCTTCTTGGGAATGGGTATGATATATTAAAACCTTCGCTCCATCACCATACTCCGAAAGTTTCATATCTCTCCCTAATAATTTCGATACCTCAAGCTGGTCACTTCCGATTGTTGTGGTATTATCTACTTGATAAAAATTTTGCCTCAAATAATCAAAATCCTGCAATTTGATTCGATTGATTTCTACTTTCTTTTGAAGTGTGGTACTACCAATATCCACAGTTGCCTCTTCTGATTGTTCTGTTCTTTCACCTTCGCTCTGACTATTCCCCTGCTGATTCTCTAGATTCTGCTCTGTCGTTTGTGTCGACTCCTGTTGTACTTCTTCTCCCTGCATACCATCCGTCATTTGCTGTCCATCACCTTCTTGTCCGATATCATCCATGCCTAATCCATTCGAGGTTCTTGTTCCACTAGTTCGAAAACTAGATACCACTGGCATAAAGACCTGTTCCATATCCTGATAAATAAGTGTTTTTTTATCATACTCATACACATGAATCTGTGGAAACATCACCTCGGAAATGCTTATATATAAATGTTCAATGGCAGTTATTTTTGCATCCTCCCACTTTGTATCGCCCCATCGGTATGCAAATCCACAAATAACAAGACAGCTTACCATAACAAGAAGTATTTTTTGCACAACCACACCTCCTCGCATTCATCTTCCTTGAAATATATGTTGCATATTTCTCCCTTATGACTTAGAATGATGAAGGTGCCATTTTATATGAAAAAAGTCCTATTTCTTTCCATATTTTTTCAAAAAAGATATTGACAATAGGACAGACTTGGCATATTATATTTTAGTACGTTTATGACGAAGCGTCCGTGTCAGTTTCATCATAAATGTCAAACACATAGTTTTTGAAATTTATAATGAAAAATAATTCGGAGGTGTACAAATTGGCTAACATTAAATCTGCAAAGAAAAGAATCTTAGTTGCTGCAACAAGAACAGCAAGAAATAAATCTATCAGATCTGAAGTTAAAACAGCTACTAAAAAAGTAGAAGCTGCTGTTGCTGCTAACGATAAAGCTGCAGCTGTAGAAGCTTTAAAAGCTGCTACTTCTGTTATTGAAGCTGCTGCTTCAAAAGGTGTTTACCACAAAAACAATGCTGCTAGAAAAGTATCTCGTTTAGCAAAACTTGTTAACGGTGTTGCTTAATTAGCACATAACACAATTTTATCACCCTAAAAAATATACCCACTAGACCGTCATCTAGTGGGTTTTCTTTTTGCTATATTCTATAATAAATAATTCAACAGCCAATTGTTCTTCCATATGTCCCGTCTTTATTGCGGTTTCATATTCAACGCCATCCTGTACTGCTTTCTTCAACACTTCAATGGAAAATGCTCTCGTCTGACCTTGATATTTTCGAATCATCCAATCCTTTAATCCAGTTCTATCTTCCATTTCCCTTGTATTAAATCCCTGACTACTCATAATCTTTATGGTTAAAAGTGTATCAAAATGCTTTGTAAGACTATATAGAATACGAGACGGTTTTTCCTTCTGAGACAACAAATCATAGAACATATCCAATGCTTGTTTTTGTTGATGACAGGAAATAACATTTACCAATTCATATATCTTGCTGGAAATCTGCTCCGTCGTAACGGCCTCTACATCTGCCGCTTCGATTGCCTTTTTATCCATCGTATAACAAACAAGTTTTTCCAACTCTCTTTCGATATTCTCCATATCCGTACCCGTTTTTTCGATAAAACTCTGATACGCTGCCTGCGTAATATCTTTTCCCTCTTTTGCTATACGACCAATAATCCATTTTCGAAGGATATCTTCCTTTGGAGTGGCAAACTTCACCGTCGTACCAACTTTATTGGCAGCCTTAAAGATTTTTGTCTTTTCTTCTACCTCATCTTCTACAAATACAAAGTATGTTGTCTCTGGTATGTTTTCAAAATACTCTGCCAAAACATCGGTATTCTTCTTAAACAGTTTACTATCTTGTACCAGAATTAATCGTCTTTCTGCAAAAAAAGGCATAGTATCTGCTGCTATAATCAAATCCTTCACATCAATATCAGCACCCTCATAAGATGCAATATTCATTGTATCATTTGGATCAATAATTGCTTTTCTAAGCTTATCTCGATATTGACGAATGAGATATCGTTCTTCCCCATACAAAAGGTATACATGATTCAATTGTCCGTTTTTTATGTCCATATCTATTCTTTTCATGGGGTTATTTTACCAAAAAATCATTTCAGGTGCAACTCAACAAGTTACCAATTTCCATCTTCACCTTAT
>JAZQZJ010000084.1:0-8871 GCA_045633955.1 Agathobacter sp. | reverse complement strand
ATCATGCCTGGATTTACACATCTTCAGAAAGCACAGCCAATTACTTTGGCTCATCATATGGGTGCTTATTTTGAAATGTTCAAGCGTGACAGACAGCGTTTATTTGATATTCGCGAAAGAATGAATTACTGTCCTTTAGGTTCAGGTGCTTTAGCTGGAACAACTTATCCATTGGATAGAAATATGACAGCAGAACTTTTAGGTTTCTATGGACCTACTTTAAATAGTATGGACGGTGTTTCGGACAGAGATTATTTGATCGAATTCTTATCTGCATTATCTACAATTATGATGCATTTAAGCCGTTTTTCAGAAGAAGTAATTATCTGGAATTCCAATGAGTATCAGTTTGTAGAAATTGATGATGCTTATAGTACAGGAAGCAGTATCATGCCACAGAAGAAAAAACCCGATATTGCAGAACTTGTACGGGGTAAGACTGGTGGGGTATATGGTGCATTAACATCACTTCTTACTACCATGAAAGGAATTCCTCTTGCATATAATAAGGATATGCAGGAAGATAAAGAACTTTCTTTTGATGCAATGGATACAGCAAAAGGCTGTATAGCACTTTTCAATGGAATGCTTAAAACCATGAAGTTTAGAAAAGAAACTATGCGTAAGAGTGCCAACAATGGATTTACCAACGCAACAGACCTTGCAGACTATTTGGTAAAACATGGTGTGCCATTCCGTGATGCTCATGGTATTGTTGGTCGTGTGGTGCTTGCATGTATCGATAAGAATATCGCTATCGATGATATGTCTTTAGAAGAATTAAAGACATATAGTCCAGTATTTGAAGAAGATGTTTATGAAGCAATTTCTATGGAAACTTGCGTAAATACCAGATTTACCATTGGTGCACCTTCGAAAACTGCGATGGAACAGGTGATTTTATTAGAAGAAGATTATCTTTTAAAACATCCAGTGTTAAAAGCATAAAATATAAAAAGATAGCATATATATAACTGAAATTTATTATAGTTATAAGATATTATTACTTGAATTTTAAAAACATATCGAGTAAAATAATCTCATTCAAAGACGGTTGTTCGCGTATGACGGACAAATCAATAAGGAGAAATGAAATATGAGTGAAAAGTTAAAAGTAGGTATTTTAGGTGGAACAGGTATGGTTGGACAGCGTTTCATCGCATTATTAGAAAATCATCCATGGTTTGAAGTAACAACCATCGCTGCAAGTCCTAGAAGTGCCGGTAAGACATATGAAGAAGCCGTAGGTGATCGTTGGAAAATGACAACACCTATGCCAGAAGCAGTAAAGAATCTTGTTGTTATGAATGTTAATGAAGTAGAAAAAGTTGCTTCAGAAGTAGATTTCGTATTCTCAGCTGTAGATATGTCAAAAGATGAAATCAAGAAAATCGAAGAAGAATATGCAAAAACAGAAACTCCAGTAGTTTCAAACAATAGTGCACATAGATGGACACCAGACGTTCCTATGGTAGTACCAGAAATCAACCCAGACCACATGAATGTTATCGAATTCCAGAAAAAACGTCTTGGAACAACAAGAGGTTTCGTAGCAGTTAAACCAAACTGTTCGATTCAGTCATATGCTCCAGTTCTTACAGCATGGAAAGAATTTGAACCATATGAAGTAGTAGCTACTACATATCAGGCAATTTCTGGTGCAGGTAAAACATTTAAAGATTGGCCAGAAATGGTAGAAAACCTTATCCCATACATCGGTGGAGAAGAAGAAAAATCAGAAAAAGAACCACTTCGTATCTGGGGTCACATTGACGAAGAAAAAGGTGAAATCGTACCAGCAGATGGTCCAGTTATCACATGTCAGTGTTTAAGAGTTCCAGTATTAAACGGTCATACAGCAGCTGTATTCGTAAAGTTTAGAAAACCAGCTACAAAAGAACAACTTATCGAAAAACTTGTAAACTACAAAGGTGCTCCACAGGAACTTGAGCTTCCAAGTGCACCAAAACAGTTTATTCAGTATTTAGAAGAAGACAACAGACCACAGGTTAGCCTTGATGTTGATTATGAAAACGGCATGGGTGTATCTGTAGGACGTATTCGTGAAGACCACGTTTATGATTGGAAATTCGTTGGCTTATCACATAACACTGTACGTGGTGCTGCAGGTGGTGCAGTACTTTGTGCAGAACTTCTCAAAGCACAGGGATATATCACAAAGAAATAGTCTTTTCTTATTCAAAAGAGTTCTCACATTAATGAGAACTCTTTTTATTGTCTAAAAAGTTAAAATATGATATAATTTTCCTGTTATAGGGGTAGTAACATACATAAAGGAGAAAAAATTTTGTTTAAGCAGAGTGAATTAAAAAGACTAGAAGATTTATATGCAGAAAGTGGAAATCAGCTTGTTGTTTTATATGGACCTATGAACTGTGAAAAAGAATCATTGATTGGTTCATTTATCGGAGATAAGAAATATTTCTATTATCGTGCCAGAAAGGCATCTGCAAAAGAGCAGCTTTCCATGATGGGAGAAGAAATTTCGCGCAAATATGATGTGAAATTACAGAAGTATTCTTATGATGAATATTTTAATCGCATTAAAAGTGGAAATCCTACCAAATTAGTAGTAGTGATTGACGAGTTTGAATTGATTGCAAAACGAAATCCAGAGTTTATGGAAAGTGTTTTAAATCTAAAGAATCGACGCCTCTATCCAGGACCAGTGATGATTATCCTGGCAAGTTCATCTATCGTATGGGCAGAGCAGGATATGGAGGAAACTATTGGAAGTGCTACAAAACAAATCGATGCTTGCATAAAGATTCCGAATCTAAACTTCTTGGAAGTCGTACGTGTATTTCCAGAATTATCGATTAGCGACACTGTCAAAGTATATGGCGTTTTGGGTGGAGTACCGGGCTTTTTGTCTCGTTGGAACACAAAGAAATCGTTTAAACAAAATGTTTGTGAGTTGATTTTATCCGAAGACGGTTATTTATTTGACATGGCTGAAAAGATTATATCATCGGAACTTCGCGAGTTATCTGTATATAATACAATTTTATTGGCAATTGCAAAGGGTGAAAATAAGTTAAATGACTTATTCAATTATACAGGCTATTCTCGTCCAAAAATCAGCGTATATATGAAGAATCTCAGCCATTTTGACATTATTGAAAAGGTAGTTTCTTTTGAAACAGGTGGATGGGATAATGCCAAGAAAGGTGTGTATCGTATTAAGGATACCTATGTAAATTTCTACTATAAATTTGTGTATCCACATTTATCAGATCTCTATATCATGAGTCCAGAAGAATTCTATGATACATATATTGAAAAAGAATTGGATGAATATTTGAATCGTTACTTTATCAATGTATGTATGGAATACCTGTCATTGATGAATCAAATGCGTCGTTTACCACTTGTTGTAACCAAGATGGGTACATGGGTTGGTAAGAACGGAAATATAGATATTATTGCACAGAGTAGTGACAGACAGAATATCGTTGGACTTTGTAATTGGGAAAAGGATCAGCTTACAATAGAAATGTGTGTGGATTTATTCGAGTCCATGAAGCAAGCAAAAATATCTTCGAATCATATCTTTTTATTCTCTGCAAAAGCATTTTCGCCAGAAATTATAGCTTTGGCTGAAAAAGATAAACGTTTTGAATTAATTGATATGAACGAATTATAATATTAGGAGTAATTAAAGTGGGAAAATCACTGATTATAACAGAAAAACCATCTGTGGCTGTGGAATTTGCAAAGGTATTGCAGGTGAGCGGCAGAAAAGATGGTTATATCGAAAACCAGGAATACGTCATTACCTGGTGTGTCGGTCATTTGATTGGTTTGGTGTATCCAGAAAGCTATGATGAAAAGTATAAAAAATGGAAACTGGAAGACTTGCCATTTTTGCCAAAGGACTATAAATATGATGTTATCAAAGAAGTAAAAAAACAATATGATATTGTACATAACATGCTGATGCGCGAAGACATTGACCGTGTATACTGGGCAGGTGACGCGGGAAAAGAAGGTCAGACTATCGAAGAAAACATTCGTAACTTTGGTGGTGTTCGTGAAGGCATGGAAGAACTTCGTGTCTGGATTGACTCGCAGACCGAAGAAGAGATTTTACGAGGCATTCGTGAAGCAAAACCGATGAGCGATTATGCCAATTTAGGCAATTCAGGTATTATGCGTACCATTGAAGATTATGCCATGGGTATTAACTTTTCACGTGTTATGTCTGTCAAATATGGACAGTTATTAAATGATGCTGCAGGAACAAGCAGTTATACCGCCATTGCAGTAGGTCGAGTAATGACTTGTGTGCTAGGCATGGTTGTTATTCGTGAACGAGAAATCCGAAACTTCAAAGAGACTCCATTTTACCGTGTAGTTGGTAATTTTACCGACGCAGGTATTGAAGGTGAATGGAAGGCGGTAGAAGGTTCGAAATACTTTGAATTCCCATTGTTATATAAGGAAAATGGTTTCAAAGAAGAGAAAGATGCCAATGCACTCATTGATATGTGCACAGGTAAGGAAGCAAAAGTAAAAGCATTGGAGAAATCCATTAGTAAAAAGCGTGCGCCTTTACTCTTTAACTTGGCTGAATTACAGGCGGAATGTGCAAAGCGTTTTAAAATTTCTCCAGACGAAACATTGCAGATTGCACAGGATTTGTATGAAAAGAAACTTACCACATATCCTAGAACTGATGCGAGAGTATTATCCAGTGCAGTAGCCAAAGAAATATACAAGAATTTAAGTAAATTAAAGAATTATGAAACCGTTGCACCTTATGTGGAACAGATTTTAAAAACAAAATCCTACGCATCCATTGCAAAGACTTCTTATGTGGATGATAGCAAAGTGACAGATCACTATGCCATCATTCCAACTGGACAGTTAACGGAATTAAATACCTTGGATTCTTTGCAAAGGGCAGTATTTGAACTGATTTGCCGTCGTTTCTTAAGTGTTTTCTATCCAGCGGCAGAGTACCAGAATGTAAAACTTACCGTTGGTGTTGAAAAAGAAGAATTCTTTGCCTCTGCAAAGGTTTTAAAAGTACCAGGATATCTTGAAGTTGCTGGACTGCCAAAGAAACGTGGTGTTTCGAATGAAGAAAATAATGCTGATGATGGAAATGAAAATCCAGATGGTAATCCATTTTTGGATGCCAATGGAGATGCGAAGACTGACCCACAAGTTTTATTAGACTTGGCAGAACGCCTTCATGTAGGAGATGTGATTTCTGTGAATGGATATGGTATCCGTTACGGAAAAACTTCACCACCAAAGCGTTATACTTCAGGTTCTATGGTACTTGCTATGGAAAATGCAGGTCAGCTCATCGAAGATGAAGAACTTCGTGAACAGATCAAGGGTTCAGGTATCGGAACCTCTGCCACACGAGCAGAAATCATCAAAAAGCTGGTGCGTATCGGCTATTTGAATTTAAATAAAAAAACACAGGTGCTCACGCCAGAAAATCTTGGAGAGATGATTTTTGAAGTGGTAAATCTGACTGTACCAGCCCTTCTTAATCCAAAGATGTCCGCATCTTGGGAAAAGGGATTAGAAGGAATTACACAGGGAACGGTAGATTTTTGGGATTATCGTACAAAATTAGAGGATTATATTCGAAAAGAAACACTCAAGATGATTGGGCAGAATTTACGACAAGAGTTAGCTGGTCGTATTAGTCCATTTTCAAATCAGAGTGTTAGTGGTGTGAAAATTGGTGCAAAATGTCCGATGTGTGATGGTGAAATTGTTACCACACCATTTGGATATGGTTGCACGAATTATAAGGCAGATAAAACTGGTTGTAATTTTACACTTGGTGAAATCTGTAATGTTAAATTAGATGAAGAACAGGCAAAAGCACTGTTTGAACAAGGTCGAACAGATATTATAAAAGGCTTTAAATCAAAGGCAGGTAAAAAGTTTGATGCAGCATTGAAATTGGAAAAATCAGAGGATGGGAAAGTAAATATATCGTTTGATTTTGCTGATGTAGAACCAGAAGAATTACCAGATGTAGTATGTCCGGCTTGCGGTGGAAAACTAGTGAAAACTTCCTTTGGTTATGGCTGTTCCAATTATAATGCGGAAGAGGAAAACAGCTGCCGATTTTCTATAGGAACAATTTCAGGAAAAACACTTTCCGTTGATCAGATGAAACAGCTTTTGACAGAAGGCAAGACAGATACCATTCGTGGATTTAAATCAAAAGCAGGAAAGAAATTTGATGCAGTGTTAAAGCTTGAAAAGTCAGAAGATGGCAAGGTAAATATAGCATTCGATTTTGCAGATGTGGAATTAGATGTGTTACCAGATGTCACATGTCCTGCCTGTGGAGGGCAGTTGGTGAAGAAGCCATTTGGCTATGGATGTGCTAATTTCAATGTAGAAGTTGAAAACAGTTGCCGTTTTGTCATTGGTACAATAGCAGGAAAGACTTTATCAGCAGCGATTGTTAAACAACTTTTATCAGAAGGAAAAACCGACACAATCCGTGGATTTAAATCAAAGAATGGTAAGAAATTTGATGCATGTCTCGTTTTAGAAAAAGACGAGAATGGAAAACCAGTAGTAAACTTTGACTTTGAACATGTGGAAGCAAAGAAAATTGCAGATGTAACATGTCCGCTTTGTGGAGGAGACATCGTAGCCACACCATTTGGATTTGGCTGTGCCAACTATGATAAAGAAAAAGAAGATAGCTGTCGTTTCTCCATTGGAAAGATGGCAGAAAAAACATTAACTGAATCTCATATCAAAGAACTTTTAACCAATGGCATCACGGGAACGATACGAGGATTCAAATCAAAAAGTGGTAAAAAATTTGATGCCAGAGTTGCCTTATCCAAGGATGAAACAGGAAAGGTAACAGGCTTAAAATTTGATTTTAATGATCTAGAACCAGTCAAAGTAAAAGATGTACTGTGTCCACTTTGTAAAGGAGACATTGTAGTTACACCATTTGGTTATGGATGCTCGAATTATAAAAAAGAAGATCCAGAACATAGCTGTCGTTTTATGATTGGAAAAATTGCCAGTGTAAAACTAAAAGAAGCACATGTGAAACAGCTATTAACCATAGGTAAAACAGATATTATCGAAGGATTTGTAGCGCGAACTGGTATGAAGTTTGATGCACCATTAAAACTCACAGAGGATGGTCAGGTTACTTTTGATTTTCCAGAAAAACCAAAGCCAGTAGAATCCAATGTAGAATGTCCAAGATGCCAGAAAAAGATGCAAAAAGGACAGTGGCAGTACGAATGTGAATGTGGTTTTAAACTATGGCATACCGTTGCAAAAGTAGAGTTGCCAGAGGATGTAATCATTGAATTATTAACAACTGGAAAAACAAAAAAGAAGGTTGTAGGATTCACTTCAAAGGCAGGAAATGTGTTTGATACTTGTCTGAAATATGAAGACGAGACTATCAAATTTGACTTTGATAATCCTGGTGAAGAGGAGGAAAAGAAAGATAATCAGTTGGACTTAAGTAATCCAGATTCTATGATGATTGAACTTCCGCCAATTCCAGAAGAAGAGAAAAAAGTTGACGAAGAAAACACATAGCAGTAAAATTTAGACAAACTATAAATCAAAGAAGTATAGAAAGGTAACAACAATGGAAAACGCTAAAATTTGTAATAACTATAATTTAGATGAAACAATCGCAAAGGATTACCTCGCACAGTTTACCTATCCATGGGAAGCATTAGCAGGAATCAGCGATTATATTAAGGAATTAGGTCCTACATTAGATAAAGAAATCTTTGAAGAAATTTCAGAAAATGTTTGGGTAGCAAAATCTGCTAAGATTGCCCCAAGTGCATATCTTGGCGCTCCACTTATCGTTGATGAAGATGCAGAAGTTGGACACTGCGCATTTATTAGAACCAGTGCTATCGTTGGCAAAGGTGCATATGTAGGCAACTCTACAGAAATCAAAAATGATATCCTTTTTAATGGTGTGCAGGTGCCTCATTACAACTATGTAGGTGACTCTATCCTTGGCTACAAATCGCACATGGGAGCAGGAGCTATCACTTCAAACTTAAAGGCTGACAAGACACTTGTAGTGGTAAAAGATAACTACGATACACAGGAAAGTATCGAAACCGGTATCAAAAAAGTAGGAGCAATGCTCGGTGACTTTGCAGAAATCGGCTGTAATTCCGTACTCAATCCAGGTACTGTAATTGGTAAGAACAGTAATGTTTATCCTACTTCATGTGTACGTGGTGTTGTGCCTCCAAACCATATCTATAAAGATAAAGAACATGTGATAAAAAAAGACTAGACTTATATACGAAAATAGTCTAAAATGTCTCTAGGTATGTTAATTTACTAACAAAGTAAATATAAAATATACGAAAAGCGTTATGCGAAAGGAGTATTACAATGATTTACACAAAGGAAGTTGAAAACATGTGTCCAGTTGCTAAGGGCGCAAAACACGAACCAGCTCCTATCCCACAGGAAGGAAAATGGGTTCACTCTAAAAAAATCGAAGATATCTCTGGTTTCACACACGGTATTGGCTGGTGTGCACCACAGCAGGGTGCTTGTAAGCTTTCCCTCAACGTTAAAAACGGTATCATTGAAGAAGCTTTAATTGAAACAATTGGATGTTCTGGTATGACACATTCAGCAGCTATGGCAGCTGAAATTCTTCAGGGCAAGACAATTCTCGAAGCTTTAAATACAGACTTAGTATGGGATGCTATCAACACAGCTATGAGAGAATTATTCTTACAGATCGTTTACGGACGTACACAGTCTGCATTCTCTGATGACGGTCTTGCAATCGGTGCTGGTCTTGAAGACTTAGGAAAAGGTCTTCGTTCACAGGTTGGTACAATG
>JAZQZJ010000083.1:0-5321 GCA_045633955.1 Agathobacter sp. | reverse complement strand
TTAATGTCTTTTGCCATTTCTTTGATAACTTCTGGATGAATAGAAAGAGCACGAACTGCTTCAAAATATTTTTCATCAATTGTATCATCAAGTACTACGTAAAGACCTTTATCAATAGCTTCCTGTTTGTCCATAGTCTTAACCATGTCAAAAGAAGTAACTTTCTTAACTTCATCCATGATATTTGTATCATGAGGTGGTGTAACCTGTGCGCCATCTTCCCAGTATACTTTGTATCCGTTGTATTCTCTTGGGTTGTGGCTAGCTGTGATAACGATACCAGCTAATGTATTGAGCTGACGAACTGCAAATGAAAGCATTGGAACTGGACGTAATTCTTTGAATACATATGTCTTGATTCCGTTAGCTGCTAAACAAAGAGCTGCTGCATCTTTGAATTCATCATGCATAAGACGTGAGTCATGAGCAATAACAACACCACGTTCCTGGCCGCCCTGAGCTACAATGTAATTTGCAAGGCCCTGTGTAGCCTGTCGAACTGTATAAATATTCATTCTGTTAGTACCAGCACCGATAACCCCACGAAGTCCTGCTGTACCAAATTCGAGTGTACGATAGAAGCGATCTTCAATTTCTTTTTCGTCGCCTTCTAATGCTTTGAGTTCTGCTTTTGTAGCTTCATCAAAATATGGGTCTGTACACCACTGTTCGTAAATTGATTTGTAATCCATAAATACATCCTCCTGTACAATAATATCCATCGTTATATTCAATTTTAGCATATATATATTATTTTATCAAACATGTTTTTAGGAATCCTGTACTAAAATTACTTTTATTTTTACATAAGCTTGTTATAAAAAACCTTATGAATTAACATATCAAAATAATTTTAGTACAGGATTCTATATACGTATTTGTAAAACAATAAAATTATGCTAAAATTGAATGTAAGAATGCATCTTAATATACAATCAGGATGTATGATGGTATGGATATATAAAGAATAGGAAGCAAGATTGTTATGAAATTGCCAGGTTACTACTCCTCAGGAGAGTTTGCGCGTATGGCGCAGGTTTCGGTGAGGACGATACGTTTTTATGATAAACAGAATATTTTAAAACCATCCTATGTGACACCAGCAGGTGCCAGGTTTTATACAGATTCAGATTTTGTTAAGTTACAGCAGATTTTGCTTTTAAAATATCTGGGATTTTCACTGGATGAGATTAAGGGAATGACTATTGATGAAATGGACTACCATTTCCTGCGAAATTCACTGACTATGCAGAAGAAATTGGTAGCAGACCGCATTGAACAGATGCAATTAGTGGAAAGTGCCATTGACAATACGGTTTCTGCATTAAAAAACAATCAAGAAATTGACTGGAGCCAGATGCTTCACCTCATCCATCTGACCAGTATGGAAAAGAGCTTGAAGTCTCAGTATGAAAATGCCAACAACATCTCTGCCCGTATCCGTCTTCATAAGGATTATTCTATAAATAAACAAGGGTGGTTCCCTTGGATTTACGAGGTTGGTATCGCACCTGTGCTTGCAGAAAACACTGATACGATTGTGAACATATTAGAACTAGGCTGTGGCGAGGGTTCCCTATGGCTGGAAAACAAAGACCGCTTACCAGACAATGTACAAATCACCGTATCAGACATCTCCGAGGGTATGATTCGTGATATTCGAAGAAATCTAGATGGAGATGAGCGCTTTTCTTATGAAACATTTGACTGTCACAAGATTCCTGCACAGGCCAACAGCTATGATATTATTATCGCAAACCATTTATTGTTTTATTGTAATGATATTGCACAAGTTTGTGATGAAGTCAAACGCGTTTTAAAACCTGACGGACTCTTTTTATGCAGCACCTATGGCTCTGGACACATGAAAGAAATCACCGAATTAGTTCAGAAATTTGATAAACGTATTGTTTTAGCTGCAGAAAACCTTTTTGATCGTTTTGGTTTGGAAAACGGACAAAATATTCTTTGCAATTATTTTTCAAACATTGAATCGTGTACCTATGAAGATGCTATTTTGATTGATCAGGCTGAACCACTGATTGAGTACATCCTTTCCTGCCATGGAAACCAAAACCAATACCTTTTAGATCGTTATCACGATTTTCGCCTTTTCGTAGAAAAACAGCTAAGAAAAGAATATCGCATCACCAAGGAAGCCGGTTGCTTTTTCTGTAGAATCTAGGTATAACTTTCCATATGTTGTATCATCGGGTCATATTTTGTCGAATTTTGTGCAAGATATTGTTTTTTAGGCGACAAGATTGTCAACAGCAAGGGCAAGGACTTGTTTTCCATTTTTATCCTGCTATACTCATATTTGTGATAATTACTAACAACATGAACAAGGAGAATGCATATGGACCTAACCTACGAAGAACTCTTGGCAGAAAATAGCGCTTTAAAAGAATGTGTAAAAACACAGGCAAAAACCATTGAACGATTATTAAATGCTTATGTTTTAAACATAGATGACGACAAATCCGAAAATCTTAAAAACAAATAAGACAATTAGAAAAAGCTCTGATGTATCATTTTCTTCATACATCAGAGCTTTTTTAAGTGTTAATATTAAATCTTAAAATGCAAATGTATCAGCAAGTCCAACCCATTTCTGGTCTTTATCACTCATATTAAGTGGTGTACCATCTTCTAATGTGTATCCTTCTGCTGATGCAGTACCTTTATATTCGCCTACAAGCTGTGGCCATTCGATACCGATTGCTGGATCGTTCCATGCAAGACCACCTTCATCTCCTGGATGATAGAAGTCTGTACATTTGTAACAAAATTCCGCTAAATCTGCAAGCACAAGGAAACCATGTGCAAATCCCTGCGGAATGTAAAACTGTTTTTTATTTTCTTCGGTAAGTTCTACACCATACCATTTTCCGTAGGTTTCGCTATCTTTACGAAGGTCTACTGCTACGTCAAATACAGAACCTTTTACCACACGTACTAATTTTCCCTGTGGAAATTCTTTCTGAAAATGAAGTCCACGAAGAACCCCTTTTACTGAAGAAGACTGATTATCCTGTACGAATTCCATAGTAAGACCAGCTTCTTCCATATCTCTTTTGCTGTAAGTTTCCATGAAGTATCCTCTAGCATCACCATGAACCGCTGGTTCGATAACGCAAAGACCTTCAATACCGCCTACATTCTTTTCTACTTTAATCTGTCCCATAATTTTATTTCTCCTGAAACAAGTTTTTTATCTAATATGTCCTACCTTAAGAAATTAGAACTCGATTTCCTGAAGGTAACGCTTTAATGCATCCTGCCATGTAGGAAGTGGTGTAAATCCAGCTTCCACCAATTTGCTCTTATCAAGACGGCTATTAAATGGTCTGGCAGCTTTTGAAATACCATATTCTACAGTAGTAACTGGGGCTACGGTAAGTCTGTCTGTGCTGTATTCACTACGTCCCATTTCTGTGGCCTGGCGGAAAATCTCTACAGTAAAATCATACCAGCTGATATAACCGCCTTCGTTTGTTGCATGATAGTAACCATATTTGTCTGTTTCAATCATGTCTGTCAAAAGAACGGATAAATCTAATGTGTAGGTAGGTGTACCAATCTGGTCACAAACAACTGTGAGTTTGTCACGGTTCTTTCCTACATTTAACATAGTCTTAATAAAGTTCTTTCCGTTTACACCAAACACCCAGGCAATACGAACGATAAAATATTTTTCCAAGGTATTTGCTACTGCAAGTTCCCCTTCAAGTTTTGTCTGCCCATATACGTTTAATGGCGCATAGTCCTTGCAATCTGCTGCCCAAGGATCTTCTCCCTGTCCATTGAAGACATAGTCTGTACTAATGTATACCATTTTGGCATCCAATTCTTTACAAACATTTGCAATATTCTGTGTACCTGCTGCATTAATCGCACGTACTTTATCAATTTTATCTTCATCTTCTGCAAGATCTACTGCCGTCCACGCTGCACAGTGTACCACTACATCTGGATTTACTTCTGTAAGAATTGCTTTTACTGCATCCGCATCAGTGATGTCCATAGATACATATGGCATTGTAGTTACAGCAGTGCCATCTTCTGCACCGGAGTAAGAAGGTGCGATATCGCTACCAACACCTTCGTATCCTCTTTTTGCTAATTCATTCATTACGTCATGGCCAAGCTGACCAGCAACGCCTGTTACTAATACCTTCATAGTTTTGCCCCTATAAACGATTATTTATTTGAGTACATCTTCTCGTAGTAGTTCTGATATTCACCAGAGATGATTTCTTCCCACCATTCTTTGTTTTCAAGATACCATTTGATTGTCTTCTTGATACCATCTTCGAATTTTGTTTCTGGTAACCAACCAAGTTCGTTGTGGATCTTTGTTGGGTCGATAGCATAACGCATATCATGACCTTTACGGTCTGCTACATATGTGATAAGTTCTTCTGATTTGCCAAGTTCAGCACAGATAATCTTAACGATTTCAAGGTTTGTTTTTTCGTTGTGTCCACCAACGTTGTAAACTTCACCAACTTTACCATTGTGGATGATAAGATCAATTGCTTTACAATGATCTTCTACATATAACCAGTCACGAACGTTTTCGCCTTTACCATATACTGGAAGTGCTTTATCAGCAAGTGCGTTAGCGATCATAAGTGGAATAAGTTTTTCTGGGAAATGGTATGGACCATAGTTGTTTGAACAACGGCTGATAGTTACAGGTAAACCGAATGTTCTGTGGTATGCCATTACTAAAAGGTCAGCGCCAGCTTTTGATGAGCTATATGGGCTGCTTGTGTGGATAGGTGTTTCTTCTGTGAAGAAAAGGTCAGGACGATCGAGTGGAAGATCACCATAAACTTCATCAGTAGATACCTGGTGGTAACGTGTAATACCGTATTCACGACATGCATCCATAAGTGTTGCTGTACCAATGATATTTGTCTGCAAGAAAATTTCTGGATTTTCGATAGAACGGTCAACATGTGATTCTGCTGCAAAGTTTACAACGATGTCTGGATGTTCTTCTTCGAATAACTGGTAAACGCCTTTACGGTCACAAATGTCTAATTTTACGAAACGGAAGTTAGGATTATCCATAACGTCTTTTAATGTAGATAAGTTACCAGCGTATGTTAAAGCATCGATACATACGATACGGTAATCTGGATATTTGTTTAACATATGAAATACAAAGTTGCTTCCGATGAATCCTGCGCCACCTGTTACGATAATTGTCATAATAATTGTCTCCTTTAGTCTATGTTTTTATTTATTAAATTAGTATAATTGCTCTCTATATTTTCCATCAATAACGTCTTTTAAGTACTGACCATACT
>JAZQZJ010000082.1:0-3010 GCA_045633955.1 Agathobacter sp. | reverse complement strand
CTACTAATGTAGCAAAAGAGTTAACTGTTACACCTGAAACTTCTGATAATTTAGCACAGTAATCAACGAAACCTGGTTTGTTGATACCCATAGCTTTTTCAGGTCTCCAAGCTGGAACTACCTGTACATCAAATGTTTCGTGAGCTTTGATCTTCTGATGCCATTCAAGTGTATCTGCTGGGTCGTCTGTTGTACATAATAATGTAACGTTAGACATTTTAACAAGTGCAGGTGAAGGGTATTCTGGCTGCTGTAATTTTTCGTTACAAATATTCCATACTTCTTCTGCTGTTTCACCACAAAGGTGTCCTTCGTATCCGAAGTATCTCTGAAGTTCTAAATGGCTCCAGTGATATAATGGATTTCCGATAGCCATTTCAAGAGTTTCAGCCCATTTCTGGAACTTTTCTCTATCTGTAGCATCACCTGTGATATATTTTTCATCTACGCCATTTGAACGCATCTGACGCCATTTATAGTGGTCAGCACCAAGCCAAACCTGTGTAATGTTTTCGAATTTTCTGTCTTCATAGATTTCCTGTGGATTGATATGGCAGTGGTAATCCAATACTGGAGTTACTACTGGAGATGCATAATCATGATACAAATGTTTTGCTGTATCAGTTGTTAAAAGGAAATCTTTGTCCATAAACTTTTTCATTGTTATCGTCTCCTATCTTTTCATTTCGCTCACATAACCACCAACTTGGTTGTGATCTGCGATAAGGTTATCAATTTCTTCTTTGTCCATTGATGGCATATCACCAGGAATTGTATTCTTTCCTGCGCTACGGGCATTACCATAAGCCAATGCTCTCTGGCAATCCATATTAGAAGATAATAAACCGTAAAGAACACCTGCACAATACTGATCACCACTACCAATACGGTCGATAACCTCAATATTTCTCTAAGGTTCTTCTTCGTAATATTTATCTTCTTTTGCATTATAGATTAGAGAACCAAAACTATGCTGTTTTGGACTGTGTACGGTTCTTTGTGTCGCTGCCACAATAGAAATTGGATACTCTTCTGTAAAGCTCTTTAAAATTTGTTTTAAATCGCCTTCTTTTTTGAATGTCAAACGAGCAGTATCTTCTGAACAGAAGAATACATCAACATAAGGTAAAATACCTTCGATACATTCTTTTGCCTGCTCACCTGTCCAAAGGTTACCACGGAAGTTTACGTCAAAAGAAATGAGCGCACCAGCTTCTTTGAAACGTTTAATCATTTCGATTGCTGTTTCACGACATTCCTGACTAAGTGCTAATGTAATACCAGATGTGTGGAACGCTCTGGTATTGCTGTACATTTCTGGATTCAAATCTTCGATATGAAGCTTTGTGATAGAAGAGTTTGCTCTATCATATACTACCTGTGGCTTTCTTGGAAAAGCACCCATTTCATAATAATAAACACCCAAACGTGCGTCTTTATCATGGTCGTAGATTAAATAGTCATCACTAACACCATTAAAACGAACTTTGTTACGAACGAAATCGCCAAGTGCAGAATCTGGAATCTTTGAAATCACACCTGTGCGTAAACCATTGAGCGAAACCCCACACGCTACGTTAAGTTCAGCACCACCGATATGTTTTTCAAACATCTTACACTTTGCAATACGTTCATTGCTCTGTGGTGAAAGTCGAAGCATAATTTCCCCAAGCGTAAGTAAATCAAATTTTCTATCCATACATTATTCTCCTAAATAAACAATGAGGGTTCGCTCTCGCGAACCCTCAAACGACAGCCTAAAACTAAATCTTCGATTAGCCTCTCATTTCTTTAACGATAGCAGCTGCTTCAGCTGTTAATTCTTTAATCTTTTCGAAATCGCCAGCTTTGATTAAGTCACCTGTACACATCCAGCTACCACCACAAGCGATAATTCTGTCATATGCTAAGTAATCTCTTACGTTTGATGGTGTAATTCCACCTGTTGGCATGAATTTAAGGCTTACGTATGGAGCTGCAAGAGCTTTAATCATCTTAAGTCCGCCTGCTGGTTCAGCTGGGAAGAATTTAACTACTTCTAAGCCGTTTTCGATACCCTGTTCCATATCAGAAGCGTTAGCTGTACCTGGTGTGATGCAGATGCCTTTTTCTACACAGTATTTAACGATTCTTGGGTTTAAGCCTGGGCTTACGATGAATTCAGCACCAGCTGCTACTGCACGGTCAACCTGTTCAGTTGTGATAACTGTACCAGCGCCAAGTAACATATCTGGGAATTTTTCTTTCATGATGCGGATTGATTCTTCAGCTGCATCTGTACGGAATGTAACTTCTGCACATGGAAGACCACCTTCGATAAGAGCTTTTGCTAATGGTTCAGCGTCTTTTGCATCGTTGATAACTACTACAGGGATGTTACCTGTGTCCTGGATTTTCTTTAATACTGGATTCATAATATATACCTCTCCTCTTCAAAAATTAAACGTATTTTTTAAGTGTTTCTCTTACAGCGCCTGGTCCAGCGATAAGTTCTGTGAAATACTGAACTGTTAAATCACCAAGACCAACTTCGTAAAGGTCTCCACCAAAGATAGCTTTGCTTGTAACTAATGGTTTGATTGTTTCTTCCACATCTGTATCACCAAGTTTGATACCAGCAACGATTGGGCATACTGTATCAAGTAATGGATCTGGGCTGAGTTCGAAAGCTGCACCATTGTCATCGATAGCCATTAAGTATCTCATCCATCCTGCAAATACCATAGGGATTAATTTGAGTTCGCCAAGGTCTTTGCCGTCTTTGATGTAGTTCTTAATTGTTTCACCGAAACGGATTGCAAGTTTCTGAGATGTATCTGTTGCAATACGCTGTGGTGTATCTGGCATGAATGGGTTAGGAATACGTACGTTAAGTACTGTATCGATGAATTCCTTAGGATCAAGTACGCCTGGGTTTACTACTACTGGAAGACCTTCCACGTATCCGATTCTTTCTACCATTTTCTTAAGTTCTTCATCTTTCATTTCTTCGGGAATCTTTTCGTATCCT
>JAZQZJ010000081.1:0-20355 GCA_045633955.1 Agathobacter sp. | reverse complement strand
AATCGGATGTTCTGGTATGACTCACTCTGCAGCTATGGCTTCAGAAATTCTTCCAGGAAAAACTATCTTAGAAGCTTTAAATACAGACTTAGTATGTGACGCTATCAACACAGCTATGAGAGAATTATTCTTACAAATCGTCTATGGTAGAACACAATCTGCATTCTCTGAAGATGGTCTTCCAGTAGGTGCTGGTCTTGAAGATTTAGGTAAAGGTCTTCGTTCACAAGTTGGTACAATGTACGGAACATTAGCTAAAGGTCCACGTTACCTTGAAATGGCTGAAGGTTATGTAACAGGTATCGCTTTAGATGCTGACAACCAAATCATCGGTTACCAATTCGTAAGCCTTGGAAAATTAACTGACTTCATCAAAAAAGGTGATGATCCTAACACAGCATGGGAAAAAGCTAAAGGACAATATGGCCGTGTAGCTGACGCTGTTAAGATTATCGACCCACGTGTAGAATAATAGAAGGAGGACATAATAATGGCTTTATTTGAATCATTTGAAAGACGTATTGACCAAATCAATGCAGTATTAAATAGCTATGGAATCGCTTCTATTGAAGAAGCTGAAAAAATTACAAAAGACGCTGGATTAGATGTTTACAATCAAGTAAAAGGAATCCAACCAATCTGTTTTGAAAACGCTTGCTGGGCTTACATCGTAGGTGCTCCAATCGCAATCAAAAAAGACTGCAGAAGAGCTGCTGACGCTGCTGCTGCAATCGGTGAAGGTCTTCAAGCATTCTGTATCCCAGGTTCAGTTGCTGACCAACGTAAAGTAGGTTTAGGACATGGTAACTTAGGTAAAATGTTACTTGAAGAAGAAACAGACTGTTTCGCATTCTTAGCAGGTCACGAATCATTCGCAGCTGCTGAAGGTGCTATCGGTATCGCTGAAAAAGCTAACAAAGTTCGTCAAAAACCACTCCGTGTTATCTTAAACGGTTTAGGAAAAGACGCAGCTCAGATTATCGCTCGTATCAATGGTTTCACATTCGTTGAGACAAAATACGACTATCATGAAGCTAAATTAAACGTTGTATACGAAAAACCATACTCAACAGGTCTTCGTGCAACAGTTAAATGTTACGGTTCTGACGATGTTCAGGAAGGTGTTGCTATCATGCATCATGAAAACGTTGGTGTATCTATCACAGGTAACTCAACAAACCCAACACGTTTCCAGCATCCAGTAGCAGGAACATACAAAAAAGAATGTAACGAACAGGGCAAACAGTACTTCTCAGTAGCATCAGGTGGTGGTACAGGTCGTACACTTCACCCAGATAACATGGCAGCTGGTCCAGCTTCTTATGGTATGACAGATACTATGGGACGTATGCACTCAGATGCTCAGTTCGCAGGTTCTTCATCAGTACCAGCTCACGTAGAAATGATGGGCTTAATCGGTGCTGGTAACAACCCAATGGTTGGTATGACAGTAGCAGTTGCTGTATCTATTGAAGAAGCAGCTAAAGCTGGTAATTTCTAATCTAGTTAGTGGTTAGAATCGACTAGTTGGAATTTAAGAATTCTAGTTGACTGAAAAACTATGGAGTCACTTAAATCATGCAAATGATTTAAGTGGCTCTTTTTTGCATTTTGGGACGTTTTATAGGACCAGCAACTGTAGCGGCGGAGGTGGATTTGTTCTTTTCTTGGAATATAGGAAGTGGTATAATTAATCTAATTTAGGCAAGAAAACTTGAATTTGTGAGGGGATTATGAAAAAACTACTAATAATATTTCCGGGAATAGGATATGGATTAGATAGTCCATTGCTATATTTTGCTGACTTTGTATATGAAACAAAGGGTTTTGATAGAATACATATGAACTATCAAAATATTTTCTCAGATAAAGAGTTATCTTTAGAAAATAAATTGGAAAAAGTCAGAGAATATATATTGGAGCAAGTAAAAGATATTAACTTTGATTTATATGATGAAGTTGTATTTTTGTCGAAGAGTATTGGTTCAGTAGAAGCAGGAATTCTTGCAGAGCGATTGAAAATAGAAGTTATACATGTTTTTATTACACCTATTGAAGAAGCTATTTCATATTGCAATAGTGCAAGTTATGTGGTTATTGGAACACAAGATAAGGCATATGAAATTTACAAAGAGCATTGTGATAAAAACAAAATTAAAGCTTTGTATATAAAAGATGCAAATCATTCATTAGAAGTTGAGGAACAACCTTACGAAAGCATTGATATATTAAAAAGTGTAATGCGATTTATAGAAAGATAAGATCGAGGAGATAGTATAGTGAAAAATTGCATTAGAGATTACGTTAAATATAATTATGAACGAAATCTTGAGCAGTTTATGTTAGAGCAATAAATTTGAATTTGATGAAAAGTAGAAACAAAGGAATGGATGGAAATGACATATAAAATCATCTCGGGACAATATGAGTTAGGAACTGAAGACCAACAAGCTGGATACAAAATGTTATTAGGAGAAGATAATATTCAATATAAATTTGACTTGTATTTTCATTGGTATAATATCGTGCATGAATTCGGGCATTGTGTGGTTGACTTGCAAAAAATAAACATGTCTAATGTACAAGAAGAAATGTTTGTAAATGAGTTTGCTGTAGCATATTGGAAGCACATAGGTGCAGAAACACAAATGAAAGAGTTAGAAGATTTGTTAAATGACATAAATGCAAATATACCTTCACCAGTGCCATGTGATATTAGTTTTACAGAATATTATGAAAGCATATGGGGAGCGGAAGTCTTGGATAATGTTATGTTGTATGGATGTTTTCAGCTAAATAGTGTATTAGAAGCATTAAAAGGTAAAAAGGATTTAAAAACGGTATTAAACTCCATAGATATTGACTTGGGCAGTAATATTTCTATGTCTAAGTATGAAGATACAATATGCGCTAAAAATGCGTATAAAGTTTTAGATAATGTTGTTGCTAACATAAATAAGTTAGACATCAGTCCAATACAAGTTGTCTTGGAACTGGTTGACAATCCAATGATTCAATGTGCGGAACAATGTGATTAAATCCTAGTTTGTTGAGGACAGAAAATTCCAATTTAGAGGGATAGATATATGAATAATGGCATTCAATATGGATATTTTACGGTAAATTTAATGTTTTATAAATAAAAAATGTGCATAGATTTTAGATATAGATAGATTCTATTAGAAGTTTAAAAAATTAGTTCATTATTTAATACTATAAACAACTTGCAATCCACCTCATTTAGAGTTATAGAACACACCAAGGAAAGGAGGTGTTGTTCTATGGACTCAGAAAACAAAATCTATCAGATTCCAGAATTCACAGGTGAAAATATTCCTTTAAAGGAAGCTGCCAGAATCATGGGCAAGGATTATCAGTGGGTTCGTTTAGGAATGATAGAAGGTCTTTTGCCAATTGGTACAGCATTTAAGATGGCGGATTCAAGTGTATATAGCTTTTATATCAGTCCAAGATTGTTCTGGGAATACACGGGATATATATACCGTGGAAAAGGAGCAGAGAATTAAACTGAATATGGTAACTAGAAAAGAGACTGGAATGTGAATTTTATAAGGAAGTGCTCGTTGGGTATAGGACGCGCTGAGATGGGTTGTATAAGCAATCTATATATCCCAATATCGTCTGAAACCCTTGATTTTACTGGATTCGTTGTGCATATTGAAGAAGCAGCTAAAGCTGATGATTTCTAAGCAGGTTTAGACCACATTTATAAAAATAAAATTAGACACATCATATTCAATAATTTGACTATGATGTGTCTAATTTTTTGTTATTCCCTTTTTAGCTTTCTTCAATTCTTTTCTTTTCTAACCATGTATCATATTCACTTGCGCTACTTGGATGTTCTACAGGTAAACTTGTCCAACCAGATAGTTGAATACTGTTAGCTAACTGTACTTCTTTTAATCCATCTTCCATAGAGGCAAAAAGTTTTTCTCCATTCAAAATATGGTTTGCGAAGTTTTCGAATATTTTAACATATTCGGTACCATATGTAGGTGTCTGCTCAAGAATCTCTGTTTCATAAAGATTTTCCGGATTTTGACGCATCATCATAAAGTCTGTCATAGAAAGAGTTTGATTCCATTCTGACTCGGTCTGTTTGAAGCGATAGATTGTTGCATGATTCGAGTTTTCTACTACAATCTTTCCTTTATCAAAATTTAATTCTAGACGGTCGGTACCAAGAGGATCATGAGTACAGGCAACAAATACACCTGTGGCACCATTAGGATATTCTAATGTAACGGTTACATCATTTTCTACAGTAATGTCTCTATGATAGCCATAGCGGTTGGTGCTATATACTTTGTTTGGAACGCCGCAAAGCATGAGTAATAAATCGAGTTGATGTGGAATTTGATTTACTGTAATACCGCCGCCTTCGCCTTTCCAAGTTCCACGCCATGCATTTGATTGATAATAGCTGTCAGGACGCCACCAATTATTGCATATCCAATTGACTCTTCGAAGTTCTCCAAATTCTCCAGTGGAGATGTAATCTTTTAACTTGCAAAAAAGAGGGTTTGTTCTCTGATTAAAAAGGGTAGCAAGCGTAAAGTTTTTGTAAGTGTTTTGTGCATTTAACATTTTTTGTACATCAGAGGCACGAACACCTGCTGGTTTTTCACATAAAACATGTTTTCCTTTGGATAGTGCATAAATAGCAATTTCATGATGTAAAAAGTGTGGAACCGTAATAATGATTGCGTCGCATAAATCAGAAGATAGCATTTCTTTCCAATCATAAAAGAATGTAACATTCGAAAGATGAGAGGCAAATTCTTTTGCCTTTTCTGAACGACTACTAACTGCTGTTAAGGAACAACATTTCGGAATACTTATAGAAGGCATATAGGGGATAGTTGCGCCTGTAAGAATGTTTGCATATAAACTGCCTTGTACACCCATTCCAACGATTCCAAAACGAATTTTATCCATACAAAATCCTCCTTCAACAATGTTTGATACTTATATTTTAATTGTAGAAGACGATATCTGCAACCATGAGATAGTTAATTGGTTCTTTTTTTGTGAAAGGGATGTATTGGGAATAAAAACAATTTGCAATCCGCCTTTGTACTTTCCTTACAAAAAAGGAAATGGTATAATGTTGTAAGTAATTGTTAGATAAGAAAATAGAAAGAAAGGTTTTAAGAGAGTATATTATGGAATTTATGGGAAAAAAGTTAGAGGACATTATCGTGACACTTCCATTTGCAGATGGAACATGTATGGAATGTGGAGTTTATTCTTATTTTGAGGTTAATAATAAAAAATATTTTGCATTACTTCCACTGAAAGGGGAGAAGGAATTAGATTTTTCACAAAGCTATATGCTTTATGAGGTGGTAGAAGATGAGGAGAATAATCCTGTCGTTTTATACATAGAAAATGATTTAGAATATGCTATTGCAGCGCAATATTTCTCAAAGCAGTTATCAAAAAAACAGTAATAAACCATAGAGTTAGAAGGAAAGCATATGTTTAAAGGTGCAGACTTTAAGTTTGCATCTTTTTTTGTTATAATAGCTATCAATATTATGATATACAATGGAAGTAGAAAAAGTATGCAAGTAACAACATTCGAACGCATCTATGATGTTGTAAAACAAATTCCATATGGAAAAGTCGCTACCTATGGTCAAGTAGCAGCTCTAGCAGGTAACAAAAAATGGGCGAGAGTAGTTGGTTATGCATTGCATGCGAATCCTGATCCGGAGCATATTCCATGTTTTAGAGTGGTGAATCGCTTTGGAGAGGTTTCAAAGGCGTTTGCGTTTGGAGGAGAAAATAGACAGATTGAACTTTTGAAAGCGGAAGGTATTGTGTTCGTGGATGGTAGAGTAGATATGGAAAAGTATCAATGGAATCGGGTGACGCTGGATATGTTCAAAGAAAAGTAAAGAGGACAAAAAATGATAGGTTTAGGAACATTAATAAACACAGTTGCAGTCATTGTAGGGGGCTGTATTGGTATGTGTTTAAAAAACGGTTTAAAGAAAAATGTGCAGGATATCTTAATGCAGGCCTGTGGAGTTGCGACTATTTTTATTGGAGCATCAGGAACACTTGCAAAAATGTTAGTAATAGAAAATAACACGATTTCTGTTCAAGGAACGATGCTTTTGATATTCTCCTTAGTTTTTGGTGCAATAATAGGAGAAATGATTCATATTGAAGAGAAAATGGATAATCTCGGGGAGAGAATTAAGAAAGCAGTAAAAGCTGAAAAAGACAATTTGTTTGTAGAAGGATTTGTCAATGTATCTTTGATTATTTGTGTAGGAGCTATGGCAATTGTGGGTTCGATTCAAGATGGAATTAGTGGAGATTATTCCTTGCTAGCGACGAAAGCTGTTTTGGATTTGGTAATTGTTGTAGTGTTTGCTTCTACATATGGGGTTGGAGCAGTATTTTCTGCAGTTCCTATTTTTGTGTATCAGGGTGGAATTACGTTAATGGCGGCAATTGGAGGTTCATTCTTAAGTGAGGCTATTATCAGTGATTTATCGTTTATAGGAAATGCATTGATTTTTTGTGTAGGTGTAAATATCGCTTTTGGAAAGAAATTTTCTGTAGGAAATATGCTGCCGGCATTGATTGTGCCAATTATATATCAAGGATTAAATTTTCTATAAAACATGGAGGAACATAAATTATGGTAAAAAATATAGTCAAAGATGTCCTTTTCCTAGGACAAAAATCAGAGCCTGCAACAAAAGCAGATATTCAGGTTGCAATTGATTTGCAGGATACATTAAAAGCTAATCGATCAGGGTGTGTTGGTTTGGCTGCAAATATGATTGGAGTAAAAAAGAACATTATTATTGTGAATATGGGATTCGTAGATTTGGTCATGTTTAATCCAGCAATCGTAAAGAAAGATACTCCTTATGAGACAGAGGAAGGTTGTCTTTCATTGGTTGGAGTTCGTAAAACAAAACGATATGAGAACATAGAAGTAGAATACTATGATATGCAATGGAAGAAGCAAACAATAAAATTATCAGGATGGCCAGCACAAATTTGTCAGCATGAATGTGACCATTTAGATGGTATTATTATTTAAAAATATTGGATTTTTTTGCTAAAAGTGTTATACTGATTGAGTGTTAATTTGTGCGGAAAATAAAAGCTAAGGAGATTAGGAGAATGAAGAAACATGTAGGGTATAAAGTAATTGCAATGCTGATGATGTTATTTGTGATATTTTTAGTAAATAACGTTGCTCAGAATATATCATCAGCAAATTCAAAGGATGCATTTATTGCGATGTCAGATGTTTATGTAAGTTTGGAAGGAAAAAACACATCGTTAGCAGTGGATGTACAGAAAGCAAAATTATTTATGAATCAGTTTTTCTTGGTTACAAATGAAGAAAAGATACCTGATATACTTACAAACTGCGAGAAGAATAATGAAGAAATTCGTGTATTGCTAGTAGAAATGAAAGAGATTGCAGCGAAGTCTGAATCAGAAGTATTGATAACTGCGATGCAGGACTATAGTACAGTTGTAGAAGGTTTTGTTGCTACATTAGAAGACTTGGCAAATGCAGTAAAGGCTGGTGATATGGCTGCAATGGGACAAAGTAGTGCAGCTTTAACTGATTACTATTTGTCATTAGAAGAGACACAGCAAACATTTAATGCAACATTAACAAAAGTTATTGATGATGTGACAGCTGAGAGAATAGACGCTATTACAAGAGGAAACAGATTGACAGTTATTACATTTGTGCTGTTTATTTTGTTTATGTGTTCTAATATATTTATTACACAGAAATTCATCTCAAAACCAGCAAAGAGTGCCGATGCAGAGCTTAGGGTTATTCTTGATAAATTAAATAGTGATGAAGGTGATTTAACAGAACGAATTAAAACAAAGTCAAATGATGAAATTGGACAGTTAATAAAGGGTATTAATAGTTTGTTAGAGAAACTTCAGTCTACAATGGGGGTTCTTAAAAAAGAAACACTCAATATGGATGATTCAGTAAATCGAATTACAGAAAGAATTGTTGATTCGAATGAAAATGCAATAGGTGTTTCTGCAGCAATGGAAGAATTATCAGCATCTATGGAAGAAATATCTGCTACGTTATTAAATGTAAATGATGGTGTACAGGATGTTTTAGGAGTTTCTAAGGATATGAATGCGCAAGCAAAGCAGGGGGCTGATTACATTTCAAATGTGAAAAAGAAGGCGCAGGAAATCAAAGAAGACACGGTAAATAGTAAGAATTCTACAGTAGAAATGATTCAGAATATTCGTGATCTATTAGAAATTGCAATTAACAATAGCAAAGATGTTGATAAAATCAATGGTCTTACAAATGATATTTTAAATATTTCAAGTCAAACGAATTTATTAGCTCTTAATGCATCAATCGAAGCAGCACGTGCAGGTGATGCAGGTAGAGGATTTGCAGTCGTAGCAGGTGAGATTGGAAAACTTGCAGCTGACTCAGCAGAAACAGCAAACAATATTCAAACAATCAGTGTTATGGTAACACAAGCTGTAGAAGAACTGTCAAAGAATGCGGATGAGATGTTGCAGTTTATTGATCAACAAGTTCTGGTAGATTATGATAAATTTGTAGATGTTGCGACACAGTATCATGATGATGCAGATGATATCAATCAGACATTACAGCATTTCTATAATAGTACTCGAACACTTGAAGATACAATGGAAAACATGACAAGCGGTATTGAGGGTATTGCAACAGCAATTAATGAAAGCACAGATGGTGTGACAACAGCTGCCCATAATACAGGAGATTTGGTACAAGCATTAGGTGGAATCCAACAAGAAGCAAACAACAATAAAAAGATTTCTGAATTGTTGAGTGGTGAGGTTTCGAAATTTAAATACATATAATTCTGTGATTTTTACGTTTTATAGAGGTGCGGATTTACGTTCGCACCTTTTTAATTTTATTAAAATATATTTGTGAAAAGGGAATAGATATTTACATCCTAGCTATAGTATAATAAGATTTATATTAGTAGAAATGAATTTATAGAAAGGAACGTATGGTTACATATGTCAATAAATTTAGAAAATATTACACAGCAAGGTTATACCCTTGCGAAAGAACTTATAGAATCATCACAATTAAAAGAAGGACAGATGCTTGTAATCGGTTGCTCGACAAGTGAAGTTGCAGGACAGGGGATTGGTTCTTATTCAAGTCCAGAACTTGCAGAAGCACTATTTGATGGTATATATAAAGCGACTCAGGAAGCGAGGATTTTCCTGGTTGCACAATGTTGTGAGCATTTAAATCGTGCATTGATTTTGGAAGCAGAGGCGGCAGAGAAATATGGTTATGATGAAGTGAATGTCATACCTCAGCCAAAGGCAGGTGGTTCCTTTGCAACAGCTGCTTATAAGTTTTTCTCAAATCCAGTAGCAGTAGAGCATATTCGTGCACATGCAGGAATGGATATTGGAGATACTTTGATCGGTATGCATCTAAAAGAAGTAGCAGTACCAATTCGTTTATCATCAGATAAAATTGGAGAAGCACATGTGGTTTGTGCAAGAACCAGAGCCAAATTTATTGGTGGTATTCGTGCTGCATATGATGAAGAAAAAATGTAATAGTATGTGAGGTGTAGAATATGCAATTCTTTACAACAATTTTACCTTATATTACTTGGATTTTTACAGCAATATGCTGGTGGAGAATTTTTTCAAAAGCAAATGTTGCGGGATGGAAAGCATTGATTCCATTCTATAGTGATTATACGAGATATCAAATTGCAGGAAAAAAGAGTATGTATTGGGGATATTTGATTATTACTGTTGCAAAGCAGGTATATTCAATCTTTTCCATTGTAGTTCTGACAGGAAATTTGATTGAGTTTATGTCAGATGGTACATTCGATGCATCTGGAATAGAAATGAAAATGATTAGTTGGGGACTTACACTTTTGATTGCATTTTTTGATGTATATATTGGAAGACAACTTGCACAGAAGTTTGGTAAATCCGATGAGTTTGGTTTTGGACTTGGTTTGATTCCAATTGTGTTCGTTCCAATTCTTGCATTTGGAAAAGCAGAATTTCAAGAGAAAGAATATATTTAAATAAATGGGGGGAAACGTATGAGAACAGAACAATGGTACAAAGATAAGGTATTCTATCAGATTTGGCCACGTTCCTTTAAGGATGGCAATGGAGATGGAATGGGAGATTTATATGGAGTATATGAGAAGCTGGATTACATCAAATCGCTTGGATGTGATGGTATCTGGTTTTCACCATTATATCCTTCGCCTGGAGTAGACTGCGGTTATGATATTTCAGATTATATGGATATCGCAGAGGAATTTGGTGGTATGGAAGCTTTCAAGAAGGTGTTGGATGGTGCCCATGAACGAGGTATGAAGGTCATCATGGATTTGGTTGTAAACCACACCAGTACAGAACACGAATGGTTCAAAAAGAGTCGTCAGCGTATTGAGCCTTACACCGACTATTATATTTGGCGTCCAGCAAAGCCAAATGGTAAATTGCCAAATAACTGGGATTCTCTTTTCGAAGGAAAAGCATGGCAGTGGGATGAAGTAAGACAGGAATACTATATGCACTTATTTGCCATTGAGCAGGCAGATTTAAATATGGATAATCCACTTGTCCGCGAAGAGGTAAAGAATGTGTTGCGTTTCTGGTTAGATATGGGTGTAGATGGTTTTCGAGAGGATGTTATTACTTTTATTTCGAAGAAAGAAGGACTTCCTGATGACTATATTATGCCTGCGTCAAAGGGCTTTAATTATTTCAATCATGGACCACATTTACATGAATATTTGGAAGAATTTCATCGTGATGTATTTTCGAAATATGATTGCATGACCCTTGCAGAAGCACCAATGGTTACACCAAAGGTAGCACTAAAATATATTGATGAGACTAATAAGCCAGTTTTGGATATGATGATTCAGTTTGCTACACAGGAAGCAGATTGCTTGTTTACCGATTTTAATCATATGCCATTTTCACTTCGTAAATTAAAGAAGGCATACTCAGCTTGGCAGAATGGATTAGAAGGCAAGGGATGGAATATGCTTTATATTGAAAATCATGACCATCCTCGTATGGTTTCTCGCTATGGAAGTGAGAAGTACCGAGAAGCAAGTGCAAAGATGCTGGCAGTATCTTATATGTTTTTAAAAGGAACTCCATTTGTATATCAGGGACAGGAAATTGGTATGAGCAATTGGTATCCATCAGATCCAGAAATGTATGAGGACGTACAGACACGTTGGCAATATTATAATGTTGGCACGAAGAAGTCTCCAGAGAAACGCTTGGAGAGACTTTGGCATGGTTCTCGTGATTCAGCTCGTACACCAGTACAATGGGATGATAGTGAGAATGCTGGATTTTCGACAGCGGAACCTTGGTTTTATGTAAATGAAAATTACAAAGAAGTTAATGTTGCTATACAAGAACAAGAAGCAGATTCTATACTTAATTTCTACCGAAAAGCAATTAAGTTACGTAAAGAACTTTCTTGTGTAAGACATGGAAGGTATACGGAATACAATAAGTTTTCTTCAAATTTATATGTATATACAAGAGAAGATGAAACGCAGAAAATTTTAGTTGTTTGTTCTTATTCTGAAAATACAGAAGCATTTAAAGTGCCAAAGAATTTTGACTTAAGTAAAGCGAAGTTGGTATTACAGAACTACACAGATATAGAAGAAACTGTTTTAAAGCCATATGAAACAAGAGTTTATTTGTGTGAAAAGAAGATAAAATAGATGTTATGTGATAAAATATTATACAATAAGATTATAAGGAGGATAGCTCATGAAACCAACAGTTTATTTTTCAAGAGAAATTACACCAGAAAAGGTATTAGAACTGTATAAACTTTTAGATAAAAAACTAGAAGGGAATGTAGCCATCAAAGTGCATTCTGGAGAAACAGGTAATCAGAATTTCCTTCGTCCAGCTTTTTGGAAACCACTCATTGAGCATGTAGGTGGTACAGTAGTAGAGGCAAATACTGCTTATGATGGAACACGTAATACTACCACAAAACATCTAGTTACCATTCGTGAACATGGATGGAATCGTGATTTTGATGTGGAAATTTTGGATGATGAAGGTCCAGATGAAGTGTTTGAGATTCCAAATGGTAAAGTAATTCAGAAAAACTATGTAGGAAAGAATATCAAGAAATATGATTCTTTACTTGTGTTATCTCATTTCAAAGGACATCCAATGGGAGGTTATGGCGGTGCATTAAAACAGCTTTCGATTGGTGTGGCATCTTCTTTTGGCAAAGCCTATATTCATGGAGCGGGTGTTCCAGAAGATATTTGGACAGCAGATCATGATAGTTTCCTTTGTAGTATGGCGGATGCGGCTGCTTCTGTTGTAGATTATTTCAAAGGAAATGCAGTATATGTAAATGTTATGAAGAATATGTCTGTAGACTGTGACTGTTGTGCGGTTGCAGAAGACCCATGTATGAAGGATATCGGTATTTTAGTTTCGTTAGATCCTATTGCTATTGATCAGGCTTGTATTGATCTTGTATATGCAGCCACAGATGATCCTGGACAGGGACATTTGTTAAAACGTATTGAAAGCAGAAATGGTGTACTCACAATTGAAGCCGCTGCAGAGCTAGGTTATGGTTCAAGAGAATATGAATTAGTTGAAGTATAAAGGGTAAAGTAATATGAAAGAATATCAAATTAAAGATATTGATGGAAATATTGCCACGATTTTGCCAGAAAAGGGTGCAACAGTTATCAGTTTTTGCTCCAATGGCACAGAAGTATTTTATCAGGATATGGAAAATATTAATAGTCCAGAGCGTCCTAGATGTGGTATACCATTTTTGTTTCCAGTGTTTGGGCGTACACCAGAGGATAGTGTGTATCCTATGGAGATTCATGGGTTTGGACATACCTCTGTCTGGACTGTATTGGAAGAAAAAGAAGATATGTTGCGATTGGAATTGACAGCCAATGCAGAAACGAGAAAAGTATATCCATTTGAGTTTCGTGTGGAATTAGTTTTTTCTATAAAGAATGGTAAATTAAATATTCATCAGATTTATGAGAATACAGGGGATTGCCAGATGCCATTTGCTTTTGGATTTCATCCATATTTTGCGGTACCTCCAACCGAGGTAAAAGTAAATGTAGATGCAGAATTGGAAATGGATATGTTAACTGGAACACCAAATCCGGTTAAGAACAATCCTGTACAGCTTGTTTTTCCTGAGGGATCCCCAGAATGTGGTGCATTTTTCTTGCAGGTGAAAAATGAAGCGATAATTCATACAGGAGAAAAGCAGATACATATGGAATTTGATGATAATTTTAATCGTCTTGTATTTTGGGCAGTTCGAGGAAAAGAATTCCTTTGCGTAGAACCAATTAACAGCTCGCCAAATGGATTAGTAAGTGGTGATTGTTATACACTTGCAGCGAAGGAAAAACGAGAAGCAGATGTATCATTTTATTTAACATAAGAGATAAACAGAGAGGTAGAATACTATGGCAAAATGTTTTTTCAATGCGACACTTGTGTTAGCAGATCGTTTATTACCAAATGGATGGGTTTTGGTAGAAGATGGAAAAATTAAACGTTACGGAGACAAAGAACCTGTTTCTGCAGAAGAAATGATTGATTGTAATGGAGATTACTTGTCTCCAGGATTTATTGATGTACACTGTCATGGCGGTGGTGGCGGAAGCTTTGCAAGTTTAGAGTTTGAACAGCATGAAAAAGCCTTAAAGATGCATTTACAGCATGGATTAACAGCGATTACACCAACACCAGGAACATTGGATGTAGAGGAATTGAAACGTTTACGAGAAATCAAAGAAGAGGTAGATAAAAGAAATGATTTACCTCATCATTTAGGTTATTTTATGGAAGGCCCAATGACACTTTGTCAGCCTCATCCAGATATGTCTATGGGTGAACCTGTGGTTCCAGTTATTACACCAGAGGTATATGTCGATGGTTTAAAAGAAGGCAAAGATATTATCAATCGTTTGATGGCTGCGCCTGAATTAGAAGGTGGTATGGAATTAGGACGAGCTCTTGTGGAAGCGGGAATTACTGCTTGTATGGGACATAGTAATGCAACCTTTGCAGAAGTAGAAGAGGCGATGAAGAATGGTTATTCTACAGTGACACATCTTTATAGTGTAATGTCTACCGTTACAAGAGATATGGGGTTCCGTCGTGGAGGTTTAGTAGAAGCTGGTCTTTTATTAGATGATTTGGATGTAGAAATTATTTGTGATGGATGCCATTTGCCACCAGAGCTTATCAAACTTGCTGTAAAATGTAAAGGATATGACAAGCTGATGCTTGTTTCTGACTGTGGTCCACTTGGTGGTTCACCAGAAGGTGAATATGAGGTGGATTTTGGACCAATCAAAGCAACTGTTGTAGTGGAAGACGGTGTTTGTAAACCTCCAGCACGTAATTGTTTCTTAGGTAGTATTGCAACCTCAGACCGTTTGGTACGTACTGTTTATAAAGAAGCTGGTATTCCATTGTGGGGAGCAGTTCGTATGATTACAAAGACGCCGGCACGTCACTGTGGTTATGCAGGAGTAAAAGGTGAGATTTCCATTGGTTTAGATGCAGACCTTGTAACATTTGATGATGATATCAATGTTTCAGGTGTATGGTTAATGGGTGAAAAAGTAGTATAAAAAGTTAAAAGGCTGTCGACGAAGTTTGTCGGCAGCCAATTTGTTTTTTAAAAGTAAAAAAGACAGCCGATTAATCTGCTGCCTTTTTAGGAGAAGGTATTTTTACTATGGGGTTAGTAAAAACTATATATAATGTATTGGGGGGTTTTTACAGTTAGTATAATAGCATGTTTTAAAAGAATAATGTGTCCAAATTTTACAAAAAATGTCGAAAAAAGTTGTGCAAATTTACAAAAAGGTAAATTTAGAAGATAAAAATGGTTAAAAACATAGACAAAAAATGCTTGAAAATAAGGCGTTCTGTTGTTTTCTATCGGTTTTCATCTGTGACATATGAAGTAAAATATGCTATACTTTTACATAATTAATGCGAAATGTGCAAAAGAGAGGGTAGATAATTGAGAAATTTTAAGATTGTGATTCAATATGATGGAACCAGGTACAATGGATGGCAAGTGCAGAATTCTACTGATATGACGATTCAAGGAAAGATTCAAAGTGTATTGTCTGAAATGGCTGGACAGAAAATAGAAGTTATTGGTTCTGGTCGAACGGATGCAGGAGTACATGCGTATGGTCAGGTAGCGAATTTTCATGTGCCAAAGAATTTTGAATCAGAAGAAATTATGAGATATTTGAATCATTATCTACCTATGGATATAGCAGTTGTTTCGATTGAAGAAGTGGACGAACGTTTTCATGCTAGGTTTCATGCTGTTAGTAAAACTTATGTATATCGTATCCACAGAAGTTTAATTCCAAATGTATTTGAACGTAAATTTATGTATACCTATACAGAGCAATTAGATGTAAATGCGATGAGAAAAGCGGCAAATCTACTTGTTGGAACACATGATTTTATGGCGTTTTGTGGAAATAAGAAAATGAAGAAATCTACCATTCGTACAGTATCAGATATTATGATAGAAGAAATAGGTGATGAACTTCGAATTTCTTATACGGGTGATGGTTTCTTACAGAATATGATTCGTATCATGACAGGAACATTGATTGAAGTTGGTAATGGTACAAAGGATATTGAGGATATTGCGAAGATTTTAAATAGCAAAAATAGGCAGAATGCTGGATATACAGTGCCACCAGAAGGACTTATATTAAATAGTGTGAATTATATTGCGTAAAATTGTATTTAAAAAATACAATTGGTGAAATTATCTGTAAAATATTGAAAAAAGAATTCAATAGTAGTAATATTTACTTAATAATTATTTTCCTTATGGGTAATTCTGTGTAATTTGGAAATAAATTACAGTTACACACCTAAGAAGAAGGAGGAAGTAGTATGGGAAAAGATAAAAAAAAGAAAAGCAAATTACTTGATTTTAATTTCAAGGGAATGCGTATTGAAGAACGTTTAAGAAAAGCATTTAATTTGATCATTGTAATTGCATCGATTGGTTCAGTTGTTGGTATTATTGCATTGGTAGTTGTAATTGGACAGTTCAAATACTCTATGCAGAATTATGCGTTACCACAGGGTGATATTGCATTATTTATGAATGAATATGCAGAATGTCGTTCGAATATGCGTGCAATTATTGGTTATGAAGATCAAGCAGAAATTGATATGATGGTTAAGTTGCATGATGAACATAGAGAAAAAACTTATGTTATGTTGGCAGAAATTAAAGAAACGATGGTTACCAATGATGGTAGAGTAAGTTATGAAGCAATTGAAGCAGCTTTAGATGCATATTTTGCAAAAGAAGCCGAGGTTATCGCTATTGGTTCAACCACAGATCAGGAACTTTGCCGTCAAGCACAGCATATGGCAGTTGAAGAACTGACACCATTATATGATGCTTTAGATGCAGCTACACTTCATCTTATGGAAGTAAATATTGAGAAAGAACATCAGATGGAAGGCTTTACATCTGCACTTGAAATTGGTGCATTTGTACTTATGGGAGTATTACTTGTTTGTGCAAGTGTTGCAGCAAAACGTATTGCATACGTGGTTTCTACTGGTATTGCGCAACCATTAGCTGAATTAGAAGATCGTGTAATTGCATTCTCTGAAGGTGATATTCATACTCCTTTCCCTACTTCAAAAGCAAATGATGAAATAGCTGGTCTTATGAATGCTTCTCATAATATGGCAGACACACTTCAGAAGATTATCGCGGATGTTGAGGGTGGCTGTTCAGCTATGGCAGAAGGAAATTTTGCGGTACAATCAAAAAATGCAGATCTATATATAGGTGATTTGTATGGCTTATATGACGCTATTAACAACATGAGAGATAATGTAAGCGACGCATTAAAAGAAGTAGAAGAATTAGCTACACAGGTAAATGTAGGTGCTTCAAATTTGGCAGAAGCTGCACAGGATTTAGCAGAAGGAGCCACAGATCAGGCTGCATCTGTTCAGGAAATGCTTGCTACTATGAATACAGTATCTGATGGATTAAAAGATACTTCTGAAAGTGTAGAAGAAGCTTATAAACAGGCACTTAAATGTGCAGATGATGCTCAGGTTAGCCGTGAAGAAATGGGTAATATGGTTGATTCTATGAATCGTATTAGTGAAACATCTAAGAAGATTGAAAATATCATTGCCGAAATCGAAAGTATTGCCAGCCAGACAAACTTACTTTCACTTAATGCTTCCATTGAAGCTGCTAGAGCTGGTGAAGCAGGCAGAGGTTTTGCGGTAGTTGCGGATGAAATTCGTAACTTAGCAGATCAGAGTGCAAAATCAGCAGTTGATACAAGAGAGCTTGTAAGTAATACCTTATATGAAATTGAACAAGGTAGCAAAATTGCATTTAAGACTGCAGATGTATTAGATGGCGTTGTAAATGCGATTCAGCAGATTGCAGAAACAAACAATATATTGGCTGAAACTTCAAAAGATCAGGCATATGCAGTGGAACAGGCAGATATCGGTATTGGACGTATTTCAGAAGTTGTACAGTCTAACTCAGCAGCTGCAGAAGAATCATCTGCAACTAGCCAGGAATTATCAGCACAGGCAATGTCAATGCATGATTTAGTATCAAGATTCCAATTAAAATAATACATAATAGGGTTAAAGATAAATCGGATTCTCGTCATAGGGAATCCGATTTTTTTATGTTTAGAGTTGTTTTTATATAGTAGAAAGTGGTAAACTAAAACATATGTTTTTGAAAGGGAGAGTTTTATGAAAAAAAGAATATATGTATGTCTAATCTTTTTGATGATGTTTTTCTGTTTTGGTTGTGGAATGAAGGCTGTAGATAATAATTCAAACCCAAATGTAAATTCTCAGATGGAAAATAATCTAGGTGTGAATGAAGAAGATTCACAGGGGTTAGATGTACAAAATACAGAAAATCAGGAAGGTGTAGAACAGCAAGAAGATATCGAAGAAGTGGTTGAAGTAGAGACTACTTTGTATGCACAAAAATCTGTGAATGTTCGTAGTATACCATCTACAGATGGTGAGAAACTTGGTACATTAGGAATCAATGAAGAAATTACGGCATTAGGTGAAGTTGTAGATGGCTGGCAGAAAGTTCGTTATAAAGATGTGGTTGCTTATATTTCTGCAGAATATTTAGGAACTAAAAAGGTGGAAATTCAGACTCCAGTTGCAGGTACAGCGATGCAGGCAAATGAAATTACAGCAAATGATATACCTTTACCAGGTGATTTTGATCCAAATGGTATCATTGTTGTTATTGATGCAGGTCATCAGGGGCGTGGAAATAATAATAAGGAACCAGATGGACCAGGTTCTGGTACGATGAAAGCAAAAGTAGCTAGTGGTACACAAGGTGTAGCAACAGGTCTTCCAGAGTATCAGCTTACACTTGCGGTATCATTAAAACTTCGCGATGAATTACGTGCGCGTGGTTACCAGGTAGTAATGATTCGCGAAACACATGATATTAATATTAGTAATAGTGAAAGAGCAAAAGTGGCAAATAATTTGGGAGCAGATGCATTTATTCGAATTCACGCAGATGGTTCGGATAATTCTTCGGCATCAGGTGCAATGACAATTTGTCAGACACCAGGAAATCCATACAATGCAGCTTATTATTCAGCGAGTAGAAACTTATCGGATTGCGTTATCAATCATTTTATTGCAAGTACAGGGGCAAAGAATCGTGGAGTGTGGGAAACGGATACGATGAGTGGTATCAATTGGTGTACAGTTCCAGTTACGATTTTAGAGATGGGATTTATGACAAATCCAAATGAAGATGTACTCATGGCAACGGATTCTTATCAAAATCAGATGGTACAAGGGATTGCAAATGGTATAGATGCTTATTTTGGGCGATAAAAAGTTATTGCTTATATAACTACAAATTATAGTATAAATAGTGCTTGACAAATACAAATTATAGTAATATTATCTATGTTATATTATTAATATAGGAAAAGGGAAGTGCTTATGAGAAAACAGGTTTTATCTCTTTTGGTAGATAATACTCCTGGTGTAACAAGCCGTATATCAGGTCTTTTCAGCCGAAGAGGATACAATATCGACAGTTTCTCTTCTGGTGAAACATCTGATCCAAGATACACACGTATTACGATTGTTGCCACAGGTGATGAGTTGATTCTGGAACAGATACAAAAACAGCTTGCAAAATTGGAAGATGTTCGTGATATCAAGGTTTTAGAAGATGGTACATCTGTTACCAGAGAACTTATTTTAGTAAAGATTCGTGCACTTGACACACAGAGGCAGGCAATTGTCAATGTCGCGGATATTTTCCATGGAAAGATTGTATCGGTTACAACTGATTCCATGATTGTCGAATTAACCGGAACCCAGAGCAAATTAGATGCTTTTATGGATTTACTTGGAGGCTACGAGATTTTGGAGCTTGCAAGAACTGGTCTGACAGGACTTACCAGAGGTTCTTCAGATGTCGTTTATCTGGACTAACAAAGGATTTATTTTAGGAGGATATGAAATATGTCAGAAGCAAAAATTTATTATCAGGAAGATTGTAACATCTCATTATTAGAAGGAAAAACAATTGCAGTTATCGGTTATGGTAGCCAGGGTCATGCACATGCATTAAATGCAAAAGAATCTGGATGTAACGTAATCATCGGTCTTTACGAAGGTAGCAAATCTTGGGCAAAAGCTGAAAAACAGGGATTCGAAGTATTCACGGCTGCTGAAGCTGCAAAAAGAGCTGATATTATCATGATTCTTATTAACGATGAATTACAGGCTGATATGTACAAAAAAGATGTAGAACCAAACCTTGAAGCAGGCAACATGTTAATGTTCGCTCATGGTTTCAACGTACACTTCGGTGCTATCAAAGCTCCAGCAAACGTTGACGTTACTATGATCGCTCCAAAAGGACCTGGACATACAGTACGTTCTGAATACCAGGCAGGCAAAGGTGTTCCATGTTTAGTAGCTGTTGAACAGGATGCTACAGGTAAAGCTTTAGATATGGCTTTAGCATATGCTGCTGCAATCGGTGGAGCAAGAGCTGGTGTTCTTGAAACAACATTCCGTACAGAAACAGAAACAGACCTTTTCGGTGAACAGGCAGTTCTTTGTGGTGGTGTTTGTGCGCTTATGCAGGCTGGTTTCGAAACATTAGTAGAAGCTGGATATGATCCAAGAAATGCTTAC
>JAZQZJ010000080.1:0-14557 GCA_045633955.1 Agathobacter sp. | reverse complement strand
GCTGGTGAAACGTGTTTGAAAGATGTAGCTGCTGGAAGACCAGTTGCTTTCTTTAATTCTTTTACAAGCTGCCAACCATTGAATGCATCAAGAAGGTTGATATAACCAGCGCGTCCGTTTACTACTGTAATAGGAAGTTCGCCGTCTTTCATGTAGATTTTAGATGGTTTCTGATTTGGATTACATCCATATTTTAATTCGTATTCTCTCATGATTTTCTCCTGTTTCGTATATTCAAAAAATCTTATTTGTTCTTGTTTACGATACGTGTTTCATATTTCTGAGTTTCGATGTCGATGTAACGAACGAAAAGTGAAACTTTGTTGTCTTCGTTTAAGTTTTCCCAAACCATATTTGTGAATGTATCGATGTCTTCATCACCGATTTCAATCCATTTTGGTTCGCCTTCGAAGCTTGGAAGTGGATTGATATCCTGTGCATATGTGTGGATGAAACGACCTTCACCAGCGATTGGGTTGTCGTATGTATATGTATAACGGTTGTTGCAATTTGGGTTACCATTGTTGCTCTTTAAGATTGACATTGCAAAATCGTAGTTTCCGTTTTCAATGTTCATAATACCAGAAATACGTGGTGTGTAGTTTGGACCATCTGGTTCGTACTGTCTGATGCGGAGAGACTGTTCAAATGTCTGTCCTGCTGCCATTCCATCGTAAATTGTATCTGTCTGGTCACCGTTTGTAACGATTGTTGTATTACCAAGTACGCGAACTGGTGCGTAAATGATAAGGCTTGGATCTTCTAATTTTGCAGGATCAAATGCTTCAGTACGAATACCTTCACCTTCTACTGCAAAAATACGGTTACGGCTATTTTCACTACGTCCCATGATGAAGTAAGCTGTGATAGCTTTCTTTCCATCTTTTGAACGTCCAATTACAATTCCTCTACCTGGATATGTGTTTCCAGCTAATTCTTCTCTTAAAGATAACATTTTCATTTTGTATACCTCTTTCTTCATAAAAAGTAAAAACAATAATTCAAGTATATTCTAGCATGTGTAATTTTCTTTTACAACTGAAAAAATTATTAGTGGCATGAAATTCACTACTTTTTGTTATAAGATATACTAATTTTTATATATAAAAAAGCAATTCCGCCATTAACTGCAGAATTGCTTTTTATTTTTACTGTCTGATATAAATTCCTTGAGATTCAATGAATTCTTCCATATCTTCCAAGGCTAAGGTGTACCAGTCATCCGATTCTGGCTTACCTGATTTTGTTTCTTCTACTTGGTTTTCTAATTGCTTTTCTTTTTCGTTCATATTTCGCACCTATTTATTGAAAACTTCTCACCCAGTTCATCAACGAACCATGATGTGTATTAATATCAACAGTTCTCTTCATTTCCTCTGTGACTGGTCCATTCTTTGCCATTTTTGCTAAAATAGATGCCTGAAGTTCTTCGATGGTCATTTCTTCGTAAGGCTTATTTAAGTCTAAAGGTTTCTTTTCTTCTTCCTTCTTTTCCATGACTGCATCCTGTTTTTCGGCAACTTCTGTGATTTCATCTAAAACAGATTTTTTCTCTGTTTCTGCAACCACTTCTTCTACTACTGTTTCTGCCTCAACTTCATCAGATACTACTTCTTGCGCAACATCCTCTACGACTGCTTCTGCCTTAGCATCTTCAACAATTTCCACTTCTGTCTCTTCAATAACTTCCTCTACAATTGTCTTTACATCCACATCTATTGTCTCAACTGTAGTCATTGCATTCTCTGGCACCCAGATTTCTCCAGAGTTACCAGCGATTTCTGCTGAGAAACCACCACCTGAAACCGTAATGGTACGACCGGATAACACACCTGTGTACTTGCCATCTGGAGCACCACCATGCATTGTGCAAGCATTATCATCGTTGTTTACCATCACAACCACAGTTGTGCCTTCGTAATTTCTAGAGAAAGTATACTGTCTGGTTGTTAAATTCTGTTCTTTATAATCTCCATAGCTAAGCGCTTTTACCTGCTGACGCATATTGCCAAGGGCTATAATAAATTTAGCATACGCATTGTCTTCCATCGCAGCTGCCCAATCGTCGTATACCATTTCTGGACGAAGTGGTGTATCTGCTTCTGCTCCATGGCCTTTTCTTCCTTCGATACCAAATTCAGAACCATAATAAATCGATGGTACACCAGGTAATGTATACAGTAAAATGTGTACTGGTGCAAATCCCTTTGGTGTAGAAAGTTTTGACATAATACGTTCTACATCGTGATTATCTACAAAGTTATAAAGTTTAAACACACCGCCACACATATCGTTGAGACGTTTTACTGTGTGGGCAATTTCAAAGAAATTGTGATCATTATATCCAGAATACAATGCTTTGTGAAGATGATAGTTTGTTACCGAATGTAAGGTATCTGCATTTGCCCAACGAATATAATCACCATGGATTACTTCACCCATAAGCCAAAAATCCGGTTTTACTTCATTTACAACATGACGTAACGCTTTCATAAAATCAAAATCAAGTACGTCTGCTGCATCCAAACGGATACCATCCACATCAAATTCTTTTACCCAAAAACGAATGACATCGCAAATATAATTGACTACTTCTGGATTTTTCTGGTTTAACTTAACAAGCAAGTCATAGCCACCCCAGTTTTCATAAGAAAAACCATCGTTATATGAATTATTTCCCCAGAAATTTACATTACAATACCAATCTTTATATCTTGAATTTTCTCTATTCTCTTTTAAATCTTTAAATGCAAAGAAATCACGTCCTGTATGGTTAAATACACCGTCGAAGATTACTTTGATTCCCTGCTTGTGACATTCCTTTACAAAATTCTTTAATGTCTCATTTGTTCCAAGTCGACTATCTAATTTTTTATAGTCCGTTGTTTCGTACCCATGTCCTACCGATTCAAACAATGGTCCAATATAGATTGCATTGCATCCTATATTCTTAATATGAGAAAGCCATGGAAGAATTTTATTCAAACGCTCCACTGGTTCTCCATATTCATTTTGTTTTGGTGCCCCTGTCATACCAAGGGGATAAATATGATAAAATATTGCTTCATCATACCATGCCATACTTTCAAGTCCTCCTAGTTGCCTTAATTGTGCCTGTTAAAATTTAAACACTCTCTTATAATACCCTAAATAACAGGAAAAATCCACCAATATTCCTATAGATCAAAGAGATAAGCGACGATTTTTTAAAATCGTCGCTTATCTCTCACATATCTCCTGGAAAATAGATCCCAGCTTCTTTTCTAGCAATTTCTATTAATTCTACAGCATCTAATGTAATATCTAATTTCTTATAAATGGTATCATAATCATTATCTAGTAACACTTCCGTAAGATATTTTATTTCATAATTCCAACGTTCTTCATCCTCTTGTCCCCAATAATTTTCTTCCAATTCCTTTGTAACAACCCGAAGATTACGAAGACTACAACTTCCTCCCTCTGCATAGATATATCCATTTTCACCTTCTATGAGGAAGAAATTTTCACCCCAAGTATCTTTTGCTCCAGCATTGGTACTAACAAAATCTTTGTATTGCATTATCAATATACCAGATGTATCAATGTGCACTTGTTCCGAAATATTTGGATAATAAACAACTTTTTCAGGTTTTCCAAACAATGCCACATTCAAATACACATTGTAAAAGTTTATATCCATCAAACAACCACCTGCAAATGCTGGATTAAACACATTTGGCAACTCACCTCTTAAAAAGGCATCATATCGGCTGGAATACTGGCTAAAATTCCCCTGCACAAGTTTGATTTTTCCAATCTCTTCTATACTCTTTTTCAATACTTCATAATTTGGCAAATATGTAGTAGGAACAGCTTCCATCAAAAAGAGTCCCTTTTCTTTTGCCATAGCTACCAGTTCTTTTGCATTCTCCAATTTTGTACAGAATGGCTTTTCACATAACACATGCTTTCCTGCTAAAAGTGCTTTTTTTGTCTGCTCATAATGCAAAAGGTTTGGTGAAGCAACGTAGACACAATTTATTTCTTCATCTGCTAAAAATGCATCCATATCAGTATATATCTTTGCCACTTGATACTTATCTGCAAGTGCCTTTGCCTTTCCCTCTGTTCGAGAATAAACAGCAACACAGCGAATCCCTTCTATTGGCTTTACTGCATCTAATATATTATGTACGATAAATCCTGAACCTATGGTCCCAAGTCTTATTTCATTCATCACGTAATACCTCTACTGCTTTACGAACATGTTCCTCCGAAGTCTGCCAAATCTCATATTCACTAAGGGATGGTAATCCCATGCTAACATCGGCTTTCCGATATACCATTGGACTATCCAGTGTCACCTTTCCAGACATATGATAACTACTTCCACCTGTAACAGGAATCAATTGTTCTATCACAGAAGCACCAATACCTGCACCTGCCATAATATCAATTCGTCCCTCTGCCTTTATAATAAGTTCGGTCAAAAGTTCTCGTCCTTCCCATGCCGACTGCTTTTGTCCAGATGTTAAAATCGTATGAACACCAAGACTAACTGCTTGTTCCATTGCCTCGAATGGATTACGGCACATATCAAACGCACGATGTAGGGTAACACTTAACCCACTTGCTTCCTGCATAAGTTCCTTCATTTTCAATAGGTCTAAATTCCCCTCTGTATCCAGAACACCAATTACAACACCTTCTACACCAGCCTCTTTCAAATCTCTAATCTGCGACTTCATAATCTCCATCTCATGCTCTGTATAACAAAAATCGCCGAAACGAGGTCTTATCAACGCATGAATTCGAATATCTGTATACTTTCGAATCTCTTTTACAAGTGCTACATCCGGTGTTGTACCTCCAATTACTAAGTTTGAACATAACTCTAAACGGCTTGCTCCGCCTTTTGCTGCATTTATCGCAGACTCAACACTGTCAACGCAACATTCAAGAATATAATTCTTCATCCTAAATTATTCCTTCCCACAAAACATTATACTATTATTCTATCTATAACCACTCTAAATTTCAATATTACGATTTAATTGAGTAAAGAGTTTTGGGGAAACCTACGAAAAAGGAACAAAAGTCCGTTATATGTATGAATTATCTATGCAGAATAATTCTCTCTCAAGATGGGCTAACCATTTCCATCTATAGTGATAAATTTGTTTCTAGGATACTTTTGTAATGAAATATTATGATTTTTCCATAAAATAAAAATAAAAATTTATCCATATGAAGAAAATATGTAATCAGATGGGAACTATTATCATAAAACAGCATCTGCGAAGTATATTTCCGTTTATAGATAATCATTTGTATCGAAGAAGTGGGAATCCGCGCGGAATAAGTGCTTTAGGATCAAGATTAATATTTAGGCGCGCGTCGAATTATTAATCCCTACTATGGAGACGAGTTTTAAAAATGGGAAATGACCTTTTATAAAGGTCATTTCCCATTAGAAATCTAAAGAGTTAATTTTTGAAAGAATGCACTGGTGCAGGAATTCGTCCTTTACGATTCACAAATGCATCACAAGAGAAGTTATTCACTGGCATTACTGGTGCATATCCAAGTAATCCACCGAATTCTACTACTTCACCTACACCTTTTCCAATAACTGGAATCACACGTACAGCTGTCGTTTTCTGGTTAATCATACCGATAGCCATTTCATCTGCAATGATACCTGAAATGGTAGTTGCCTTTGTTTCTCCTGGAATAGCAATCATATCAAGACCTACAGAACAAACGCAAGTCATTGCCTCTAGTTTTTCAAGTGTAAGAGCACCAGCTACTACTGCATCAATCATTCCCTGATCTTCACTTACAGGAATAAATGCACCACTAAGACCACCTACGTAAGAAGATGCCATAATACCACCTTTCTTTACCTGATCATTAAGAAGTGCTAACGCTGCTGTTGTGCCAGGAGCACCTGCATATTCCAAACCGATTTCACAAAGAATATCTGCTACACTATCCCCAACAGCTGGAGTTGGTGCAAGAGAAAGATCGATGATACCGAATGGAATACCAAGTCTCTTTGAAGCTTCTTTTGCTACAAGCTGACCTACACGAGTTACTTTAAATGCTGTTTTCTTAATTGTTTCACAAAGCACTTCAAAGCTTTCGCCACGTACTTTTTCAAGGGCTGTTTTTACTACACCAGGTCCAGAAGCACCTACATTGATGATGGCATCTGCTTCTGTTACACCGTGGAATGCACCGGCCATGAATGGATTATCATCTGGCGCATTACAAAATACTACGAATTTTGCACAGCCAAGAGAATCATTTTCTTTGGTGAGTTCTGCTGTTTCTTTGATCATTTCACCAATAAGACGAACTGCATCCATATTGATACCAGTCTTTGTTGAACCTACATTTACAGAACTACATACAAGTTCTGTAGAAGCAAGTGCCTGTGGAATAGAACGGATTAAGTTCTCTTCTGCTGGTGTCATTCCTTTAGATACGAGTGCTGAGTATCCACCAATAAAGTTTACACCTACGGTATGAGCCGCTCTATCCAATGTTTTGGCGATAGTCACAAAATCTTCTGGTGTTTTACAAGCTGCTCCACCAACTAAAGCGATAGGCGTTACAGAAATACGCTTATTTACGATTGGAATACAGTAATCTTTTTCAATTTCCTGTCCAACTTTTACCAAGTCTTTTGCTACCGTCGTAATTTTATTATAGATTTTTTCATTACATTTATCTAAATCAGAATCGATACAATCTAAAAGACTGATACCAATGGTAATGGTACGCACATCAAGATTTTCTTTTTCAATCATATGATTGGTTTCGATTACTTCCCAGTTACTAATCATTTCTTTTCCTCCGTTATATGCAGTTCGAATTATATTCTATGCATCATTTCAAAGATTTCTTCTCTCTGACATTTTACAGAAACACCAAGCCCCTGTCCTACATTTTCCAAGTCGCTAGATACGTCTGCAAACTGTTTTTCTGATTTTGATAAATCAACAATCATCATCATATTAAAGTATCCTGATACGATAGTCTGTGAAATATCTAAAATGTTAATGCCGTTTTCTGCAAGATATGTACAAACCTTTGCAATAATACCTACGGTATCTTTACCTAAAACTGTTATGATTACTTTCTTGTTTTCCATGATTTTTCTCCTATCTAAACTCGTATTCTATCTGAAACAGTATCTCGTCTTGCTACTACCATTGGAAAATCTTCTGCCTTATATGGCGTGTCTCCCATGGTTACTTCTAAACGCACTGCTTCATATGCAAGTTCTTCGTAATTGTTTTCCTTACTGAGATGTCCCAACATAACTGTGCCAAAATTATCATGTAAGAGATCACTTAATAATTGTCCACTTCTCTCATTAGACAAATGTCCTCTGTCACCTAAGATACGTTGCTTTAGCGGATATGGATATGGTCCCATCTGCAACATCTTTATATCGTGATTGGCTTCTAATAATAATGCATCAAGTCCCTGTAATTCGTCAACAATTGCTTGATTATAATTTCCCAAGTCTGTGATAACTGCTATGGCCTTGTTTTCATTTGAAACTTTATATGCAACAGGATCTGCTGCATCATGAGAAATAGAAATCGGTTTAAATGTCAAGTCACCAATGGAAAATCTCTTTCCCGGTGTAATGACTTGAAATAAACTCTCATCTATTTTCCCTACGGATTTTGAACGCTTGATGGCTTCAATGGTACCTTTGGTGGAAAAAATTGGAATTCCATAACGGCGAGCCATAACACCAATTCCGGCAATATGGTCAATGTGTTCATGAGTCACTAAAATTCCCTGCATCTCATTTGCTTTTAACTCAAAATCATGCAATCCATTTTCAATGCGTTTTCCACTAATCCCTGCATCAATAAGTACGTGGGTGTTATCATCACCCACGCAAATACAGTTACCACTGCTGCCACTCGCAATCGCACACAATTCTAACATACTTTATTTCTCTTTCCAATACAGTTCCACTTTATCTCCATGATGCAGTTTTTCTGTAAATAATGCGTCACGACCATTTAAAATGGTTGCAATTGCACGACCTCTGCCTGCATTCAAATCAAAAGTGATTCTGTCAAAAATATCTACAAATATATATTCATCTTTACCAGTCATAGAAACTGGTTCACCATTTACAAATACAATAATTTCAACTCCAGATGAAACCACTGGTTCTGGCTGTGCAACAGGTTCAGTCTGTGACTGTGGCACTACATTTTCTGTAACGTCAACATCTGCTGTTTCATCTTCTGTATTTTCCTCAACCTCTTCATATGCAGTATAACTTTCACCGGATACAATCTGTTCTGGAACAGGCTTATAGGTCTGTTTTTCTGGTTCATCAGCCACTCCGAAAGAAAGTACAGACCATTCGATTGTAAAGTTTTCGTATACAACTGTATCCAAATCTGCTTCTCTGTTATTAACAAAGATTTCTTTGTCCATGTCAATTTCTACATCCATGAATTCTGCAATCTGTGCCACGGTATAGAAATTTCTTGTTTCAATCTGGTCGCCATCCTGAATTTCGTAAGTGCTTGACTCCAATCTGCCATTTACCTGTACGAATTTCGGACATATTACCATCTTTCCATTTACTAAGAAACCAATCGTAGCGCTAGTATATTCATCCAACTGACTAACTGTATACACAGCATCTGCTCCAGGTACCGATGGATTAATCACAACTTCACTGTTTGGTTCTAATGGTGTATTAATATTCGCTGGCTTACCATTCATGGTAATCACAGCTGCTTCTCCCGCTTCGCCTCTGGCAATACGGCTAGCACCATTTACGGTAAAGTTTATGGATTTTCCACGTTTAGGGAAAATCTGTTCATTTGGGAACTCTGCGGCCATGGCTGCATCTACGATTGTTAAATGACTATTGTCATATAATTTCAAACGTTCACCATTGAAACGAACCATAATAAAGTTGTTTCTCTGTTCATAATAGTTCATGCAGATACCGATTGGTGTAACCAAAAGTGGATCTTTCTTGATGTCCGTCTGCTGGAAGATTACTTCTTTTAATACTTCTTCGCCACGAAGCGCTACACGTTCTTTTTGTAAGTCTAATTTTTCTGCCAGCATTTCGGTAAATCCATGTACTTTACCACCACCACCTACTACAAAGCAGGCACTTACGGATTTGTTACCATTTAATTCACGAATTTTTTCTGCAACTTCTGTTGCAATTTTTTCTGCAGTAGAAGCTACCAAATCCCATAATTCTGTAGATGGAATTGTATGAGGAATACCCATAATATCTTCATATGTAACCTCATCATGTTCTGTAGATTGTTTCTTCATATTTTCAGCAGTTTTAAAATCTACCAAATAATGCTGAACAATCACTTCGGTAAGTTCATCCCCTGCATGAGGAATCATACCATATGCGATAATACTGCCACCTCTTGTGATTGAAATATCGCTTGTACCAGCTCCAACGTCCACAAGAGCGATGTTTAACATACGGAAGTTTTCTGGAATCGCCACGTTAATCGCGGCAATTGGTTCTAAAGTCATGTTACCAACGGAAAGTCCAGCTTGACCAACTGCAGAATACAAACCATCTACAACGTCTTCTGGCAAGAAGGTTACAATAATGTCACAACCAATCACATTTGCCTTATGGCCTTCTAAACTGATAAAGCTTTCATCATTTAAATAATATTTTACTATAGAATATCCTACACAATAGAACTTGTATCTCGTATCATTCTTTTCTTTTAATTCTTCCTGCGCTTTATCTACACCAAGCAAATGCAATGTATGAATATCTTCTCCCGTAACGATGGTTTCTTCTGGATATTCAAAATCCACATGAGTGGTTATAGTTTTTAACACACGACCAGCTGCAGCAATACATACTTCTTCCAATGGTGTTTTTGTCTGTTTTTCTAATTCTTCTTTTACAGCCTTTACCGTACGAGCAACACGACCAATGTCATGAATCTGCCCATCCAACATGGCTCTTGTTTCATGTTCCTTGATGTATTGTGCAACTACGGTAAATTTTTCATCCTCTGTACGATATCCTACGGTACCTACTACGTTTCTTGTACCAATATCAAGACCAAATACATTACTCATTTGCTTTTCTCCTTAAAGCTTTTTCTATCTGCTTCATAGTCTCCCCCAAATCACCATTGTTGTCAATAGTAACTTGCGTGGAGGCTCTAAATTCTGTTTCACTAAGCTGACTTCTGAAAATACTATCTATCTTTTCATCTGAATAGCCACGGCTTTGCTTTAATCGTTTGCGACGATTTTCCTCGCTGGTATAAATATACCAAAGTTCGTCACAAATTTCATCATATTCTTCTTCAATTAGTAAAGCCGCTTCTAAAACCAATATGTCCAACTTCCCTTTTTCCAGCTCGGAAGCATATTGCTGGCGAACATATTCTTTTACAGCAGGGTGAACAATGGCATTCATCTGCTCACGACGATGATTGTCTGAAAAAATGATACGCGCTAGCTTCACTCTATCGAAGGCGCCCGAATTCGTTAAAATATCCAAGTCTTCAAACTGTTTCACAATCGCCTTGTAACAATCTGTTCCTGGCTCCATCAAATCATGGGCGATTTCATCTGCCAGCATTACTTTTGTGTTTGGTTTTTCTGACAGATAAGAGAGGATGGCTGATTTGCCTGCTCCTACTCCACCTGTTATTCCTATAAATCTCATAAATTAGTGAGCATCATACCAATTTGCGCCCCATTCCGTTCCTACTTCTAATGGAACGGAGAGGTTTGCTACCTGATGCATCTCCTCTTCTAAAAGTGCAATTACTGCATCTTTTTCGTTTTCCTTAGTTTCGATAAGAAGTTCATCGTGAACCTGTAAAATGAGTCTTGATGCATAACCTTCTTTTATCAACCTATCATGCACTCGAATCATTGCAATCTTTATAATATCTGCAGCGGTTCCCTGAATTGGTGCATTCATTGCCACACGCTCTCCAAATTGACGCTGCATAAAGTTGCTGGATGTAAGTTCTGGAATTGGACGAATTCGACCATAAATCGTCGTCGTCTTTCCTGTTTCTTTTGCATCTGCAACAGTCTTATCGATAAATGATTTAATCTTTGGATATGTTTCAAAATATCGGTCGATGTATTCCTGTGCTTCTTTTCTACTGATATCCAAATCCTGACTTAACCCAAATGCAGAGATTCCATATACAATGCCAAAATTTACTGCCTTTGCATTACGACGAAGAAGTGGCGTTACTTCTTCAAATGGTACATGGAATACCTGCGAAGCTGTAGTACTATGAATATCCTGACCACTATTATATGCTTCGATCAGTTTTTCATCACCTGACATGTGTGCCAGAATACGAAGTTCAATCTGTGAATAATCCGAATCCACAAATACATTTCCTGGCATTGGATGGAAAACTTTACGAATCAATCTGCCCAACTCAATACGAATTGGAATATTCTGTAAGTTCGGTTCTGTACTGCTTAAACGGCCTGTCGCTGTAATTGTCTGATTAAAGCTGGTGTGGATTTTTCCATCTGCTTCTACATAATTTTGTAAGCCATCTGCATAGGTTGATTTTAATTTGGATAACTGACGATACTCCAAAATATCTGAAACAATTGGATACTCACCTGCCAATTTTTCCAATACATCTGCAGATGTAGAATAACCGGTCTTTGTTTTCTTTCCATTTGGAAGTCCTAATTTTTCAAATAAAATCACACCTAGCTGTTTTGGTGAATTAATATTAAACACTTCACCTGCTGCAGTATGGATTTTTTGTTCTAATTCAATAATGGAACTTTCTAATTTTGCTCCATATTCTTTGAGTGCTGCAGCATCCATACAAATACCCTCACACTCCATATCATATAGCACAAAGGTCAATGGCATTTCTACTTCATAAAAAAGTTTGTCCATTCCTTGTTCTTTTAAAGATTCCTCGATAACAGCTTTTGATTTCCATGCAATATATGCCTTATAGCAAGCAAACTTACATCCATCTTCTTTTAAATCTTTTTCCGTCGGAACCATAAGTCCTAAATAATCTTTTGCAATGTCATCATGAGGATATTCACCCTTTAATGGATTAAGAAGATATGCTCCTATAGCCACATCAAAATAGCGATTTCTATCTGCGACATAGCTGTCCCATTGACCCACATAATCCAAATCTTTTCCATATTCCATGAGCGCTAACTGTGATTTCAAATCCATAGCAATCCAGGTAGCAACCTGCGACTGTTTCATTTTTTCCAACAGATAAGAACTACTGAGTTCGTGACCAGTTGGAATATAATAAATATCTTCGTCCCCAAAGGCTAAAGTAAGTGCTTCGAAAGCATTTGACTCTGGAATACTAAATAAAGAAATCTGTCCATCCGCTTCGATATTCTCACCAGCATGCTCCGATGGAACAATGGTAAAACCTACTTCCTTACCTTTTAACTGTGCAAAGATTTTATCTACTTCTTTTGGATTACGAATCGTTGCAAAATATTCTTCCGCATTATTCTTTGGTGCATCTACCTGAAATCTGCCAAGAAGATTTTTAAACTCTAATTCTTTGCAGAAAAGATACGCTTCTTCTGTGTAAAGTGATTCGATGCTTTCTAATCGCGCCTTTTCAAAAGTAAAGGAAACCGGTTCTGCTTCAACTGGTGCATTCGTAATGATGGTCGCAAGTTCTTTACTCATCACTGCCTGTTCCCAATACTCCACGATATTCTTTGCAGCACGAGGTGGTTTTACTTCCTCTGCATGTGCATGCACTTCTTCAATAGATTTGTATTTCTCAATCAAAGCCGTCGCTGTCTTTTCTCCAATTCCAGGAACACCAGGGATATTATCAGAGGTATCTCCCATCAAAGCTTTTACATCAATAAACTCTTTTGGCGAAACTAAATATCGTTCCACTACATCCTTTGCATAATAGTTTTCGATTTCTGTGCCTGTTTTCTTGGTCTTTGGAATACGAATCTGCACATGCTCAGTAGCTAATTGCAACAAATCTCTGTCACCAGAAACAATAGACACCTCCATCCCTTTTGCTTCGGCCAAAACAGAAATCGTTCCTAATAAATCATCCGCTTCAAACCCAGGTAGTTCTACAATTGGCACCCCCATCTTGTTCAGCATTTCTTTCATGACTGGCACCTGCTGGCGGAGTTCGTCTGCCATTGGTTTACGTGTACCCTTATATTCCTCAAACATATCGTGACGGAAGGTAGGTGCTTTTACGTCAAAGGCTACTGCCAGATAGTTTGGTTTTTCTTCTTCTAGGATTTTAAACAAAATATTTAGAAATCCATATACTGCATTGGTATGAAGCCCCTGCGAATTTGTCAAATCTGGCAAACCAAAAAACGCTCTGTTTAAAATACTGTGTCCATCGATGAGGACTAACTTTTCACTCATAAAAATAATTACCTCTCAAAATTTAGCTATATAGCTCAAGTTGATCACTAAATACTTCTAGTGTATACCTTTAACCATTCTGCCTCTTCTGCAGTCAGGAATGGTGCAATTTTTTCGAAAACAAGTGCATGATATTCATTTAAATATCTCTTTTCAGTTTCATTTAACTGGTTAACATCTACTGCATCCAAGTCAAATGGTACCAATGTGATATTTTCAAAATACATAAACTGTCCATATTCGTTCTTTTCACCCTTACAGCAGATAAGCTCATTTTCTAAACGAATGCCATAAGCACCTTCTATATAGATACCTGGTTCATCCGTTGTAATCATACCTTCTTCTAAAGGTGTTGTATAAGCTTTTCTACCCCAATGGAAACCATTTGGGCCTTCATGTACATTTAATACATGTCCTACACCATGACCTGTACCATGTTTGTAGTCTAAGTTTGCTTCCCAAAGTGGCTGACGCGCCAAAATATCTAAATTCATACCAGAACATCCATACATGAATTTTGCATTTGCAAGGTTTAAGTTGGAACGAAGTACTCTGGTAAAGTTTGTTTTCATTTCATCTGTTACAGGGCCAACTGCAAAAGTTCTGGTAATATCAGTTGTACCTTCCAAATACTGTCCGCCAGAATCCACAAGGAGTAAACCTTCTGGCTTGATTTCTACATCGGTTTCTTCGGTAGCACCATAGTGGATAATCGCACCATGTTCTGCATAACCACAGATTGTGTTGAAACTCAAATCAAAACAGCCTTCCTGCTCTCTACGAAGAGATTCTAAATAATCCGAAGCAGAAATCTCTGTCATTGAAATCTTTCCTACGTTTTTCTTTAACCAATACATAAATTTGCACATCGCTACTGCATCTTTGATATGTGCATTTCTTGTATTATTCAGTTCTACTTCGTTCTTCTGTGATTTCATAAGTACAGAAGGATCCGTCTCATCTACTACAGTTACTCCTTCTGGAATACTACTTACGATACGATAGTTTACAACAGATTTATTGATAAGAACGGTCTTTCCATCCTCAATCTCTTTTACATATGTATAAAAACTGTCATATGGTCTGGTTGTGATGTGGTTTGCATCCAAATAAGCCTTCAACTCTTCTGTT
>JAZQZJ010000079.1:0-32007 GCA_045633955.1 Agathobacter sp. | reverse complement strand
AAATATGGTTTTAGATAATAAAAATCTTTTAATCGAATATGAACATGTATGGCATGTTCCATATCACTGGAAATTTTCCATAATCGTATTCCATTTTTAGAACATAAATTGAGAAAACGATTTATTTGTTTTCCTCTCAATAAAACACATACATATCCACATAGCCATTGCCAAAAATGTCTCATATCATATAAACTCCAATGAACGAATATATCCACGAATGGTTAAGTCATCTTTGGTATATGTATAAATAGATAGATTTCTTCCCACTATTTGTATTTGAAAATCCTTAACAAGAACATTTATTGTAGTTTCATCATAGGATAAAATTCCTCTATGATTGGATATATAGACTTCTGAATTCCCACAAAATGAAATGTTTGGAAGACCCAAAAACAAATCCTGGGGCAGATCCAATCCTTGTATGATTTTATTTGTTGTCTGCTTCTTATCACTACTCATACTATAATATATGAGTATCTTTTTTATTTATGATATGGTTCATGATTCATAATTCGATAAGAACGATATATTTGTTCCAAAAGAATGAGTCTCATTAATTGATGTGGAAATGTCATTGGCGAAAAACTTAGTTTAAAATTTGCTCTTTTTACAACTTCATCCGCCAATCCTAAAGATCCACCAATAACAAAATAAATATGACTTGTTCCCTGAATTCCTAATTTTTCTATTTTTTCTGATAACGCTTCAGAATTCAACTGTTTTCCATCAATACACAAACAAATAACATAAGCATCGTCTTTTATATTTTTTAGAAGTCTCTCCCCTTCTTTTTCTTTTACAATGCGAATTTCAGTTTCGGAAGCTTCTTCTGTTGTTTTTTCATCTGCAACTTCGATAATTTCTAGTTTACAATATCTGCTCAATCGTTTTACGAATTCAGCAATTCCATCTCTATAAAATTTTTCTTTTACTTTTCCAACACAAAGTATCGTTATTTTCATAGTTTCACATCCTAGAAAAAGCGGGTAAACACCCGCTTTCCATTGTCAAGTATTCAGAAAAAAGGTCTAGTGAACCGTTTTCTGGTTATTCTGTAATATACTCAAATACACCTCTATATATACCACTAGATAAACCTGTCGTATCATTGATAATAATTACAGAAAGAATATTATATCCTTCTGGAATAAGCAGAGGTGATACATATTTTAAAGACAGTATTGTTGGATCAGAACGATCCCAGGTATAATATGCACTACAGCCTTCTGGTACCGTGATATACACGTAAGTAGGAATACTAAAGGTGCCACCATTTGGTGTAACCTCTGGATCTGCAGGTGCATTGTATTTAATTACATAAGTTTCTGTAACAATGTCACTATATACTCCATTTGTGTTCATTGCTACAAATTTTAATGTATTCATTCCTGAAGCAGAAAGTTCAATTTTATCTGTATACAAAATACCATGTGTAATTGGATTTGTTCCATCTGTAGTATAAAAAATCTGCACACCCTTATCGGCTGTAATTATAAGCTTTACTACTTCTGAATAATTTCCACCCGGTAGATTAACAGATGGTTTTTTTACCAAATAACCTTCAAATATTCTTAATATTTTATCATCAGATACACTCTCTTTGAGATTTAAAATTGCATCAATATTCCCTTCTGATTCATATAATTCAAACAATTTCTTATATGCGTCATAATTCATAGAATCTATTGCAATAACCTCATTTAATAGAGTAATTGCACCATTTGTATTGCCCTTTTCAAGGTAAACATCGGCTAATTTCAAGCGAGCTTTCGCATCATTTGGAGATAATGTTAGCGCTTGTAAATAATAATCCTCTGCAACATCTAGTTTATTTTTAAAAAGTGCTTCGTCTCCTGATTTCATTTGATATTCATAAGAGTTATTATTTTGATAATCAACGAATATTTTGACACCAATACCCGCACCAAATAGAATGACACATATTACAATCGTAAGTGTTAAGATTGTTTTTGTATCCATTTTTTTCGGTTTTGTTTTTTTTACAATCTCCTGTGATGGTGTATTCTCCGATTTAGTTGTTACACTTTGAACATCTAGGGTACTTTCTAAGATAACATTTATATCATCTTCATCATAAATACTATAATCAGGTACCATTTGCAGGACTTTACCGCAGTAGGGACAGTTTACATCTTCAGCTTTAATTTCTGCTCCACAATTTATACAGTACATAAATCCACCTTTAATACTCTTTTTATGAATAATATTTCATTGCTTCGATACAATTTTTCATTAACATGCAAATTGTCATTGGACCTACACCACCTGGAACTGGTGTAATTGCAGAACAAAGGGGTTCTACATTTTTATAATCCACATCACCACATAATTTGTTATTTTCATCTCTGTGAATACCAACGTCAATAACAACTGCACCTTCTTTTACATATTCTTCTGTTACAAATAAAGGTTTTCCAATTGCAACGATCAAAATATCTGCTTCTTTGCAAATTTCTTTTAAATTCTGTGTTCTAGAATGGCATACGGTTACCGTTGCGTTTTCACGTAACATAAGAAGTGCCATAGGCTTTCCTACAATATTACTTCTACCAATTACAACACAACGTTTTCCTTCCATTTCTACATTCGAACGTTTCAAAAGTTCAATAATACCTGCAGGAGTACACGATACGAAACCGAAATCACCTACAACTAATGCCCCCACATTTTGTGGATGGAAACCGTCAACGTCTTTCTTTGGTGAAATACGATTTAAGACTGTTTTTTCGTTGATATGTTTTGGCAGCGGTAACTGGCATAAAATGCCATGTACCGCTGTATCTTCATTTAATTTATCAATTAATGCCAATAATTTATCTTCCGTTGTTTCTTCTGGAAGTTCATAGGAAAGGGAATCAATTCCAATATACTCACAGGCTTTTTTCTTATTAGAAACGTATACTGTAGAAGCAGGATCATTTCCTACCTGGATAACTGCTAAACAGCAGCTTTTCCCAGCAGTTTTTAATTCTGCTACTTCTGCTCTCATTTCATCTTTGATTGTCTGAGCGATTTCTTTTCCGTTTATAATATATGCCATTATTTCTACACCTTTTCTATATGGTTTTATTTTAGAATAATCCAGTAATTACGCCTTCTTCATTTACGTCAATTTCAAACGCAGCTGGTTTCTTTGGTAAACCTGGCATTGTCATAATTGCACCATTAATTGCAACGACAAATCCAGCACCAGCTGATACATATACTTCACGTACGTTAATTGTAAAGCCACTTGGACGACCAAGTTTTGTAGCATCATCTGATAAAGAATACTGTGTTTTTGCCATACAAACAGGAAGGTCACCCATACCAAGGTCTGTAATACGTTTTAATTCTTTTTCAGCCGCAGCTGTATATGTAACACCATCAGCACCATAAATTTCTCTAGCTACAGTTTCAATTTTTTCTTTCAATGAAAGAGCATCATCATATAATACTTTGAAATTACTTTCTTTTGTTTCTAATGTTTCAAGTACTTTTTCTGCTAAAGCTACTCCGCCTTCGCCGCCTTTTTCCCATACTTCGGATAAAGCAAATTCACATCCTCTTTCACGACAGAAGTTTTGAACAAAATCAGTTTCTGCTTTTGTATCACTTACAAATGAGTTTAATGTAACAACTACTGGTACACCATACTTCTGTAAGTTTTCAATATGTTTTTCAAGGTTTACGATACCTTTTGCAAGAGCATCGAGATTTTCAGCATTAAGATCTGCTTTAGCTACACCACCATTGTATTTTAATGCGCGAATTGTTGCTACTAATACAACAGCATCTGGAGCAAGACCTGCTTTACGACACTTGATATCAAAGAATTTTTCCGCACCAAGGTCTGCACCGAAACCAGCTTCTGTAATAACATAGTCCGCAAGTTTTAAAGCAGTTTTTGTAGCTCTTACAGAGTTACATCCATGTGCAATGTTTGCAAATGGTCCACCATGAACAATTGCTGGTGTATGCTCTAATGTCTGAATTAAGTTAGGTTTTAATGCATCTTTTAAAAGAGCTGCCATAGCACCTACTGCATTTAAATCAGCTGCAGTAACAGGTCTTCCATCAAAAGTATATGCTACGATAATCTTCCCAAGACGAACTTTAAGATCATTCATATCATCTGCTAAACAGAGAATTGCCATAATTTCAGATGCAACAGTAATAACAAAATGATCTTCACGAACCATACCATCCATTTTATTACCGAGACCTACAACAACATTTCGAAGCACACGGTCATTCATGTCCAAACATCTCTTCCAAACAATCTGTCTAGGGTCAATACCAAGTTCATTTCCCTGCTGGATGTGATTGTCTAAAAGTGCTGCAAGTAAGTTGTTTGCAGAAGTGATTGCATGGAAATCACCTGTAAAATGAAGATTTAAATCTTCCATAGGAACAACCTGTGCATATCCACCGCCAGCTGCTCCGCCTTTTACACCAAAACATGGTCCTAAAGATGGTTCACGAAGTGCGATTAATGCTCTTTTACCTAATTTTCCAAATGCCTGTCCAAGACCAACGCTAGTAGTTGTCTTACCTTCACCTGCTGGAGTTGGGTTAATAGCTGTTACAAGGATTAATTTACCATTTGGATTATCCTTTGTACGTTCCATTAATTCATCAGATAATTTTGCTTTATACTTGCCGTATAATTCTAAATCATCTTCCATAATTCCAATAGATGCTGCTACGTCTTTGATAGGCTGTAATTTTGCTTCCTGTGCAATCTGAATATCTGTTTTCATGGTTTTCCTCCATTATTATGTAATAAAATAGTTTATTAGGTTCTTTTTAACATGTTTATAAGTTTTCGTCAACAAAAGTTTCAAACTCTTCTGGACTCATTAAAACTTTTCTAGGTTTTGTTCCTTCTTCAGGACCAACAATGCCTGCTTCTTCTAACTGATCCATAATTCGAGCGGCTCTGTTAAAGCCCACTTTTAAATAACGTTGAAGCATACCAATGGATGCTTTTTCTTTATCAATAATAATTTTTGCTGCTTCTAAGAAATAGGAATCTCTTCCATCTCCACCGCTATCCATATCCGATATCGATACCGTATTATTATTTGAACTTTCCATTGTTTCTAATTTCTTTTGTACATCTGTGCTATAAGATGCTGCACCATTCTTTTCTGTAATGAATTTGACAACATCTGCAACTTCTTTATCCGATACAAAAGCACCCTGTACTCGAATTGGTTTTGGTATTCCCTGTGGATTAAAGAGCATATCCCCTTTTCCTAAAAGTTTTTCGGCACCATTCATATCTAAAATAGTACGTGAATCAACACCTGATGTAACTGCAAAAGCAATACGGCTAGGCATATTTGCTTTGATAAGACCTGTGATAACATTTACCGAAGGTCTTTGTGTAGCAATAATCAAATGAATACCACAGGCACGTGCTAACTGTGCTAATCGACAAATGGCTTCTTCTACATCATTAGAAGCGACCATCATAAGATCCGCCAACTCGTCTACGATAATAACAATTTGTGGCATTTTCTTAGGTGGTTCCTGTCCTTCTGGAACATCAATGGAATCTACACGAGCATTATATCCGTGAATATCTCGAACACCGATTTCTGCGAATTTATTATATCGCTCTGTCATTTCCGCAACAGCCCAATGGAGCGCGCCTGCAGCTTTCTTTGGATCTGTTACAACTGGAATCATCAAATGTGGAATGCCGTTATAAACACTAAGTTCTACCACTTTTGGATCAATCATAATTAACTTTACATCTTTTGGATCGGCCTTGTATAAAATACTCATGATAATGGTATTAATACATACCGATTTACCAGAACCTGTAGAACCAGCAATCAAAAGATGTGGCATTTTCGCAATATCTGCTACCTTTGTTTGGCCAGAAATATCTTTACCAACTGCAAATGTAATTCGTGATGCAGATTCTTTAAATTCTTTTGCTTCTAATAAATCACGGAATGAAACCATAACATTTTCTTTATTAGGAACTTCAATACCAACTGCAGCTTTTCCTGGAATCGGTGCTTCAATACGGATATCTGCTGCAGCAAGATTTAATTTAATGTCGTCTGCTAAATTAACAATCTTACTTACTTTTACACCCATTTCAGGTTGGATTTCATATCTAGTAACAGAAGGTCCACAGCTAATATCCGTAACAGTTACGTTTACCCCAAATGTTTTCAATGTTTGTTCCAGTTTTTGTGCCGTTTCACGTAACTCTGTTTGTGTATTACCAGAACGTTTATTGTTGCCTGGTTTTAATAAGGATAATGGTGGAAATACATATGGTTTATTCTGTTCTGTTTCTTCTGCTAATATTTCATTTGCTACATGATCCACCGCTTTTTCGATTTCTTCGATACTAGCTTTTGATTTTCGAGTAGTTTTTTCTTCAACAACTGGTTCTGGCTGAACTGGTTGTGCATCTTCTCGAATGAAATCACCAACTATCTTTGGTTCTGGCTTGGTCATTTCTACCATGCCATTGGAAGATAAACGAGTCTTTTTTTCACTTTGAACATTTGGAAGCGCCATTTGTTTTGCTTGTACTTCACCCATTTCATCGGAAAAAGTAGTTTCCGTTTTATCTATAATTTTTGTATCAATAGATACACCAGATACTTTATTGTCTATACGACGGCTTTTTTCTTCTGCAACCGCTTTTCGATATTCCTGATATCGCTCATTGCTCTCTTTTGCCGAAGTATATACCTTTTGTCCACTATCCTTAAAACCTTTGATTGCAGATTTTCCTGTAATACAAACCAAACAAATGATAATTGAAATAATATTAATAATATATGCACCAACTATATCAAATGCCTGACTAATAAAATAAGCAAGACAGCCTCCAATGATGCCACCGCCAAATTTATGTTCCATACTGTATTGGAAAGATTCTAACGGGGTCATCACTGTATCACCCGAAGTAATAAGTGCAACTCCCATACATAAAAATGCTGCCAATAAACATCCTGCAACTAGTTTTACAATCGCAAACACATTGCCTTTATTAGAAACAGCAAAAAAACTGCCAACGATTAAAATAACTGGGAAAATATATGCAATAATACCGAATATACCAAATAAAAATGAACTAACAGCATTACCAACTATGCCACCAATACCAAAATTACTGATAAATAACAGCGCACCAACAGCAATTATTCCCCACAAAATTAGTTCTGTACGAAATTCCTCTGCTTTTCTGATATCTTCTGCCTTTGGCTTATTCGATTTACGTCTTGTACTTGTAGAAGAAGTTCTTCTTTTTGTTGCCATAAAACGACCTCCATGATTTCTAAGGCATAATACGCCAAGTATTATTATGTTACCACAATTTCCCTAGATTGTCATTATCGAATTATGTTTTTCCGTTTGTACAAAACTTATTTTGCTTTGCTCTTAATTAATTCCTTTAATTTCGAAAATGCGTCTGCTATACCCCCGATATCATTGATTAAACCAACTTCAACAGCTTCTTTTCCTACCAAAATCGTCCCAACATCTTTTGTCAGCATCTGTGTATTCAGCATCAATTCTTCGATTTTTTCATAAGTTGCATCACAATGTGTTGTAATAAAATGAATAATTCGATCCTGCATACGTTTGAAATAATCATACGTTGCCGGTGCGCCAATTACTGTTCCGCTCATACGTACTGGATGAATTACCATTGTACCACTAGGAACAATCATTGAATAATCTGTAGATACAGCCAAAGGGACACCTATAGAATGACTACCACCTAAGACCAAGGAAACCGTCGGTTTACTAAGCGATGCAATCATTTCCGCAATTGCAAGTCCGCTCTCTACATCTCCTCCTACTGTATTGATTAATAATAAAACACCATCTATTTTTTTATTATCCTCAATCTCTGCTAATTTAGGTAGTACATGTTCGTATTTTGTTGTTTTAGAGTTTGATGGCAAACATTCATGTCCTTCTATTTCCCCTATTATGGAAATTAAATAAATTATTGCTTCTCCATCTTCTACCACAGTCTGTCCATAGTCCTCAATATCTTCACGCACTAATTTTTCATCTGTACAATCTTTTTCTTCTCCCATAAAAACCTCCAAAAAAATATAAAAGTAAGGGTATCCATATTTGGATACCCTTACTAGTATTTACTTCTATTTTATTTTTATTCTCCAAGAAGATGTCTATATAATCCTTCATAACGGAATTTAGAAGCATTCCAAGAGAAGTCTTTTGTAATACCTCTATCAACCATCTGATTCCACTGACGTTTGCAATCATAGAAAACGTGTTTTGCATAATTGATAACATAAAGCATATCATCTGCATTGTAATCATGGAATGAGAAGCCATCACCAGTATTTTCAAATTCATTGTATGGAATAATAGTATCTTTTAAACCACCAGTTTCACGTACGATTGGAACTGTACCATGACGGAATGAAATGAGCTGTGTAAGTCCACATGGCTCAAATCTAGATGGCATTAAGAATGCATCTGCAGCAGCATAAAGTTTACGAGCTAAATCATCATTATAGCAGATGTTAGCAGATACTCTATCTGGATATTTCCATGCATAGTGACGGAACATGTTTTCATACTGTGGTTCACCAGTACCGATAATAACAAACTGTGTATGTTCATCTACGATACCTTCCATTACATGATTAATAAGATCAAGACCCTTCTGATCTGTTAAACGAGAAACAAGACCAATCATGAATTTGTTCTTATCAACAGCAAGTCCTAAATCCTGCTGTAATCTTTCTTTGTTTAAATTCTTTTTCTTACGCCAGTTATCAGCATTATAGTTTACATAGAGTTTTTCGTCTGTTTCAGGATTATAGTTTGCATAGTCAATACCATTAACAATACCCTGCATATCAAAGTGACGAGCTGATAAAAGTCCATCTAAACCTTCACCATATTCTGGTGTCTGAATTTCGTACGCATATGTATCACTAACTGTTGTAATGTAGTCAGCATAAACAAGACCACCCTTTAACATGTTAGCATCCTTCTTAAATTCCAATTTATCAGGAGTAAATAATTCTTTAGGGAAACCTGTAAGTCCCTGTAATGTCTTAACATCCCATACACCCTGGAATTTCAAGTTATGGATTGTCATAATTGTTTTAATACCCCAGAAGAACATATCTCCCTGGAATTCATTCTTTAAGAATACTGGAATAAGACCTGTCTGCCAATCATGACAGTGAATGAGATCTGGTCTGAATCCAATAAGTGGAAGCATAGATAATACTGCTTTATCAAAGAATGTAAATTTTTCGATATCTCCACGGAAATCTCCGTATGGTTTGTCACCACCAAAATATTCCTGATTGTCAATAAAGTAATATGTAATACCTTCAAACTGATACTGAAGTACACCTACATATTTGTTCTGGATATAAGAACCAGAACCCATATAGAAATGAGTTACATACTGCATTTGATTACGGAAATACTCAGGAATACATGTATAGTTAGGAATAACTACACGAACATCCCAATTCTCTTTGTCAAATTCTTTTGGCAATGCGCCACATACGTCTGCAAGACCACCTGTTTTGATAAAAGGTACACATTCAGATGCTGCAAAAAGGATTCTTTTCATATTTACCCCCCATGTTTAAAATGTATTTTTCTTTTATTTTTATTCTTCCCAGTTATGATATACTTCCTGAACGTCGTCATCATCATCAAGAAGATCTAAAATCTTATTAATATTTTTCAAATCTGTTTCATCTGTTAATGTAACATAAGTCTGTGGAATCATGCTGACTTCTGCTGATGCCATTTTAATACCAGCTTCTTCTAATGCTTTACGAACAGTTTCAAAATCATCTGGAGTAGTTGTTATTTCAAAGCTATCCTCTTCTTCTATAAAGTCATCTGCACCAGCATCCAAAGCTACCATCATAAGCTCGTCTGCATCCATTTCACATTCTTCTCTATCAATAAGAATCTGTCCTTTTTCATCAAACATATAGGACACACACCCCTGTGTACCAATGCTTCCATATCCTTTTGTAAAAGCATTACGAACATTTGACGCTGTACGATTCTTATTATCTGTTAAACATTTTACAATAATTGCTGTACCACTTGGACCATAGCCTTCGTATGTACAGTATTCATAGTTTACATTACTTCCTTCACCAGACGCTTTTTTGATACCTCTTTCGATTGTATCATTTGGCATATTATTTGATTTTGCTTTTGCAATAATCTGAGCTAATTTGTAATTATTGGCTGGATCTGGTCCACCTTCTTTTACAGCTACAGCAATTTCACGTCCAATAATTGTGAAAATCTTTCCTTTTGCTGCGTCGTTTTTTTCCTTTTTATGCTTGATATTCGCAAATTTGGAATGTCCTGACATAATATAATTCCTCTTTTCTAGTTCCTTAATAGTAATATTATACAACTTATTTTTTAATCACGCAAGTTAACGTCTTGATTATCTTCTATATCTTCGTAATTTTTTGTAATACGAACTTCGCGAATAATACGATTTTCTACATTTTGTATTTCAAAACGGAAACCATGTTTTATAATGGTATCACATTCACCATCATTTGGCACTTTTTCTAACAAAGAAATCACATAACCATTTAAAGTTTCAAATGCATCTTCTTCTATTGGCAGTTCTATAACTTCTAATACATCTCGAAGTTCCGTCAAACCATCAAAGGTATAACTTCCATCCGATTCTAAAGAAAATGTTTGTTCCTCTTCATCATGTTCATCTTCAATATCACCGACAATCTCTTCCAAAATATCTTCCATTGCTACAAGACCAGAAGTCTGTCCATACTCATCAATAACAATACACATATGATTTTTTGCAGATTGCATTTTTTTGAACAAGGTATTGATTTTTATTGTCTCTGTAATAAAATCAACATCTCGAATCAATTCAGGAATATCCTTTACAGAAGTACGGAAAATTTCATTTTTCTGACAGAAAAGAAATGCATCTTTAATGTGTAAAACACCAACAATATTATCGATATCATCAATATAAACAGGGAATCGAGACTTGCCCGTTTCATCTACATATGCAACCATATCGTAAAAACTCATATCACCATCAATAGCAACAATGTTTTTTCGATGTGTCATGATGTCTTTTGCTTCCTTGTCACCATACTCAAAAATATTATGTATCATTTCTGCTTCTGATTCTAAAAGAAAACCTTCTTTTTGACCTTCTTTTACCATAGAAATGATTTCTTCTTCAATGACATCGTCCTCTGCAACATTTTTGTTTAAATTCTTTTTGTATTTCTTTGCAAGTTCCTTACGACAAGTATATAAAACAAAACATAAGGCTATAACAAGTAATACTATCATCCCAATCAAAAAAAGAATAAAATTGGGATTACCACAATCGTCCATTTAAAATCTCCTTTATTTTCTTTTTCTCTTTCGTATTAACAAAAGATATAAACCAACATAAATCATATCATGAAGCTATATTATCGTCAAGTTATGTATATAACTCCAGACTAATTCCAAGGGCCTTATCTACTTCCCTTAACATTTGGTTATCTAAATGACACACTTTGTCTTTTAAACGTTTTTTATCAATAGTTCTAAGTTGTTCCAATAATACGACAGAATCCTTGGCCAAATCATATTTTTCACTATCTAATGCAACATGAGTAGGTAGTTTTGCTTTGTGCATCTGTGAAGTAATTGCTGCACAGATGACCGTTGGACTATGTCGATTTCCTACATCGTTTTGAACAATTAGCACAGGTCGAATTCCACCTTGTTCCGAACCAACGACAGGTCTTAAATCAGCATAATAAATATCGCCTCTTAAAATCATCTTGTCACTCTCCATTTACTAGTATAGGAGTAGTATTTCCAATTCTAAAAAGTATATTCATTACTGCTGAATACAAGAATCTCTATTTATAATATACCCTTGGCACACGAGGAGTAATCAAACATGCAAATTCATAATTAAACCGTTCTGACAATGTTCCTAATTCTTCCATCGTTATGGATTCATTTCCATCTTTCCCTAAAAGCGTAACAGCATCTCCGACTCTTACACCTTCAATATGTGATACATCTACCATGAATTGATCCATGCAGACTCTTCCACAAATTGGTGCTTTTTGTCCTCGAATCAATACATACCCTTTGTTCGAAAGACTCCGAGCATAACCATCACCATATCCTACTGGAACCGTAGCAATTAATTGCGTTTTTGTAGTTTTATAGGTTCCGCCATAACTGATTTTTCTACCTGGTTCTAATTCTTTTAAATATGAAATATGACTTTTTAAAGACATTACTGGACGTAAATCCATAGTTCTTTTATTTACATCATCTGATGGCCATAAACCATATAAAATAATCCCTGCACGTACCATGTTCATATTTGCTTCAGGAACATCAACAATCCCTGCACTATTAGAACAATGTTTAATCGGAATAGAGATACCTCGTTCAGAAAGCATATTGCACATCTCTTTAAATAAATCCATTTGGTTAAAGGTAGGTGTTTTATCTACCTCATCCGCATTAGCAAAATGTGTAAATATTCCTTCTATTATTACATTTGGTAATTTGGAAATCTGTAAAATCGTATCTGCAGTATCCTCGTTTACCTGGAAACCAATTCTACTCATACCAGTATCAATTTTTATATGAATATGACAATTTTTGTTTTTTGCTACAGCAATATCTGATAATTTTTTTGCAGTTTCATAATCACAAACACAGGCACGAATATCATTACGAATAATCGCATCAAAATGCTCTGGAAAACTTACACCAAGAACAAGTATTGGTTTTTTTCTTCCATCATCAATCAGCATCATAGCTTCATCTACCGTTGCTACGGCATATCCCCAAAGATAATCTACGTGTTCAATAGCTTTGGCAATCGGTAAAGCACCATGCCCATATCCATCCGTTTTGATAACAGCAACAATCTTTGTGTTTTTATCGATGTTTCTATGCATTTCTTCTAAATTGTGCAAGACTGCAGATAAATTAATACCTGCATAAACTCTCGTATTCTGCATATATTATTCCTTTCCAAACTCTATTCTTGTTTTGTTATAAACGATTATAAAGCTTCTATAATATCACTCGCCATCATAGCATGTGCACTTTTTATTTCTTTTGCCTTGTCTCCTGCTAATCCATGAAGATAAACGCCGAAAGACGCAGCTCTTTCTCCTGTTAATCCTTGTGCAAGCAAAGCACCTATGATGCCAGCTAAAACATCACCGCTACCACCAGTAGCCATTCCGTGATTACCAGATAAGTTTAAATATGTTAATCCATATGGAACAGCTGTAATTGTATGAAAATCTTTCAACACACAAATAACATCATAGGTTCTTGAAAAATCATTTGCCGATTCCACCAAATGATTCTGAATCCAATTTATATTGTTGTTCGTTAATCTTGAAAACTCACCCAAATGCGGTGTAATAATATATTCTGTGTGTGGAAGCATAAGCTGACCTACATCCTGAGCAAAGATATTTAATGCATCTGCATCCCAAACAACTGGTACACTTGTAGTAGCATGTATCAATTTTACAATTTCTTTTGCTTGTGCAGATTGTCCAAGACCTGGGCCTACAACAATCGCATCAGCCCATTGTAAATGAGTCACAAGCTCCTCTTTATTAAGTTTGTTTCCATAAGTTACAACTAAAGATTCTGGAACAGATGCTTGTAAAATGTTACGATTTTCTTCTCTTGTAAATACTTTTACAATCCCTACACCGCTTCGATACGCTGCTTTGGCAGCAAATACAGCAGCTCCAGCCATCTCTGCACATCCTGCAACAATCAAAAGTTTCCCATATGTTCCTTTATTGGAATGAGATGTACGTTTTGGCAAATGAATCAAATCAGATTGCTCTAAAGTACAACAGGTTGGTTTTTTATCTAACCAACTCTTTGCTGTAATTCCCATATCGACTACCTTTGTTTCACCTGCATATTCATTTCCCGGCCATAGGTATTGTCCTAGTTTTCCGAAGGAAAATGTAATTGTATAATCACATTTTACTGCACAACCCATTATTTGCCCATTATCTGCATTGATACCAGATGGCATATCTACAGCAATCTTACATGCATCTATATTATTTATTTTTTGTAAAATAGAACAGTACTCTTCATTTAGATTTCTAGATAATCCGATTCCAAACACAGCATCAATTACAAAATCATATGTTTCATCTTCTATTTTATCAAGATTATTTTTTTCAGGATATTTATATGCATCATAAATAGATTCCTGAACTTGAAAAGAATTTGAAGTAAAATTCTTTTCTTTCAGCAAATTCTTTATTTTACAAACCTCTGTAGAAATTCCTTTTTCATTTAGCAGTCTGGCAATTGCAATACCATCTGCTCCATTATTGCCAAGACCACAGAATACAATTCCTTTTTTTGCTTTTCTTTTTTCTAAAATATCACAAAGCTCCCAGACAAAGTGCATCGCAGCCTGTTCCATCAGCACCAATTCTGGCACTTTAAAATGACTGGATGTATTCTGATCCAGAAGCTTCATCTCTTTTCCTGTTACTAGATATTTCAAGTTGACTCCTTTGACTCTTCATCATATTTGATATCAAAAATATTAATAACCTCTGGGCCAAAAATATCATGAAGATATGCATACATTTCACGATTATTAATATCACGATTCTGTTTGCGAATAATATTCTTTTTTAAATCAACACGAATCTGATTAATCCACTCTTGGATTTCGATAGACTCCTTTTGATTCACACGAATTTTTTCGTAAAAGTAATCCATCGAAAGAAGCATAAGTTCATCGTTCGTCTCTCGAATTTGATAAGGAATATCTACCAGTTTTTCTTCACAATCGTCCATCTTTTCGTTGATTTCATCAACCAAACGCTTATTTTCTTCTACTTTTTTCTCATTCTCTTCCATATTTTGAACAATTTCATCTAAAAGTTTTCCTTTTAAACGTTTTAATTCTTTTAATCTTGTATTAAGTTTGGACTGTTCCGATAGTAAACTATGCAATTTTGATTCCAACGTCTTTATTTCATCTGTTTTACCATGCACTGCAAATAAACGGTGCCACTTTTGATCTAATATCAAAAGTGGAACTGTTTTGTCAATCAAAGCAGACTTAAAATCTTTTTGCTTCATATAAGTTTCTCCAGATATTATTTTTTGTTCTTTGCAATATTGTATGATAATTGCATAAGACTATCTGACAAATGTACATTTTCTACAATTACTTCATCATTTTGAACATCTAAATCCACATGTGAAAAATTCCAAATTGCACGAACACCTAAATCAACCAAACGCTGTGCGGTATTTTCAGCAGTTTGCTTTGGCATAGTAAGTGCTGCAATATCAACTTTATTATTTTCACAAAATTCTTCTAATTCATCCAATGAATGAATTTTGATACCTCGTATTTCTTTTCCGATTAATGATGTATTTACGTCAAATAATGCAATGGTAACAAAACCTAAACGATCAAATCCTCCATAATTCGCAATTGCCTGCCCTAAATTACCTGCACCAATAATGATCATCTGATGTATTTCTGTTAAACCGAGGATTTTTCCGATTTCATCATATAAAAATCGAACATTATATCCATATCCCTGCTGACCAAATCCGCCAAAATTGTTTAAATCCTGACGAATCTGCGAAGCAGTAACGTTCATGAGTTTACTTAGCTCACTTGATGATACTCGTTCTACTCCTGACGCAAGCAAATCCCCCAAATATCGATAATATCTAGGCATACGTCGAATGACAGCCTGTGAGATTCCTTTTTCCACAATCAGTACCCCCTGTGCAAAAAAATTACTATAACATTGCTTCTAATTCTTTACGAATTGCTTTAATGAATCCCTCACTATTTAATACATTTACATTTTCTAAACTTGTAATAAGCGCTAAGTCTTTTGTCATATTGCCAGATTCGATTGTCTTAATACATGCTGCTTCTAATTTATCAGCAAAAGCACATAAATCTGGTGTATTATCTAACTCACCACGTTTTCTTAAAGCACCTGTCCATGCAAAGATTGTTGCAACAGAGTTTGTAGATGTTTCTTCACCCTTCAAGTGTTTGTAATAATGTCTCTGAACTGTACCATGTGCAGCTTCGTATTCATAATATCCTTCTGGTGATACAAGTACAGAAGTCATCATTGCAAGTGAACCAAATGCAGAAGAAAGCATATCACTCATAACATCGCCATCATAGTTCTTACAAGCCCAGATATAACCACCTTCTGATTTTACAGCACGTGCTACTGCATCATCAATTAATGTGTAGAAATATTCAATACCTGCAGCATCAAATGCTTCTTTGTATTCTGCATCAAAGATTTCCTGGAAAATATCTTTAAATGTATGATCATACTTTTTAGAAATGGTATCTTTTGTTGCAAACCAAAGTGTCTGCTTTGTGTCTAATGCATATTTAAAACAGCTGTGAGCAAAGCTTTCAATGGAAGCTTCGATATTATGCTGTCCCTGAACAATACCTGCACCTGTAAAATTATGGATTAATTCTCTTGTTTCTGTTTCATCTTCTGCAGTATAAACAAGTTCTACTTTACCAGCTGCTGGAATTTTCATCTCAGACGCTTTGTACACATCACCATACGCATGTCTTGCAATAGTAATTGGCTTTTTCCATGATTTTACATTTGGCTCAATACCTTTTACAAGGATTGGAGCACGAAAAACAGTGCCATCTAAAATTGCACGAATAGTTCCATTTGGACTCTTCCACATTTCTTTTAAATCATATTCTGTCATACGTGCAGCATTTGGAGTAATAGTTGCACATTTTACAGCAACACCATATTTTTTTGTTGCGTATGCAGAATCAAATGTTACCTGATCATTTGTACGATTACGTTCTTCTAACCCAAGGTCATAATATTCTGATTTTAAATCAATGAAAGGATGAATCAACTCATCTTTAATCATTGCCCATAAAATTCTTGTCATTTCATCTCCATCCATTTCAACCAATGGAGTGATCATTTTAATTTTTTCCATTTTATACTACCTCTCTTCTAAACATCTATGATAAAAGTTTAACGATTTACCAAAATAAAGTCAATATTTTTGTAACCATAATTTATTATTTACATAATCTATACTGTAAAACATAAATTTTAGGAGGTCACTTATGAGTGATTTAACTGCAACAAACTGTGGATGTAACGATGGATGTGGATGTGGAAATTCAATTATTTGGATTATCCTCTTATTATGCTGCTGTGGAAATAATGGTAGTTCTTTCTCAAACAACGGCTGTGGCGGTAACGATAATAGCTGTTTATGGATTATTCTTCTTCTCCTCTTCTGCGGCGGTGGCTGCGGCGGCGGAAATGGCTTCTGCTAAAAAACATTTTATTAATTTCAAGCGACGGATTACTCCGTCGCTTGTTTATTTGCTTGCTTTTTCGTATTCTTTTTACTTTTTGTAATATATTTTTGTACATCACATTCTTTTGGGATTTTCTTCTGTTTTATACAATCTTCATCAATTTCAAACACACTATTACCATCTATAATTAATTTACCCATTTTGTATCCTAAATGTTTTTTCATAATATATGTTCTTTTTTGCTCTATCGTTCTTTTTATTCATAAAATAATTGCTCTATCATAAAATGAAAGAAAAAAGAAAAGTTTTTATGGAACAAGATCATTTATTTACAGAATACGATGGATTAATTCAGACTAGAGAATTACAAATGATGAAATCTATGCTTCCTTTTGTAGGGATGAAACAGCAAAAGCCATTGGCGATTTTGATACAATCATTGCAATTTCGTAATGCCATAAAAATGTTTCAAAATAATGAAAACCTGCTTTCTGCCTGTTCTATTCCAACTCAAAATGAAGCAGAAAAACGCAATGTAATGATTCAAACATTAAGAAAATTCTGTACTCCGAAAGAAAAAGAGACAATTGATACATTATTAAATATCATGTGTGTAATGGAAACATATGATTCTTTAAATGAATAAAGGAGGAGCTATCATTGAATGAATTTTTACGTAACAATCCTCTTTTACAGGGAATGGATTCTGAGAAACTAAATTTCATATTAAATTTTGCCGCAAAAGAAAAACCTAAAAACATGAAGGATGCAATGCCTTTTTTATTAGCAAATATGAATGTAGCAAAAAAGGAGAACCTACAGTTCTCCAATTCTGAAATACGTCTGATTGCAGACATACTATGCAAAGACCTTTCACAAAATGAAAAAGAAAAGGTAAAGCGTATCATGTCTATGTTAGGTCAATAACTAAAATTTTATCTAGAGGGGCAATGCTTTTCCCTTTCCCATCTGTTCCCTCTAGATATTTTTTTCCTGCTGATTCAAAAATCACATGTACTTTTTGATTATCAAAGGAAATCCCTTCTGAACATGGCGGAAGTTCAATCATTTTATCATATTCTTTTACGTTTTTTGACATTGCATCCACAGAAGAATATATCTTGATATAGGAAGATTTTCTTCTTCCATAAGAAGTGCTAAGTATGACTCTTCCGTTCTCATCAAAAATCATCCCCTGTACCTTAGATGGTATAAAATAAATATCATCAAAATATAATTGATTCTTTTTTTCATCAAAACGGTAGGATATCATTTGTGAATTTGTTTGTTTTGTATGAGTAGCCACCCATAAACGACCATCAAAAAAAGTAATACATGAGGGGATTAAATTAACAGGATATTTTTCTACAAGATTTCGAATATCCAAACATTTTCCCTTATGATGTTCAATGGAAGTGCATATAAAGTTATAAGAAATCCGCTCTACAGCTATTTTAGAAGAATTACAAACCCAAATGTTATTTCCATCATATGTTATTCCGCCTAAATGACTATTTATATCCATACCAAAAGATATTAAAAATTCTCCTGTCGTTTTATCATACACCATAATTTTTCCTAAGGATTGTTTGCTGTGAGCATATAATGTAATTAACATATAATCTTCCGTAAAACAAATACCCTGCGGATACATATTCTTTGGCAATTCTATCATTTCATTAAAAAAATAAGAAATATCTTTTAAACGCTTTTGAGTTGCATGATGTTTTTTTATGTTATATCGATATCCTTCTACATTTGCATAATTGTCTATTTTTTCCATATAACTCCTAACAACAGAAGTGCCTAAGGATAATTTCTTATCCTTAGGCATTTTGTACTCAGTCATAATATATAATCCGCATCCAATAATCAGAATACATATCATTCGTAAGAAATTTTTATTCTTCAATATCCTCAAGTTCGCTAGCTCTTTCTTCAATCTGTTTTTTAGAAACTTCTTCTGGAGCCTGTTCATATCTTGCGAATTCATAAGAGAATGTACCACTGCCACTTGTCATAGAACGAAGCTGTGTATTATATCCGTATAATTCAAGATTTGGAATATCTGCAACGATTTCTGTATTTCCATTTCCAATTGGGTTCATACCCATTACACGACCACGTCTCTTATTTAAGTCACCCATAATATCACCTGTATATTCATCTGGGATAACAACTTTAAGTGTTGAAATAGGCTCTAATAATACAGGTGACGCCTGCATGAAGCCTTTCTTGAACGCCTGTGCTGAAGCAACCTTAAATGCCATTTCAGATGAGTCTACTGGATGGTAAGAACCATCGTATAATACCGCTTTCACACCAATAACTGGATATGCAGCTAAAGGACCTTTCTTCACAGATTCAGCAAGACCTTTTTCAACTGCTGGGAAGTAGTTCTTTGGAACTGCACCACCAACTACACACTGTTCAAATACATATGCATCTTCTTCGCCAGATGGTTCAAATGTCATCTTAACGTGTCCATATTGTCCATGTCCACCAGACTGTTTTTTGTATTTGTATTCTACATCTGCTTTTTTACGTAAAGTTTCACGGAATGCAACCTTAGGTTTAGAAAGTTCAATTTCTACTTTGTATTTGTCAGCTAATGTGTTTACAATAACTTCAAGATGCTGGTCACCCATACCATATAATAAAGTCTGTCCATTTTCGGCATCGTTTACATTCATAAGTGTCAAATCTTCCATTAACACTTTCTGTAAAGCCTGGGAAATCTTGTCTTCATCGCCTTTGTTTTTCGCTCTATATCTCATAGATGTATATGGTTTTGGCATTTGTGTACGGATATATGCGATTGGATTATTCTTAGCAGATAAAGTATCTGTTGTAAGTGTTTTTTGTAATTTTGCTAAAGCACCAATATCACCTGCATGTAATTCGGTTACTTCTTCTGTTTTGTTTCCACGAAGAACGTATAAATGTCCAGTTTTTTCTTCACATTCTCTGTGGTAATTATATAAAACATCGTCTGCTTTTAATACACCAGAATTTACTTTAATTAATGAGTATTTACCAATGTATGGATCAACGATTGTTTTAAATACATAAGCAGATTTTGCTTTTGCAACGTCATAGTCAGCATTAAATACTTCATTATTTACTGTATTAATACCAGCTACCTTTCTCTTATCTGGACTTGGTAAGTATTTTACAATGTCAGCCATAAGTGTATACATACCACGCGCCAATGTATTTGAACCCATAAGAACTGGAACGATAGAACCATCCCCTACATTTACACGAAGAGCCTGACGAATTTCATCTTCTGAGAATTCATCACCTTCAAAGTAACGTTCCATAAATTCTTCACTAGTTTCAGCAACTGATTCTAATAATGCTTCTCTGCAAAGTTCGAGATTATCTTTTGAATAATCTGGAACATCAAATTTATCTACTGTGCCTTTGTCATTCCAACGTTTTGCAGTCTGCTGTACTACATTAACGTAACCTACAAACTGTTCATTTTCACGAATTGGTAAATGGAATGGAGCAATTTTCTTTCCGTACAATTCCTGTAAATCAGCTACAACCTGTCTGTAACTTGCATTATCAATATCCATTTCTGTTACGAAAAAGATTCTAGGAAGTTTGTATTTTTCACAAATTTCCCAAGCGCGTTTTGTACCAGTCTGTACCCCTGCTTTACCTGATACTACAATAATTGCTGCGTCAGCAACTGAAGCTGCTTCTTCAACTTGCCCTACAAAATCAAAAGAACCTGGTGTATCTAAGATGTTAACTTTTACATCACCCCAAGGAATTGGTACCAATGAAGTATGGATAGAAATGTTACGTTTAATCTCCTCTTTATCATAATCGCTGATAGTATTTCCGTCTGCAACAGTTCCCATTCTGTTGGTCATACCAGCAAGATAAGCCATAGCTTCTACCAATGAAGTTTTACCACTTCCCGCGTGTCCTAAAAGAACCACGTTTCTGATTTTGTCTGTTGTGTAAACATTCATTTTAAAAACCCTCCCAAAAATAAGTATGCATACATTGTACTAATTTTTCATTAGTTTTACAACTGTTTTATATCATTTTTACATAAAATTTTTAAATTTTCTGACTTTTTTGTGCAATTAAAACATTTTTCTAAACACAGAAAGACTTTTAAAAATGATTTTAATTTGAAATATTTCATAAATCTCTTTCGATAATCGATAAAATGAGGTACAATACACTGTATATTATTCCTTCTAGGAGGCTACATATGAAATATAATAAAATTGGTTTTATCGGTTTAGGGCTCATTGGCGGTTCTATCGCGATTAAAATAAAAAAATTTCATCCTACTTGTGAAATTATTGCAACTGCACGTCGAGAAAACACAATTACAGAAGCTTTTGAGATGGGATTGATTTCCAATAATCAATTATTACCACTAACTGCTTTTGCAGACTGTGATATGATTTTTTTATGTGCGCCAGTTGAAAAAAATTTAGAATATTTAAGAGCACTAAAAGACATTATTTCTACCCATACCATTATTACAGATGTGGGCAGCACAAAAGGTCAAATTCATAAAGAAGTTATTACACTTGGTTTGGAAAAACAGTTTATCGGTGGTCATCCAATGACCGGTTCTGAAAAAACTGGTATCCAAAATGCAAATGAATATTTATTAGAAAATGCATACTACATCATTACACCTACAAAACAGACAACACAAGAACAGATCGATGATTATTATACTCTTGTAAAAGAATTGGGTTCTATCCCTTTAATTCTTGACTACGATGCACATGATTATGCAACTGCATCAATTAGTCACTTGCCACACATGATTGCCTATACTTTGGTAAACTTGGTAAAAGATATTGATGACGAAAATGAAACTATGAAAACTATTGCCGCAGGTGGCTTTAAAGACATCACACGTATTGCCTCTTCCTCACCTATTATGTGGGAAAGTATTTGTATGACAAATCAGGAACAACTTATTAAACTGATGGATAAATACATTGATTCTTTGCGTGAATTACGTGAAGATATTCAAAAATCATCTTCGCAGATTTTGTTAGACAAATTCCAGAGTGCAAAAGACTATCGTGATTCTCTTACTGTAAGAAACACAAAATCTTACAACAAAGTTCACGAACTCTTTCTTGATCTCGCCGATGAAGCTGGTGGAATTGCAATTATCGCCAGCATTTTGGCATTTAAGGGAATTTCCATTAAGAATATTGGTATCGTTCATAACCGAGAATTTGAAGAAGGTGTTTTACATATCGAATTCTACGATGATGAATCGGTAGAAATGGCTGCAGAATTACTGCTTGAAAAAAACTATATCATTCATAGAAGATAAAAGAAAAACTCCACTGAACACAGTGGAGTTTTTTTAATAAATACTTTTTTCGAATACTTCAAAATAATTTTCGAATGTTTTTCTGGTACACGCTGGATTCTGAATCTGAACACCTTCTACTACTGTACCAATCAACGAAAATGCCATAGCAACACGATGATCATCATAAGTCTCTACTTCACAAGCAGTTGGCTGTCCAGGAAGAATAAATACATTATTTCCCTGTTCCACAGCAGCAATTCCCATCTTAGCTAAATTTGTAACAATTGCATTGATACGATTACACTCTTGATAACGAATGTGACCAACATTCATCATGCATACCTTTGATTTTGCAAAAGGTGCAATTGCTGCAAGCGTAAGTGCCTGATCTGAAAAACTTGATAAATCAAATGAACCACCAAGAAATTTATCTTTTGGTGGATGCATAAGCACACCATCCGCTTCATCTTCTAATTTACATCCCATACGCACTAGCACTTTTAAGAACTTAATATCGCCTTGTAAACAGTCCATATGCACATCTTTGACTTTTACATTTACACGAAGCAATGGAGCTAATGCATAAAAATAACATGCAGCTGAAACATCAGGCTCGACTTCATATTCTTTTGCTTCATATTTCATTTCATGTTTTCTACGATAGGCACCTGTAATAGTTCGCTCTACAACAACACCAAATTGCTGCATCATTCGCATGGTCATAGTTACATATGCCATACCATGATTTCCAGAAACCTTTATCATAAAATTCTGTGGCAATAAAACCAAACCGATGAGAAGTGCACTTAAAAACTGACTGCTCTTCTCTACATCAATTGTAACTTTGCTTTTTTTACATTCAAAATTACCAATAGTAAATGGAAAACAATATGGTTCCTCTTCATATATAATCTCAGAACCCATCTCTTCTAATGCAACTAAAAGTTCTTTCATTGGACGCTTTTTCATCTGTTCTGAACACGTCATACGATAACGCCCTTTCGACAGACCTAAAAACGCTGTTAAAAAACGTGCTGCTGTACCTGCACTTCCAACATACACTTCTGCTTCTTCGTTCGGAATCTTTCCGCCAAACCCTTCAATGGTTACAGTGGCATTCTCTTCATCGATATGAATCGGAAATCCTAAATCATATAGTGCCTGCATAAAGTGACGCGAATCATCACTAAACAATACCCCATTAATAACACTTGTTCCCTCTGCAATAGCAGCAATCAATAATGCCCGATTCGTAATACTTTTTGATCCTGGAACCTGCGTTACAATATCATGAGGTATTTCTACTTTTTTTATTCCATATATATCACGATTATTCATTACTATCCTCTGATGCAAAAAACATTTGATAAACATCAATTTTTAAAGCATCTTTATCAATCATTCCAACAAAAGACGCTCCATAATGATACAAACCATCTTCTTCTTTGCATCGTACTACTTTAATAATTGCCTCAATAATATCTTTGGTCCAAATCTGAAGCTTTGTATTGTAAAAACTGCCAATCTTAAGTTCCTGTTTTGTCGTAAATCCAATACCATTTCTGGATAGGTCTGCAACATCAACACGTGCCATTTTTACCGTCGTAACGTCATCGTCATCATCAATGCGGCTTAATTCAATTACCACATCTAAATCAAGACGTTTCGCTTTTCTTTTTTCATCCATAGCACACCCCTACCTTTCTCTTCTATGTTTACATCATAGTACGAATTCTCATTTTTTACAAGTTTAACTTTAGTATATAAACATAGCATCACCAAAGCTAAAGAATCGATAGCGTTCTTCTACCGCCTGCTTATAGGCATTTAATACATGTTCTCTTCCAGCTAATGCCGAAACAAGCATAACAAGTGTAGATTCTGGCAAATGGAAATTTGTAATCAATGCATCAATTACCTTAAACTGATACCCAGGATAAATAAATATCTCCGTCCATCCGCTACAAGCTTTTAGAATTCCATTTTCATCTGCAGCAGACTCTAAAGTACGGGTACTCGTTGTACCTACAGAAATCACGCGTTTTCCTTCTGCTTTTGCTTTATTAATCTTATCTGCTTCCGACTGTTCAATATTATAAAACTCAGAATGCATATGATGATTCAATAAATTATCTTCCTTTACAGGACGGAATGTTCCAAGTCCTACGTGTAATGTAACTTCTGCAATCTCTACACCTTTTGCTTTTACTGCTTCTAATAATTCCGGTGTAAAATGAAGTCCTGCTGTAGGTGCAGCCGCTGAACCATCATGTTTTGCATATACTGTCTGATAACGATTTTTATCCTGTAGCTGATGCGTAATATATGGAGGTAAAGGCATCTGTCCCAATTGGTCTAAGATTTCTTCAAAAATTCCTTCATAATGGAATTTAATCAGACGATTGCCCTCTTCTACGATATCAATAACTTCACCTACTAAAAGTGCACTACTTTCATCTGCCACACCATCGTCATTTTTCTGACACCCAAATAGTATCTTCGTACCAGGTCTCGCTTTCTTGCCTGGCTTCACAAGCGTTTCCCAAACATCATCTTCCTTACGCTTTAAGAGAAGGACTTCTATTGAAGCTCCTGTCCCTTCACGTTCACCCATGAGACGAGCCGGAATAACCTTTGTATTATTAATAACTAAACAATCTCCTTCTTGAAGATATTCTAAAATATCTTTAAAACCGTGGTGATCCACGTCGCCTGTGTGTTTATCCAACACAAGCAAACGTGAACTAGAACGGTCTTCTAATGGATCCTGTGCAATTAATTCTTCTGGTAAATCAAAATAAAAATCAGATTTTAATAACTGTTCCATAATTAACTTCTTAATTCTGCTCCTAAATTTTTACCAAGCTGCTTCAAAATTTTCTTTACAAATGCGTCTACAGATTCTGGTCCAAAAGCTTCGTCCTTTGGTGTGAAAAGAACAGTAAATGCCATACTCTTCTTGTCTTCACCAATCTGTGCACCTTCATAAATATCAAACAACTTAATACTTGTGATATATTTACAAGCTTCTTTCATTACTTTTTCGATTTCACCACAAGTTACGTTCTTGTCTACTACGATAGCAAGATCACGCTGTTCTTCTGGGAATTTTGGTAATGGCTTGAACATTGCTTTTTTGCCATAGTATTTGGTAAGTGCTTCTAAATCAATTTCCATCAAATACATAGGCACTCGCATATCACATTCATCCATGATTTCGTAAGAAAGCGTTCCAAGGTAACCGATTTCTTCGCCTTCACAGCTAATGCTTGCTGTCTGGAATGGATGAAGGAATGTCTTTGTTGCTGGTGCGTAAGTAAATTCTACGTGTAAGGTTTTTGCAACTGTTTCAGCAATACCTTTTAATGTGAAGAAGTTTTCTTTTTCACCGAATACAGCTACACAAAGCGTCTGACGTTCTTCTGGATATTCCACAAGTGGAAGTTCCTTTGGAATGAATTTCTTTGCTACTTCATACAGTCTGCCTTCAAGATTTGCTTTCTTCTGATTACGTTCTACCGCATGAATCATAGATGCAGCAAGTGTTGTTCTCATGATAGAGATTTCTTCACTTAACGGATTCATAATACGAATCGCATGTCGTTCTGGTGCATCTTCTGGTAAACGCAATAAATCAAGATCTGAAGGTGAGAAGAATGAGTAGTGAATACATTCATGAGCACCTGTTGCACAAAGAGCTTTCTTGAGTCTCATTTCTGTTTTCTGTTCTACAGTTTCTCCACCTGGTGTTACCTGTGCTGTTGCAAGGAATGTAGGTGTGATGTGTTCATAACCATACATACGGATGACTTCTTCTGCTACATCCTGATATCCTTCCATATCTTCACGATATGCTGGAACCTGAATGGTAAGTGTATCACCATCTACCTTTGGTTCGAAGCAAAGATTTGTCATAATTCGAATGATATCTTCTGTTGGAACAGTGATACCAAGTACTGCATTTACTTTATCAATACTTACAGATAATTCACGTGGTTCTACGCTATTTCCTGTGTTTACATCTACATGTAAAGCACCTACTTTACCACAATTTAATTCTTCGATTAAGTGACAGGCGCGTTTTAAAGCCATAACGGTTGAATATTCATCAACACCTTTTGAATAGCGTGCACTAGAGTCAGAAGATTTGCCTACTGCTCTTGATGTACGACGAATGTTGTCACGAGCAAATTTAGCAGATTCAAATAACACGGTTGAAGTTGTATCCTTGATTTCAGAGTTTAAACCACCCATAACACCAGCTAAAGCAACTGGTTTTACACCGTCACAAATAAGCATATTTTCTGTTGTGAGTGTTACTTCATCTTCGTCTAAAGTAGTAATTTTTTCACCTTCTGTTGCACGACGAACATTGATTGCATCACCTTCTAATGTTGTGTAATCAAATGCATGCATTGGCTGTCCAAGTTCTTTTAATACATAGTTTGTGATGTCTACAATATTTGAAATGGCACCGATACCTACAAGGTTTAATCTACGTTTCATCCATAATGGAGATTCTTCGATTTTTACATCATGTACATAGTGTGCACTGTATCGTGGACAAAGTTCTGGACAATCTACAGTCACTTTGAAATTTTCAATCGTTGCTTCATCTGCTGTAAAATCAAGAGCTGGAGCTTTGAAAGTTTTTTCAAGAACAGCTGCAATTTCTCTAGCGATACCTACGATACTCTGGCAGTCTGGACGGTTTGCAGTAATACCGATATCAAAAATCCAGTCATCTAAGCCAAGAATAGGTTTTACGTCTGCACCTACTGGAGCATCATCTGGCAATACCAAAAGTCCATTATAGTCTGCACCTGGGTACATATTTTCATTTACACCAAGTTCTACACCAGAACAAAGCATACCATGTGACTCTACTCCACGTAATTTGCCTTTTCCGATTGTCATAACGCCTTCTACTGTTTTATGATCTTTTGCTGTTGCATACACAGTTGCACCAACTAATGCAGCTGGGAATTTTCCACCAGCATGTACGTTATCTGCACCACAGCAAATCTGGAATGTTCCATGTTCACCGCAGTCTACCTGACACACATGTAAGTGTGTATCTGGAATAGGTTCACATTCTAATACATGACCTACGACTACTTTGCTAATATCTTTTCCTACTTCATATAATTCTTCAACTTCGAAACCACAAGAAAATAATTTTTCTTCTAATTCCTGTGGAGTGATGTCGATATCTACATAATCTTTTAACCAACTTAATGGTGCTATCATATCTATTTACCAAACCTTTCTGTCTTATTTATCATTCAACTGACCAAGTACTTTTACATCTGATTCAAATAACATCTTGATATTGTTAATGCCATATTTAAGCATTGCTGTACGTTCAATACCGATACCAAATGCAAGTCCGCTGTATTCGTTAGGATCAACGCCACAGTTTTCTAATACTTTGTTGTTTACGATACCAGCACCAAGGATTTCTATCCATCCTGTACCTTTACAAAGTTTGCAGCCTTTTCCACCACATTCAAAACAGCTACAATCTACTTCTACGGATGGTTCTGTAAATGGGAAGTAAGATGGACGAAGACGTGTTTTTGTACCTTCTCCATAAATCTTTTCTACGAATTTATCTAACATACCCTGTAAGTCACAAAGAGTAATGCCTTTGTCTACTACAAGACCTTCCATCTGTGAGAACATTGGTGAATGTGTAGCATCGTCATCGGAACGGAATACTTTACCAGGTGATAAAATTTTGATTGGTGGCTGTTTCTTTTCCATTACATGAATCTGACCAGCAGATGTCTGTGTTCTAAGTAAGAATTCTGGAGATAAGTAGAATGTATCCTGCATATCTCTCGCTGGATGATCCTGTGGTGTATTTAATGCTGTGAAGTTATAGTAATCTGTTTCAATTTCTGGTCCTTCAAAAATTTCAAAGCCCATTCCTGCGAAAATATCGATGATTTCATTACGAACCAATGTAATTGGATGCAAGTTACCTTCTGTTGTTGTTTCTGCTGGTAATGTAATATCAATTTTTTCTGATTCATATCGAGCCTGTAATTCTTTTGCTTTCATCTTTTCATCAATCTGTCCAAGATACTCCAAAGCCCAAGCTTTTAACTCATTTACACCTTTACCATAAGCTGCTTTTTCTTCATTCGGAATGTTTTTCATTTCTCTCATTAACAGACCGATTTTTCCAGTTTTTCCATCCAAGAATTTTTTCTTGAATTCATACACTTCTTTTGCAGAATTAAGTTCTTCTGCTCCTGCAATAATTTCCTGCTTGATAGCTTCCAAATTTGCGTTCATTGCATTACTCCTTTTCTATAAATGTTTCGCTTCGTTTTTTATGCAATAGAGATTTTTTATTATCAGTTGAAAATAAAAAATCCCTTGTATGCATAAACATACAAGGGACGAATAAAATCCGCGATACCACCCTGATTCCCGCAATTTACATTGTATAAATTAACAACAAATAAAACACGGACTCTCATTGACTGCGTAACGTGCAGTGACTCGTCTTGAACTATTTTTTCATCAAAAAATTTCATCCAAGCGGCTCCTGTGGGAAATTCAGTAAATAATCAGTGCTTGAAAGAACTTACAGCCGATGATTCTTTCTCTCTGGAAGAATAATTATCACTTACTTGACACATTCATAGCCTTTTTCAAAATCTTTTGATATTTTAACACAACAACACAGAAAACTCAAGCAATTTTTATTATAATCTATCTTTCTTCCACCACAACATTTTCATAATAATAATCAATAATTTCTTTATAATTATGCCCTTGCTCTGCCATTGACTTTGCTCCATACTGGCTCATTCCGATTCCATGTCCAAATCCACCACCACGAAGTACAATTTTACCATCACTGATCTCTGCCACTTCAAAACATGCACTAGGCACCATAGAAATATCTGTACGTGACTGTCCATTATTTAGTTGAATTTCCGTCTGATATACGCCTAAAACTCTTCGAATATCGTTTTCATTACGCAGAATTTCAGATGTATTTTCATATTGTAACTCAATGGCCGTAATATACCCTGCCGCATTTCTCGTTTTTATAGATAAACCTTTTAGCACACCCTTAGTATCATCTCGCACAACCGAAGTATCTAATATGGAATTCCAGCGATAAAACGAAGAACCTGCATCATAACATTCTGTTTGTTGATTAATAAACTTTGAAAAATCTGATGCAATCTGTAAATTTAATCCATTTGAAAACTCCATTCCACTACATGCAATGTAATCGGTATCTACACTTTCCCATGCACTCATATCATTTGTAACACCTGGACTCGTAGAATAATAATAGCAAGTAATCAATTCACCATTACAGGTAATCATCTCGCCTGCCGTTGCATCTACTGCAGCATCGCTTTCTGGATATCTTCCAGTGTTATGATAGGCTTGAAATGCAGTGCTATCATCTAAATTTGCTCCATATGCAGCATAAGATTGATTGTGCATCTGAGAATATGCAAAGGTTCTCGCACATACCGCCTGCGCTTTTAATGCTTCATGACCAAAAGAAATCTGCATTTCCGATGGAACAACATATTTCAAATAAGTTTCTATATCCAGTTCATTGACAACAACATACCCCTGTTCTGTTGGATAAACATGTAGATAGCCTTCATAAGGCGACTCTAATGCGTTACCACTACTATCACAAATTTCCAAACCAAATCCATCATTTAATGTAAGCACACTACCACCATTTGCATTGATATATGCAGCAGCATCAATCACAGCACCATTCGAACGTGTTTTTATATATACATTATTATAGAAGATATCGCTTCCATTTTTGATAACAACTCGAATATCTGTTGGGACCATTTCGTCCCTTATTAAAACTGCACTAATGACTCCATTATCCAAAATGTATTGTAGATTTGAAACACCAATAATTATTGCATTCCAATCTACTTGTGTGACTTGATTATCTATTACACGATAAATTGGTACATTTTCTTTTCGAGTCCATATCCCAGCCGTTTTTGTTGAAACTGTTGTATCGGTATAAGCAGATAAAACACTCTCTACAAAATCTGGTTTTATACTAATTTTCTCAATTGTTTCTCCCGTTATTGTAATATTAGCTACACCAAAATAAGGCTCTGCCAAACTTCCTTCTACATCATATATCATATGGTCATACAAAAAGGAAAATGTTTCTTCGCCAGATGCGAAAATAAAAACATCATTCAATACCACAGGTTGTCCTGTGGAAATAGATTCTTCATAAAACCAGTATCTGTCCTCTTTACCATTCGCACTTTTCATTAACTTAGATAAAATTAATCCCGTTAAAATGAGACATATGCCTACGATTAACAATATAATTGTTGTAATTTTTTTATATTTTGGATCAAAATTCATAATTTCCACCTTGTTATTTACTATCTAACATTATAAAAAGGAGTTGCTTATAAAGCAACTCCCTTATCTTTTGTACCTTAACAATTCCCTTTTGTATAATTTTCTATCAAAGAAAACCCAAAATGCCGTTTCCTACAATTTAGACGCCTAGCAGATGCTAGGTGGGTAACCGCAGCCTGCGTTCTGCCTTCCACTGATACGAGGCGGCCTGACATCCGGCAGTTCATATAGGAATCCCTTTAAGATAATGTAGGTTCTAAATATATAGGATTGTCGTACATTTCAGGTAACTATATTATAATCTATTATATACAATTCTTCAATTAAAATTCATATGTTATTTTTTGGAAAAATTGCATAAAAACTTTTATACAAAAACACCAGATACCAATTCGGTATCTGGTGTAAAAAATCAATTTGAAATTTTTATTATAACTGTGGACCTGCAGCAACAAGTGCTTTACCAGCTTCGTTTCCTTCGTATTTTGCGAAGTTTTTAACGAAACGTCCAGCAAGATCTTTAGCTTTAACTTCCCATTCAGAAGCATCAGCATATGTATCACGAGGATCAAGGATACCTGTGTCAACACCAGCGAGTTCTGTTGGAACTTCAAAGTTGAAGTATGGGATAGTTTTTGTTTCAGCTTTTTCGATATCTCCGTTAAGGATACCATCAATGATACCACGAGTATCTTTGATAGAGATACGTTTTCCAGTACCATTCCATCCTGTATTTACTAAGTATGCTTTAGAACCATTTTCTTCCATTTTCTTAACGAGTTCTTCAGCATATTTTGTTGGATGTAATTCTAAGAATGCCTGACCGAAGCATGCTGAGAATGTAGGTGTTGGTTCTGTAATACCACGTTCTGTACCAGCAAGTTTTGCTGTGAAACCA
>JAZQZJ010000078.1:0-20815 GCA_045633955.1 Agathobacter sp. | reverse complement strand
CGACATGGCTACGATCCGACTTCAAATGATATTCTTTTTATATTAGGAATTTTAGTTATAACATATAGGAACTCTTGATGGTTTATAACCATTTGTCGAAATGTATAATATTTTGACATATGGAGGAATATCATGTCAGATATACGTGTTGGGGAAAGAATTAGAGAATTACGAGAAGTACAGAATTATACAAGAGAAGCGTTTGCAGAGAAAATTGATATTTCTGCAAAGTTTCTTTATGAGATAGAAACTGGTAAAAAGGGATTTTCAGCGGATACACTAAGCAGAATTTCGGTGGCATTGTCAGTAAGCTGTGATTATATAATGTTTGGTGAAGAAATGAGGCATCACACGAGTGAAAGGATTATGTGCGTGTTGGAAACAATGAAGCCTGCACAAGTTTGTCAGATTCAAAATATATTACAAATCTTATATGAAATGTGTGATTCCAGGTAAGTTTAGTAAGAAAAAAACATAGTTCAGTATAAAAATAGGAGTTTTTCGTTCTATGCGACATAATTGAGCATTGTTAAAAATGCACATGGAGGTTAGCATGCAATATTACGATAAAAAAGATGTCGGAGAACGGATTAAAGTATTACGCAAAAGAAAACATTTAACCCAAAGCGAATTATCTGAGTGTTTAGATTATACAAATGAAAGACAATTACAAAGAATTGAAAGTGGGGAAACAGCTTGCTCTGTTGACAAATTAATGGAAGTGGCACAGGTTTTAGAGACCAGTACGGATTTTCTATTGTTTGGAATTGAGAAAGATACCATAGTTGATCTTTCAGAATATGTAAAAGGAAAGAGCAGAGGCGAGAAACTATTTGTTCAAAGAGTTGTTGAGACGATAGTAAGTAACGTAAATCTATTATATATTGAAGAGGCATAGTTACATATGGAGAATAGTTGATAATGCGAGATAAAATCGTATATTATCCTTAAACCACAAGAGTGTGAAAGTGTTCAGGATAATATACGATTATTGTTTTTATATATGAAAATCTTTCCTTGGATGCTTGGTTGTAAGAATATCACGTTGTTTTGACATAGCAACATGTGTATATATTTCTGTAATGTTTATGGAACTGTGTCCTAGCATTTCCTGAATGTAACGAATATCGACATCTGCTTCTAAGAGACTGGTTGCAAAAGTATGACGGAACATATGTGGTGTGATGTGTAATTCTATTGCTGCGAGAGAAGAGTATTTGTTAATCATTCTTCGAACTGCTTGGTCAGATAGAGGTCTACCGGATTGATTTACAAAGAAATGTTGGCAGGTTTGAATTTCACTCATGAAACTATGCTTATATTCTTGTAAGATTGTGACAACGTCATCACTTCCAATTTGTAGTTTTCGTTCTTTTGCGCCTTTTCCATAGATTAAGATGGTTTTTTCATATAGATTAATATCAAATTCTTTTAAGGAACATAACTCTGTGATGCGGATTCCTGTTGCAAATAGGAGTTCAATTACAGCAGCATCTCGTAAGGCGTTTCGCCTTTGGTAAGCAGTAGGAGCATTGGATTGTTGTATGTAAATAGTCGATAAAAAAGTTTCTACTATTTGTAAGGGAATTGTTTTAGGCAAAATAGCAGGTTCGCGAAATTTTATTTGAATTCGATTGAATGGATTTTTATCAATGAGTTCTTTATATTCTAGGTAGCGAAAAAATGCTTTTATAGAAGCTATTTTTCTTTTTACAGTCTTAGGTTTATATGTTTGATGCAGGTTTGATATATAATTTTCTAATATTTCAGGTGTAATTTGGTTGGGGTCCAGGGAAGGGACGTCTTGATGAAATTGTTTCAAGTCGATACGATATGCTTTGAGGGTTTTCGAATCAAGACGTTTTTGATTTTGGCAGTATTCGAGGTAATTATTGATTTGATTTTGTAAATTAGTCATAATGATTTCTCCTTTTTTAAAATTAGCGTAAAAAAAACATATTAAAATAATAATTTAACTACTACCATATATGGTAGTATTGTTTCAAAATAATATGATATTATAAGTAAAAGAAAAAATACTCTAAGGAGAAAAATTGCATGTTAGAAGAACTAACCACAATCTTAAATCTCTCCACTCAATGGAAAGATTTCTTTTGGATTATATTCACGTTAGTAGCAACATTGACCAGCTTGTTGACATATATGCGAGTGCGAAAAACAATTCGTCAGTCCTTGTACGATAAGGTGATAGAAGCGCAGATTAATGTATATACACGTTTATTGGAGTTGTTGGAGGATTCGGCAGAAAATTTCATATATAGTTGTAAATTTGATTTGATGATTCGATACAATTTGATAGCACATTGTGTTCATTTTGGATTTTTTAAAGAGCATGAATTATGTGAAAAAATATATCATTCGTACATAGGACAATTGCAGAATATATCCACGGATGAAGAGTTTGAGTTAGAGTCAATTCTAGATGATGTTGAGTCTGTTACTATTTATGGCTCAGATTCGATAAATCATGGGGAAATGGAAGTTGAAGAGCGAGAAGGAAGTATGCCAGAAACAAAGAAGGCAAAAGATGTGAGCATAGGAATCTATCGTTTGACAAATATTCGCGGTGCTCATTTCCATGTGCCGTCATTCCAAGATATATATGGGGAATTACGATCTTGCATGTATAATATTTATCTTCCAAAGCGTTTAGAAATGAGATTGGGACGTTTTCATCAAGCTCTGTTGGACATTGTTTTAAAAAAGATGAGTGAGATTATTCATCGTGAAGAAGATAAGATTCTATCTCTTCAAGTGGGAGAGGAACTCACCATTAATTTTGATTCACTATTTAATGAATTGTTAGGTGAATGTAAGGTTTTAATGAAAGAGCATAAATTGGTTCGGAAAGAGATTCGTAGGTTGTTGCAGATTGATGCAAGATAAATGGAACAATTAACAACTATAGAACCTAAGTAAGAAATAAATAATGTACAAGTTTGTTTAGCCATACACTTGGAGGGTTTTATGGAAGATGAAAAAAATTTATTACAAGTAGAAGATGAAAAGGAAAATACAAAAGAAAGTGTATCAGCTAGTTATTTCACAGGTTTACCAATGGACGAATTAATTTCAGCACCATTAATAGCGGTAAGTGAAGTTCAGCAACAGCTCACTGCTTCCACCTTGGATTTTTATAATAAAATTGCTTTTGAAGGTAATGCAGAAACACGTTGTTTAGAATTTGATTTGAAACGTCCAGTTGCAGAATCTGGTGATATAGGAATGCAGGAAGTTCACGTTAAAGCACCATTTTTAGGGTTAGTTCCTATACCTTCATTGTTGATTGATGATGTTGACATCAATTTCCAGATGGAGGTTACAGATGCATCGACTTCAAAGAACACAGAAAATGCAGATGTGACCCCAAATTGGTTCGGAACACATGTAAACGTGCAAGGAAAGGTAGTAACATCCAGAGAGAATACTAGAAGTACCGAACAGACTGCAAAATATCAGGTGTCTGTATCAGCGAGTCAGGAACAACAGACAGAAGGCCTATCTAAATTGATGGACATTATGGAAAGTTGTATAGAGCCATTGGATACAAAGGAATAAACCATGCCACAATTACATGATGAGTGATATGAGATTGAACAACAATTGCTAGGGATAAGATTACATTATACTTGTGGCTAATAATATGACATTCTTGGTAATCCATAATGATTTATAGTATAATAAATAAAGGATAATAAGCAGTTATCGATTATTTGTTATATACGGAGGACTATTTTGGAAGACGTAAGAGATTTTTTTAGAGAAACAGATACGGCATTTACAATCTATGTGGTTGAACAGAGATTTGTCGTTGGACGAGGAGCAGATTATTTTCGCCAGTATAAAGGAAAAGAAAATTACATTGATACAAATAGTGTAATGAAAAGTCGCTTATCTCGTATATTACAAGGAATATGTAAAAAGATACCAAATGGTGCAGAATTGGTAAAAACGTGCTTTGAAATGACGGAACCAATTGGAATAATTGAAGTTATTGGTTCTTTATTTAAAGTGTTTACATTTCAAGAACATCAAGCAGCAGGACCAGATGTCTTAGACCCTATTATTATACAAGAAGGTGAAATATTACAAAAATATGTTAATCAGATGATAGCACTTCATAAAGCAAGTATTTTGAGACCCGCAATAATTATTTTGCTTAAAGATAATAACTTTGAACGTGCTAAAGTTTTATTATCTGGATGTCCGCACAATACCAATGTTAAGCTGATTCGAAACAGTGGAGAAACAGAAATATATAAAGTAGTAAATTGTGGTGCAGAGAATCCTGAAACGTTTATGGAAGCATTTACTCATCAATGTTTTAGCACTTGCTCTAATACCAAAAGAAATATTCTGTGTAATGAAGAATGGGCAAAAAATTCCTTAATTAAGTTGTATAGTCCATCAATTCTTCAGATAAGAACTAATTTTTTATACCAAGATAAATCATTAGTCCGAGATGATTTATCTTCATTAATTAATGAAATTGACGGTAAAGAGGTACAAAGTGAATTTGACCGCAAATTATTACAATCTTTTCAGTGCATTTTAAGATTATATCGTGTGTTTTGTAATGATGGTGGAAAAACGGATATAACAGAAGCTTATCAACTCGCGAAACAACTGGATAATGATGTCTTATTAGCTCATGTCTTCAGATATGCTTATTTTCTAGAAGGTTATACATTTGATGAAAAAATAGAACTGTTAGATGCTGCGTATACTATTTTTGTTGAAAATGGAATGGAAGATAACGCAATATACTGTAAAAACAATAAATTGGTAAGACAATTTGATACTAACAATGTAAACATTAGAGAATTCCGAAGTTTACAGGAAGAAGCAATACACAATGTACCTGGATTGGTTGGAATGTCACATATATTAAATAATACAGGTGTGGCACATTTGATGAATGGTTATCCTGACGAAGCAATTCCTTTTTTTGATAAGGGATTAGACTATGCATATCGTCCAGAACGATGTATCCAAAAAGTTGCCATATTATGCAATCGACTTATCGCTAAAGCCTATTGCTTTGATAAAATTACAGAAAATGAGTTATTAAAAGTTATGAATTTAATTTTTGATAATAAAGAACTACTGAACATTCCGTTTATTTCTGCTCGATATGCAATGAACATTGTTGCACTTGCACTTGCCCAATCTAAAGAGTTTGGAGTTTTTTTGTTGGAAAAATATCCGGTAAGAAGTTTGATACAGCAAGCTTTTAATGATAATATTTTGGGTGCGGGACAACTGATGTTACAGTTGAACTTAATTGAAAAACAGTATAATCTTCATATTTTAGAAAAACTAAATTTACCTAACCAATATATTAAAACAACTGGTGTGAAAGAAGCATTTCTTACAAAAACAGGATATAATCCTTTTATATTTAGTACTTGGTTTTAAATCTGTAAAAGCGTGCCGTATTATAAAAACAGCACGCTTTTCAAATATAAAAATCTCATTAAATAAGTGACATCATAGAACTTGCAAGCAGGAAACTATGTATATTAATTGTTCCCATCATTTCTTTTTGTAAATCAATGTACTTTCCGATGGAAGACTCCGGGTTTATTGCTTGGAAGGAATGACAAAAACTATTATTATCCCTGATAGTAGGCATAACATTAATTTCAATAAAATAGGTATCGTCAAAGGACGCTCCGATCTCAAGCACTTGCTTCATTGCATTTTTATCATTGCATTTTACTCTTGCATCTATTCTGCAAAAAGTTTGTATAGATAATGCTTGGGCTAGTTTTATATATTTTTCTTGGAGTTCGCTATCTAATTGTATTATTTTAAATTCATATCCTTGTTGTTTATGTTTATCTGTTTCACCATAATACCAGTCTGGATCATCGTTTAATGGTGCAAATACTACTGTAGGAAGTACTTCCATTTTCTTTTCAAGTGGATTATATACTAATGGAGTGGTAATTTCATAACCTTTAATAAATTCTTGATAAATACCTTGTGTCTCATTACAAACTTTTCCTCTTTGGACACCAAGACTATTTCCTAGACTAACAGGTCGAAATATTCCGTTTTCGTTATTGTTATCTAATTCTCTTGGTACATTTAAACCAATTGAACATGCAATGTGATTGGATAATGCTTTATTCTCCCCAGTTACAATAGAAACAGCGTTACATGGTATGCAAGGAACATTAATAGCACTACACATTGCAGGTACTAACGCCATGGTAGAAAGATTATATGTGCCAGAATTCAAGTTTATTACATAGTCTATATGGGGCAACGTTTTGTTTATTGCCTTATCAATAAAGGTTCTAACATCGATAATAAGCGGCATGCATGATAATTCCTGCACCGCATTCATCCATTTTGAAATAATATTACTTTTCCAAATATAAAAATGTTCAAATCCAGATTCATTATCACCTTCGAATATATAAACAATAGCAACTGTTTTTCCTCTGATTTTTGAAAAGTTATCCTTAAATTGTTCTAAATTATACATTATATTATCCTCCGTCAAAATGTTATTAAAATATTACTAAGTGATAACTGCTTATTATCGTTCAGAAGTAGGCATTCATTTGTTAGAAGTCCAGAACCATACCATATTATGTCGTCCGACTTACCATTCTACGACGTAAAAAGATACATGCTTGTGTCGTATCATAAAAAAGTGCTTGAGAGATACAGCCGGCAAAATCTTTCAATAAATAAAAGAAAGTGTAGGTACATGATATGTGTTATTTAGAAAGTTTGTTATTTGGAGAAAATATGCCATCTGCAATTATGTTCATGAACTCGAATAAATCAGGACGTAATATTAGCAAAAAGGTGGAAAAAGCAAGAGCGAAGTGTTTATTTCGTGGCATCAATGTAGGACATGAGTTCATAGTTAGCAAAGGACCGAACAGAGATATTGATAGACCTGCTATCAATGCATTGATTTCACTGGTTTTAAGACATGGATATAAGGTTGTAGTAGTCGATAAATTAACAGATATTACAATGGATATCTATGATTTAGAGACGTTCTTGGATGATGCTGCATATGCAGGAGTAAAAGTGTTTGAACTTTCCTCTATGCAGTATAGAAGATGTGTAAATGTGACAGATATGCTCTTTTTTGAGTTCTTCAGAAAATGGTAACAGTGCATATGGAATATAACAATATGGTAATTGGTGACTCCATTCGTGAGTTAAGAAAAGCACGTCATATGACACAAATGGAACTGGCAGAGAAATTAGATATAAGTTTTACGCATTGCTCTCAACTTGAGCAAGGACGTCATAAAATGAGTGTTGATTTGCTCTTTCGTATGATGACATTGTTTCAGGTGGATGCAAATACAATTTTAGGCATTACGGAAACGGAAGAAGAACGAAATGAGAAGCTGTTTTCTGGGATTCAAGATAAGATAGATGGACTTGAGCCTAAACAACGAGAGCAGTTTTTTAATTCTTGTAAATTAATGTTGGATGGTTTTTCTGCAAGAAAAGAAAGTATGGTTAGATAGGATGAGAAGAAATAGAAAAAAGAAGAAAGTATCAAAATATCCAGTTCGATGTATTGTCCTTTTGTCCGTAGAGCCACAGGAAAGAATTGATTATGTTGAGAAAAAGGAGAATAAGCAGCTCAGATATATCGAGGAGTATGCAAAAGCGAACAACCTAGTTCCTATGAAAATACTTCGGAAGGGAATTCTAGGTGCGAGTGGAAAAAGAGCACTCCTTGGAAATGCTGTTAAATTATTGGAAAAAGGTGTTGCTGAAGCAATACTTGTAGCAAACATGGAAGCGATATCTTACGGAATTGCAGATGCATATATGCGGGTTGGCATTGTAAAAGAACATGGGTATAGAGTGTTTTCTGTTGATGAAGGGGAACTTGGGCTAAATCTGTATCAACAGACAGCTAATACAGGTGCGGAGGAAGTACGTTATGGATAAAATTGTACGTGGTGATATTATATGGGCAGATTTAGGGGAACATCCGGGGTTACATTTACAGTCCGGACGTAGACCGTGTGTAGTTGTAAGTACTGATAAAGCGAATCCATCATCAAATACTTATAATGTGCTTCCGGGTACAACAAAGCAAAATGAGGATGATTTTCCAGTTCATCAGAAACTAATGCCAAGAGATATAAGTGGATATCTAGGAAAGCCAACTATTTTCCTTGCGGAGCAAATCTGTACGATTGATAAAAAACAGGTGCTTTGTAAAGTGGGACACGTTGATAAGAAAAGCGAAGCAATTAGCAAGATAAATCAGATAATTGTTCGTCAGTTGGATTTGAAAGAACTTTAATATATGGAAAAGAAAAAAGAACAGAAGGCATTGTTGAACGTCAAGGAAATGTGTGATTATTTAGGGATTGGACAGACGAAAGCTAGAGAACTGCTAGCAGATCCTTCAAATGGTTTCACAATACGAATTGGGAATCGCCTATATGCCCATAGAGGAAAATTAGATGCATGGCTACTGAATCAAATCATGTAGCCATGCATGATTTATTTTATGGAGTTCAATGTGCTAAACGGATTGAAAAAGCGGAGGTTTTATGGTAGTATGAAAACGATATTTAATGTGTCCTTTCGGTGCTACAAGCGAGAAAGGAGGCACATATGGGTAAATCTCTTAAGGGTAAAGAATTAGGAAGAGGTATTACACAAAGAAAGGACGGTATCTATCAAGGCAGATTTGTGAATCGATTTGGGAAGAAACAAACGATTTATGCGTCAACCCTAAATGAAGTAAGACAAAAACTGAGAAATGCTCAATATGAAGATGAAAAATCTCTTAATGTAGTGACAAAGGATATAACTCTTGATGAGTGGTATGAGGTGTGGATGGATACTTGTAAGAAGAATTGCAGAGCTTCAACAAAGGAAAGTTATGCAACCCATTATAGACGTATTCAGAAAGCGCTAGGATGGAGGAAACTAACTTCATTGAATCTGATTATTCTGCAACAGGCTATAAATGAGTTGGTTAGCGACAACGCCAGAAAGAATTCAAAGAAAATTCTAGTGGATATGCTCAATAAAGCAGTAGATGCAGATTTGCTAATAAAAAATGTTGCGAAGCAAATCAATCCAGTTATTACAAAGGAAGAAAAGAGAGAAAGAAGAGTATTAACAGTTAAAGAAGAAGAGATGTTTTTAAAGCAGGCAGAAGGAAGTTTTTATTACAATCTGTATGTTGTTGCTTTGGATACCGGGCTTCGTGTCGGAGAGCTGATGGGGTTGACTTGGAATGATGTGGACTTGAAGAAAAAGGTATTGCATGTTCGGCATACACTGTGTTACTTTCGTAAAGAAGGAAAATACATCCATGAAATGCATGACACAAAAACAAAGAACAGTAGAAGAACAATACCACTGACACAACGTGCTTACGATGCATTAAAACAACAAAAAGTTCAGAAGTTCCAAATTCGATTAAAAGGTAAAGTTGCTCCAGAAGGTTTTGAGGATTTGGTGTTTGTAACAAGAAATAATCGTCCGACACAGCAGTTTTTGGTGCAGGAGTGTATGTTGCTAACTATCAAGCATATTCAAAAAACGAATCCTGAGTATGAGGTGTTTTCACCACATTCTTTTCGTCATACATTTGCAACCAGAGCAATCGAAAATGGTATGCAACCGAAAACATTGCAGAAAATACTAGGACATGGTTCGTTGCAGATGACAATGGATTTATATTGCCACGTAACAGAAGATACCTTATTCGATGCAATGAAATTGATGGAGAAGAAGTGTGTATAGCGAGTTGTCTTTTCTAAAAAGTGTGTAGTAAGTGTGTAGTAAGAGAAAAATTAAAAAGTAAAAGAGGCTAAAAAGCCCGTAAATACAGGAGGTCAAGAGACAATGGAAGCATACAAGCAGGAATTTATTGAGTTTATGGTTGCTTGATTTTGAGACTTCAAAAAGACAAAGAATGCATTGTTTACAAGGGGGTGCGAATGATAGAGTAAATGAAAAGGTATCGTAACTTATCGGAAAATGGTGTAGTTTGATGTAAAAATGGTGTAGTAAAATCGAAGACAGAGATATCAAATATCGATGTTAGAAATGAATAAACCCCATGTACTTGCGGATGCAGGTGCATGGGGTTTTCTTATATGAATAAATGTGGTTGTACCACATACCACATTAAGATTGGATATATTTTATGAAAAAGAAAAGTGTAAAAAGCTGATTTTTTGGGAGATATTGGTTGACAAACAGAAGAGAATTATTATAATGATAAAAGCATGTAACTGTTGGTTGGACCAATTAAGGGGTGAAAAATGAACGAATTTAAAACAATAGAAATTAAACAAAGTGTCTTTGCAGACAATGATATGCGTGCAGATGAGTTAAGAGCACAGTTGAAAGAACAAAAATTGTTTTTGTTAAATTTAATGTCTTCTCCAGGATCAGGAAAAACAACTACTTTAACAAGAACAATTGAGGCATTAAAGAATGAGCTTCGTATTGGCATCATGGAAGCGGATATTGATTCCGATGTGGATGCAAAAATAATGGCTGATTTAGGTGTAAAAGCGATTCAGTTACACACAGGTGGCATGTGTCATTTGGATGCAGATATGACTGCACAGGGCTTAGAAGGATTAGAAACGGGCGATTTAGATCTAGCGATACTGGAAAATGTGGGTAATTTAGTTTGTCCAGCAGAATTTGATACAGGAGCAGTCAAAAATGCCATGATTTTAAGTGTTCCTGAAGGTCATGATAAGCCACTGAAGTATCCATTGATGTTTTCTATTTGCGATGTAGTGCTTATTAATAAAATTGATGTAATGCCATATTTTAATTTTGATATGGAAGCGTGCAAAGAGTATATTCTGATGCGTAATCCAAATGCAAAAATTATTCCAATTTGTGCAAGAACAGGTGAGGGCATTGAGGAATGGACAAATTGGTTAAAAGAACAAGTAAGTCTTTGGCAAGAATAGATAAAAGGGAGGCAGTTATGGGAAAAAAGAAAAACGATAATCCAGAAGCAAGGGAGATTATTTTAAAACTTGGAAAAATGATTACCAATCGTATTCCAATCGCTCTTGGGATTGAAAAACTTTCAACTGAAGATCCAGAATATTGGGGATTGGATGCTCTTCTTACAGATGAACAGGCAGAAGTAGCTCTTTCTATGGGAAGAAGAAAACCTCATACCTTAGATGAAGTTGTAAAGCTTTGTAGAAAAGACAAAGAAACTACGGAAAGAATATTAGAAGAACTTTCAGTCATGGGTATTGTGGAATATAACTGGGAAAATGCACAGCATGAAAAACAGTATCTTGTTCCTATGTTTGTTCCAGGAAGTGCAGAGTTTACAAATATGAATAGCAAGCTTTTGCAGGAACATCCAGAAATGGGTAAATTTTTTGAAGAGATGAGTCGTATTCCATTGGAAAAAGTAACTCCAATGGTGCCTCCAGGAGGCGCAGGAATCGGTATGCATGTTATCCCTGTTGAAAAAGCAATCGAAATGGAGAATACATCGATTCCAATTGAACACATTTCTCATTGGTTAGATAAATATGAAGGAAAATATGCAGCTAGCCCATGTTCATGTCGTAAGTCAAGAATGACATTTGATGAAGGCTGTGCAGATGATCCAGAAGGCTGGTGTATCGCAGTTGGTGATATGGCTGATTATGTTGTAGAGACAGAAAAGGGTGGCCGTTATATTACAAAAGAAGAAGCCTTAGAAATCTTTAAAAAGGCAGAAGATAACGGTTTCGTACATCAGATTACAAACATTGATGGTGAAAACAAGATTTTTGCAATTTGTAACTGTAACGTAAATGTATGCTATGCACTTCGTACTTCACAGTTATTTAATACTCCAAACCTTTCGCGTTCTGCTTATGTGGCAAGAGTAGAAAAGGAAAACTGTGTAGCCTGTGGTAAATGTGTAGAATATTGTCCGGCAGGTGCTGTAAAACTTGGACAGAAACTTTGCAAAGCAGATGGTCGCGAGGTAGAGTATCCAAAGGTTCCACTTCCTTCTGAACAGAAGTGGGGTCGACACATGTGGACAGAGGATTACCGTGATAAAAACCGTATCAACTGTTATGATACAGGTACTGCTCCATGTAAAACGGCATGTCCTGCACATATCGCAGTACAGGGATACCTGAAAATGGCAGCTCAGGGCAGATATCAGGATGCACTTGAACTGATTAAAAAAGACAATCCATTACCAGCGATTTGTGGACGTATTTGTAATCGTAGATGTGAGGATGCATGTACGCGTGGTTCTATTGATGAAGCAATTGCAATTGATGAAGTAAAACGCTTTATCGCAGAACAGGATTTAAAAGCAGAAACACGCTTTGTTCCAAAGAAAATTGTTCCTACATTAGAGGGTGAATTTAAAGATAAAATTGCGATTATTGGTGCGGGTCCAGCAGGTTTATCCTGTGCGTTCTATTTGGCAGAAAAAGGATATTATCCAACTATTTTTGAAAAGAACGAAAAACCAGGTGGAATGCTTGTATATGGCGTACCATCTTATAAACTTGAAAAAGACGTTGTTGCTGCAGAAATCGATATCATCAAAGCAATGGGCGTAGAAATCAAAACTGGCGTAGAAGTTGGTAAGGATATTACAATCGACGAACTTCGTAAACAGGGCTATAAAGCATTCTACGTTGCAATTGGTTGTCAGGGAGGCAGAAAAGCTGGTGTTCCTGGAGAAGATGCAATCGGTGCAACAACAGCAGTAGAGTTTCTTCGCGAAGTTGGCGAAAAAGAAAGTTATAACTTAGAAGGCGATGTAGTAGTCATCGGTGGCGGTAATGTTGCAATTGATGCGGCAAGATGTAGCGGAAGAGTTGGCGATTACAAGGTTTCTATGTTCTGTTTAGAAGATAGAGAGCATATGCCTGCATCTATCGAAGAAATTGATGAGGCTGAAGAAGAAAACATCGCAATCAATTGTGGCTGGGGTCCAAAGGAAGTTCTTACTGAAAATGGAAAAGTAACAGGCATAGTATTTAAGAAATGTGTATCTGTAACAGATGCAGAAGGAAGATTTGCTCCTGCATATGATGAAAATGAAACCATGACAGTAGCTTGTAAACACGTAATCTTTAGCGTGGGACAGAGCATTGTTTGGGGGGATTTATTAGCAGGTACAAAGGTTGAACTTGATAGAGGTGGAAGGGCTGTTGCAGATGCGCTTACATACCAGACTGCAGAGTCAGATATCTTTGTGGGTGGTGATGTATATACTGGACCTAAGTTTGCGATTGATGCAATCGCAGCTGGTAAAGAAGGTGCGATTACAATTCATCGCTTCGTACAACCACATAGTAGCTTAACAATCGGACGTAATCGTCGTGATTTCATTGAATTAGATAAAGATGATATCTACGTAGAAAACTATGACAACTCTAGTCGTCAGATTCCTGGAAAAGATAAGAGTATCAATCACAAAAAATCTTTCCGTGATGCAAGTACAGGATTTACAGAAGAACAGGTAAAGGCTGAGGTTGCTAGATGTTTGGGCTGTGGTGCTTCGATAGTAGATACAAATAAATGTATCGGTTGTGGTGTTTGTACTACAAAGTGTGAATTTGAAGCAATCAAATTACATAGAGAACTTCCAGAATGTAGTACGATGAGAACAAGTGAAGAAAAATTAAAATACGTTCTTAGCTATGGCGCAAAACAGGCTATTAAGATTAAATTTTCTAAGAAGGATAAATAATTATGCATGAGTTAGGTGTTGTATTTCATGTAATCAAAAAAGTAGAAGAAGTCGCAAAAGAAAACAATATTACAGAGATTAAATCTGTTACGTTGGAAGTTGGTGAAGTATCTACCGTTATTGAAGATTATCTTCGAAAATGTTGGAAATGGTCGGTTGAGAAAAAGTCAGAACTGTTAAAAGAGACGGAGCTGATTGTTGAAAAGGTTTCTGCTGTGACATTTTGTGAAGAGTGTGAGAAGACATATGCTACTGTGGAGCATGGTAAAACATGCCCACACTGTGGCAGTCCGAATACATATCTTTTAAGAGGGAACGAATTTAATATTAAAGAAATAGAAGCTCGATAGCTTAAAAAGGAGAATATAGTTATGTTATTTCAGATTTATGGCGATGCTGCTGTATGGCAGTTGTTAGGTTGGGTACTTGTTTTTGCCAGCCTTGTATTAGCAAACGAATTTGCACGACGTAGCAAAATTGGAGGAATTCTTTGTTTCGTTGCATTACCAGCAGTGCTTTCCGTTTACTTTATTTCGATTTATGTTGGCGTAGCAATGGGAGCAGAATGGGCACTTACAAATCCTACATATGTTTATATGAATGGGTGGTTCCATTATGCAAAACTTTATGCAGCAACAATTGGTTGTATTGGTTTTATGATGCTTAAATACAAATGGGGCATTGGTAAAACAGAAGGGTTCAAAATATTCCCATTTTTAATAGTTGCTATCAATATCGTAATTGCTGTAGTAAGTGATTTTGAAGCTGGTATCAAAGGGGCAATGGCTTTAGCAGAATATGGTGATCGTTGGTTCTTATCATCTGAAAACGTATGGTTATACGGTGGCTGGTGGAACTGGGTAAATGGTATCGCTGGTATCATCAACATCTTCTGTATGACTGGCTGGTGGGGAATTTACTCGTCAAAAGATAAAAAAGATATGCTTTGGCCAGATATGACATGGTGCTTTATTATTGCATATGATTTATGGAACTTTGCATACACATATAACAACTTACCAACACATTCATGGTATTGTGGTTTGGCACTTTTACTTGCGCCTACATTTGCGAATGCACTTTGGAACAAAGGGGGCTGGATTCAGAACCGTGCTAACACATTAGCATTATGGTGTATGTTTGCTCAGGTATTCCCATTATTCCAGGATGCAAGTAGATTTACAACTATTACATCTCTCTATTCAGATGGATTTATGAATCCTGCAGTAAGACCGACATCAGCAGATCCTACAATGCAGGGAGTGATTGCTATCTTAGCATTAGTTGCAAACGTAATTTGTCTTGCAGTTATTATCAAACGTTCTATGGAACAAAAGAAGAATCCATACAAGAATGAAATCTTTACAGATCAGGAAGATTATAAATTAGCAATGGCTAGAGCAGAAAAATAATATTTATACAAGGAACAGCCCGATAGAAGATATCGGGCTGTTTTTTAGTCATAATAAATTTGATATCTGCCGTCAATACAGTCGTCCATCGATTTTTCAATCCATTCGATAGCACCATCTGTGTCATGGTCACGAATGAAGGTCCACATCGTATAGTTTCTTTGATAAAGGGTTTCAATACCATATAACTCGACAAAACGCTCCCACATAGTGTTAATTGGTGCATAAAAGGACTGGAATACAAGCGGAATCAAGGTGTTCCCTGAAATAAGAGCAAATTCATGCTGGAATTCAAATGCTGCATGAATGGCGCTACTTGTGTTCTCGGCACTATGAATTGCTTCAACTTTTTCGAGAAGCAATTGGATTTCCTCGTCTGTGATTTTATCGATGCAGAGTTTTGCAGCTAACGTATCAAGTGCCACTCTTATTTCAAAAATAGAACGGATTTCTTCGTTGCGCATACGACCACCGTTATATTTCATGATTGCCATTAATGTATCGATTGTTCCTTTTCTACGATAATCAGCAACAAAGGTTCCACTTCTTGGCTTTACGACTAGAAATCCTTTCTTTTCGAGTTCGTTTATACCGCTGTTTACCACGGAACGGCTGACCTGCATCATGTTAGCAAGTTGTCTTTCCGGTGGTAGTTTTTCTCCAATTTGTAATTTTCCAGAAATGATCAAATGTTCTAACTGATCTACAAATAATTCATGTAGAGAAGGTGAACTAAGCTTTTGAAATTCCATAACAACCTCCTATCTGGTATTGGTTAAACCAATTATAATTTAGTTGGGTTTAAAATTCAATATAGTTGTTATCGTGAGTTGAAGGTTTGACTGATGAAAATGGTGTAGTGAAATTGGGACGGAGTCGTCAAAAATCAAGGAAAAGTTGGTTAAGTCCTGGAACGATGTATGGAAGTTTATCAAAGATGTATTAGAGTTAGAAAAAAGAGAATTAAGCGTTTGTATCAAACGTTACAGGAGGTGTAGTTATGGCAAGCAGAAACTAAGTTTGGAGGGGGTATGATTCTAGAAAGGTAAAAGGTCACGTTGTAAATCAATCTTACAAAGTGGCTTTTTTCATTGAAAACCCCACTCACTTATGATAAAATCACATTAAATTGAGATACTATGTCTATGGAGGTAATTTATGGAAGCGTATAAAGCAGAGTTTATCGAATTTATGGTAGAAAGTGACGTATTAAAATTTGGTGATTTCACACTTAAGAGTGGTCGTAAATCTCCATTCTTTATGAATGCAGGTGCATATGTAACAGGTTCACAGCTTATGAGACTCGGTGAATACTATGCAAAGGCGATCCATGATAACTATGGTGATGATTTTGACGTATTATTTGGACCAGCTTACAAAGGTATTCCAATTGCTGTAGTAACAGCTATCGCTTATAGCCAGTTATATGGAAAAGAAATTCGTTACTGTTCAGACCGTAAAGAAGAAAAAGACCATGGTGCAGATAAAGGAAGCTTCTTAGGAAGCAAATTAAAAGACGGTGACAGAGTAGTTATGATCGAAGATGTTACTACATCTGGTAAATCTATGGAAGAAACAGTTCCAAAGGTAAGAGGAGCTGCTGATGTAGAAATCGTTGGACTTATGGTTTCATTAAACCGTATGGAAGTAGGTCTTGGCGGTGTGAAGAGCGCATTAGACGAAATCAAGGAAACTTATGGATTCGATGCAAAAGCAATCGTAACTATGGCAGAAGTTACAGAACATTTACACAATCGTGAATGTCAGGGTAGAGTGGTAATTACTGACGAAATCAAAGACGCGATTGATAAGTATTACGAACAGTATGGTTGCAAATAAGAAAAAAAGAGGATTTTTAAAGTGGGTATGCTTTTTGGCATACCTGCTTTTCCTAAGCTATCTGTTGTTTTATTCAGCAGGATTTGACAGAGTAGAGCATGAGCATTATCGATATAATCTGACGATGTTTCAGGAGATTATGCGCTATTATAATTTGGGTATGCGAACGGGTAGTTGGAGTCTGTTCGTATTAAATGTAGTCGGAAATATTGTGGTATTTATGCCAATCGGTATGTTTTTACCATCCTTATTTTCCAGATGCAGAAATATAATATTTACCACGATTTTAACTTTGGAAATCAGTTTATGTGTAGAAGTAATTCAGCTCTTGACAAAGGTTGGTAGTTTTGATGTAGATGACCTTCTGTTAAATACCATTGGAGGTATTTGTGGTTACGTTGTTTACATGGTATATCGTGGAATAAAGAGATTAGGTACAAGAAGATAACTATGAAGATACGAAAGTAGTTAGGAGAGGAGATACATGGCGAGAAGAAGACGTAATTCATACAAATTCACAGAGAAGACGCATTCCAAGCGTGCGATAATTTCCCTTAGTATTGCGGGATGCAGTTTGCTGATGTATCTTGTTTTTATTTACTTATCATATAAAGTTGGCGGAAATCTGTCTGCGTATTATGGCAGTTTTGGTTTTCTGGCCATGATTGGAGCAGTGACAGCATTGGTGGTGTCGTTTCCGACATTAAAGGAAGAGGATTCGTTTGCACTTTTTCCAAGACTGGCACTTGCAACTTCGGTACTATCCACTTTGTGCTGGGTAGGAACTTATATTTCCGGTTTATTGAGAGGGTAAGATGAAATATTTAGAATTAATCAAAGAAAATAATGAAGAATTGATGGAACGCTACCAGGTGGTGACAGAGCGAGTGGCAGAGATAGCTGCTGACGCAAAGGATGCTGGTAAATATGCGGACTATTTTGAAAAGACAGCACAGTATTTGATGCTGTTAAATAAGATTGCTAATCATGCCTTAAAAGATGAAATCCGCGGTATGGAAGAATCCGTAGCTGCAGAATTGAATGTGCAGATGTTTGCAGATGTAAGAGGCGAAGCTTATGAGACAAGTTATTTGAATCCTGCATATGCAGTAGAAGAGCTTGGTACAGAAGCTGGACAGATTTTATCTATGATTTATATGGAAATCTATAGATGTCGTAGAACTGCTGTAGAAGGAAACTTGCAGGAAGTGAGTATTTACAGCGAGTTGTTTGTAGAGATGTATAGCTATTTCTGTGAACAAGAAGTAGAAATGGATTGGGTAAAAGATACATTACAGTCCTTTATGCATGATTATACAGAAGTATTTGAAGAAGATTATGTATGCCGTATGGTAAATCCAGATTATGATTACTACGAAGATATTGTGATGCATGCAGATTTGACTAGTACGGCATATCTTTATCGTTATGGCAGATATGTTGGGGAAAACGAAATTGGCATTGCAAAATTCTTAAATACTTTTACAGATGAAGAAATTCAGGCGATGGCAGATACCTATACTGAAGGTTATCGCATGGGCTTTGAAGCCACACAAAAAGATTTGAGTAAAAAGACGATTGCAGAAGTACGTTATCCACTAGGTTTTGAACGTATGGTGCGTGCTGCAGTAAAGAACTTTGAAAAGTTAGGTCTTCGAAGTGTGCTTCGTCCATTTGGTACACAGCCAAACAAACAGGCTGATTATGATCATAAAGAAGACCGTGCATTATGGATGAACAAAGCATTTGTAGAAAGAGACCTCGAAGCGACAAGAGCAGCCTTCGAAAAATATAAAACACAGGCAGCAGGCTATGCAGGTCCAGCAGTGATTGAGGTATTCGGTGAGACTCCATTTTCACCTGCAACAAAGGCTGAAAATGTGAAGTTAGATGAAAAACAGCAGAAATTATTGATTTATTTCCGCAATGAGTTCAGTCAGCTTATGAATGAATATATCAAAGGAGAAGAACGTAGTTTTACCATTATTGCATATCCAGTGCCAGAGATTGGAGAACAGTTCGAGGAAATCTTTGCAGAAACAGTAAAGTTAAATACATTGGACTATGTGCTTTACCGTGATATGCAACAGAAAATTATTGATGTATTGGATCAGGCAGAAAAGGTTCATATTTTAGGTGCAAATGGTAATAAAACAGACCTGTATGTGTCGATTTATCCACTCGAAAATCCAGAAAAAGAAACAGCGTTTGAAAACTGTGTAGCAGATGTGAATATTCCAGTAGGTGAAGTATTTACTTCGCCGGTATTAAAAGGTACAACAGGTAAATTGCATGTAAGTCAGGTTTATCTGCATGAATATAATTTCTTGAATCTTGAAATTGATTTTGTAGATGGTATGATTGATAACTACACTTGTACCAATTTTGAAAGTGAAGAAGAAAATAAGAAATATGTACAGGAAAATGTATTGTATCGTCATGAAACCTTACCATTGGGTGAGTTTGCGATTGGTACAAACACGACTGCATACAAGATGGCTCGTGTATATGATATTGCAGCGAAACTGCCTATCCTTATAGCAGAAAAAACAGGTCCACATTTTGCAGTAGGCGATACCTGCTACAAATATGATGAGGACAATATCACTTACAATCCAGATGGAAAAGCTATTGTGGCAAGGGATAATGAAGTATCTGTTTTACGAAAAGAAGATATTTCTAAGGCTTATTATAACTGCCATACAGACATCACCATTCCATATGATGAGTTGGGACGTATCACAGTAATCAAGAAAGATGGTTCTACAGAGGATATTATCGTAGATGGTAGATTTGTAGTTCCTGGAACAGAAGAATTAAATAAACCATTGGATGAGATGTAGAAACCTTAAAAGACAGTGATGTGTGTTTAATATCACTGTCTTTTATAAGTTTTCTTTTACAACCAATATGATTATATTAGAAAATCTAATGATAAAAATTACAATATATAATTGGAAAAACATAGCATTCAAAGGTATACTATATCTGTGAAACTATGTCATTCGTTTTACATTGCAACAGGAAATAATTATTTTAAAATACAGGAGGAAAATAGAATGGATTACAAGAGTTCCGGAGTTGATATTGAAGCTGGTTACAAATCAGTAGAGCTTATGAAGGAGCATGTAAAGAAAACAATGAGACCAGAGGTATTAGGTGGTCTTGGTGGTTTCTCAGGTGCATTCTCTTTAGCAAAGATTAAAGAAATGGAAGAACCTACTTTAGTATCAGGTACAGACGGATGTGGTACAAAAGTAAAACTTGCTTTTGTTATGGACAAACATGATACCATCGGTATCGATGCAGTAGCAATGTGTGTAAATGATATTGCTTGTGCAGGCGGCGAACCATTATTTTTCTTAGATTATATTGCATGTGGGAAAAACTTCCCAGAAAAAATTGCTACTATTGTAAAAGGTGTTGCAGAAGGCTGTCTTCAGTCTGAATGTGCACTTATTGGTGGCGAAACAGCAGAACATCCAGGCCTTATGCCAGAAGACGACTACGATCTTGCAGGTTTTGCAGTAGGTGTTGTTGATAGAAAAGACATCATCACCGGCGAAAATTTAAAAGATGGCGATGTTATCATCGGTATGGCTTCTACAGGTGTTCACTCAAATGGTTTCTCACTTGTGCGTAAAATCTTTAACATGGACAAAGAAACACTTGATACATACTATGATGAATTAGGAACTACTCTTGGTGAAGCACTTATTGCTCCAACAAGAATCTATGTAAAAGCACTCAAAGCAGTAAAAGCAGCAGGTGTTACAGTAAAAGCATGTAGCCATATCACAGGTGGCGGTTTCCAGGAAAACGTACC
>JAZQZJ010000077.1:0-19280 GCA_045633955.1 Agathobacter sp. | reverse complement strand
TAATAATTTTGCAGATGCTTCCAAGATACGTGGATCGCTACCTTCTGGGAAAACGATTTTTCTTGGATTTTCTTTTAAGATGTTAATCATTTTTGTAAACATAATATACACTTCTCCTTTTTGGTATTTATTTACTAGTTACGTAACTATTCAGTTTCTTCATAGTTACGTTTCGAAAATCCATGAAGAATCAGCTTCGCTGATGGATTTTCTCACGCTTGAATCACTTTCTTACGGTCAAAACAGCTAGTGTTTTGACCTATATTAATAATTACCTAACTATTTATAATATTATACCGATTTGGACAGAAAAACAAGTTATAATTATATAGTTTCTATTGAAAATAACTCTTTTTTCACATACAATAGGAACATTGATTTAAATACAGAAGGAAGAATTATTTATGAATAAAAATTCACTAAAGGGTATGACCCTTTTACTTATTGGTTCTTTTATTTGGGGAACTACCTTTGTCGCACAGAGCATGGGAACAAATCATTTGAATGCATTTTCTTTTAACTGCATTCGAAATTTTATTGGGGTATTTGCACTCATCCCTGTGTTATTATGGCAAATATACACAGAATCTAAAAACTTGAACTTGATTCAAAACACAAATACCAAACACTTTGTACAAAAGCTAAAAAGCATCTTCACCCGTGATTTACTCCTTGGTGGACTTTCCTGTGGTACTGCCCTTTGTCTGGCATCCTATTTTCAACAAGTAGGGATTGAATATTCTACCGTAGGCAAATCCGCTTTTATCACTACACTTTATATCATTCTTGTACCACTGTTAGGACTATTCTTTAAAAAGAAACTTCCATTACAGATTTGGTGTGGTGTGATTCTTGCCATGATCGGTTTATATTTACTATGCATGAAAGATGAAGCCTTTGTATTAACTACAGGTGATATTTACCTGCTTTTATGTGCATTCTTCTTCACGATACAGATTACAGCCGTGGATTACTTTGCTCCAAAAGTAAATTGTATCGCCCTTAGTATGATGCAGTTCTTAGTGACTGCTATTTTATCCGGAATCGGTATGCTTTTTACTGAACTCCCAACACTAGAAAACATTTTGGGAGCTATGATTCCTCTGCTTTATGCAGGAGTACTTTCCAGCGGAATCGCCTATACTTTCCAAATTATTGGTCAAAAACACCTTGCACCTACGGTTGCCTCATTGCTTATGAGTTTAGAATCCGTATTTGCTACTCTTGCAGGTTGGATTATTTTAAAAGAAGTCCTTTCAACAAAAGAATTTATTGGTTGCGGATTGGTATTTGCTGCCGTGATATTAACACAGATACCTGCACCATCAACCAAAAAAACTGCCACTGGCAGCTTATAGATATGCATGGCAAAAAAGAACAGGCTACATCTTAGCCTGTTCTTTCTTACTTATCAATCAGTTTTAACACCTGCTCTGTCCCATTCATCGCAGTATTATCAATCACATAATCACAAATGGCACGGTTGCGTTTCTCCGCATCAATAGACAGCAATCTAAGCGTCTTTTCTTCTGTAGTGTAATCCTCTTCGATGATATCTCGAATTAAATATTCCTTGTCTTTATTAATATAAATAATCGCAGTTGGAAAATGACGTTTCATTGCAATCGCACCACACATATCTAGTGGCATCACCGCAAAATGTCCTCTATCTAAAACCGCTTGAATATCTTCTTTTTTGGTTCCATACTGAATACCTGCATAACGAGTCTTTTCGAAAAAGTTCTGCTTTGCAAATTCCTCTTCTGTAAGGTAATTATGTTTGTTAGACTGCTTCGTGCAATAGGTCAATGGACTTTCAAAGCGCTCATCCTGACGGAGTTCTTTAGCGATGCGACTCTTACCGGAACCAGATGGTCCTACCAAAGCCAACACCGATGGTACTTTAATCTCATAGGATTTGTGCATTGACGCATTGATAATCTGTTTTACCATATGTACAAATTCACTCATATTGTTTACAGAAAGCAAACCTGTCATCTTCCAATTCCAAGGCTTACGCATAAGCACTGGATAAGTGGCTGGCGATTCCAACACATTGTGAATCGCATCATCCAAAATGATATCAAACTGTACTAAATTTTTTGCATTTCCTAAAATAATATTTTCTGGTGGAAGTTCTGGAAATGCTTCTAAAATCTGTGCCGCACGAATTCCCATAAACTGCGGATACACCGCTGTGATAAAATATACATCTGCGATTTTCATCAACTGGCGCACACATTTCTTTGTCTTTTCTGTGACAATCTGTCTTTTATACAATTCCTCACACTGATAAAACTCTTTGATAACGCTAGTACGTCCTGTATTTTCCCAACTATCAACCTCTTCTAATTTCAAAGGGTTTTCAAACTGGTATTTTTCATTGGCCATGTTAATGGCAATGCTATTAAATGGGGCGGTAACATCATCCCAATCTAAACCAATTTTGGGTCTTAACATAATTTATTCCTCACTACTTATAAAATCTTAATTCCATTCGCTTTTAACTTAAACTGTGCACCAAGCATATCAGCCGCACTGCGACACATCATCATACGTCCAAGGAAAATTTCAAAATAATCATACATCGTACAAATCGTTTCATCAATCTGTAGATTTAAGGAAATCACCTTGTTTTCCACATCAATTTTCAAATTAGAACCTACAACTGCGTAATTTACTCTGTCGTGAATATCAAAGGACGCAATCTCATCACGCACACGATTGCGGCGTACATCAGTCTTATCTGCAATAATTAATGCTGCTGAAATCGCATCCATAGCACGACCAGTTGACTCATCATGATTACTAATCGCCGATACAACTGTAATTCTATCTTCTACTGAAAGATCATACCCTTTTAAAATATCATTCGCTAATAGTCCGCCGTACTCTGCATGATTCTTACGATTAATGGCATTTCCAATATCATGCATAAATCCAGCAATTCGAGCTAACTCCTGTTCATGCTGACTGTACCCAAACTTTTCCAATATCATAGCTGCTCTATCCGCAACTAAACCGGTATGTGCCTCCGAATGATCAGTAAATCCGAGCACTCTTAAATTAGCATTTCCTTTTTTTAAAAGTGCCAAAACCTCTTCATTTTTTCTAATATCTGCATATGTCATATTCATAGCCTCTTTCTATATCCTATTTCTTACGTTGTTTGAAAAACGCTGGTGACGTATCTTCTGCTCTAGTTACAGCACTATAAACAGCTTCTGCTACTTCAAGTGCTATATCGGAAATATGATGTTCCTTCAAAAACTCCATATCACGTTTCTGTGACTCTTCCCACATTTCGTCTTGCAGTTTCTGCATCATCCCATGTCTACGATAAACTACATGATTCAATTCTGTAAACATCTCCATCAATGAACGAAAGTCATTTTCCTTATCCAAAATACTATGTCCATATAATGCCTTCTCTTTTCCCGCAGTTGCAATTACCTGCATACAAAGACGAAGTTCTCCTGTCACATCTGAAGCCTCCATCATCACATCCGGACGTGCTGTTTTTATCTGTAAAAAGAACTGCATCGCACCATCGATATCTTTCTTTCGAAAATATTCTGCTAGCTTCTCTTTCAATTCTCTTGTCTCTGCTTTTTCTCCAAGCATTCCTACTTTACATTCATATACTTTTAGTTCATTTACTCGCACCCAGACCAAAAGCAAAAACTCTGAAATAAAACCCAACACCCGCTTATGATAAGCGTCCTCGTCCGTATCTAAATCAATACGTTTTGACACTTCTTCAAAAATGGTAAATAACCATTCACAATACTGGTCAAACAATGCCTTACTAGTTACAAACATATTCCCAAAATAGGTTTCGTTTTCTTGTACCAATGTGGCAAATGTATCATAATACTCTGGATACAAATCTCGGATTACCTCACCCGTACAATCCAATGCTTTTATATTATGATTTGCAGAAAAACCATAATGATACGAATTATTTAATATCACTCGTTTGGTTGTAACCAAATCATAGTCTCCTAGCAAATTCTCATATTCTCTTATCGTTAATACCTTTTCCTGCTCATTAATCAAATAACGTCGATAATGGCAGGTGCCAATGTAATCCACATCGTGGCAGTTTTTCCAAAGCCAATAATGCCCAGTTAATTCACTGTAGTAACAATTTAAATGAGAGATATTCTCACCCATATCATCCCCAGGATATCCCAAATCCTTTGCCATTGCATGTCCAACATGAAGCGGCTGATACATTGGGTCATTTGGCACATCAAACTGTTTGTGAGTCATAGCATAAATTCTAATTTTCATACAAAATATCCTTTGTCTAAATTCGGGCGGAGAAATCTCCGCCCGATAGAAAATACTTATTTTTTACACCAAATACGTGCTTCGTATGGTCTAAGTTCGTGACAGATTTCGCTTCTAGATAAGTAAACCGCTTTGTATCCTTCTGGGATATATGCTTTCTGGTTTTTCTTACCTAAGTTGCAGTCTACCACATATGTTGTACCATTAAGGGTACGGCTATAAACAAACCTGTCTTTTTTATCATTGATTACTTCAAAATCACCATAAATAAGTGCCTTATCACTCTTACGAAGTGCAATCAGTTCTTTGTAAGTATTTGTGATTTTTTCGTTGATTTCCTGACGTAAGCCCTCGCGCATATCTTCTGGATATTCGTTCCATGGAAGAAGAATACGTGTATGTTCTCTTGTACCAGCATTAATGGTCTTTAAGATTTCTTCTTCGGATGTTCCTTTTTCACGAAGCTCTGCAACAAGGCCTTTTACTTCAACGTCTGTTGGTTCATCTGGACTGATAAACTCATAGTTTACAAGTCCCATTTCATCGCCTTGATATACAAATGGTGTGCCTTTTAAGGTCATCTGTAATACTGCAAGCAATTTTTCAATTGCTTCGGTATACTGTGGATCTGTACTTACTTTACTAACCATACGTGGATTATCATGGTTGTTGTAGAACAAAGACATCCAACAGTTATTACCATAATTTAACATCCAATCTGTAATGTATTTTTTGTAGTAGTTCAAATCATATTCGTAATCATCCCAACGTACATGTCCTGGTGTTTCCAAGTTATCAAATGAAAATACCATGTCCAATTCTTTACGTTCTTCACCAGTCAATAGCTGTGCCATCTTCATACCAACGCCTGGTGTTTCTCCTACTGAAAAAGCATCATATAAGTCAAATGCTTTCGTACGCACTTCATGTAAATATTCGTGAAGATGTGGACCATAGTAGTATTTTTCAATACCTGGATAGCCCATCAATCCACCTACGGTGGCATCACCCATTGGAAGGCCTGGTTCTTTGGAAATATAGTTGATAACGTCCATACGGAAACCATCTACACCTTTTTCTAACCACCAATTAATCATTTCAATTAAATTCTCACGAAGTTTTGGATTATCCCAATTCAAATCCATCTGTTTTTTAGAGAATAAATGAAGTGCATATTTATCAATATCTTCATAATAATTCCAAGCTGGACCTGAGAAAAAGCTGGTCCAATTGTTTGGATATTCTTTGCCACCTTTTCCATCACGGAAGAAATAGTAATCCCCATATTCTCCATCTGGATCTGCCAACGCTTTCTGGAACCACTCATGTTCATCCGAAGTATGGTTGATAACGAGATCCATGATTACCTTCATGCCTCTCTGGTGTGTCTTCACCAAGAGTTCATCAAAATCATCCATGGTACCAAACTCTGTCATAATCTTCTTATAATCACGAATATCATATCCGTTATCATCATTTGGAGAATCGTAGATTGGAGACATCCAAATGGCTGTTACACCCAAATCCTGTAAATAATCCAATTTCTCAATGATACCTCTTAAATCACCAATTCCATCACCATTGGTATCATAAAAACTTCTAGGATAAATCTGATAGATAACAGCTTCCTTCCACCATTTTTCTGTAATTGGTTCTTTGCTGACAAACGGTAAATCTTTTTCTGTATTTACTAACTGGATGATTGCATCAATAAATCCAGGTTCTAATTTCTTACCAATCACTTTATCCAAACTTTCCAATTTGATATTAGAAACCAATGGATTTGTCACTGCACTCGCTGGAACATTTAACTGTAAAAGTACTTTGTCTAATGCATCACGACCAACTGGATTCGCATATAATTCACCAATCTTTGACTGCCTGGTTAATTTTTCCATTTTACCCTCCCGAAATCTCTCTATTTTCTAGCTGCAAGTTCTTTACAAATACGTTCGTATTCTGCTTCGTCTAATTTGTAATGTTTCTGATATAAACCATTTGAAAGAAGCATCATTGCGTAAGGTACTACTACCATGAGAATGAGAAGTCCCCATGTCTGTGCTGGATCAACGCCCTGAAGTACATCTGCAATGGCTGTTAATTTGTCTGCATCTGAAATCAAACCTGCTGCTGATGCACTTTCTAAATCTGAAATCTGGTTTGTATAGTTTGTTACACCAAAAATCATGTAGCTGGCTGTTGTCATCACTACAATAAGTGCTGAACTCATCTTTGTAATAAGTGGACGAGCAGATGCAATAATCGCTTCATTACGCTCGCCTGTTTTGTATTCATTATATTCTACCGTATTGATGATAGAAATCATCATGATGAGGTAGTAAGAATACAAACCAAAATTTGAAACCATATATCCAATCGTTAATAACAAGAAACCTGCTGCTGGAATAATTCTAGATAAAATCATCAGTGCATAACCAACTGTAGAAATCACTACCATGATATTCATAAGTGGTTTACGATTAATTCTCTTTGAAATCGATGGATAGAAAATCATAAGGAAAGCTGTCGCTGCTACACCTACTGTTGAAAAGAGTGAATACAATCCACCTTCATATCCATACTGTAAATAAATGTATGTAGAACCGATACCACCTAATACGAAACCGTTACCAATCTGCTGAATGAGGAAAATCACTGCAATCCAACGAAGCTGATCATTGTGTTTTACAGCGTTAATCATTTTCTTGAATACGCCACCTTCTGCCTTCTGTGGTTTTTCGTTTTCTCTGTGTTCTTTTACACCTAAGATAGTGAAAAGGAAAAATGCTGGCATTACAATACAAATACCAAGTGCTACTACTGCATAAGCTGTACTAGCATTACCACCAATCGCTGTTCCACCAGTTGTAAACATAGGAATTACAATAGAAGCCAATGTTCCACCTACACCTGCAAAAAGTGTCGCTCTAGACGTGAACGCATCTCTTGCTCCTGCATCGGAACTAAGTGCTGGCACGATACCCCAATAAGAAATATCATGCATGGTGTATGCAATACTATAACAGAAATAAAATACACCAAATAATCCAACAAATGCCCATCCCTTTAAATTGGTAGAGAATACCATAAATACTACGATACAAGAAAGAACTGTACCAATTACCATCCATGGTTTAAATTTACCCCATTTTGTATGTGTATTTTCGATAATGTTCCCCATAATTGGGTCATTTAATGCATCAAATACACGTGCAGCTACCATGATAGCTGTAATTGCTGCAAGCTCTGCAGCAGCTAAGCCCTTTGTAAATAGAATGTAAGTGAGCAAAAAGTTTGTAACTAAGCTGTACATCATGTCTCGACCTACGGTTCCAAGAGGGAAAAACCATAGGTTTTTCTTTAGTGTTTTCTGTTCGTCCATTGTTAAACTCCTTTTAATATATTTTATTTAAAACCTTATCTTAAATTATAACATATAGAGGAGATTCTTGGAAGAAAAATGTAGCTACCAATTTGCTCATTCCAACAATAAATTGTATAATAGAAAAGAGTTGAAATGACACGCGGAGGATAAAACATGAAAAACATCTTTGTCTCAAGTACATTTAAAGATTTTCAAGAAGAACGCGATGTGTTACGTAACATTTTGTTGCCACGTCTGAATGAAATCGGAAACAGCTTTGGAGAGGAATACGGATTCACTGATCTGCGCTGGGGGATAAATACCCTAAATATGAACGAAGAAGAAAGTAACCGAGAGGTTCTTTCCGTCTGTTTTTCGGAAATTGATCATTGTGCACCTTATATGATTGTCCTCTTAGGAGAACGGTATGGCTATACACCAAATATAGATGTAGCACATCAAACTCTCTCCCAATACGATGAAAACATATTTAATCTAGTTGCATTTCCAGAATATGCAATCAGTGTAACCGAATTGGAAATTCGTTATCGTATTTATAAAGCGAATGGCAATTTGGAAAATGTATGGTTTTATTTTCGCGAATCAGAAGGATCTGAGGATTCTAATACAGAATCTAATACCGAAGATTATGCGAAAATGAAAGCACTCAAAGAAATGATTTTAAGAATTGCTCCTGAGCAAGTGAAAACATACAAAAAAACAAAGCACTCCGCTATTTGGAAAAATGAATTTCAAGAGCTCATATTTAGTGATATTGCAGAATCCATTTACCAAGAACGCGAATCCATCTACCGTTTCGAAACAGAATTAAATACAAAATTGGGAGAATTTTTTAAAGACAATTCTTTTACACCATATACGCACTATTTAGAGTATGAAAAGCAAATGACTATCGTAGAACAGAATATCGAAAATTTTGCAGGACTTCATCACTTTATCGCAGAAAAAATCATCCGACAAATAACAAAGTCAACAGAACCTCTTTTAATACGAGGTGCAGTCGGATGCGGAAAAACGGTTTTTGCTTCCTTTTTAGCCAATATTTCAGAAAGACAATGGGGACATCTGCCATGTTTTGTTTCCTGTATGACATCCTCACATTTAAGTACTTCAAATGAAATCATAGACTATTTCAAAGGAGCCTTAAATTGCTCGATAGATACACACCAATTATTATTCATTGTAGACGGAATCGAACATCTTGCCTCAGATGAATCATTACATTTGTTAACATGGCTGACTAAAATCTGCAAAACCGGTCGCGTGAAGGCCGTTATTACTGCTGATACCTCCTTTGCTGCACCACTAGAAGTTCTCTCACAGACTTTAAATCCACTAGATGCAGAGGAATTGGATGCTGTAACCGATGCAATCTTAAAAAAGAATCGCAAACATATTACTCCCGAGGTAAAGCAAGCACTATTAGAGCGATTAGACAATCCATTGGCAATAGAAATGGCTCTGACCGAGCTTACCTTGATGGGCGAACTAGATTATAAAAAAATATATCAGCTCGGAGATGGTATTTCTGCGATTCAAGAGTATCAGCTACAAAAAATTCGTACGATACCACAAAATCTTGAAGAAATATTTTTACACTTAATAGAAACAATCTGTGAATTACTTTCCTATCGTGTTTGGGATGTGGTATGTTACATTGCATTATCCTCAAACGGGCTAAAAAATACAACTCTTATAGAATTACTAAGAAAACGTGGAGCCAAACTAACACCTTTAGAAATTAGTCAAATCGTACATTATCTTCCAGGATTCTTCTCATACAGCACAGATGGACGTATTGATTTCATGCATGCATGTTCTCGCAAAGCACTCTTGCAAAGAATGAAAACCGATGGAAGCATAACTACATACGCCATGAATTTTTTAGATTATTGTGATACATTGCAAGAAAATGATCCGCTAAAAAAGGAATGCTGGACTCTATATTTTTTTGCAGAAAAAATAAATCTCTTTTTTGATAAAGTCTATAAATCAGATGATACCGAACGATTCGTAGCCGCAAAACATATGACTCAGTGGCTTTTGAACTTTAAAACGCCAAAGGAAACAGGCCACTTGGGAATCATGCTAAAGAATCAAGATGAAAACAATCTCATTAGCAACTTGTTTGAATTTGCACCAGATGATGATGCGACATATTTTAGCCAATGCTTTTCTGCAACCCTAAGAGAGCCATCTATCGATATTAGATTATTAGACGAACCATTGAAATTTCGCGTTGAATTAGTTCTTTCAGCGATAAAAGAATTGTTCATTCAACCACATGGCGAACACAAGGTAAAACGCCTGCTTCGATTCTTTGGTTATGAACTACCAATCGCATACCGATTTAATACCTTTGAAAATAGGGAAAATTCAAAAAGAGCATTCTCTGCGATATATGTATCATTACTTGAGAATGTACATTTACAGCAATTGGTACAACAACACAATTCACTTCACAGATATTACATAGATATTTGCAGATGTGCATGTGAATTACTTGTTTCCACAGGATATTTTAAGGACAAAGAACTTGTCCTTGCGTTAATCAAGAAACTAGAGACATTCATCCCTAATGCAAACCAAGTGGATGTAACCTTTGCTTTGGCACAGCTTAAAAAGATCGAAGGTGATGCACACCTAAATCCTTCAGATCCTCAAACATACGAGACTTCAAAACGCCTTTACAATGTAAGTTTTGGAAATCTTCAATATTCGCTTGAACGTTTAATGGCTGGGCATTTTGATGGACAAGAATATGAAATAGATGAATTAACCTTAGTCCTATCCAAGGAAAATGCAGCGCTTGCATTTGCACAGCTTCTTTGGGAATCAAATGACGATGATGATAAGATAACTGCAAGTAACATTCACGGACAAATTTACAATGAAGTAAGCAAAAAATGGAACTCTAATGTAACTACAGAACTGGAAACGAAATATATAAATGCAGAATTTGCATCATTGCTATCTAAACTTCACATCGCCATTGCAGAAATGCATCATTGCACATCGTCCACAAACCATTTATACGGTTTACAATATGCTGAAAAAGGAATTTTGTATGCGCAAGAAGTTGTAAAAATGCGTGGACAAACCATAACCGCAACCGAATTATTGTATCGTGCAAAAATCGCACATGCAAAAAATCTGTATACTATCGATTATAGTCAGTATGTAAAAATAAATAGATCCCTATATAGGGAAATTAGTAAATGGCGTATGATTAGCGGATGCCGAGAAAGTATGCTACTAGAAGCCGACTATTATGATATGTGTATAAAATACAGTGGATATGACGAAAATTCTGCAGAAGCTAAAATCTTTGCTTTAGAAGGGCACCCATACATTCCACGTATAGAAGCTCTAAGACAGATTGTTGAATATGCGGATCCTTCAAAAGAATATTTACCATTTTTCTAATTTTTGAACACCTAACGAAAATGCTAATTCAATAGAATACAAATAAAAAAGTAACTGCTAGTTTCTCAGGCTAGGACAGTTACTTTTTTGTTTTATGTATATCTTTTCCAAGCAGATACCCAGCTCCAGCACACATGGCGATGAGAGCGAGTAAAGCTTCTAGTGAAATCTCTACCATCAACAAATATCTCCTTTCTGAAAAGCGGCACAATTTACCATTTATGTAAACTGGGCTTGTACTCCCAGATTGGAGAGCAACCATCCTACCGTACTTGGTAGCACTTGATACAAGTTTATCAACAGAACATACGTTTGCCAATTAGTAATATTTAATCAATCGTAACTTAAGATAAAACCCTTGATTTCTCAATGTTTTTTAGTGGAGAACGGGGAATTCGGTCTACGCTCCGCTACGGTCGGCGCTACGACCTAGTGTCTCGTGTTCTTATCAACTTTCTATGCTAACGAAAAAAAGGAATCCGATTGGATTCCTTTTGTTAGTAGCGAGAGGGGGATTCGAACCCTCGACACTACGGGTATGAACCGTATGCTCTAGCCAACTGAGCTATCTCGCCATATTTAATTATTTATCACAATTTCTTGTGAAGTGGGACCAACAGGGCTCGAACCTGTGACCCCCTGCTTGTAAGGCAGGTGCTCTCCCAGCTGAGCTATGATCCCATGTTCGTCGCCGACTGTCTGTCAGCGACTTGTTTAATATACCTTATTTAATTTCAAATGTCAACAACTTTTTTAAATTTTTTTAAAAAAATTTTATTTTCCGATTACTTTCTTGTTTTTCTTGATTTTATTATAGATTAAAATTGCGCAAATTACGTCTGCAAACATAATAAAACTAGTAATTCCAAGCAACATAGCGGTTTCTTTTTTTACAATTCTCATATCTCTAGCTGCCAAAACCGCTTTTATGCAATACAAAGAAGATTGAATCATAAGAACCATACTCATAATAATCATAAAAGAAAGTGTAAACAGGGCATTATCCTCCGATGGCCCCACCATCATAGATAGCATTCCAATCAATCCCATAACAAATGCTACTACATAAAATGGCATATGTACCAATTTCGTTATCATTCCCCAAAGACCTAATTCACGAGCGATATTATCACCACAGTAAGTCTTTGCATTCATCACATTAACAACACATAAAATAAGCGTCAGAACACAAAATATTCCGAAAAAAGATCCTCCACCTAAAAATAGACCTGCGAAAAATATGTATGGCCAAGCCATCAATAACCATATTGGGATTTTTGTCATAATACCTTTCATTACTTTAACAACCTTTCTACTACTTTTACCGTGTCTGCCGCATCTTTTGCATAAGCATCTGCGCCGATTTCTGTTGCAAAGTCCTCAGTGATACATGCCCCACCAATGACAATCTTCGCTTTGCATCCACGTGTTTTACATTCATCAACCACATCCTGCATACGCATCATGGTTGTTGTCATAAGTGCAGATAAGCCGATAACTGCTGCATTTTCTTCTATGGCAACACGAACAATTTCTTCTGCTGGCACATCTTTGCCAAGATCAATCACTGGATAGCCATAGTTTTTGAGCATTAATACCACGAGATTTTTACCAATATCGTGAATATCTCCCTTTACAGTAGCAATAATCACCGTTGGTAGAATTTCACCAGAATCTTTTTTCTCTAATAATGGTTCCACATGATCAATTGCCATTTTCATAGTATTTGCACTACGAATAAGCTGTGGTAAGAAATATTTACCATCATTAAAATATTGTCCTACTTCATTAATTGCAGGAATTAAATACTCATTGATAATAAATTCTGCTTTTGTACCATTTTCTAATTCAGTTTTTACCGCATCTAAAATCGCAACACCATTTCCTTTTACCACATGGCGATGAATTGGATGTTTATCGTCATCTTCCGCTGTATTTGCAGCATTCATTTTATCTACAAATGTCACATCTGCATTTGGATGATGCAAGAGCATATCCGCAGCAAACATAGCATACATAAGCTGTTCCTGACATGGATTTGCGATAGCCATGGTCATGCCTTTGGCCATTGCCATAGTAAGGAATGTCGCATTTACCGTTCCACGTTCTGGTAAACCAAAAGAAATATTGGATAAACCACAAATAGTTGGCAGTTTTTTAATATCTTTACAATAAGAAATGGTATCAAAGCATTCTACCCCTGCCGCTGCGTTTGCACCAACCGTAGTTACCAAACCATCTACAATAATATCTTCATGTGCTATGCCCAATTCTAATGCTTTCTGATAAATCTTTTCTAGTACTTCTGTTTTCTCTGCATTGTCTTTTGGAAGTCCTGCATCCGACAAAGGAAGTAAAATAAACATTGCACCATATTTTTTTGCCAATCTTAGCATCGCATCACATTTCGCTGATTCATAGGAAATCGAATTAATCAAAGCACGACCTGGATAAATGCGAAGGGCTTCTTCCATGACATCAATATGGCTGGTATCCAAAACAAGTGGACAGTCCACTGTAGAAGATACTTCGTAAATAACCTCTTTGGTCATGGCCATTTCATCAATACCATTCATACCCATATTGATATCTAAAAGAGATGCACCTGCTGCTTCCTGCTCCATAGCAAAATGACGTACCATATCTAGTTTTCCTTCACGGAGTTCTGCTTGAAGGGCTTTTTTACCAGTTGGATTGATACGTTCTCCTACTACAAGGAAATTTCCATCTAATTTTACTTCTACTAAAGCACGTTCTGAAGTAAGAACTCTTCTATGAATGCCCAATGGTTTCAAAACAGACATTCCTTTTACTGCTTCTGCAAGTGCTTTTACATGCTCTGGTGTCGTACCACAGCAACCACCTACCATACTAGCACCAGCTTCAATGAGCTTCTTTCCTGTACGAGCGAACTCTTCTGGAGACATACGATAGACAGTCTCATTTCCTTCCAATTCAGGAAGACCTGCATTTGGTTTCGCAATCAGTGGAATCGTCGCATATTCTGCCATTTTTTCCACGATCGGTACCATACCCTCTGGACCCGTAGAACAGTTTACACCTACCGCATCTACACCAAGAGATTGCAATACATTGATTGCCACCTCTGGTGGCGTTCCATAAAGAGTACGCCCATCTTCGTTATAAGTCAAAGTCGCCATAATTGGCAAATCACATACCTCACGAATAGCTAGTACTGCTGCACGACATTCCTGTAAACTCATCATAGTTTCAATAACCATAAGGTCTACTCCTGCCTCTACCAAAAGACGCGCCTGCTCCTTATAGGTATCCACAAACACTTCAAATGACACATCGCCCACTGGATATGGAATCTGACCTGTCATCGTCAAATCTCCTGCAATAAGCGCCTTTCCATCAGCTGCTTTTTTTGATAAAGCAACCAATTCTTTATTCAAATATTCGATCTCATTTTCCAAACCATATTCTTTTAATTTGATACGATTTGCACCAAAAGTAGGTGCATAAAGAATCTGTGCACCTGCTTCTATATACGCTTTCTGAATATTCATAACCACTTCTGGATGTTCTACTGCCCATTTTTCAGTACATTCATCCACCGACATGCCAGCCTTCATAAGGCCTGTACCCATTGCACCATCTAAAATAATTGGTCCTTGTTCAAATAATGCTTTAAATTCCTGTTTTGTCATATTTTTTCTCTTCCCTAAAAAAACACTTTCCTATATAATAACCTAAGATAAGAAAAACACAAATCATTTTTTATCAAAAAGGAGCAAATATGCCAGAAATTAAGTTAATTGCCATGGATTTAGATGGCACACTATTCAATCGCAATGGCGAAATCACCCCAAATACCATAAAAGAATTAAACCGTGTTGCCGAAAAAGGCGTGCATACTGTAATATCCACAGGTCGTCCTTTTAATGGACTTCCTTTTGAACAAATTAAAGATACAAAAATTGATTATGCATTAACTACTAATGGCGCAGCGGTTTATCGTATCAAAGATAAAACTTGTCTCTATGAAAACACTATGGATTTGGACATGCTGACGCCAGTCTTAGATTATGTGCTAAGTAAAGAAATTCATATTGATTTATATATTGACGGCGAGGGATTTACACCGATTCGCTGTAGACAAAATTTGGACAGACTTGCTGTACCAGATTCTTTGAAACGTTACATGCTTGCTACAAGAACGCCAGTAGAAGATTTGGTTGCCTATGTAAAGGACTGTGGCAAAAAGATTCAAAAAATTAATCTGAACTTCTATCCACAGCCAGATGGAACCCTCGGTTACCGCGATGAAACCATACAGTTTCTAAAGTCCCTATCGGCAATTGAAGTTGTTTGCGGCGGTTTTAACAACTTTGAAATTAGTAAGGCTGGTGTTACAAAAGCTACCGGATTAACTGCACTGACAGCTCATTTGGGCACCACCATGGAGGAGACCATGGCAATCGGTGATTCCGAAAATGATTTCTCTATGATTAACGCCGCTGGTCTTGGAATTGCTATGGGAAATGCTTCTGATGATATCAAATCTATTGCAGATTATATCACTACAACCAACGAGGAGGATGGCGTTGGTGAAGCCATCAAAAAATTCATCCCATAAAATGCATTCCACATTATATCATATGCATTTTTAAACTTCTTGACGTAATATTTTTACAGAATTTTTTAAAACGCTTATGGTCTTTTCGATTTCTTTTTTGGTCGTATCTCTTCCAAGCGAAAAACGAATCGTGCCATAGGCGTATTCTTTTGGCACCTGAATGGCTTTGATTACATGGGATAAACTAGTTTGCCCTGCACTACATGCAGATCCAGCGGATGCATAGATTCCCTCTTCTTCTAAAAACACCAAGAGCGCTGTACCCGACACCTTTTTAAATGATAAGTTCACATTACCCGGAAGTCGTTTTTGCGCATGCCCATTTAATGTGACATCTGGAATCTCTCGCATGACTTCACGAATAAAATAATTCCGAAGTGCAGTTTCTTTATTTTGCTTTCGAACCAATTCTGCCTGAGCAATCGAAAGCGCCTTTGCCATTCCCACAATCCCCGCTACATTTTCCGTACCTGCTCGTTTTCCCTTTTCCTGTCCTCCACCATGGATAAAGGAAGGCATCGTAACACCATCTTTGATATACAAAAAACCAATCCCTTTCGGACCATGAAATTTGTGTGCACTGGCACTCAACATATCCACAGGAAGTTTCTTTACATGAACCGGAATCTGACCTATGGTCTGTACGGCATCCGAATGAAAGATAACATCATATCTTCGGCACAATCGACCAATTTCCTCCACCGGCTGAATCGTTCCGATTTCATTATTAGCATGCATAATGGATACTATGGATATTTTATCTTCGATAGAACTACTGTTTTTTCCTTCTCTAAGTAACTGTTCTAGTTGTTTCAGATCTACCAAGCCCTCCCTTGAAACATCCAAATAGGAAACGCGGTATCCCAAACGCTCTAAATGCTCACAAGAATGTAAAATTGCATGATGCTCTATTTTTGAAGTAATCACATGTTTGCATTCTTTTTTTCGTTCACCAGCCATGCCTTTTACTGCCCAGTTATCTGACTCACTTCCTCCCGAAGTAAAAAAAATCTCATTTGGTTTTGCATGAATACTTGCAGAAATCTCTTCTCTTGCAAGTTCAATCGCTCGTCTTGACTCCTCACCCAATTCATATGTGGTGGATGCATTCCCAAATTTCTTGATAAAATAAGGCTCCATTGCATACGTAACCTCTGGTAACATTTCAGTTGTGGCAGCATGATCCAGATATATTTTTTTATTCATATTTTTACCCCTTCCACATATAGTATCAATAAAGCCCCTTTCTGGAGGTATTCCTATTTTTAATAAAATAAAAAAACACCCCTTACTCCTTGGCACCTTCCTACTAACCGGTGCAGGTATCATAAGTAGAATACTGGGCTTCTTTTATAGAATATTCTTATCACGTACCATTGGTGCTAGTGGATTAGGTCTTTATCAATTGATTTTTCCAGTGTTCACACTTTGCCTGGCTCTATCTGCCAGTGGCATACAAACCGCTATTTCCCGCTTTGTTGCCTCTGAAAAAAATGGACGAAGATATTTATATGCAGGACTCCTTCTATCCGTCTCCATATCTACCCTATTTGTACTAGTTATTTATCTCTTGGCGCCTTGGATTGCTACGGATATTTTAAAAGAACCCCGCACAGAAGAATTACTTCGTTCCATGATATATGCAATCATTCCAGCTTGTATTCATTCTTGTTTTAATGGTTATTATTATGGACGAAAGAATTCCATCGTTCCTTCCCTTTGTCAAATCATAGAACAGTTGGTACGTGTATTTAGCACCTTGCTTATTTACTATGTATTACTAGAAAAAGATCTTCCATTAGAACCTATCCACGCAGTTTGGGGCATGGTAATTAGTGAATTCATTGGTCTTTTTATTAATGTGACTGCTTTTCTTGGAATGCGAAAAGATTGTGATACTAGCAATATCGATGCTGATAAATTACGCCGACAAAAGTATCCTTTTTTTCACGGGATTAATAATACCGCCCTTTTTATTTCTGCTACAAAATCCCTAAGTGTGATGGCAGTTCCGCTAACCTTAAACCATGTTCTGATGACGCTAAGCCATAGTTTGGAAAATTTATTACTTCCACAACAATTAGTTCTATTTGGTTATACGCCTGACGAAGCACTAGAGCATTTTGGTATCTTAACAGGAATGGCATTATCGGTTATTTTTTTCCCATCAGCAATTACCAATTCATTGTCTGTACTACTTTTGCCTCGTATCTCTGAGACAAAGGCCAAAGGTGACATGTGTATGGTATTAGATACGATAAAGGGAGCGGTCTGCTGTGGTGTCGCTTTGGGATCACTATGTACTTTTATATTTTTACTGTCTGGGGATTGGTTTGGGACTTACATATTTGATAATACCTTAGCCGGATTTTATATTCGTATTCTAAGCATTCTTTGTCCTTTTATGTATACCTCTAGCTTGCTTAGCAGTATTGTAAATGGGTTGGGAAATGCAAGTTTGACCTTGGCTTGCAATCTGACGGGCTGTGCCATAAGAATATTTGCGATTTGGTTCTTCGTACCGATTTATGGTATGCATGCCTATATTATTTCCATGATAGTGGCAGCTGTGGTGGTTACGGTGGAATTGATGATCGTGGTGAAGAGAAAATGCAGGTAGGAGTGTTCGAGTTAATGTGCACTATGTCAAGCAAAATCGACCCAAGATTTCGTCAAGCAAGCTCGACCCTCGCCGCCTTGCGGCTCTTCCGTTGCTTCGCAACTATGGCTCTCGCTTTGGGCGTGAACGCCCAATCTCATGGATAAAAATAAAGCGTCGTTACAAGTAAACTTGTACGACGCTTATTTTATCCATGCGCTTGACTAAACACGTGATAAATATTCACCTGTTCTTGTGTCGATTTTGATTTTGTTTCCAATTTCTACGAATAATGGAACCATAACTTTTGCACCAGTTTCAACGATAGCTGGTTTTGTAGCACCTGTAGCTGTATCGCCTTTGAAGCCTGGTTCTGTATCTGTGATTTCAAGTTCAACGAATAATGGTGGTTCTACTGCGAAAACGTTACCATTGTGTGAACATACTTTACACATTTCGTTTTCTTTTACGAATTTAAGAGCATCACCAACAGATTCTCTTGTTAAGCTAATCTGATCGTATGTTTCTACATCCATGAAGTTGTAGAAATCATCATCACCATATAAATACTGCATATCTTTTCTGTCGATACGAGCTAATGGGAATTTTTCTGTTGGACGGAAAGATGTTTCTACAATACCGCCACTGATGATGTTACGTAATTTTGTTCTAACAAATGCTGCACCTTTACCAGGTTTAACATGCTGGAATTCAATAATCTGACAGATGTTTCCATCGTATTCTAATGTAATACCATTTTTAAAATCGCCTGCTGTTACCATTCGATTCTTCCTCCTTAATTTTTGTGTTAATCACAATTCTCCGAATATTCTACTATAAAACAATTTATATTTCAATGCTTTTTTCTTTGAAATTTATGAAAAAAGCCTAGAAAACAAGGTTTTTTCGTACTATGCTTCCAAATCTGAAATCATATCTACACGCATCTGATGTCTTCCACCCATAAATTC
>JAZQZJ010000076.1:0-16373 GCA_045633955.1 Agathobacter sp. | reverse complement strand
TGATTATTTAGTGGTAAACGATGATTTGGATGCATGTGTGATGTTGGTAAATGATATCATTTCCAAAGAAAAAGAACAGCACACAGACGAAATGACAGAACATCGTGTATCAGCTAATATAGATTTTATTAATAATATGACAAAAGAGCTTTTAAGCTTTTCGAAAGGAGTATAATATGATTCATCCATCTTATGTAGAACTTATGGGAGTAGTAAACGAGGACGTTGTAATTGGTGAAGAACCAGTAGTAAACAGCCGTTATTCTATCGTTTTAGCTGCTGCAAAACGTGCACGTCAGATTATTGATGGTGCAGAACCAATGGTAGCAAAACCAAAATGCAACAAATCATTATCTATCGCTGTTGAAGAAATTATGAATGGCGATGTGAAAATTCTTGCAGACGAATCAAACTAAAAACCGGAAAAACGGCCATTGGCAGTTTTTCGGTATGCATGGCAAAGGAATAGGGCTGCAATGCAGCCCTAAAGTGTTATTATGAAAGACAAAAAATTATTATTTATATCTCTTGGCTGCGATAAAAACTTAGTAGATTCTGAATTTATGATTGGTATGTTGACTGCAGAAGGAGTGATACTTTGTGATGATGAAGCAGAGGCTGATATTATTATCATTAATAGTTGTTGCTTTATCAATGATGCAAAAGAAGAAAGTATCAATACCATATTGGAAATGGCAGAGTACAAAAAGGCTGGAAATTGCAAGGCTTTGATTGTAACAGGTTGTCTTTCTCAGCGTTATCAAGATGAGATTAAAGAAGAGATTCCAGAAGTAGATGCAATACTTGGAACGAATTCTTATGATGCTATCTGTGAAGCAGTAAGAGAAGCATTGGCACAGAATTACTATAAAAACGTAGCCACTTTAGAAGGTCTTCCAAAGCTTAGCAATAAGCGTACGATTACTACTGGTGGACATTTTGCATATTTAAAAATAGCAGAAGGTTGTAACAAGAATTGTACATATTGTATTATTCCATCCATTCGTGGCAGATACCGTAGCGTACCTATGGAAGATTTGATTGCACAGGCAAAGGAACTAGCAGAAAAAGGTGTAAAAGAATTAATACTTGTTGCACAGGAAACTACACTTTATGGTGTGGATCTTTATGGGGAGAAATCTTTGCACAAACTGTTAGATGAATTAAATAAGATTCCTGGACTTTTCTGGATTCGTATTATGTATTGTTATCCAGAAGAGGTTTATGAAGAATTAATAGATGCAATGATTCGTAACAAAAAGGTTTGTCATTATTTGGACATGCCTATTCAGCATTGTAATGATGAGATTCTTCGTAGAATGGCTAGAAAAACAAATCGTAAAGAGTTAGAAGAGCGTATTGCATATTTACGTGAACGTATTCCGGATATTACGCTTCGAACAACCTTGATTTGTGGATTTCCAGGTGAAACAAAAGAGATGCACGAAGAACTTATGCAGTTTATCAATGACATGGAGTTTGATAGACTTGGTGCATTTGCTTACTCTCCGGAAGAAGGGACAGTAGCAGCAGAACTTCCAGATCAGGTGGATGAAGATTTGAAACTTGATTGGCAAGCGGAGGTTATGGAACTTCAGGAAGAAGTAATCTTTGATAAAAATGAGACTCTAATCGGACAGACTTACTATGCTTTTATTGAGGGTAAGGTTGCTGATGAGAACGCCTACATTGGAAGAACTTATCGTGATGCACCAAATGTAGACGGATATATATTCATCAATACAGATGAGGAACTAATGACAGGTGACATTGTAAAAGTACAGGTCATCGGAGCATACGAATATGATTTGATAGGAGAAATAGTAAAATGACAATGAATTTACCAAACAAATTGACAATTTTAAGAGTAATTATGATTCCATTTTTTGTTTTCTTTATGTTATGGCCAGTAGTACCATGTAGCAATATTATTGCTGTAGTGATTTTCTGTGTAGCTAGTTTTACAGATTTCCTTGATGGATATTTAGCTAGACGTGACGGTCTTGTAACAAACTTCGGTAAGTTTATGGACCCACTTGCACATAAACTTTTAGTAGGTGCTGCACTTATTTGTCTCATTGAAACAGGACAGCTTCCAGCATTGGTAGTTATTATTATTATTTCACGTGAATTTATCATCAGTGGTTTCCGTTTAATTGCATCAGATAATGGTGTTGTTATCGCAGCTAGCTATTGGGGAAAATTCAAAACAGTTTCACAGATGGTAATGGTTATTGTATTAATCCTTAACATTCCAGCACTTGCTATGGTTGGACAGATTCTCATCTGGGTTTCTACAATCCTTACTGTAGTTTCATTAGTAGACTATATTGTAAAGAATAAAGATGTATTAAAGGACACAAAGTAATCCTATGACAGAAAATAGACTATTGGAATTATTATCAAAACATCATTTGAAAATTACTACTGCGGAAAGCTGTACAGGAGGATTGGTTGCTGGAGTTCTTTGTGATATCTCTGGTATCTCTGCTTATTTTGAAGAAGGGTATGTTACTTATTCGGAAGAAGCAAAGATAAGAAATCTGGGTGTACTGGCAGAAACTATAGAGCATTATGGTGTTGTTAGTTGTGAAGTAGCAGAAGAAATGGCAATGGGGGCTGCTGAAAGAGCAGATGCAGATTGTGCAGTTGCAACCACAGGTGTTGCAGGTCCAACCGGTGGTACAGAAGATAATCCAGTAGGAACGGTGTGTTTTGCCTGTGTAGTAAAGAATCAAGTTTTAACAGAACGTATGATTTTTTCAGGAACTCGTATGGAGATTCGTATGCAGGCATCTATTTATGCACTTGAGATGTTATGCGATTATATAGAATCCTGCTATGAAGATAGTGAGGATGATTTGTAATTAAAGGAGAGTACTTATGCGTATTATAGCAGGCAGTGCCAGAAGTCTTCCACTTAGAGCGCCAGAAGGTATGGATACCAGACCAACCTCTGACCAGATTAAAGAAACATTATTTAATATGTTACAGTACGATATTCCAGGCTGTTATTTTCTCGATTTATTCGCTGGAAGTGGTCAGATGGGCTTAGAAAGTTTAAGTCGTGGTGGTGAATATGCTGTTTTTGTAGAAAATAATCGTAAAGCGGCTAAGTGTATTGAAGAAAACATTAAATTTACAAAGTTTGATAAAGCTTCTCGTCTTGTGGTAAGTGATGTGGTAACAGCACTTTATACATTGGAAGGAAAATACAAATTTGATATTGTTTTTATGGATCCTCCATATAACAAAGAGTTGGAAAAAGGTGCGTTGGAGTATCTTAGTACATCTTCTCTTTTGAAAGAAGACAGTATCATTATTGTAGAAGCTTCTACAGAAACGAATTTTGATTATGTAGAAGAGATGGGGTTTGAAATCACAAAATACAAAAAGTATAAAACCAATGTACATGTATTTTTGAGGAAAAAATAGGGGTGTGTTTTTATGAAGAGAGCGGTTTATCCTGGTAGCTTTGACCCAATTACTTTTGGGCATATCGATATTATTGAACGTTCTGCAAAAATGGTGGACGAATTGGTAATAGCTGTACTTCGTAACAGTGCGAAAAATTCGTTGTTTTCTTTAGAGGAACGTGTTAATATGATTAAAGAGGTCACAAAAGATTTGCCAAATGTAAAGGTAGAGACGTTTGATGGTCTATTAGTAGATTATATGCGACAGATTGATGCGACAATCATCATTCGAGGCTTGCGAGCTGTTACAGATTTTGAATATGAATTGCAGATTGCTCAGATGAATCGCGTGTTAAAGGATAATGCAGAAACGATTTTCCTTATGACGAACTTACAGTATTCATATCTTAGTTCGAGTCTTGTAAAAGAAATTGCCTCTTATGGTGGTGACATTTCTAAGTTTGTTCCAAACGAGCTGATAGATCGTATTTATACAAAATATAATGTGAACAGGGAGAAATCGAATGAGTAGTAAAATTGAACAGATTATCGAAGAAATCGAAGAGTATATTGAAGAGTGTAAATTTCAGCCATTTTCATCAACAAACATTGTTGTAAATAAAGAAGAAATCGAAGAGTTAATTGCTGAATTACGCCATAAAACACCAGAAGAAATCAAGAGATATCAGAAGATTATTAGCAATAAAGAAGCGATTTTAGCTGATGCTCAGCAGAAAGCTGATCAGATTATTGCACAGGCTCAGATTGAAACCAGCCAGCTTGTTAGTGAACATCAGATTATGCAGCAAGCATATGCACAGGCGAATGAAGTAGTTATGATTGCAACAAAGCAGGCGCAGGAAATCCTTGATAATGCGACAAATGAAGCAAACAACATTCGTATGTATGCAATGTCATATACAGACGATAAGTTAAAAGGTTTAGAGGATATCTTAACAAACTCTATTGAAAATACTAGAGTTCGTTATGATGGTTTGATTAATTCTTTACAGGGATATTTAGATGTGGTATCTGCAAATCGTGCAGAATTATTCCCTGCTGAACCAGAACCAGTTGTAGAAAAAAGACCAGAAAAGGTAGCAAAGGATAAGGATCCAGATGGTCTTGAACCAATTGATTTATCTGTAGTAAATATTAAAAACGATTAAAATAAGATACATATATTACGCAAAGTAATGTTAATAATAGGGAAAGTGTCACTTTCCCTATTATGTATTTATAAATAGAAAGCTTGGAATCCACAAAGATAGAATTGGTTTGTGCGATTCCTGAGAGTCCGCCCAAAGATAACAGTTGTATAGCTAGAATATAGGTGCATTTTGTGGATAGGTTACTATCTGCTAGTAATTGAATTCCATTGGTGATTTCTAGATTCTCCAATAGAATTTTTAGTAACAATGAAGGGGATGGAAGTACAAGCATTGCAACCTTTGTTAAAATAGAAAATAGCACGATATATCCACAGAGTTTGATTAAGATTTGAAAACTGTTTAGAATACTACTGTCGAGGAGTGATATATGCATTTGAAATAGACCTTTGCTAATTTCTTCCCTAGGACGATGTTCTTTGGAATAGGAAATGATAAGGTAATATGTGGATAGTAGCAAAGGTAATAAATATAAAATGAAATAAGTTGGTGCTATCAAATTCTTATCTGCAAAAAGTGTTGGTAAGACAAAACCACACACATACATGGGACTGAAATTGTTGGCAGTAACAGATAATATAGTCGCCTGTTTTTCCGTTAAAAGATTTGTTTTATAAAAATCCGATGCAAGTTTTGCGCCAATCGGAAAACCAAATACAAAACCACAACACATGGTAATGCCAATGGCCAATAGATTGCCGTCAGTAGAAAAGCTTTTTAGAAAATTACTTTTCAATAAAAGCGTTGAGAGAATGGTAAATGGTAAAAGTGCAGGGAGTATCTGCTCAAACCATACGAGAAGTCCTTGTTTGGAAGCTTCTATGATTTGAGTAGGATAAAGAAGAGAAAATATAATTAAAATAAGAAATAAACAAATAAATACTATTTTTTTCATAGTATTACTTATGAATCCAAGGAGGTTTTTATGAGAGTTTTAGAAAATTTACAGCCAGAAAGAGTATTTTATTATTTTGAGGAAATTGCAAAGATTCCACATGGTTCTGGAAATACAAAGCAAATTAGCGATTATTTAGTAGCTTTTGCCAAAGAGCATAATTTAGAATATTATCAGGATGAAATCAACAATGTCATCATGATAAAAGAAGCAACAACAGGATATGAAGCATCAGAGCCAGTGATTATTCAAGGACATATGGATATGGTTTGCGAAAAAGAAAGTGATTGTACCATTGATTTTGAAAAAGATGGTTTAGATCTTTATGTAGAAGATGGATTTGTAAAAGCAAGAGGTACTACGCTTGGTGGTGATGATGGTATCGCTGTAGCTTATGGATTGGCTTTATTAGAAGCAACAGAACTTGCGCATCCACGTTTAGAACTTGTTATTACCGTAGATGAAGAAACAGGCATGGATGGTGCGTATGGTATTGATTTATCGATGTTAAAAGGTAAAAAGATGCTCAATATCGACAGTGATGAAGAAGGCATTTTCCTTACTAGTTGTGCAGGAGGAACGAGTGTAGAAGCTACTATTCCAGTAAAACGTAATACAGAAGAAGGTGTTGTTTTAAATGTCAAAGTAGATGGACTTTTCGGTGGACACTCTGGTGCAGAAATTCACAAAGAACGTGGTAATGCATCTATCCTTATGGGCAGAGTATTAAACAATATTGCGAAAGAAGTACCATTCGGTATCATTTCTCTTGCAGGTGGACTTAAAAACAATGCGATTCCAAGAGAATGTAATGCTTCTCTCTTAGTTCCAGAAGCATGTATTACACGTGTAGAAGAAATTATTGCAGAAAATTCAGAAATCTTTAAGAAAGAATTCTTTGCATCCGATGCAAATGTACAGGTAACATCCGTTCGTGGTGAAGTACAGGAAGCAGCTATTTTAGATTTTATATCTTTAAATAAAGTATTATGCTATTTACGTTTGATTCCAAATGGTGTACAGCACATGAGTCTGGCAATTCCAGGTCTTGTTGAAACATCATTGAACCTTGGTATCATGGAATTAAAAGATGATGTATTTGTAACAGATACATCCATTCGTAGTTCTGTAGGTTCTCGTAAAGAAGATTTAAGAGATAAATTAGTAAATATTATTGAAATTGTTGGTGGAGAAGCAGAGGTTGTAGGTGATTATCCAGCTTGGGAATACAAAGCAGAATCTAAACTTCGTGAAGAAATCGCTGCTTCTTACAAAGCAGTTTATGGAAAAGAACCAGAATTCACAGCGATTCATGCAGGATTAGAATGTGGTATCCTTTCAGAAAAAATCGAAGATTTAGACTGTGTATCTTTTGGACCACAGAATTTTGATATCCATACACCACAGGAAAGATTAAATATTGAATCTACCGAACGTGTTTGGAACTTCTTAGTAGAGTATTTGAAACAGGCGAAATAATATGATGAGAATTGATAAGTACCTTGCCGATTGTGGTATAGGTACGAGAAGTGAAGTGAAAAAATGTATAAAGGCAAAGCAGATTACGGTAAATGGTGATGTAGTGGCGAAACCAGAACAGAAGATTGACGAAAGTGTCGATGTAGTATGTTTCAAAGGTCAGCCAATTACATATGAGAAGTATGTATATTATCTGCTTCACAAGCCTGCGGGGTGTGTAACTGCAAAACAAGATAATCTCCATAAGACCGTAATGGAATATTTTCCAGAAGATATTCGTACAAAGGAAATTTCACCAGTAGGAAGATTGGATTTGGATACAGAAGGACTATTGTTGTTTACAAACGATGGCCCATTGACACATCATTTGCTTAGTCCAACACATCATATTCCAAAGACTTATTATGCGATTTTGGATAAAGAAGTGCCAGTGTCCGCGATTGAATTATTCAAAGAAGGTGTGGATATTGGCGATGATAAGTTGACGTTGCCAGCAGAATTGGTTATCTTATCAGAAAAAGAAGCAGAGCTTACAATCCATGAAGGTCGTTTCCATCAGGTGAAGCGTATGTTTGAAGCAGTAGGATGTACAGTGACATATTTGAAACGTCTTTCTATGGGAAGTTTAGAACTTGGAGATTTAGAATTAGGTGAGTATAGAAAACTTACTGAGAATGAAGTATTAGAACTTCAAAAATAGATTTAGGAGATTTTATGCGATACGAAGGATTTTTACCAATTTCAAAAGAAGATATGATAGAACGTGGGATAGAGCAGTTTGACTTTGTCTATGTTATCGGGGATGCTTATGTGGATCATCCTTCCTTTGGTCCTGCCATTATTTCGCGTATTTTGGAGTCAAGAGGATTTTCCGTGGGAATTATCTCGCAGCCTGATTGGAAAGATGATACATCTATTTCCATTATGGGTGAACCTAGACTTGGTTTCTTAGTCTCTGGTGGAAATATGGACTCTATGGTAAACCATTATTCGGTATCAAAGAAGCGTAGAGAGTCAGATTCCTTTACACCAGGTGGTGAGATGGGAAAAAGACCAGATTATGCCACAGTAGTATATTGTAACTTGATTCGTCGTACCTATAAGAAAACTCCGATTATCATTGGTGGTATTGAAGCCAGCCTTCGTAGATTGGCTCATTATGACTATTGGTCAAATAAATTGAAACGTTCAATTATATTGGATTCAGGAGCAGATTTGATTTCCTATGGTATGGGTGAGAGAAGTATTGTAGAAATCGCAGAAGCTTTAGAATCTGGAATTGATGTAAAAGATATTACGTTTATCGATGGGACTGTTTATAAGACCAAAGATAAAGATAGTATCTATGATGCCATTTGGCTTCCTGAATGGGATGAGATTAAAGAAAATAAGCGTACATTTGCAGAGAGCTTTTATACACAGTATTGCAATACAGATCCATTTTCTGGAAAACGTTTGGTAGAAGGTTATGGTACAAACTTTGTTGTACAGAATCCACCTCAGAAGCCATTGTCACAGAGTGAAATGGATGCAGTGTATGCACTTCCATATATGAGAAATTATCATCCAAGCTACGAAGAAGCAGGCGGTGTACCTGCGATTCGTGAAATTAAATTCTCTTTAGTAAGTAATCGTGGTTGTTTTGGTGGATGTAGTTTCTGTGCCCTTACATTCCATCAGGGACGAATTATTCAGACAAGAAGTCATGAATCCATTATTGAAGAAGCAAAGATTATTACGCAGGATCCAGAGTTTAAAGGATATATTCATGATGTAGGCGGTCCTACTGCAAACTTCCGTGCGCCAGCATGTAAAAAGCAGTTGACCAAAGGTGCTTGTCCAAACAAGCAGTGTTTATTCCCTACACCATGTAAGAATCTTGAAGTAGACCATAAAGATTATATTGAACTACTTCGAAAATTACGTGAACTACCTAAGGTGAAGAAGGTATTTATTCGTTCAGGTATTCGTTTCGACTATCTGATGGCAGATAAAGATAAAACCTTTTTACGTGAATTGTGTGAACATCATGTAAGTGGTCAGCTTAAGGTTGCACCAGAACATATCTCCAATGCGGTATTAAAGCGTCTTGGAAAACCAGCGGTAGAAGTATATAACAAATTTGTTCAAGCTTATAAAGATATGAATAAGAAGATAGGAAAAGAACAGTATTTGGTACCTTATCTTATGTCTTCTCATCCTGGCTCTACTTTAAAAGAAGCCATTGAGCTTGCAGAATATTTGCGTGACTTAGGATATATGCCAGAACAGGTACAGGATTTTTATCCAACACCTTCGACTATTTCTACCTGTATGTATTACACAGGATTAGATCCAAGAACAATGGAAGAAGTTTATGTGTCAACTAACCCTCATGAAAAGGCTATGCAGCGTGCATTGATTCAGTACCGTAATCCAAAGAATTATGATTTGGTGTATGAAGCATTGATGAAAGCGGATAGACAGGATTTGATTGGATTTGATAAGAAATGCTTGATTAAGCCTCGTAAATTTGCTGGCGAAAAACCTGGAACATGGTCAAAAGGTGGAAATGTCACAAAGAAATCTAGTTCAAGTAAGGTTGGAAAAGGTAATTTCGGTGGAAATAAAAATCAAGGAACTGCGGATAAAAAAACAAAGAAAAAGACCATTCGAAATGTCCATAATAAGAAAAAGAAATAAATTGAGATTATAATATGAAAGAATTTATCATTCAAAAAAACGAAGAAAATCAAAGATTTGATAAGTATTTAAAAAAATTATTACCAAATGCATCTACTAGTTTTCTTTACAAAATGATGCGTAAGAAAAATATTGTCATCAATAAAAAGAAAGTAGAGGGAAACGAAAAACTAAAGGCAGGAGATGTCGTTCAGTTATTTCTAAGTGATGAAACTTTTGAAAAGTTTCATGTAGACTTAGAACTGCTTCGAAAGGAATATGACAGTTTAAAGAATCTGAACTTAAAAGGTATTAAGATAGTTTATGAAGATGATGAGATGATAGTGGCGGATAAGCCTTACAATATGCTTTCGCAAAAATCTACTGTAAAAGATGTCTCAGCAAATGAACATTTACTTGGATACATGATAGACAAGGGTGAGTTGTCTTTTGAGGAGTTTCAGACATTTAAGCCATCGGTTATTAATCGCTTGGACAGAAATACGACAGGATTGCTTTTGTTTGGAAAGAGTTTAAATGCTTTACAGGAGCTTGGTGCAGGTATTCGTGAACGTTCTATTGAGAAATATTATCATGCTGTTGTGGCAGGTGAGCTAATGGAAGAACTGGAATTGAAAGGATATTTGTTAAAAGATGAGAAGACCAATAAAGTGTCTTATCATAAAGAGTCAGTAGAAGGTTCAGACTATATCGAAACGGGCGTAAAACCATTAAAGTGTAAAAATGGTTTAACTTTAGTGGAAATTCATCTTGTAACAGGAAAGACACATCAGATTCGTTTGCATTTATCTACGATTGGCCATCCAATTTTAGGGGACATGAAATATGGAGATGCAAAGGTGAATAAGAAATACTATGAAAGCCATAAGGTGAATCATCAATTACTTCATGCGTATCGTTTGGAGTTTCCAGATGGGAACGTGGTAGTGACTGAACCAGCAAGTGTGTTTGAGAAATTACTTCAGTAAAATAAAGAAAAGAGGTGGGTTATGCCAACCTGGAATTCGAGAGGTCTTAGAGGTTCCACTTTGGAAGACCTCATTAACCGAACTAATGAAAAGTATTTACAGAACAATTTGGCGTTGATACAAAAAGTACCTACGCCAATTACACCGATTAATATAGATAAGACTACAAGACATATAACTTTGGCTTATTTTGATCAAAAGAGTACTGTTGACTATATTGGTGTGGTACAGGGGATACCGGTCTGCTTTGATGCAAAGGAATGTCGTACAGATACATTTCCTTTGGCGAATATTCATGAACATCAGGTAGAATTCATGCGAAATTATGAAAAGCAGGATGGGGTTGCATTTATCCTGATTTCTTTTACACATCGGAATGAGTTTTACTATATGCGTTTTGAAGAGTTATATGCATTTTGGAAACGTAAACTAGATGGTGGACGAAAGAGCTTTAAATATGAGGAGTTGGATGAACGATTTTTTCTAAAGGAAACGCCAGGTGTATTTATTCCATATTTAGAGGCGTTACAGTTAGATTTGGAATTGAGAGAATAATATATATAACAAAAAAGCATGGGTGCTCACGTTGACATGAGTACCCTATTCTTTTATAATAATTTCTAATTATAATAGTGTGATACTATACCAAAGTGAGGGTTATATATGAAGAACAAATTATTACATACACCAGATGGTGTGAGAGACCTCTATAATGAAGATTATAAGAAAAAATTAGATATACAGGAACAGTTACATCAGGTATTTGAACAATATGGATGTTTGGATATCCAGACACCAACCTTTGAATATTTTGATGTGTTTAGCAAGCAGCTTGGTACAACGCCTTCCAAGGATTTATTTAAATTCTTCGATACAGAAGGAAATACCGTAGTACTTCGACCAGACTTTACTCCGTCAATCGCTAGATGTGCTGCAAAGTATTTTGATCCAGAAAATGAACCTGTAAAGTTATGCTACATGGGAAATACGTTTACCAATGCTTCTAAATATCAGGGTCGATTAAAAGAAACTACACAATGTGGTGTAGAATTTATCGGTGATGGTTCTGCTGAAGCGGATGCGCAGATGCTTGCCATGGTTGTGGATTCTTTAAAAGCGATTGGAATGGAAAAGTTTCAGATTTCTGTTGGTCACGCTGGTTTTTTTGATGCATTGTTAGATGCAGCAGAACTTGGAAGAAAACATGCGAACAAACTTCGTACATTATTGGATAATAAAAATTTCTTGGATGTAGAAGCTTTTGTAGAAGAATTGGATGTTGAAAATAGATTGAAACATTTATTCTTATTATTGGCAGACTTCGATATCACAGATGATGATTTGGAAAATGCAAAAAAATGGGCAGTAGATCATCCAAAAGTTGCAAAAGCAATTGATTCATTGGAAGACTTAAATAAAAACATGAAAGACAAAGGCATTAAACAGTATGTGTCCTTTGATCTTGGCATGATTAGTAATTATGAATATTATACAGGTATTATTTTTGCGGGTTATACCTATGGTTTAGGCGAGCCAATTGTAAAAGGAGGTCGTTATGATACCTTATTGAGTAACTTTGATAAGGATGCACCAGCCATTGGTTTTGCCTTTGTCGTTGATCAGCTTCTTTCTGCGATTTCTGTAAAAAAAGAGGTTGAAGATGATAGATATTTAACTTTTGCATTAGGAAAAGGTCGTTTGGCAAAGAAGACCTTACAGATTTTTGAAAAGATTGGGATTACCTGTGAGGAAATCTTCGATCCAAATACTCGTAAACTGATTTTTGTAAATGAAGAACTAAAATTACGTTTCTTCTTATCAAAAGGACCAGATGTTCCTACATATGTAGAATATGGTGCTGCAGATATTGGTATTGTTGGTAAGGATACCATCTTAGAAGAAGGTCGAAATATCTATGAAGTATTAGATTTAGGCTTTGGAAAATGCAGAATGTGTATTTGTGGACCAGAATCTGCCAAAGAGCTTTTACAGCATCAGGAACAGATTCGCGTGGCAACAAAGTATCCACAGATTGCAAAAGATTATTTTTATAATCAAAAACATCAGACCGTAGAGATTATCAAATTAAATGGTTCGATTGAACTTGCGCCTATCGTTGGACTTTCCGATGTTATTTGCGATATTGTAGAGACAGGTGCAACACTTCGAGAAAATGGACTTGATGTATTAGAAGAAGTTTGCCCATTATCTGCTCGTATGGTTGTAAACGAAGTGAGCATGAAGATGGAGAATGAAAGAATTACGAAACTGATTCGTGATCTAAAAAATGTGTTATAAGAGGATGTAACGATGAGAATTTTAGCATTAAATAAAGAAACAAAAAACGATTTGTTAGAAAACTTATTAAAACGTAGCCCAAATCACTATGGTGAATTTGAAGGACGTGTGAATGAAATCGTAAATAATGTAAGAGAGCGAAAAGATGCAGCGCTTTTCGAATATACTGAAAAATTTGATGGTGCAAAAATTGATGCAACTTCGATTCTAGTAACAGAGGAAGAAATTGCAGAAGCATATGAACAGGTAGATGCAAAACTTTTGGAAATCATTCGTAAGTCAAAAGTTAATATTGAAAAATATCATGCAAAACAGCTTCAGAATTCGTGGTTCACTACAGAAGATGGTATTATCCTTGGACAGAAAGTAACACCACTTGATGTAGCTGGTGTGTATGTGCCAGGTGGAAAAGCCGTATATCCTTCTTCTGTACTTATGAATGTAATGCCAGCAAAGGTAGCTGGTGTACGTAAAATTATCATGACAACACCACCAGGAAAAGATGGAAAAGTATATGCAACAACACTTGTTGCTGCAAAAGAGGCTGGTGTGGATGAAATCTACAAAGTAGGTGGTGCACAGGCAGGTGCCGCTATGGCATTTGGTACTGAAAGTGTTCCAAAGGTTGATAAAATCGTTGGACCTGGAAATATTTATGTAGCATTGGCTAAAAAAGCTGTATTTGGTTATGTAAGTATTGATTCTATTGCTGGACCAAGTGAAATCCTTGTGTTGGCAGATGAAACAGCAAATCCAAAATTTGTTGCTGCAGACTTACTTTCACAGGCAGAGCATGATGAGCTTGCATCTGCAATTCTTATTACAACAAGTAAAGAATTGGCAGAACAGGTTTCTGTAGAAGTAGATAAATTTGTAGCAGTATTATCTAGAAAAGAAATCATTCAGAAATCACTAGATAACTACGGATATATTTTAGTAGCTGAAAATATGGAAGATGCCATTGATGCCACAAATGAAATTGCTTCAGAACACTTAGAAGTAGTGACAAAGAATCCATTTGAGACTATGACTAAGATTCGTAATGCGGGCGCGATTTTCCTTGGAGAATACTCATCTGAACCACTTGGTGACTACTTTGCTGGTCCAAACCATGTATTACCTACGAATGGTACTGCAAAATTCTTCTCACCACTTAGTGTGGATGATTTTGTGAAAAAATCTAGTATTATAAATTATTCAAAAGAGGCATTACAAGCTGTTTATAAAGATATTGTGGATTTTGCAGAATCAGAACAGTTGACAGCACATGCAAATTCCATTCGAGTAAGATTTGAAGATTAATTTATCAAATTTTGCATTATTTTGTATTTAATAGAAATTATATGAAATTTTAACAGAATCTTATTTGTGTTTTCCTGCAAATAGAGCTATAATGAATGTTAAATTGGAGGATTACTTATATGTCAGAAAGAATTTCAAATGTAAGTAGAAAAACAAGAGAAACAGATATCGAAATGACATTTTCAGTAGATGGAGCAGGGACTGCTTCTGTGGATACTGGAATTGGATTTTTTGATCATATGATGGAAGGTTTTGCGAAACACGGATTTTTTGATTTAAAGTTGACTTGCGAAGGTGATTTGGAAGTAGATACACATCATACCGTAGAGGATTGTGGTATTGTGCTTGGACAGGCTATCAAAGAAGCTATCGGAGATAAAAAAGGAATCAAACGCTATGGAAGCTTTATCCTTCCAATGGATGAAAGTTTAGTGCTTTGTGCAGTAGATTTGTGTGGTAGACCATATTTTTCATGGGATGCAAGCTTTTCAGTTCCACAGATTGGTGATTTGGAATCTGAAATGATCAAAGAGTTTTTCTATGCAGTATCGTATTCAGCAGGAATGAATTTACATATCAAGGTACTTACACCAGGAAATAATCATCATATGGCAGAAGCGATGTTTAAATCATTTGCAAAAGCATTAGATGAAGCGACAACTGTTGATCCTCGTATTACGGACATATTGTCAACGAAAGGAAGTTTGTAATGGAAACAAAAAATATAGTTGCTACCTTGTACTTAAAAGATGGCAAAGCTGTGAAATCTACAAAGGATTTTACAGAAATTGAAGATGTATATCAATTATGTCAGATGTACAACGATAGTGGTATTGATAAAATCGTGATTTTAGATTTATCTACAAGTGATGATGAACATGAAAAAAACATCAATACCATCAAAAATCTTAACAGAAACTTAGAAATTAAGGTATGTGCTGGTGGAAATATCAATCGTATCGAAGATATTAAAAAGTTATTATACGCAGGTTGTATGCAGGTTATGTTAAATGCTGCAAAACCTAGCAGTATTGGTTTAGCAGAAGAAGCTAGCCAGCGTTTTGGAAAGGATAGAATTGTTCTTTCTGTACATAATGTGGATTTTATTTACAAGCATAAATCACATATTGAAGAAACATTCCATGAATTATATATCTTAGACCCAAAGATTTTGGATGCGATTGATAACCTTTCTAATATTCCATATATCGTAAAGACTACATCTTTGGAATATAGTGATATTTTATTCTTATTAAGCAGAAAAAATATTCGTGGTGTTACAGGACCATTATTTAATGATAGCAAGACAGATATTATGAAATTAAAATCAAATTTATCTGCTGATGGTATTAAGATGGATAACTTTGCTCCAGATTTACATTGGTCTGATTTGAAAGTTGGTCCAGATGGTTTGGTTCCAGTTATTGTACAGGATTACCGTACAGATGAAGTATTAATGCTTGCTTATATGGATGAAGAAGCATTTAACAATACAATTAATGCGGGTAAAATGACATACTACAGCCGCAGCCGTCAGGAACAGTGGGTAAAAGGCATGACATCTGGTCACTACCAGTATGTAAAATCACTTACCGCAGACTGTGACTTTGATACTATTCTTGCTAAAGTTTCACAGGTAGGTGTGGCTTGTCATACAGGCAATCCAACATGCTTCTTTAACAATATTGTAAAGAAGGAATACATCGAGAAGAATCCATTGAAGGTATTTGATGAAGTATATGGCATTATAAAAGACCGTAAGGAAAATCCAAAGGAAGGTTCTTACACCAATTATTTATTTGATAAAGGTGTAGACAAGATTCTGAAGAAACTGGGTGAAGAAAGTACAGAAATTGTAATTGCTGCGAAAAATCCAGATCCAGAAGAAATCAAGTATGAGATTTCGGACTTCTTGTATCACTGCATGGTACTTATGGTAGAAAAGGGTGTTACCTGGGAAGAGATTACACAGGAACTTTCGCAGAGATAATCTTACAACTTGACAAATTTTTCAAAGACAGTATCTTTAAATTAGATACTGTCTTTTTTGATATTAGGGGGGAATATGAAGATTTGTTCAAAAGTAGAAAACATTACATTAGAAAAATCATATGTGAATATTAAAACGGATGCGATTTCTGTGCGTATCTATTTTCTGACTGAT
>JAZQZJ010000075.1:0-40665 GCA_045633955.1 Agathobacter sp. | reverse complement strand
ACCAGACGAAGGAACATACAAATGGGGGATCACAACAAGCCAGGCTTACTTCCCTAAGGATAACACAGAAATTTTTGATACAGATGAACTTATCGTAGACTGGTTGACTGGATACTCAGAAATCAAAGATGCAACATATGTACGTGGTTTCTTAGGACGTATGCTCTTTGCAGGCGAAGACGGAGTAAAGAAAATGCGTGTACTTTCCGGTGGTGAAAAAGTACGTGTACTCCTCTCTCGTATGATGATTCAGGCTGCAAATGTTCTTATGTTTGACGAACCAACTGACCACTTAGACATGGAATCTATCACTGCACTTAACAATGGTATGATGAAATTCTCCGGTGTAATCCTCTTCTCTTGTCGTGACCACCAGGTAGTTCAGACTACAGCAAACCGTATCATCGAATTCCTTCCAGACGGAAGTTACATCGATAAGATGACCACATACGATGAATACTTAGAAAGCGACGTAATGGCTCGTAAACGTACAGTATACAACGTAAACTTAGATGAAGAGACAGAATAATAAAAACTCAAATTTAAAGCCCTCGCAATATTGCGAGGGCTTTATTATTACCTTGTATTAAATTGTACCATTAAAAATACTACCCGTATTGTAATTATTCGAATACTTCGCACCATCCGTATAGGTATTTGACTTATTCGCTTCTGTTTCCGCCTGATTTGCCACCATTGCTGCTTTAACAGTTGCCTGATATGCAAAAGATCCTGTTCCTACAAAGAGCGATTTTGCATTTTTCATATCAGCTTTCTTAAAGGTATCTTCATTAAATTTCAAAGTACCATCCTCTTCATCTACCGTGATACCAAGCTCTTTTAAATCCCTCTGATATGCACTTGTGATACCTTCTACCGATTTGATTGCATTTACAATACCTGAACTCTTTGTATTTTCTGCACTAATCATCAAATCATTATAATCTTTAATAAACGCACCGATTTCTTCGATAATCTCATCCATATCATATAAACCTTTGGAATCCTTATCAAATAAACCTCTATTCTTATAAAAATCTGTACCTGTCGCTACAAAATCATCTGCTTTTTCTTTTACTTTTGCAATTGTATTTGCAGTATCTTTCGATGTACTATTCGAAGTTTCATTCTTACTTGTACTAAAGGAACCAGTTCCAGACACTTTATCTTCTACCATGCTATAAACACGAGAAGCCTTCGCTCCTACCTGATATGCAAAAGATCCAACACCACTAAACATACTCTTCACATCAGCAATATTTGAATTCATAAAAGTATCTTTATCAACAGACAATGTAAAATCAGCACCACTTACTTTAATACCAAGCTTTGCTAACATATCTACATAATTTGTTGTTGCATTCACCATATTGGCACCAGCTTTTGCAATACTGTCCGTCTCTGCAGCCCCTACTGCTTCAATCGTTGCATTATAATCTTCAATAAAAGCATTTACTTTTTCATAAATTGCTTCCATATCATATTCACCATCTGCATTTTTCTCAAAAAGAGCTTTGCTGCCATACAGCGCCTGCGCACTTTCTTTTAATTCGCTTGTAGAATTTTTGATACTCTTAATAGTTGCATCACTATCATCCGTATCATTCTTTGAATTTGTTTTCTTTTCTTCGCCATCTTCCATTTCATAATAAGATTTCATCAATCTGGAATACGAACCATTTTTTATACTGGCATAATCTGATAAATTAATCCCCATGTTTCCAGTATATGTAGATGTGTTCGAAGCATTATTCGTTCCTAAACTTGAAAACAATGTACCAACTGAACTTGAATCATAAATTCCTGACATATTCGCTCCTTTCCCAACTTTCAGTTGTGATTCGCAAATCCATGCAAATCAGCTTCGCTGATAAATTTGCTCACACCTGAATCATGTTCTCACGGTCAAAACAGTAAATGTTTTGACCTACTTTAAATGTCTGCAATTTGCCAATCGACAGCCTCCAATCCATTGGAAACCAAAAAGTCATTCGTCTGACTAAAATGTTTACATCCAAAAAATCCTCGATACGCCGAAAGGGGACTTGGATGAGGTGCTTTTAATATTAAATGCTTTGGATTATCAAGCATTACTGCTTTGCTCTGTGCCGGTCTTCCCCAAAGGAGATACACGACAGGTCTATCAATCTTGTTTACTTCTCGAATAATGGCATCTGTAAACTGTTCCCACCCCTTATTCTGATGAGAATTTGCCTGATGTTCACGAACCGTAAGAACTGTATTGAGCATCAACACCCCCTGTTTTGCCCATTTTTCCAAATAACCATTATTTGGAATCTTACATCCCAAATCCGATTCCAACTCTTTGTAGATATTCTGCAAAGATGGAGGAAGTTCTGGCTGAGAAGGCAACACAGAAAAACACAAACCATGGGCCTGATTCACATTGTGATATGGATCCTGCCCCAAAATCACAACCTTTACCTCACTAAGCGGTGTATAATGCAATGCATTAAAAATGTCATCCGCTGGCGGATATATTGTCCTTTGTGCATATTCAGTTCTCACAAAATTATACAACTCTCTATAATAGGGTTTCTTAAATTCGCCATCTAAAGCGACAGCCCAATCATTCGTAAGCATTGCCATAAGAATAGATATCCCTTTCTATATATATCGGCATTATCTTCTTACCGGAACACCTTTTCCTGCAAGATAATTTTTTAAATCTAAAATTTCTAATTCCTTAAAATGGAATAACGATGCTGCCAACGCTGCGTCTGCACAACCTTCTGTAAGTGCATCGTAAAAATGATCTTTGGTACCTGCACCACCTGATGCAATGACTGGAATTGAAACATTCTGAGAAATCAAACGTGTAAGCTCGATATCATATCCAGCTTTCGTGCCATCACAATCCATACTAGTAAGAAGTATTTCTCCTGCTCCCATCTTGTCTGCTTTCATTGCCCATTCAATAGCATCCAAACCAGTATCAATACGACCACCATTTTTATACACATTCCAACCACTACCATCTTCACGACGGCGTGCATCAATGGCTACCACTACACACTGACTGCCAAACCGGTCAGCTGCATTAGAAATCAACTCCGGTGTATTAATCGCGGAAGAATTGATTGAAATTTTATCTGCCCCCTCACGAAGAAGCACCTTGAAATCCTCTACGGTACGAATTCCGCCACCAACTGTAAAAGGAATAAACACCTTCTCCGCTACACGGCGAACCATATCAACCACTGTGCCACGATTATCCGAAGATGCTGTAATATCCAAAAATACCAATTCATCTGCACCAGCTTTGTCATAAGCTGCTGCAATTTCTACTGGATCACCTGCATCCACCAAATTCACAAAGTTCACGCCTTTTACCACGCGTCCGCCATTTACGTCCAAACAAGGGATGATTCTCTTTGTAAACATATTAACAACCTCCCTTAATCTGTGTAAAATTCTTTAACATTGCAAGACCAGTCTCACTACTTTTCTCTGGATGAAACTGACATGCAAAAACATTATCTTTCTCTACAGATGCATGAATACAAGTACTATAATCACAAGTCGCTTTTACAATGCTCTCATCAGCAGCCTTTAGATAATAGGAATGCACAAAATATACAAATGGATTTTCTCGCATTCCTGTAAACAAACGACCATCGTTCTGTAATTCCAACGAATTCCAGCCAATATGCGGAATCTTTAGTCCTTCTTTATCTGGTATACGAAGAATCTGTCCATCCAAAATATGTAATCCTTCTACACCTTTACTTTCATCACTACCTTCAAATAAAAGCTGAAGCCCTAGACAAATTCCCAAAAAAGGTGTCTTTTTATCTACTACTTCACGAATCACCTTATCCAATTCATATTGTTTAATCTGCTCCATTGCTTCGCCAAACGCTCCTACACCTGGCAAAATCACATGGTCAGCTCTCAAAATTGTCTGAAAATCTCTTGTAATCACACTCTCCTGTCCAACTGCCGCCAATGCTTTTTCTACACTCTTTAAATTTCCCGCATTGTAATCAATAATTGCTACCATTTATTCCACTAATCCTAAACTTCTTAATTTTTGTACTAAAGCAATCGAATAATCATCTCTATCCATATCGTATAATTCAATCGCTTCTTCATAAGTCATACCATAATGCTCAAACAGTTTATTTGTAACTTCTGCTCTTAAAATCTGTAACTGTCCTTCGCAGTCATACATCATAGCATTATCGGCATTTACCTCACATCTACCTGCAGCACAAATTAAGGAATCCAACGCCTCCTGATGCTTCTGTGCCCATAAAAATGCTTCAAATGCGTTAATTTCACTATCAACAGCAGCTAAAGTTGCCGCTTGATTATATAACATGGTATCCTTTTCTTTTATTTCATAACCTAATAACTCTGCATAGGCTTTGGCATATTCACCATTATCATGATAAGCCTTTGCCGCAGAAACTGCAGAGCTATAACCTGTAAGATTTACACCTAACAAAACAAAAGCAAATATAGAAATTGCCATCAACCAAATCATAATTACCGGACCTCTTGGCAATGGCGGAGTATTGTCTACTTCTTTTGGTTTCTTTTCTTTCTTAGGCTTCTTTTCCTTTGGCTTTTTCTCTTTTTTAGGTTTCTTTTCTTTTTTCTCTTTCTGCTTCTTTTCTTTTTCTTCTTTTTTCTTCTTTTCTTTCTTTTTCTTGTCTTTATCCTTTGTATCCGGACGGCTTTCAATATCCTCAAAAGCAGCTAAAATCTCTGCATTTTCTCCTGATAACTGTTCTGGAGTTGGCGGAGCTGGTCTATTGATAGCAACTTCTTCCTCATCTTCATCGTCTTCCATTAGCATCGCAAGGAATCTGCTAAAGAAACCACCTGATTTTTCACCTTTTTCTTTTTTCTTCTTCTCTTTCTTTTTCTTCTTTTTTCCGTCTTCTTCTGTAGTCTCTTCTTCTACTGTTTGCGCTGCCATTTCACCATCAGCAAACATCGCAAACACATCTGTTTCAGGCATATTAGCAGAATCATCACCCGAAAGAAGATTTCCAATATCAGACAATTCATCATCTCCTGCCAAAAGACTCATCAGATCTGCTTCGCCCAAATTACTTAAATCAATCGTTCCCGATGTATCTCCAACAGGAGCATCTGCAGTTGTATCTACAGCGTCTCCACCAAACAAATCTGCAAACATATCTTCTACTGAACTACCCTGTTCCATCTCTTCAGGCTCTTGCACAGATTCTTCCATTGGCATTTCCAACAAATCAAATGGATTTTGCACAGCATCAACAGTCTCCTCTCCTGTTGCTTCATTCAACAACGCTCCCAAATCAACACCATCTAAAGAAAATGTATCAGTAGAACTATTTTCTTCAAAAGATGTTCCTTGTGTATCTGGCATCAATTGTGCGAATACATCCAAAGGATTTTCCTCTGTTTCCTGTAATTCAATCGAATCCATATCAAACATTTCATCTTCATCTGCCGCACGATTAAAATCTTCAAAAAAAGAATCCAGATTATCTTCCGCCAATTCTGCTTCAAATTCCTTTATAAAATCGTATTCCGACTTTGCAACCGTACGAACACCGGCTATTTTTTCAAGTTCAGATTCATCTGATTCTATCTCATACATATCCAATTCATTTGTTTCCTCAATAGCTCTAGTTACCTCAGATAAAGTCACTGGCTCCTCATTTTCTTCGCCAACGGACTTTAATAGCTTATCAAGATAATCTTCTGCTGACTGTTTGCTCATAACAACTCTCCATAAATTACTATATAATAAATGTCTAAAAGGGATGTGACAAACTATCACATCCCTTATAACTCGTAAATCTTACTATGCACCTGCTTTTGCAATTAAATTATCAATTGCTTCAACTAACATACCGATTTCAGGTTTTGTCAACTGTGCATCTGCACCAAGCTGTTCCCCTTTACGTCTCATTTCATCATTTACAAGTGATGAGAAAATAACAAGTGGGATTTTCTTAATTGTATCATCTGTCTTACAAAGTTTTGTGAGACGATGACCATCCATCTGTGGCATTTCAATATCTGTGATGATACACTGAACATCATTCAAAAGAGTTCCTCTTGCCTTTAATTCACAAATCTTATCCCATGCTTCCTGACCATTTCCTGTAATAATCAAATCTTGATATCCAGCTTTCTTTAAACAATCTGTAATAAGTTTGCTAAGGAGTGGAGAATCTTCTGCAATAAGGATTCTAGAATCACTTCTATCTCTTGCCTGAAGACTATCGATATCTGTTGTACGAAGACCGGTTTCTGGACTAATGCCTGATACGATAGATTCAAAGTCAAGAATAACAACTAATCTATCATTCATCTTAATAACACCAGTAGAAACACTGCCATCCTGTCCATTCAATGTAGAATCTGGTTTAATAATTTCTTCCCAAGAAACTCTATGAATTCCAATAACCTGATCCACGTGGAATGCAACATTCAATTTATTAAAGTTTGTAATGATAAACAAACCATCTACATCTCCATCTGGCATACCAAGGCATCTTCTAAGATTAATAACTGTAATCATAACATCACGTGGCATAAAAATACCTTCTACGCTTGGATGTGAATTTGGCACAGGTGTTACCTGTGAATATTGTAAAATTTCTTTAATCTTGGCTACGTTAATACCATAATGGTTATTTCCTAACGCAAACTCAAGTATCTCTAATTCATTTGTCCCAGACTCTAATAAAATATTAGTATCCATAGTTCCCCTCCCAAAATCATCTATATATGTCACATTATAACATAACATATTGTAATTTGTATCTTTTTTTTATATTTTTTTTATAATTTTACATCATTTAATTTATTGTCAATTAAAATCTGTAATTTTGGTTCTGTAATCTGTTCTGCATCCGCCTGTGGCACTTCAAACAACAATATAGTCTCTACCGATTGTCCTGCTGAAATTGTACCATAATAAGTAGAAAAATCTGTCATTAAAAATGTTACTTCTGAAGCAACGCTCTTATCACCATATAACAACTTAAAACTAAGTCCTTTGGTTACATTCTCCACTTCTACATCTGCATCTGTCGTATTCGATAATACAAATTTCATAATATAATATGTATTTCCAGCCGATGCATCTATCGAATATGCAGACCCTTCTATGTAATTATCTGAAACATAACTTCCGCCATAGGCAATTGTCAAATCACTACTATGCCCAATAGCTTCTGCTAATGTAACTGTCGTATCATTCACTTGTGGTGTTTCAGTAGTACCACCCTGTCCTTCTGGCATCTGTGTATTATCTGATATCTCAGTATTCTCTGGAGTCTCCACAGATTCTGTATTCTCTGGCACAGCTTCTGGTATATATACACCTGACATACCATCCTTCTGCTGAATATTATGTTTTGCAACCACATATGCAGCATAATGGACAATTAAAGATTCTTCTTCTACTGTCAATTCATGTAATGCGTCCCCGCATCCTCCTAGAAACAAAGAACAAGCTGCGATACAAATAAACAAAAGTCTTTTATATCTCTTCATATCATCACCTATATTTTCTTCCAAAATACCTTATTCATCATAACATATTCTGTAAATTTGTACAACTATTTTGTAATTTTACTCAATATTTTCACACAACCAACATTTTTTTGTTATAATGATTCCATCAATCACAGGAGGTTTTTTATGAAAAAACAATGTAAACCACTATATTTCCTTATTATAAATATTTTATTAGTATTAAATCTGCTGATTTTCTGGAGTATCCGTTCCATGTGGTCCGGCATTATCGCAATTGCAGGAAAACCAGCACCTTATATTCTCTTTGGAATATTAGTTGTTACCACATTTCTTGTTACAACACTAAACATGTATAAAAAAACTATGTTTCCAGCCATGATTTGGGGCTGTTTAATCAACCTCCTGTTTCTTGGGCTTAGTGGTTACATGCTATCAGTTACCTTAGATTCTCTCCACTATTTTATCTTGGAATTTTTCCGTGGTACGGCTTTTCTTGCAGGAATTGCACTTTTTATCATTCTATGCTTTCATTCATTTCACATCAATTGGCTCCAAAAGAAATTGGTACAGCCAGCATGCATCCTCTTATTATCGGTAATTGGATTCTTTCTCGCTTTTGACATACATCTCTTCAATGGATTTAACAAAACTCCTGTTGTGTATGCCGTTGAAGACACCTATCAGATTACCTTTACCACAAAAGCAAAAGGTGAAGCATGGGTAGTCATTGATGGCGTGGAATACAACGATACTTATGCAGGAGGCAGAAGAACCGAAAGCACCATACATAAAATCAGCGTCCCTATGCATGTCCTAGATACTGCTGATTCCTATACCATTTATACGCGTGCCATGATTCTTCGCGGGCCTTATGAATCTTTACAAGGAAAAACCATCTCAAAAACATATGCCTGGAAAGGTGTAAATACAGAAGACGGATTAAACTACTATGCATTCTCAGATAATCACTTAGCATCAAAAGCACCTGCTGCCGCAGCCAGCTATTGGGGTGAAAACTTGGACTTTCTAATTGCGCTAGGCGATACTGCCAATTGGCTTGATAACGAAGAAGAATTAACAAATCTTCTATATTTGGCTAGTGACATCACCAAAGGAGAGATACCTGTTATCTATGCCCGTGGAAATCATGAAGCACAGGGTTTACGCTTTGATGAATACCACAACTATGTAGGCGCAGACGGAGAAAACTTCTACTACACCTTCCGACTTCAAAACATTTGGGGTATCGTTTTAGATTTGGGTGTTAACCATGAAGATGAATACAAAGAATATGCAGGTACAGCAAAATATAACGCTTACCGCGAAGAACAGACTGCCTTTATAGATGAAATTCTTACAAATGCAGAGCAAGAGTATCTTGCAGAAGGCGTGGACTATCGTATCGGTATCTGTCATATACCACTTACGATTTCCGATGTCGATGATCCTCTTCTACCATACAAAAATGCATGGGTGGAACGCTTGAATCAAATGCATCTTACAATTTTATATAGTGGACATTTCCATGAATTAATGTTTAACGATGCTACAATGTCAGGTACCTTAACCCAAACAACTACCTATACTGGAAAAGTAGAAAACACCGACGAATATTACCTAGCCGATGCTAACTTCGCTTCTATCCTTGTTTCCAAACGTGGTACTGCACAAATCTGTACCGATGAGGAAAATGTCTTTGATAAATACTTTATCGGCGTAGCTGCTTCTGTGGAAGGGAATGAAACGATTCTCAAATTCACCAATGAATCAGGTAAAGTCGTGGAAACTGTTTCTCCTTGGATCGAGGGTGCGGAATATGAAAAAGAAATACATGTAAAAAATGTGAAGTAAATAGTATTAAAAAGCGACACTTTAAAGTGTCGCTTTTCTTATGCATATATTTACTCTCTACTCTCCAGCTCTGCTTCCCACGCTTTCAGCTCTGCCTCTTTTTCTTGTAACTGCTGCTCCCAAGTAGAGTATTCATTTAATATCTCATTACGATAATTTAAAATGTTCACATTATTACCACTAACCTTTGTGATTACAAACATGCCAACTACAGATAAGGCAAATACTATGGCAAAGAATAATGCCACATAGAATGGTCTCTTGTAATTACCTTCTACCTTTTGGTCTACTTTCATAGCTGCTTTTTTTACCTTTGCAACTGGTCCTTTTTTCGCAAGCTCTGCTTCTTCTGGAGTCAACTCCCTTTTTAGCACCATAGCAGATACCTCGATTGGTGGAATTTCATCCCTAGCAATAAAATGAGAACGTAAAAGAACATTCTGCAGTTCCACCATAAAACGTACCCCTACTGGTGTTACGAAAAGTTTTTGCTCTAACAGTTTTTTATATAATTTCATCACTACTTCTGGATTATCCAAGGCAGTACGCTCTTTGATAAAGCGAATCCCTTCCAATTCCTTTTTCGCAAGCTCCGCAGTTAATTCATCCTCAAATAAAAATCCATCTACGTTGTACATACTTCTACTCTTTCTATAAATCTATTTTCTATGTTTTGCCCTGCTAGAATCCCTCTCTGCCATCTCACCAGATTGGTAAAGTTGAATGAGCTCTTTCAGTTCTTTAATACGTCGTTCCATTTTTTTACCATAATCCGTATCTCCAACGGTAACGCGACCATCTGCATATTCAATGACACGGAATTTGGATACCATATCTAATTCTTTTTGTACTGCTTCATCTGCGGAAACAAATGGTTCGTGTGCAGAAAGTGTCAGCCCATGAGAGTTATAGGTCAATGTATATCCAGCAATGCCTGTTTCTCGTTGATATGTCTTTGAAAAACCACCATCGATAACGATAACTTTACCTCTACTCTTAACTGGTTTCTCTCCTTCTTTTGCACGTACTGGCACGTGTCCATTTACAATATGCACATGCTTGCCCGATAAACCAAATTCAGTAAGAATTTTCTTAGATATTTCAGTCTTTTCAATCAAGCTGTAATATGCATTATTTGTTTCCTCTTTTAACTCATCATTATTTACAAAATAGCGTTCAAAAGTAGCCATTTTGTGACGTCCATAGATTGGAGAATTTGGTGCGGTCCAAAGATACCACATCAAATCTTTGCCTTGCTCTTTTATCTCTTTATCTTTTTCAAAAAAAGCTTTACGCACATAAGATTCGAGCACGTCATACAATGCTTTTCCACTGTATTCTTTTCCAAACACCTTTACTTTTGTAAACTCTCCACTTTCATCCATTGGTACACAGCCATGATACAGGAGGTTCCCATTGTAAATCTTGTAAAGACTGCCGTGTTTCAATAAAAACTCTACATGTTTTTGCAGTTTTTCACAATGACGAAACGATGATTTCAAACGAAGCATGACTTCCATTTCATCTTCTGTTAACTCGTAAGGATTTTCTGGGTTTACCGTAGGAAGATGCATATCTTCCATCTTGTATTCCGTTCCTTCGATTGTTATTGTGCCTTTTTCAAAATCAATCTGTGATAGGCGAAGCTGATTTTCCATACCAAATTCTGGATATTTTTGAATCAACTGACCATCTAATTTAAAACGAATAATCGCGATTGCCTTATGCATTTTTCGCACCAACTCATTTTCAATTCGGGTCGTGGTACTAGTACTGTCCTTTTGTACAAAACGCTCACAAGGATCATCCTCGTATTCTTTCATAGCAAGTGTCGCAAGTGGAAGCAAATTGATACCGTAACCTTCTTCCAATAGTTCTAAATTCCCATAACGAATACTGCTACGGATTACCGCTGCAATACAAGCTAAGTGGCCTGCTGCCGCTCCCATCCAAACAATATCGTGATTGCCCCACTGCACATCTACCGAATGATATTTACAAAGCTCATCCATAATTTTATGAGGTCCAGAACCCCTATCATAAATATCTCCCAAAATATGCAAATGATCAATAACCAATCGTTTGATTAAATCAGACAACGCTACAACAAATCGTTCCGCCTGTCCTAGTTCTACAATCGTATTTACGATAGATTCATAATAAGCTTCTTTATTCTCTACTTCCTGTTTCTCGGTAATCAATTCTTCAATGATGTAAGCATAATCTTCTGGCAATGCCTTGCGAAGTTTGGAACGAGTATATTTTGAAGAAACAATTTTACATACTTCAATCAAACGATACAGAGTTGTTCTATACCAGCTATCCATATCAGTTTCTGTCTTTCTAATCAACGACATTTTTTTCTGTGGATAGTAAATTAAAATCGCCAATGCAGTCTTATCCGTTGCACTTAATGTATGCCCAAATACATCATCGATTTTCTTGCGTACTGCACCGGAACCATTACGAAGCACATGTGAAAATGCAGAGTATTCTCCATGAATATCCGATAGAAAATGCTCTGTTCCCTTTGGCAACTGTAACAAGGCTTGTAAATTAATAATCTCCGATGATGCAGAACTAATTGTTGGGAAAAGCTCTGCTAAATGTTCGTAGTAATGTAAAATTTCTTTATCCAATATAATACCCTCACTTTATCAAACACTTATAATATTAGGATAATAAAAATACTCTAAAAAATCAAGGTTACCAAAGGAAAATACTAATTATGAAAAGCATATAGAAAATCAATCCCCTAAAGAGTATAATGAAAAAAACAGACATAAATACAATTTACGAAAAGAGAGGCACATTATGACAGCAACAACTATTTTAGAAAAAGCCAAAACTTTACAAGAAGAACTTGTAATGCACCGTCGCTTTCTCCACACACATCCTGGCGTAGGATTTGATTTACAAGAAACATACCAGTATGTATATGACCAATTAGTTCATATGGGCTATGCACCAAATTCGTACGGAAAATGCGGGCTCATCGCTTCTTGTGGACATGCAAACAAAGGAAAAACCATCCTGCTTCGTGCAGATATGGACGCACTTCCTATCAAAGAAGAAGCAGATCTTGATTTTAAATCTACCACCGATGCAATGCATGCCTGTGGACACGATACCCACACAGCAATGCTCCTTGGTGCAGCACGCCTTTTAAAAGAAATTGAAAACGACTTAAATGGTCGTGTCATTTTACTATTTCAGCCTTCCGAAGAAACCTTTGAAGGTGCAAAAGATATGATTGAAGCAGGTGTATTAAGAGACACCACACCTGACGCAGCACTTATGATCCACATCACTGCAGGTATGCCTTTTGAAACAGGTTCTGTCATCGTTTGTGATGGAGGAGTAAGTGCTCCTGCTGCAGATTATTTTGAAATTCAAATTCAAGGCAAAGGCTGTCATGGCTCAATGCCACAGATGGGCATCGACCCTATCACAGTAGCCTCACACATCGTTATTGCTTTACAGGAAATCCATGGTCGTGAACTTGCTATGTCAGATGAAGCAGTTCTTACAATTGGAACCATCCACGCTGGAAATGCTTCAAATGCCATTCCAGATACCGCTACTATGGGCGGTACGATTCGTACCTATGACGAAGACACACGTGCATACTTAAAATCTCGTATGGAAGAAATCATCACAGGAATTGCCAGCACATTCCGTGCCACTGCCACCCTTACCTTTACTAGTGGATGCCCTACTCTCGTAAACGATGCTGCTCTTTCGAAAGAAATTACAAGTTATATGAAAGAACTATTGGGACCTCAAATGGCTTTTAGCAAAGGCGATTTAGAAGCCATGGCTGCTGCAACAGCTGGCGCAAACACAAATGGGAAAAAAGCTGCAAAAGCAACCGGTTCCGAAGACTTCGCATATTTTAGCCAGGAAGTACCCGCCATTATGCTTGCCCTTGCAGGAGGAAAAGCCACAGATGGCTATATATATCCTCAACATCATCCAAAGGTAAAGTTTGATGAGAATGCATTACCTTATGGCACCGCCGTATATGCGTGGAGTGCTATAAAGTGGCTGGCTGAACACTAAAAAACGCTGGGCATTGCCCAGCATTTTTTTATTCTAACATAATCTTTATAATCTCTTTATCTGTTCCACTCATACCTTCGCGTGCCAGCTTTCCTACATTAGCAATGGTATTTTCCACACCTTTGGTAATAATACCATCACCTCCATAAAACTGCTGTCCATTTTTGTACATTTCATAACCAAGAATACCGCTCTCTACTGCCATCGCAATCTTTGCTGCACAAGATGATTTTGCACCATCACAAATGGTTCCAGAAAGAATCGCCAATGCATTTACAATCGTATGTGCTACTTCCTTAAAACCACCGCCATAGAGATAAGCAATACCTGCGCCAGCCCCACAACCTGCACTGATAGCTCCGCAATATGCCGACAAACAACCAATACCTGTTTTCAAGTGTGTTGTAATTAGGTCTGACAATAGTACCGCACGAAGCATTTCATCCTTTGTTTTCTCTAATTCTCTTGCATAAATAACAACTGGAATTGATGCTGTCATCCCCTGATTTCCACTACCCGAAATGATACAAACTGGCATTTCACAGCCATTCATACGTGCATCTGAACCTGCTGCTGCAAAAGCTCTTGCTTTATCGGCTAAAGAACAATCTCCATTTTTATAAATAACTTTTCCGATACAAGCACCGTAACTGTTTTTCATACCTTCTTCTGCGATAGCCATATTGCAGTTAATCTGACGCTCTAACAATTCGCGAACATCATCTAAGTCCACTTCATTTACAAAGTTCACAATATTCTCAACAGTAAGGAGTGTACGATCGGTTTTGATTCCTCCATCCTCTTCTTCTGCTTCATTACGGACGAAGACTTCACCATTCTTTTCTACATACACTAAGTTTGTATGACGGTCTAATAAACGAACTATCACTTCTTCTGTTTCATTTTTCATCTGAATCAGAACCTCAAAAATATGTGTTGTATCCAATTCCTTAACCGTAATTGGACAATTATCAATCAAACTTCTCATCTTTGGCACATCTGCATCTGTCAGAGATGATAATACTTCCAATACCAATTCTGGTTGATTTGCCACTGTTCCTGCTGCTACTGCTGCAGGAATCCCATGCATACCACCTGTCGCTGGTACTACAACACTCTTTGTATTTTTAATAATATTTCCACTTAATCCGATTAGAATCTCTGTTGGTTCTGCTGTTAAGTAACTACGTGCAATCGAGGCGCTATATGCTATGGCAATTGGCTCTGTACACCCCATTGCTAAACGCAATTCTTCTTTTAAAATATCGCAATACGCTTGATAAATTTCTTTCGTAAGACTCATATTCTTTTCCTTTACACTCTTATCATTTTCCTTGCGACATTATACCACATATTCAGCAAGAAAAAATTGAATTTTACAAAAAATATAAACATTTTCACAATAATACCGATATATAGTGCATAGTGGTTAAGGATCCAACCATACTATTCAAAAAAAGATTCGCTGAATCTTTTATTTGGATACAATGTAATAAAATTTGGACAGACCAGGGATGGCACTCTGTAGGAAAACGGAATTTTCTCACAGATTGACATCCTTTTCTTTTGCAACGAAAGGAGTCCGAGAAAAAGAATAGGTACCGTCCTGTTTCACAGAAAGGATGATATCTTGATTATTCAAAGTAGTTCTATTGGCACGATTGCCAGCCGACGCTACCAGTCTACCCAAAGCAGCTATGTCGAACATAGTGTATGGGACAACGCTACTGGTACGTCCTTTACAGAAACCACAAGTGAAGTGATTCATGTACAAATCGCTACAAACTCATGCAACGGAACTCTAAATGATGTTCCTACAAACCTAATTGACTTTTCCGAACACAATGCTACTGACGAAGCACTTCCATCTACAAATACAGAAGCAAACAAATCCGTAGCAGAACGTGAATTGGAAGATTTTTATGCACGCTTCAAACCATTTGAAAACCGTATTCCAACGGTACAAGAACGTTTGGAAATGGTACGTGATATGCGTCAAAAAAGCCTAGACCATCTCATTCGCATCCTCTTTGGAGAAGATAAAGGCAAAATGAAAGGTTTAAACTCTATCGACCGCGTAACCACGCCAGGAGAAGCAAGTGCAAACAATCCTATCACCCTAGAAGCTATGTCCCTTGGTGAACCACTTGGTAAAGGAGGCCGTCATTACTCCTTTTATTACTGTTCCGAAAAGGAAACCACCTGCTTTGAGACTACAGGTACCGCAGTCACCGCAGATGGTCGAAAGTTAAACTTTAACATTAGTGTGGAAATGTCTCGTTCTTTTACAAAAATGGCAGAGGAAAACTGTTCCTTTGGACAACCACGTCTCTGCGATCCATTGGTCATCAATTTAAATACGAATGTTGCCAATGTTTCTGACCAAAAATTCTTCTTTGATATTAATGCCGATGGAATAAAAGATGAAATTTCTATGCTAAGTTCCAACAGTGGATATCTTGCATTAGATAGCAACGAAGATGGCATCATCAACGACGGAAGTGAACTCTTTGGTACCTCTAGTGGTAATGGTTTCAAAGACCTGCTATCCTATGATGAAGATGGGAACGGATGGATTGACGAAGCCGATTCCATTTTTCAGAAATTAAAAATCTGGGTCATGAATGAGGATGGCAGTTCCGAACTTATGAATTTAAAAGAAGCTGGTCTTGGCGCAATTTATCTCGGCTATGAAGATACAGAGTTTTCACTTAAAAATGCCGAAAATGAAACCAATGCAGTTATTCAAAAAACCGGATTATTTCTCTATGAAGATGGCATGTCTGGCACAATACAACAATTAGACTTAGCTGTCTAATACTTCGACAAATTCAAATTTGTCGACTTCTTTCAATAGATATCACTAAAAATTTCATGCATATCATATTGCAAACTTTTCACGTTAGAAATACGACCATTTTCTAGGAAATATGCTTGAGGCATTTATGATTATTTATGTCTCTCAAACGTTCGAACAATCCACTCGTATGTTCGTGAAATAAAGAAACGCGTTCGAGAATTTTTGTAGTTTCACTTACTCGGGCGAATTTTACAAAATGTCATGCGCGCGACCAACTGTTTGAGGCACTGTTTTGCGCCGAGTTTGGGACACGCGCATGTAATACCAACTTTGTAAGATCGCCCGATTAGTGAAACATGAAAATGCGAGCGCGTTTCTTGTTCACAGACATACGAGCGGATAGTCGAACGGTTGAAAAGACACAAAACCTATGCCTCAAGTATATTTCAAGAAAATGATAACGTATTTCTAACAAATTCAATATTCACAATATAATATGCACGAAATTTTTTATTTGAATGATTTCGAAAGAAGTCGACAAACTTGTATTTGCGGCAATATTAGTCTATAGTCCAGGAAATGTTTACCCCATCGGTTTCTGCCACAATTGTTCCAAGCTCATCATTTCGTAATATCTCCACACCATATGTATTTAGTGTCTGAAGTATTTCCTTGTGTGGATGTCCGTATCCATTATTTTTTCCACAACTAATTACTGCATACTCAGGTGTTGTTGCTACCACAAAGGTTTCTGATGTCCCGCTGGCAGAACCATGATGCGCAACAGACAAAACCTCACATTCCAAGTCAATCCCTGATACAACCATTTCTCGTTCACTTTTATAATCTGCATCTCCTGTAAAAACAAAATCACTTTCACCATATGATAACTTTATAGCAAGTGAATTGGAATTACTATCTCCTACAATTTCCTTTGGTGACAATATCGTAATCGTTGCCTCCCCCATCTGAAACTCTGATCCCACCTCTGGATATAAGACGGCAAGCCCTTCTTCCTCTACAGCTGTCATAAAAGAAGTGTACAGCTTACTATCATGCACATAATCGCTGCCAATTACTGTCTTTACATCAAATGCATAAAGACATCCAATCAATCCACTCACATGGTCTGCATCATAATGACTGCTGATTAAGTAATCGATCTCTGTCACGCCCTGCGCTTTTAGATAAGCCACCACAAAGCTTGACGTATCTCGTTCACCACCATCATAAACTAATACATCTTCCCCCAACTGTACAAGAATCGCAAGCCCTTGGTTCACATCAAGGAAATGCACTTTCATCATCTGTGGATCATCATAATCGAGCTGACTGTCAGATATTATTTCTGTATTTACTTTTTCATTATTTGCTTCCTGCAAATCCTTTAGGGGCACATTCACACCCAAAATATTCAGCAGGAACACAAGTGTTCCTGCTGCCATCATAAAAATAAAACTCTGTTTTGTTACTTTTTCTTTTTTCATAAAAATTATTGTATCACACTAGTCCTGTTTTTTTAACTGGAAATTTTAATCAAATAAAAACTCATAGGTCGCTTTCACTTCCTCTGTATACTCTGGTGAACAATTTGTATGTACATACCAGGTATCCATGCCCACGCCCTGTGCTCCTAGAATATCACAGGTCTGGTCATTGCCTAAGAAAAGACTTTCCTTTACATCCGCTCCTTCTTTTTCGATAAGTATCTCAAAAAACTTTGGATTTGGTTTCTTTACTCCATAATCTGAAGAAATATAAATTGCATCAAAATACTTTACAATATTCAATTTCTCCATTTCGTGATAGGTAAAGCTACGCTGTGCATTGGATAACAAATATACCTTTTTCCCATTCTCTTTTAATGTCTGTAAAATTGGTAAACTCCATTCGTACAAACGGAGATGATAGGTTGAAGTATCACGGAAAAATCGGCAGGTTTCAGCAATAAGTGCATCATCTGCTTCTATCCCTTTCTTTGCGAAAAGCTTCGAAAACACCTTTTCCACTTGAATTTCTTCGGATTTTTCCAATTCCTCGCGAACATACTTTAAGTATCCTCGCTGAATTGCTCCTGCAAAATAAAACGCTCCATGTGCACGATAGAATTTTGCTAAAGCTTTCCAAAGCTTTCTTTCGCCCTCTTCTGTATGGATATCAATCAATGTACCATAAAGATCAAAGATATAATTTTCATATTTTAAATCTACAGAAACCTGCATTATCTTACTCCCCCCACATGTTTTCTTATCCATTCATCCTATAAATACGAAGTCCATCAAATTCTTTTAACTTCTGCAACATTGTATTTAATGGCTTCATATCCTTTATCTGCTCTTCTCTTGATAAGTCAATAAAGCGTACATCTAAATCATAATGGGTTCTGGTCTGTTCACGAAGCATTTTGTCTTTTACCGCTTCGCTCATCTCTCCAGCTGGAAGCCAACACATATTGCGCTTTTCCGCTTCCCATCGTGCGTGTTCTCGAACACCTAATGTAACTAAATCAGAATCACTAAATGCATTTACTATTTTATATGAAACCGGTTTATCGGTATAAAAATATCCAATGCTTTCCAAGTGTACGCCAAATTCTTTTGCTTGCAGAATGTTTGATAATTTGTACTCCAAAGATAACTGTTCAAAACTATTTACCATAGCCTCTTCATCTTCGCCTAAATCATTATATTGTGCGTTCAGTGCTACTGCAAAATTATATAACTGCATAAAACTACTTGTTGAACGATGGGATTGTTTTCCTATAAAATCCGCTGGCTGCAAACATGCTTTTATGTCTAATTTTATTTCACTTAGATCCAAACTTGATGTTCTATCACAACACTGTAACTCATCACAAAACCTTAACATATCTGCCAATAGATGCATCTCCATTTGAAATGGCAATTCAAATAGAGATCCAATATCATGAAACAATGCCGCGGATCCCCAATATTTTAAGAAATGGTGTGCCGCATCCCTCTCTTCTGTAATCCCATACTCTTTCATGTATGCAGCTCGATATGTAGCGCTGGTTTCATAAATTGCCAAACCTAATAGAAATTCATAAACAGAACGTGAACTTGCGTTTGTTTCAAATTCTGATAAACGTTCAATTATTTTTCTTGCTTTTCCATCTCTCCCGATGAACATTTCTAAATAGCAGAAATATACATCAAAAGCATCTTCTGTAACACCACTTTTTAAGAAACGCTCTACTGCACGTTCTAGGCAAAGTCTGTCAATATCCATCTGCATATTATAAGGAATCTGTCCTTTTTTCACACTAATTCCTTCTAACACACCACTGTTTTCTTCTCTAGCTGTAATCTCTGCATCAAATCGCAAGTCTTCACAACTTTCATGAAGAAAATGCAACACCGCTGAACACAAATCATGATTCTCCGCATCCTGTAAAACAGGTTCTTTCGGTCCTACCATCTCTCCAAACTGAACTAATAATGGATTCTGTTTATTTACTTCTCTCATTTTACGCAATGCACGATATGCCATTTATTTTGCCTCCACATTCCTTACTGTATATGATTTTATCATTTTTTCAGTGACTAGTAAACTCCGTCATCTTCTTTACAATTGGCCATTTATCCCATTACAAATCCAATGTGTTTTTCCGTTTTCTCCTCTACCATAGATGCAAACATCTCCTCCTCTAATGCAGCCTTCATATCCTCATCTTTTAATATCAATTCTTTATCCTCTCCAAAACTAAGACGATATGCTGCTTTTCCCCACACACGTTCATATAGATTTCGAATAAAACGAGCATTACTAAATTCTTTTGAATCGTAACTCACACTAGATATACTATCTAAATACTCTCTCAAGGTTTCTTTCATCTCTGCTTCATATGTAAAGGACTTCTCTGTCATCTGAAAAAAGATATTCTCTAACTCTTCTCTGCTATAATTTGGAAAACGTAGGATATGTGGAAAACGGCTTTTTAAGCCAGAATTCAATTTTAAAAATTGCTCCATTTCATCCTCATATCCAGCAAAAATGATACACATATCATCTCTGTGATTTTCCATCTCCGATACAAAAATCGGTAATATATCATCCGCAGTATTCCCTTTGCTATGTCCAACTGCCATTCCATATGCTTCATCTACAAAAAGTACCGATCCACGTGCCTCCTTACATGCCCCTCGCGTCTTCTTCATAATATCCGCAACCAATCCCTCTACAAAATAATTCCCTGTTGTCTCATGAAACTTTCCGAAACGAAGCAACCCTTCCTGCTTATAAATCTCTCCTACAATACGTGCCAAGGTTGTTTTTCCTGTTCCAGGATTTCCATAAAACAACATATGCATAGAAGGCTTACCAATATTCTTCCCCTGTGCCTCCATCTCCTTTTGTAATTTCACCTGAGCTACAATTTCTTTTACCTTTCCTTTTATCTCTGACATCCCTACCAATTCATTTAGTAATTCATAAGCATCTCTATGCTCTGCTCTTTTGGACATTACCTCCTGAATATCCCTAGCCTTAATTGGAATAACTGTATCCCCTACATCATTTTCATATGTATTCATTAACGCATTTTGGTAAATCAACTCACCAACCATCTGCTCTAATACAATATACCCGTCTTCTTCTATAAAATTCTTTTTCTCATAAATCCATTCTTGCAATACTATATCCGCATCTTCCTCAAGCACAAATCCTCTCTTGCAAAGACTTTCTTTTATATACACTTTCATTTCCTCCATAGAAATCGGTGGTATTACAAGTTGACGTAGTGAAAACCATTCTGCAAACTGATTTGTAAACTGATTTGCCTCCTCCTCTTCCATATAGGGCAAATGAAAAACAACCAAAATTCGTTTTGTATTCTTTACGATTTGCTGTAATACTTTTATAAAATCTGCACTTGAAAAATTATCCAAAACCACACTTAAATCACAACTCACAATCCCAAATGTACCACATGTCTTCACACTATCCGCTAAAGCCCTGCTACTTCTTGCACATCTCATCCAAGATTCAATTCCCTTATCAACTCCCTCCGGATACTGTTGAAAATGAACATCATCCTTTGTTACTCCATAATATGGAGCCAATTCCTCCGCAATCTGTTCAAGAAACTCTCGATATCCCCATCCCTCGTTCATAAAAACCATGAGGCTCTTCTCAAAAAACTGTTCTAACGCCCCTACTTTTTCCAAGGAGCTTGCCACCTGCCGTAACTCCTCCATGTAATTCATCACTTCAGGTGAATATACTAGACTTGTATTTTCTACTCTCATTCTGACCCTCTCCTTTTCAATTCTTTCTATTGGTATTGTAATCATAAAAATAGACAAAAAAAATAAACCATTGGTTTAACTTAACTCAACGGTTTATTTCTACAGCACTACAATTCAAAGTCATCGATATCTTTTGCTTTTTCAATTGGTGACAACTCACTATATGGCACTAAACAATTATGTAACTTCGCTATATCCTTGCGATTAGCAGAATACCTATATCCTAATCCACGCATATAAGCATTCCAACGCATATGTTCTGTGATACACTTTTGTTCCTTATTCAATATTATCTTTTTATCATTCTCAACCATGGTATTAAATTCTTTTAACAATTCTCTATGCATTACCATTGCCATTGATGAATTTCTATAGTAAGAATACTGTGCATAATCTCTAGCTGCATTCTTTACGTCTGACATTGTTACCAAATACGCTATTTCTCTTTTTATTTTATTCTTGGTGCTAATCTTCTTTCCTTTCTTCACTCTTGTGTTTTCTTTCATTTCCCTTATATCCAATGTCTTTTTTATCCAATTAACATGATATCTAAACGCCTCTTTTTCTAATTCTCTTACATTTTCTATATTTGCAAAATCATACTCTTTCAAATAATCGCCAACAAAATAGATTTCATAACTCTGTCCTTTATAATTTTGTAGACCTTTTGTTTTATACTCTTGTTTTCCTCCTCTTGTTTCGCCTAATTCCAAATCAAGAGCCTTTTGTGAATCCCTCACCACCGCATAAATGAGTGGATGATTTTCTGGCGAAACTAATTTACGAATACACATTGCTGTCTCAATATTTCTATCATCATCCCCTAACGCAATAAATACAAGGTGTGACTGTTTTATTCCTTCATCACAATGCATTTTCTCATCAAACTCAGAATTAAAACAATCGATTCCGGCATGCATATATACTTCATGGCTCGAATCATCTGCAGCTCTTTCTGCAATATCATAAAAGAATTCTGGACATGTATGTTTCAATTGTTTTTCAGCATCTTTTTTTATATCTATAATATGAAACTCTACCTTATATCCTACCAATTGGTACATCCACGCTGCTGTTTTTAAAAACTTTAATCCGTATGTTCCTAAGCCTACGATTGTTATAGATACTTTCTTTTCTTTTGTCTCCATAGACTTTAAACGCAAATCTTTATAACTTTCTTTTATCACCTGATAAATCGTCTGATCTGCTGGAGTTATACAACGAACCGAAAATGTACCCTCTATTTTGATATTTTTATTATCTACTACATCTTTGAACATTTTACATAACTCAAAATAGAAATCTTTATCCTTATTTGATTTATCAACTTCAAAGCGTTTCAAAAAAGAATCATCTAATAAATAATTACCTTTTTCTACTGCATCAATTAATTCAACATCTTTTTCAGATGATATATATGCATAAATGCTATTTCTTATTTTTTCATTTTTATATTTATTAATCATTGCAATTGTCTGTGAAACATTTTTAGACTCATCTCCTGAGATAATAAAAATCTCATTGCCACCAAACAATTTAAAAACACCTATGTTGACTAATTCTCTTTTTAAACAGATTGCATGAATCTCATATGCTTCCTTTAATAATTCTTTTTGATTCATATTCTGCATACTAAGCATATCGCAATCAGCAAAAACAATTTTATCCCACCAATTCTTTTTTTCATAAATTCCACTTGCCATAACTATAGATTGCTGATTTAACTCAGAAAATATATAGCTTGTACCACAAAACTTTGAAAGAAAGAAACGAAGTCGATCTATTCCTATACGAAAATATGTTAGGATATTAGCAACTAATAATACAGGAGCTACTGCAAACAAAAAATATACAAATCCTAAAAATATATTCTGTGATATATATTCTGTCGGTGAAACAAACATTCTTATTGTTTCATAGTCCACTTCATATGAAAATGCATCTATCGTATATAACGCGGAGAAAAATAGTTTATTTCCTAGCCCTGTAACCGGCTTTTCTAATATATTACCCGATTGTGAAAAAAACAAAATAAATATAAGCAATCCAACAAAAAATGTACATAATGGTATCAAATTTCTATACTTTTTCTTCATTTGTAAAAATTCCTTTCCTTATGAATCATTATTCGCATTATACCACACTTATCTATTTCTGTGGTACAAAAAAAGAAGAGGACTTTTCGTCCTCTTCTTTACTGCCTCGTAGAATGTCATCTACGCTTGTTCCAAATAAGGTGCTAAGAGCATACAGGTTATCAATGCTCGGCATACTCTTCCCGCTCTGCCATTTGTAAATGGCCTGCGTTGATTCAAGTCCAAGATACTCTCGAACCTGGTCCACTGTCAGATTGTTCTGATTGCGGAGCTCGTGGATACGTGCTCCCGTTGCTAACATGTCCAAAACTGGAAATTCTTTCATATATGCGCCCCCTTTGCGTGTAAATAGTCATCGTTGATTAGTTACAACATTCTCTGACTTATGTCATTTCCACACCTCTGCGGTCCAAAGAATGTAAGGCTTTTTTGTATTTTAGACCTTCGTCTGAATTAAGAGTATACGCCTTTGATTACTCTTTGTCAATAACTTTCTTAGTATCAATAAACTTTTTTCTTATCATAAGTAAACCTTTTAAACAGGTTCACTTTATGCAATTTTTACTTCTTCCACTCCAACTGCCATCTTTTCTTTTAAGTATGGCTCCAGGTTAAAATTTTTACCATTCACTGGATTGTGTCCGCGTCGAAATATCCAATTGGTTCCAATAGGCATATAGAGAATTTTCTTCATCGGAACATCAGCTCTTTCTGCCACTGCCTGCGCTGTTTTTACATCATTGGTACCTAGATATACATAGGTGTCACAATTGCCGATAATGGTATATCCATCGTCTCCATAACAATTCATAAGTTGTGACTCTGCCTGAATCATCAGCATAGTAGATATTCCTCGTGAACGAATGGAAGCTATCATTCGTGGGAACTCTCCTATCTTACAGTTTGTAGCAAAATCATCAAGAATGAATCGCACAGGTACCGGCAGACAATTATCTTTACAATGATTATCGGCATATCGACAAAGCTGATTCATGGTTTGTGTAAAGAAAAGATTCACCAGTGCATCCATCGAACGATCTGTATCACTAACTACTACGAATACTGCCGTTTTTTCTTGACCGATACTTGCTAACTCTATATCGTCCCAAGAGGTCATCTGCTTAATTTCCGGAGTATCAAATAACCCTAGTCGAGCATTTACCGATATCAAAATGGAACGTAATGTTTTAGATGCTGCTACTCTGAATTTGTTGTACGTATTAACCGCATAACTATCTCTATGTGTACGAGCATAGTCTTTCATGATAGAGTCCATCGTGCTCTCCTGATTATCCAAATCTCCACAGCTAGAACAGCAGGTCACCAACTTAAGAAGGTTGTGTAGATTTTGTTCTTCAGGTCCATGAGCTTCTTTTAAATAAGCAATCAATGCCTGCACCAAAAGTTGAGACGCCTGATCCCAGAACGGATCTACATGGTTACCAGTTTCCTTATCATAAATAAGCATATGAGCAGTAGACATAATATCCTGTGTCGTTTGGATATATTTGAAAAAATTGTATTTGTGGGATTCCTCTGGATTTGTAAAATCCAGTTTCATAACATGATATCCCTTATCGCTTAGGTAATCTCCATACTTATCATAAAGATTTCCTTTCGGATCTGATATTACATAACTACCAGTTGCTTCCAAAATATTTGGTATTACAATACTTCTGGTTTTACCAGCTCCACTGGTTCCCACCACTAGAACATTGTTATTCAACTGTGTTTCATAGCAATCTAAGCTATATTCCTGATTTTCTGCAAGTATCATTTTTCCATAATGGTTCATAAGTCGTCTCCTCCTAATATTTAATATACAATTAGTTACTAGAGATACATCTTTGATGTGATTTCATCACAAAGCCCAAACTTAATGGCTTCTTCAGCATTCATGTAGTTGTCAAAAGAAGTTGCTTTATTAATTTCTTTTACCGTTTTGCCTGTATGTTTGGATAAAATTCCGTTTACAATTCCGCGGGTTTCGAGAATAGAATCTGAAATATTTTTAATAGAAGTTGCTGAACCTCCTACACCACCCGCCAAAAGTGGCTCATGAATCATCACTTTAGAATGTGGCAATATGTAGCGGTGACCGTTCTGTCCACCTGCAAAAATAATGGCTGCCATACTAGCCGCTGTGCCTGCGCAAATCATATTGATTTCCACTTCACTGGCTTGAATGCAGTCATAAATAACCAGCCCTGCGTTAACGCTTCCACCTGGGCTGTTGATGTATATTGTAATAGGTTCTTTGGAGTCTTGCTCTAAATATAACATTTGAGACAAGAAGTCATTGGCGGATTCTTCATTAATCTCACCATTCAAAAAGATTCTTCGGTTCATGAGGTGACGGGTATCTAATGAAACCTCACGAATTCCTTGTGCACTTTCTACTTCAATGGTTGGTCCTGTAAATCTACTCATGTGCGTTGTCCTCCTCTATTCATTTTCTTCTACCATATAATGCCATATCTGACCTATTAAAAAAATGAACCAGTAGTTTATACATAAAAAAATCGAATACCACCTTTCGGTGGTATTCGATCTACTTATGATAAAATTGTTTCCACGAAGAAAAATGGAAACAGTGGACTAGAGGGGAGTCGAACCCCTGTCCGAAAACCAATTCCCTGTCCTTCTACGAGTGTAGTCAGTTCTTTTACATTCCCTCCACCGTCCGAGAACGGACACCCTGACGGCTTTAGTAGCTTCATATTACGCCCACTGACGCAAAGCTTTGCCAGTGTCGTTTCCTACATGGTCGAAGCCTGGGTCCTAATGTGTAGGTGCACTAGGTCAGACTGCTGCAAACTAGGCAGCGTATGCTAAATTTTCTTCAGCGTTTATATTTAAGTTTGCCATTTCACGCATTGCATACGACTCGCTTCTCCAGCTGCATGATCCCCGTCGAAACCATTACTAGCCCAAGAATATTTATCTATAAGAGCTATGCTCTCATATTTACTTTGAAGTCTCTCTGTGCTTCTCGCTTCATGTCTTTCTTTGCGATATCCTGACGTTTATCGTAAAGTTTTTTACCTTTTGCAAGAGCAATCTGCACTTTTACAAGACCATTACTCAGATATACTTCTACAGGTACAAGAGTATATCCTTTTTCCGCAATCTTTCCAACTAACTTTTGGATTTCCTTCTTATGAAGCAAAAGTTTCTTTGGACGAAGTGGATCTTTATTAAAAATGTTTCCTTTTTCATATGGACTTACATGCATACCATAGATGAACACTTCTCCACTCTTTTCGATGCGGACAAAGGATTCTTTGATACTGCATTTTCCCATACGAATAGATTTCACTTCGGTACCATGAAGGGCGATGCCAGCTTCATAGATTTCTTCTAAGAAATATTCATGGTAAACCTTTTTATTATTGGCAATCAATTTCTTTGCACCCTTTTCCATGAGGCATCCTCCTTTCAAGCTTTCCATCGTGGTGGCCAGTTTCCCTAGCCACCTACGATAATATATGATTTTTCAAAAAAAATCAACTAAACTGCTGGTTGTATTTAAAAAAAATTTAGTATTAATCTTCTACAAGAGAAAAATCAATCGTTCTCGCAATTTTATCGGTACGCTCTACACGAACCTTTACGATTTGGCCTAATTTATAACTCTTTCCACTATTCTCACCAACCATTTCATAGACATCTTCAATGAAATGATAGTAATCATCTTTTAAGTCCGTCACACGAACCAAACCTTCTACGGTATTTGGCAATTCGACAAAAATCCCCCATTCCATAACACCTGAAATTACGCCTTCGAATTCCTCACCGATGAACTGTTCCATATACTGGACTTTTTTCATCTTAATTGTTTCACGTTCTGCTTCTTCTGCACGACGCTCGGTTTCGCTGGAATGTTTTGCCACTTCAGTCAATATCTTTTCATAGTGCTCTTTGCGCTTATTGTTCAAACGTCCACGCAGATTCTCTTTGATAATTCTATGAATCTGAAGGTCCGGATAACGTCGAATTGGGGAAGTAAAGTGACAATAATAGGTCGCTGCCAACCCAAAATGTCCAGTACAAAATGTAGTATATTTCGCCTGCTTCATTGAACGAAGAGTCAAACGACTAATCAATGCTTCCTCTGGACTGCCTTCAATTTTCCCAAGTAATTTTTGCAATTCTTTTGGATGAATATCATTGCCACCAAGATGAATATGATATCCAAAATTATTGATAAAAGTATTAAGTTTCTTTATCTTTTCATCATCTGGATTATCATGCGTACGATATACAAATGGTACTTCCTGCCAAAAATGATCACTTGCTACCGTTTCGTTTGCAATCAGCATAAAATCTTCGATAATCTTTGTTGCTACATTTCTGTCATATGGTCTTATGTCGATAGGTTTCCCTGCTTCATCCAAAATCACCTTTGTTTCAGGGAAATCAAAATCAATAGAACCACGTTTCATACGTTTCTCTCGAAGTATTGCCGCTAACTCTTCCATTAATTCAAACATTGGAACCAAATCACGGTATGTTGCGATTTCTGCCTCATCTTTCTCGGTAAGAATTTTTTTCACACTATTATAACTCATTCGCGTATTTACATTAATTACCGTCTCCGCGATTGTATGATCAATCACCTCACCCTTAGGATTAATCGTCATAATACAGCTAAGAGCCAAACGATCTTCTCCAGCGTTAAGCGAACAAATCCCATTTGATAACGCATGTGGAAGCATTGGAATTACTCGGTCTACTAAGTACACTGATGTTCCACGCTTTAACGCTTCGACATCCAACGCACTCTTTTCCTGCACATAATTGGTTACATCTGCAATGTGTACACCAAGAATATAGTTGTCCCCATCCTTTTTTACAGATACTGCATCATCCAAATCCTTTGCATCTTCACTATCGATTGTCACCATTACGACATCTCGTAAATCCATACGTCCCGCCATATCTGCACCAGATACTGGTTTTGCAACATTTTCCACCTGATGCAAGAGCTTCTCAGAAAACTCTACAGGCAGTTCATAGGCTCTTACAATCGATAAAATATCTGTTCCTGGGTCATTCACATGACCGATGATTTCTACAACTTTTCCTTCTGGATTTTTTCCAGGCTGTGCATATTTTGTAATCTCAACCACAACTTTATGGCCTTTGACAGCACCCATGGATTTTGCTTTCGGAATAAAAATATCTGACCCAAAACGTGTATTATCTGGCACGGCAAAACCGAAACTTTTGCTCTCTTCATAGGTACATACAATCTGTTTCATTCCACGTTCTAGTACCTTTACAATCACACCTTCTTTACGACGGCCTGTTGCAAATGGAGAAAGTACAATCTGCACCTTATCCATATGAAGAGCATCTCCAACTTTACTATCTGGAATAAAGATATCTTCATCCTCACCCTCGATATTCACAAAGCCAAACCCCTTTGGATGGGCAGAAAACACCCCAACCAACTGAGACTCCTCAGCTTTTGTATACTTTCCTCTCTTAGAAAGCGATATCTTTCCTTCTGCCATTAATTCGAGAAGAATTTCCTCTAACTGAGATCTATCTTCTTTTTTTACACCAAGAACAATCGCAAGTTCCTTAATTTTCATAGGAACATACATATCATCACAAATAAACTTATATACGATATCTTTTCTTCTCTTAAAATCTTTTCCCATATCTTATACCTCCGTATAAAATGAAACGGGACCGTCATACGACAGTCCCGAAAATTTTACCAAATTCCTAAATTAAGAACCACTGCTAATACAAGGAAAGCAACTACACAATACTTTGTAATCTTTACTAACATTCCTTCCATTGAACGTCCTTTATTTTTTCCCCAGTAAGTATCTGCAGCACCAGCGATAGAACCAAGTCCAGCCTGCTTACCTTCCTGCATTAAGATAACTACTGTGATAACAAGACTGATTATAATAAATACAATTGTTAATAACGTTTTTAATACTGTCACGGTTTACACCTCCTATGTCATAACTTCACAACTTTTGATAGTATACCATAGGAATTTACGATTTTCAAGATTTTCTTTCTATATATTGTACCATAATTCACATTTTTTGGTTTTCAATTCCTCTAAAATACATTATAATATAGAAATATGAATAATCGGAAAAAATAACAATATCATATGGAGTTTTTATGAAAAATAGGATTCGCAAAATTACGATACTATTTCTTATGTTATTCCTACTGTGTACACAACTCATAGCTTGTGGTGACGATTCTGGTGATAAAACACCTTCAAAAACACCAGAAACTCCTGTTTCTACGGAAAAAGGCAGCCGAGATAACACCCCTGTTGTCCTTGTTCCAGAAGCCAGTGGAACCACTGTAGAGTCTTGTGATAGTGCAACCATTGATTTATCCAATACTTCAGAAGGATATTTTATGGTGGAATACACAGGTAGTGTAGAAAAGGTAAAACTACAGGTAACTGGACCAGATGGTGTGACATACACCTATAACCTCCATGGTTCCTACGAAGTCTTTCCTTTTACTGCCGGAAATGGCACATATAGTATCGGTGTCTATGAAAACATTTCAGGCACTTCCTACTCTACCGCTTTATCCTGCACTGCAGAAGTAAGCATTACCAATGAATTTGGACCATATCTCTATCCAAATCAATACGTGAACTTCTCTGCATCCTCTTTGCCAATCGATAAAGCTGTAGACTTGGCATATTCTGCCAATACAGATTTGGAAGTTGTTGAAAACGTATACAATTACATTATTAGCAATTATACCTATGATTATGACAAAGCAGCCAGTGTAGTTTCTGGATATCTACCAGTTGTGGATGACGTTTTCAAATCCAATACCGGTATTTGCTTTGATTATGCATCGGTTATGGCTACCATGCTTCGTAGCCAGAAAATTCCTACACGCCTTGAAGTAGGATATGTTGGTGAAGAATATCACGCATGGATTAGTACCTATATTAAAGATATAGGCTGGGTAAATGGTATCATCGAATTTAATGGTTCCACATGGAATCTTTTAGATCCAACCTTTGCTTCTACGAGCAAAGTCCCTGCCGATTTTATTACAGAAAATAGTAAATACTTAACCAAGTATGTTTACTAGGAGGATTATATGTCTCAAAACAAAAAGAAATTACTTAGCGAAAATGAAATATCTACCTTTTGCCAACAAGTTGGTATGATTGTAAAAGCAGGCTTGCCTACCTACTACGGTATTATGATTTTGCGAGACGAAGCCAATGATGATTACACCAAAACATTTTTAAATGATATTTATGTTCCTATGGAAAAAGGTATGACACTTGGAAATGCAATTGCTGATACCAATATGTTTCCAGAATATATGGTTGATATGGTACGTCTCGGCGAAGAAACTGGCCGTCTAGAGGAAGTGTTAGATTCCCTTTCTGTATATTATGAACGTGAAGCAGATATTAAAGCCAGTATCCGACACGCAGTTACCTATCCACTGATTATGACTGTTATGATGCTTGTAGTTATTGTCGTAATAATCACTCAGGTTGTTCCTGTATTCTCACAGATATATGAACAGTTAGGAAGCGGACTTACTGGTACAGCTCTTATGCTCATGAATATTAGCAATGTATTAAACAAATACATGCTCTATTTTGTCATCGCTTTTGTAGTTTTAGCATTGGCAGCTTTTATCTTCTCTCGTACTTCTTTTGGCAAAATCTTATTTCAGGGAAGAAGTTTATCCATGACCATTTCAGCCAGCCGTTTTGCAAACTGCATGTATTTAGCACTCGCTAGTGGTTTAGATACGGACCGTAGCTTAGAGATGGCAGAAAAACTGATTGATAATCCATATATGTTAGAACGTATTAATAAATGTAAAGAACACATCAAACACGGAGAAAGCTTTATCAAATCCCTTCTCTTGTCTGGTATTTTCTCAAAAATGTATTCAAGTCTCATGACCATCGGATACAAAACTGGTTCTATGGATGATGTTATGCACAAAATCTCTATCGCTTATGAAGAAGAAAGTGATAATCAGCTTCGTCATTTTGTTTCTATTTTAGAACCAACCTTAATTATTATTTTGTCTTTCTTTATTGGACTTATACTGATTTCATTCTTACTTCCACTGCTTGGAATTATTTCCAGCATTGGATAATGTTTAGGAGGCTTTATGTATCTTTTTTCCGTTAAAAAAGAAAAAAAATCTTTAACTACATATGCGCCTGTATTAATTCTCGTGGCTGTGCTCGTTATCTTTGTATGGTTCTCAAATTCTTTGGTGAACACCAACACTGCCCGCGAAAAAGAGATTTTAGAAAATGCCATTGATCGTAGTATTACGCAATGCTACGCATTAGAAGGCATGTACCCTGCTGATTTAGCATATCTCGAAGAAAACTACGGACTTATCTACAACAAAGATCAGTTCTTTGTAAGTTATGAATACATTGGTGGTAACTTACGCCCTAGTATTACAATTATAGAAAGGGATTAACTGCATGTTACGACTCGATAGCAAACGATCACTAAAAATTGATAGTGTTTTTGTAATAGCGTTGTTTACCATGTTTGCAGTTACTGCTTTTTTACTGATTCTTATCGGTGCAAAGCAATATCAACATACCGCAGATGCTATGGATGCCAACTATGAAAGCCGTACCATTTCCTCTTATCTAACGGAAAAACTTCGTCAAAACGACAACCATGGAAATGTAACAATTTCACAAATAGAAGGCATTGATGCTTTAGCCATCACAACAATGGAAAATGATGTAACCTACATTACCTATATTTACTACTACAAAGATGCATTACGTGAAATCGTGGTAAATGAACACTCTGTATTTTCACTTGAAACCGGTCAGGAAATCATTAAAACTAATGGATTTACAACAGAGATGATTCATAATAATTTGATCAAAATCACCGTTACCACTACAGCGAACCACTCACAGGTACTCTATTTGCCAATTCACAGTGCAGGAAAGGAGCAGCCATGATTCGTTATGAACGTACAAAATCTAGCATGTTCCTAATGGAAATCCTAATTAATATCCTGCTCTTTAGTCTCCTGTGTGTATGCAGTTTGCAGTTTTTTATCAAAGCATTAAACCTCACGGATAATACAACAACATTGCATCATGCTGTAACCGCATGCAACAATGTTGCAGCTATCTATGAAACAGGAGACGGAAATGTCGAAGACATTTGGGAAATCTACTCCTATGCCATTCATGCAGATGGCCAGATTATGATTTATTTTGATGAAAACTATGAGGAATGTTCTAGAGAAGAAAGCAGTTACTACATTTTTATTAAGGAATGCGATAGCCCAATACCTTCTATTGATATTTCCTTTCATAAAGAAGATGGGATGACCTATTATCAAATTCAGGCATCACATTATCAGCCACTTACTCCATCTACCCTAAGCGGTGTAGAAGAAAGTGAGGTGTCTGCAAATGAATAATAGAAAACGTGAAAAACGACCAGCACCAAGTTTTTCAAACTTTGGATTTTCTACCATTCTGCTGGCATTCGTTATGATTTGTATAGTTACGATTTCAGCCCTATCTCTTTTAACGGCAAACTCAGACTACAAACTTAGCCAAAAAGTAGCAGAAAAAAATAGCAGCTATTATCAGGCCGAAGCCATTGCCTACGAAAAACTAGCAGAAATTGATGCATTATTGGCAGATTCTTATCTCTCATCGCATTCAGAAAATGACTATTTTACAAACGTAGAGCAAGCATTTCAACAATATGATATAGGTATTTATAGTAACAATATCTATACCTATACCGTTCAGATTACCGAAAATCAAATCTTATATATAGATCTTTTGATAACATATCCTACTCACCAAAAGGATACCTTTTATCAAATTCTTAGCTGGCAGTCTGTATATGAAATCGACTTACCAGAAGATGAAGTTCTCGATCTGATTGATTAATACAGTTTAGAAAGGATATTAAAAATGGACGTAAAAAACATATTAGCACAAGCTACAGAAAATGGAGCATCTGATATTTTTGTCATTGCAGGTAAACCAGTTACGTATAAGAAACGTGGACAAATGGAAAGCTTAAATGAAGACACACTTATGCCTCCAGAAACATTTGAATTCGTGACAGGTATTTATTCCTTGGCATCTCGTGATATTACCCACTTTGAACAGATGGGCGATGATGACTTCTCATTCGCCATTCCTGGCATTTCCAGATTCCGTGTCAGCACTTATAAACAGCGTGGTACCTACTCAGCTGTTATCCGTGTGATTGGCTTTAATCTGCCAAGACCAGAAGAACTTGGTATTCCAGAAAGTGTTATGAATTTATCTGGTATTAATAGTGGTATGATTTTAGTAACAGGACCTGCTGGAAGTGGTAAATCTACTACCCTTTCTTGTATCATTGATAAAATCAATACAGAACGCGAAGAACATATTATCACCTTGGAAGATCCTTTGGAATTTTTGCATCGCCATAAAAAATCCATCGTTTCCCAGCGTGAAATTTCAACAGATACTGATAGCTATTTAACAGCACTTCGTGCCGCACTTCGTCAGAGTCCTGACGTTATCCTCTTAGGAGAAATGCGTGACTATGAAACTATTAATACCGCTGTAACTGGTGCAGAAACTGGACACGTTATTTTCTCTTCTCTGCACACTCTTGGCGCAGCAAATACAATTGACCGTATCATTGATGCATTCCCTGCTTCACAGCAGCACCAGATTTGTATTCAGTTATCTGCAGTTCTTCAGGCTGTAGTCAGCCAAAAACTGTTACCAACTATCGATGGAAAAATGGTTCCTGCTTTTGAAATCATGGTATTAACACCTGCGATCCGAAACCTTATTCGTGAACGCAAAGTACACCAGATTGATGGTATCATTTATACCTCATCAAACGAAAACATGATTTCTATGGATACCAGTATCTATAACCTCTACAAAGAAGGCCGTATTACAAAACATACAGCTATCTCAGAGGCAGTCAATCCAGAAATGATGGAAAAGAAAATAAACCAAGCATAAAAAATAGCCGCTCACTGAGCGGCTATTTTTAATATCTTATTTCACAAGGAGTGATTCACCTGTCATTTCTGCTGGCTGTTCTAATTCCATAATCTCAAGAATTGTTGGAGCGATATCAGCAAGACATCCACCTTCACGAAGTTTCCAGTTTTCTTCACCATTTACAAGAATGAATGGAACTGGGTTTGTTGTATGTGCTGTGTGTGGCTTACCTGTTTCATAGTCTACCATCTTTTCTGCATTACCATGATCAGCACAGATGAACATTACACCACCAACTTCTTTTACAGCTTCTACTGCATCACCAACAAGGCTATCTACGCGTTCTACTGCTGCTACGGCTGCAGGAATTACACCTGTATGACCTACCATGTCTGGATTTGCAAAGTTGATAACGATAACATCATATTCATCAGATTTGATAGCTTCTACAAGATCTACACCTACTTCTGGAGCACTCATTTCTGGTTTTAAATCATATGTGGCTACTTCCTTTGGTGAGTTAACAAGTAAACGAGCTTCGTCTACGTTTGGCTCTTCAATACCACCATTGAAGAAGAATGTTACGTGTGCGTATTTTTCTGTTTCAGCAAGACGCAACTGCTTCTTACCACATTTTGCAAGATATTCACCAAATGTATTTGTAATAGATTCCTTTTCAAATGCAATTACTTTATTTGGAATTGTTTCATCATAATCCTTGAAACATACATATGTGAGTGGAAGGAATCCTGTTTTTCTTTCAAAGCCAGTAAAGTTGTCATCACAGAATGCTCTTGTCATTTCACGAGCACGGTCTGGACGGAAGTTGTAGAAAATAACGGAGTCATTTGCCTTTACGATAGCACGTGGTGCACCATTTTCAGTAATAACTGTTGGAAGAACAAATTCATCTGTTACACCGTTATCGTAAGATTTCTGCATTGCTTCTACTGCACTTGTTTCCTGTACTCCTTCGCCAGCTACTAATGCATTGTATGCTTTTTCTACACGATCCCAGTTATTATCACGGTCCATCGCATAGTAACGTCCACAAAGTGAAGCTACTTTACCTACACCGATTTCTGCCATTTTTGCTTCAATCTGTTCTACAAAGCCTTTTGCTGATGCTGGAGGTGTATCACGTCCATCAAGGAATCCGTGAAGATATACATTTGTAAGACCATTTCTCTTTGCCATTTCAAGAATACCATAAATATGTGTGATATGGCTGTGTACACCACCATCTGAAAGAAGTCCCCAAAGGTGAAGATCTGAATTGTTTTTCTTACAATTTTCCATAGCTGCCATAAGGCCTTTGTTATCAAAGAATGTACCATCATTGATTTCTTTTGTGATTCTAGTAAGATCCTGATAAATGATACGGCCAGCACCGATATTCATATGACCAACTTCAGAGTTACCCATCTGTCCATCAGGAAGACCTACTGCAAGCCCTGAAGCATTTCCTTTTAGAAATGGACATTCTGCCATAAGCTTGTCCATGACTGGAGTGTTTGCCATAGCAATGGCATTCCCTTCTGGATTTTCATTCAATCCATAACCATCAAGTACCATTAATACAACTGGTTTTTTACTCATTCTATTTTCCTCTTTTCTTAATTATATTTTTTATTTTATATGCATTTTCATATACAACACTATTATACTATTAATGAAGGTTTCCGACAATATCTATTGCTCTTCCTTCTAAATCAACCATACCATTATAGGAACCATAATGCATAGACGATTGATAATTTGTTCCATCTAATAATTCTGCATGTTTTCCATTCTGTGTATCATAAACAAATCCATCTTTGTCAATTACAATACCATAGGAAATATCAGCCATAAATTTATAAAAAGCATCCTGCTCTTCTGCAGTCAACACTCTAGTAGTCAAATTCTGCTGTAAACAAGGAATAATACGGAGCGCCAATTCACCTCTATCATCTATCTGAAGCTGAACAATCTCTGTATATAAAGTTCCTGTTGAAAACCAAAAATTCCCCAAACTATATACAACAGGTACATCATTTATAAATTCAATTCCCTGTAATCTGTGAGGATGTCCTCCAAGGACTACATCCGCCCCAGCTTCTACAAAACCTCGGGCATAGCTTTGCTGCGTTGTATTATAAAGATATGTCCCTTCAATACCCCAATGGGCATTTACAATAACATAATCACTATTTCTATCTGCTTCTCGAATTACTTCATAAAAAATTGCAGGATTTAATGTTTTTAAAACACCTGCTTCTGTCTCAGTAGCTTCCTTGGTATAATTCGAATAACGCTCAATCTCTGTAGCAGAGACAATTGCAATCTTTTTTCCATTTGCTACATAATACTGTATCGTTTTTGCTTCTTCTAAATTCACTCCAGCACCCATCGTTTCGATTCCAGCATTATGTAAAGTGGATATCGTATCCATAAGCCCAGAGGTACGATAATCATAAGTATGGTTATTTGCAAGATTTGCCAAATCTGTGCCAAAAGCCTCTAACATTGTAACGTTTTCCGTCTTTGCCCCAAAGGTATATGCCTTATTGATCTGACGATCACCGCCATCTGTAAACACAAACTCGTTGTTAATAACGGATAAGTCTACACTCTGTAATTCTTCTACAATCTCAGGTGCAATACAGTCATAAATCCCCTTCTCACGTTGTACCAAAGCCTGCATCGTATGCCATTCATCGGCCAAATTGATATCACCTGTAAAATCCATCGTTACTAGTTCATCGCTAGCACATTCCATCCAATGAACATTTTCTAAATAATACGTGGCATACTGCATTTCCTGACAATATTCCAGCCAAAGCACGTGCATAGAACTTCCTGTTATTTCATACCAGGCATCATCTCCTACACCGCCTTCATAAAAGGCATATGCCATATCTAAAATCATATCCTGCCCATATGTTACACTAACCCAGTGTAAAAAAGCATAATCAATGGGATATCCTTCAAAAAAATCTCGCGTACCGTTTTGTAATATGATATCAAACGCCTTTGACAAGTCTGTTAACTGCGCCTGATATACATCATTCTTACCCTTTTGTCTCGACTCTTCCTGTGGATTCTTTGATGTACATCCAACAATCAGTACAATTGCAAATAAAAAGATAAAACAAGTACGACCTATATGTCTTTTGTTCATACAAACTCCTCTTTTGTCAGTTACACAAAATACCAGAATATATTATAGTATACTCCGCAAAAACATGCAATAAAATATCCCATTAGACATAGAAAAAGAGAAGTCTTTCGACCCCTCCCTTTCTATACATTTCTTTATTGGAATTAGTAGTTTACAATTTTTCCAAAATCAGCTTTTAATGAAGCTCCACCAACAAGACCGCCGTCAATGTCTGGTTTTCCAAAAAGTTCTGCTGCATTAGCGCCGTTTACAGAGCCGCCGTACTGAATACGAACTGCTTCTGCTGTAGCTTCGTCATACATTTCTTTGATGCATTCACGAATTGCTGCACAAACTTCCTGAGCCTGATCAGATGTAGCTGTTTTACCAGTTCCAATAGCCCAAATTGGTTCATAAGCGATAACCATAGAAGCTACCTGTTCTGCTGTTACATCTACTAAATCTGATTTAATCTGAAGACGAATCCAGTCAATTGTTACACCCATTTCACGCTGTTCAAGTGATTCACCACAGCAAAGGATTGGTGTAAGACCAGCTTCGAAAGCTTTCTTTACTTTTTTATTTAATAAAGCATCATCTTCTTTGAAGTAGTCTCTTCTTTCAGAGTGACCAAGGATAACATATTTAACACCTGCATCCACAAGCATTTCTGCTGAAATTTCACCAGTGTATGCACCTTTTTCTTCGAAGTACATGTTTTCAGCACCTACTGCTACGTTTGTGCCTTTTACTGCTTCTACTACTGGTACGATATCGATTGCAGGTACGCAATATACTACGTCTACTGAATCAGATTCTACTAATGGTTTTAATTCTTCTACTAATTTTACAGCCTGGCTTGGAGTCATGTTCATTTTCCAGTTACCAGCTACGATTTTTCTTCTTGCCATAATTAATTTCTCCCTTAATTTTTTACAAGGAAGTTCGGTTTACTAGGTTCTGTCTTCGCATTCTGCTCGTCAATCACCAAGTTTCTCCGAACTAAGTTCACACTAAATTCAGGCATCATTTACACTCGCCTTCATTAAGTGCTCTACTTTTATTTATTATCAGCTGCTACTACACCAGGAAGCTCTTTTCCTTCTAAGAATTCAAGAGAAGCTCCACCACCTGTAGAGATGTGTGACATCTTGTCGCCATAACCCATCTGGTTAACAGCTGCTGCAGAGTCACCACCACCGATAATTGTTGTTGCATCTGTTTCAGCCAAAGCTTTTGCTACTGCAAGAGTACCAGCTGCAAGTGTTGGATTTTCGAATACACCCATTGGTCCATTCCATACAACTGTCTTAGCAGATTTTACTGCGTTAGCAAACAATTCTGCTGATTTTGGTCCGATATCACAGCCTTCACGTTCTGCTGGCATATTTGTAATATCATAAACTTCTGTTTCTACTGGTCCATCAATTGGATTTGGGAAATCTTTGATAGTTACAGCATCTACTGGAAGAAGGATTTCTTTACCAAGTTCTTTTGCTTTTGCCATCATTTCTTTACAGTATTCTAATTTTTCGTCGTCGCAAAGTGATTTTCCAATTTCGTATCCCTGTGCTTTAACGAATGTATAAGCCATACCACCACCGATGATAAGTGTATCACATTTTTCAAGGAGGTTGTTGATTACGTTAAGTTTGTCAGCAACTTTAGCACCACCAAGAATAGCTACGAAAGGTCTAACTGGGTTTTCTACAGCATTTCCAAGGAAGTCGATTTCTTTCTGCATTAAGTAACCAACTGCATTTTCGCCACCTTTTTCAGTGATGAATTTTGTAACGCCAGCTACTGAAGCATGTGCTCTATGTGAAGAACCGAAAGCGTCACATACATATACATCTGCTAAATCAGCTAATTCTTTAGAGAATTCTTCACCGTTCTTTGTTTCTTCTTTACCACGGAAACGTGTATTCTGAAGTAATACAACATCACCTTCGTTCATAGCTTCTACTGCAGCTGTTGCAGCTTCGCCAGTTACGTTGTAATCAGATACGAATACAACTTCTTTTCCTAATTTTTCTGTAAGTCTCTTAGCAACTGGAGCTAAAGATTCTTTTTCATTTGGACCTTCTTTTACTTTTCCAAGATGTGAGCAAAGGATAACTTTACCTCCATCGTTTAATAATTTCTGGATTGTTGGAAGAGCTGCATTGATACGTGTTTCATCTGTGATAACACCTTCTTTTAAAGGTACGTTAAAGTCACAACGAACAAGAACTCTTTTTCCTTTTACGTTGATATCATCAACTGATTTTTTGTTTAATGACATAATTATGTCCTCCTAAATTTTTTGTAAAAATCAAGCCCCGCCCAATCTGGGCAGGGCCTGTAAAATTCTAAAATTAAGCTAATTCAGAGAAGTATTTGATTGTACGAACCATCTGAGATGTGTAGCTGTTTTCGTTGTCATACCAAGAAACAACCTGTACTTCGTATAAGTCATCGCCAACTTCTTTAACCATTGTCTGTGTAGCATCGAATAATGAACCATATGTCATACCGATGATATCAGAAGAAACGATTTCGTCTGTGTTGTAACCGAAAGATTCGTTAGCTGCTGCTGCCATAGCTGCATTGATGCCTTCTGCTGTTACGTTTTCACCTTTAACTACTGCGAAAAGGATTGTAGAAGAACCTGTTGGAGTTGGTACACGCTGTGCAGCACCGATTAATTTTCCGTTTAATTCTGGAATAACTAAACCGATAGCTTTAGCAGCACCTGTGCTGTTTGGTACGATGTTGCAAGCTGCAGCACGTGATCTTCTTAAATCACCTTTTCTCTGTGGTCCATCAAGTGTCATCTGATCGCCTGTATAAGCGTGGATTGTACACATGATACCAGATTTGATTTCAGCATATTTGTTTAAAGCGTCAGCCATAGGAGCTAAACAGTTTGTTGTACAAGAAGCTGCAGAGATGAT
>JAZQZJ010000074.1:0-3935 GCA_045633955.1 Agathobacter sp. | reverse complement strand
GTAACAGTTAACTCTTTTGCTACATTAGTAGACGCTTTAAGAGTTCGCCTTGACTACTTCCATGAAAATGGATGTACAATTTCTGACCACAGCTTAGATTATGTAATGTACGAACCAGCTACAGCAGAAGAAGTAGAAGCAATCGTTGCAAAACGTCTTGCTGGTGAACTTGTTTCTAAAGTAGAAGTAAAGAAATTTGAAACAGCTATCATGATCGAACTTGGTAAAGAATATCATAAGAAAAACTGGGTAATGCAGCTTCACTATGGTGTAAAACGTGATAACAACAAGAGTAAATTCAACAAACTTGGACCAGACTGTGGTGTTGACTGTATCTCTAACTACACACCATCAGCTGAAATGGCAGATTTCTTAAATGCATTAGCAGAAACAGAACAGTTACCAAAGACAATTCTTTACTCATTAAACCCAATCGACAACGCTGCAATCGGAACAATTCTTGGATGTTTCCAGGATGCTTCTTGTGTAGGCAAAATCCAGCAGGGTTCTGCTTGGTGGTTCAATGATAACAAACAGGGTATGATTGATCAGATGGTTTCTCTTGCAAACCTCGGATTACTTGGAAACTTCATTGGTATGTTAACAGACTCTCGTAGTTTCTTATCATACACAAGACATGAATACTTCCGTCGTATCGCTTGTGAACTTATCGGTGGATGGGTAGAAAACGGTGAATATCCAAACGATGAAAAAGCATTAGAAAAGATTGCAAAAGGTCTTGCGTATAACAACGCAGTTCGTTATTTCAATTTCGATTTAGAGACTAAATAGTTTTTATAATTAGGTATTTAAAATACTACGAAATGAGCCTTACTATATCATTAAGTGCCGACGTTTTTTAACGGTGTACAGTCAATGATGTAGTAAGGCTCATTTCTTACATTTTTGAAAACAATATAAAACAATTTGCTTAAATCGAAACGAAATAAAACGAATTTATTATAAGCAAGTGTATAGTTGAAGTATTCGTGTTTGGGTGAAGTGTACTTCTTGACCGATGCTTTTAAAATGCGTATAATAGGCATATATGGCGTAAAAGTTATTGAACGTATAGGGAGGAAAAGATGGGGTTTATAAAGAAGAAGGTTGATAATGATTTGGTTGCTGCAGTATATGAATTGCAGGAAGCGAACTATGAAAAAGGTTCACCAGAGGTACAGAAACTTTATCAATGTTTGACAGATGCACATGCAAGTGTTGAAGATATATTTAAGAAAAACTTATCCTCATTGGTATATACTAATGGATTGGATTTACAGGTAAACAGCCACATGAATAAATTGACAGACATGTCTAGTCATGTGAATGATGCAACAGAGATTATTTTGGATGTTGCCAAAAATACAGCAGAGGTTGCAGAAATAGTAAGAGAACAACAGGAGCAGTTGACCGTAACAATCGGAGAGATTGCGAATGATAGTGATAGAGTATATGCGAAAATAGAAGAAGGACAGAGTGAATTAATCAGCATCAAGAATCTTTCGGATGATACCATGGATATGTCCAGACAGACGGAAACGGATATGAATGCGTTGTTGGATATAGTAAATCACATGAACGAAGTAATCGCAGGTATTAATTCCATTTCTAGTCAGACAAACCTTTTGGCATTGAATGCTTCTATTGAAGCTGCTAGAGCAGGTGATGCAGGAAGAGGTTTTGCGGTTGTAGCAGAAGAGATTCGTAAGTTGGCAGAAGAAACACAGGAAATGACTGCAACGATGGCGAATTTCCTCGAAAATATTCGTGAGGCTTCGAAAAAATCGACTAAGAGTGCTACAGATACCGTAAATTCGCTCAATGAAATGTCGGAAAAGATTACTAAGATCTCGGATATTAATGAAGAAAATATGGGTAACATGAGACAGATTACCTCAAATATGACTTCCTTTGCAGCAGCTAGTGAAGAAATCAATAGCTCTATGGTAGAATTAGGAAGTCAGACAGTAGAAGTATCAAATCAGTGTGAACAGTTATTGGGAACAACAGAGCAGATGAGTGGTTTGACCGATAAGGTGCTTGCTGCGATTCAGCCATTCTATAACTTACAGTCTGAATTAGATCAGTCTATTAACATGGTACATACATTAGATAAGTACCCTGCTTTCCGTCGTGAAGAGCGTACGATGTTCTTATATATTACATGGATAAATGTAATTCATCAAAACTGGGTAACTGATCTTGGTAATATGATAGATGCTAGAGAATGCGGCCCAATTGAACTTGATCCAAAGAAGAGTACCTTTGGACGTGTATATCCAGTATTTGAGCCATATGAAGGCGAAGCAAAACCTATTTGGAAGAGACTTGGTGAAAGCCACAAAAAGTGTCATGAATTAGGGAAGAAAGCGTATGATGCACTTTCGCGTGGAAATTATGGAGACGCCAAAAATATGCATGGCGAAATGAAAAAGATAGCACAGCAGATGGATAAAGATATTGACACTGTGCTTGGAATGCGAGTGAAATCTGATTTCTCAGAGCTCAAGAGCCAAATGAGAACTTTAATAAAATAATATGTTATATGTTAAGAACTTGTCGCAAAAGGAATTTGTGACAAGTTCTAAGAGGTAAAGATGATGAATGAATTATATGAATTGATTGAAGAACGAATTCAATCAGCAGGCTATACTGGTGAAATAAATGGTAGAGAATTCTACAACGATATCAGCGATGAAGCAGATGAAAAAGAAGATGGCACTTATATGTTTGTTATAAAAAAGACAGAAACCCTATTCTATAAAGGTTGTATGACCATTATGGAGAAAGAATTTGATCTCCACTTCGTAGACATCGTAGATGAAGAAAAGACCTATCATGTAGATTTTGACGCATAAAAAAACGCAGTTGCATTTGGGAAAATGTAACTGCGTTTTTGGTTTAAAGTTCTTTGTATAATTAGAGTTTTGAATATCCAAATGGATTTGCAATTGCATCTACAGACTGTCCTTTTTTACACATTGGGCATTCCTCGGCAGGACAGTTACGATAGTCTGGTAAGTCTTTAACAGAGAATAAGGAGTAAATTGGTTTTCCGAAACATGTAGTTCCTACGCTAAATACACTACAAATTCCTCTTACTTTTGCGCCATAATATTTGATAGCTTCTGCTGTTTTTGCGATTGTTTTACCAGTAGCAGCAGTAGCAACTAAAATAATAACGTTCTTTCCTTCAAACATAGGTTTCAGATTGTCACGAACGATATACTGTCCAGTTGAACTCAATTCTGTTGTTATTACGTTGATTGCTTTATAAGTATTAACGTTTAGAATACCGTTTTTTGTTAATTCATCTGCAAGATATGCTCCAATAACCTGAGTACCTTCCATACATACGATAGTATCGACTACGGTTGTAGGTGGAATTTTTTTAGCAAATTCTATAGCTGCAGCGCGAGATTCGTGCGTGCGGCTTTTAATAGCAGTCATATCCAGATAGTAATTTGAGTGAGCATTAGGTGTAATAAAGTGGCCCGGAATTGCTCTTAAGATAACATCTGGATTTTCTTTCATAGTGATTAAGATTCTTTCTTGCATGATTTTGTCCCCCTTTTGTTGGAAGAATTGTCCAACAATTATATAGGTATATTATAAAGTGTTGTGCAATTTTATGCAATAACAATTATATATTTATGCAAAAAAAGCCCCGTGCTAAGCACGGGGCAATCATTTTTTGATTTTACTTGTTGTCAAGTTTATCGAGCATATCCCATACACCGAGCATGTACATGATACCAAGAGCACGGTCATATAAGCCGTAGCCTGGACGTACGTTACCTGGTTCTTCATCCCAAAGATGACGACCATGGTCTGGACGGATGTAGCCTTCGAAACCGCAATCATGGTAAGCTTTTAAGATGTTAAGAATCTGTGTGTCACCATCGCAGTCACGGTGAGAAGCTTCAGAGAAGTCA
>JAZQZJ010000073.1:0-10479 GCA_045633955.1 Agathobacter sp. | reverse complement strand
GGATCATCACTCAAGAAGAGGTATGTTAAAGATGATCGGTCAGAGAAAAGGCTTACTTGCTTACTTAAAAGAAATCGATATCGAAAGATATCGTTCATTAATCGAAAGATTAGGTTTAAGAAAATAGTTTGCAAAGACTGGGCGGAGTTGTATATATTCCGCCCATTTTTCTTGTGTATTAAGTTATCAAAGCAGAAGTGTCAACCGAGACAACTGAAGAGTTTACAAAGTATTGTAGATTGTTCAGTCGTTTCGGACTGCTTCTGCTGAAAATAAAGTAGAAGATTAAAAGGAGAAAAAATTATGTTCAAGAGTTATTCACTTGACCTTGCAGGCAAGACTCTTACCGTAGAAATTGGTAGAGTATGTGCACAGGCAAATGGTGCTGCTATCTTAAGATATGGTGAAACAACTGTATTATCTACAGCAACAGCATCTGACAAACCACGTGATGGTATCGATTTCTTCCCTCTCAGCGTTGAGTACGAAGAAAAAATGTATTCAGTAGGCAAAATTCCAGGTGGATTTAATAAACGTGAAGGAAAAGCATCTGAAAATGCAATCCTTACTTCACGTGTAATTGACCGTCCTATGAGACCATTGTTCCCAAAGGACTACCGTAATGATGTAACACTTAATAACATGGTTATGTCTGTTGACCCAGAATGTCGTCCAGAATTAGTAGCTATGATTGGTGCTGCATTAGTAACAGCTATTTCAGATATCCCATTTGATGGTCCATGTGCAACTACACAGATGGGTATGGTTGATGGTGAATTCGTTCTTAACCCAAATCAGGAAATCTGGAATAATGGCGATTTACAGCTTACAGTAGCTTCAACAGCAGAAAAAGTTATTATGATTGAAGCTGGTGCAAATGAAATCGTAGAAGAAAAAATGATTGAAGCAATTTATAAATGTCATGAAGTAAACCAGACAATTATTGCATTCATCAACGATATCTGTAAAGAAGTAGGAAAAGCAAAACACGAATATGCTAGTTGTGCTATTCCAGAAGAACTTTTTGCTGCTATCAAGGAAATTGTTCCTCCAGCAGAAATGGAAGAAGCTGTTTTCACAGATGAAAAACAGGTTCGTGAAGAAAATATGAAAGCTGTAACTGCTAAATTAGAAGAAGCATTTGCAGAAAATGAAGAATGGATGGCTGTACTTGGTGAAGCAATTTACCAGTATCAGAAGAAGACTGTTCGTAAGATGATTTTAAAAGATCACAAACGTTCAGATGGTCGTGCAATTGACCAGATTCGTCATCTTGCTTCAGAAGTAGATTTAATTCCTAGAGTACATGGTTCTGCTATGTTTACTCGTGGACAGACACAGATTTGTGATATCGTAACACTTGCTCCATTATCTGAAGTTCAGAAAATCGATGGATTAGATGCAAATGTTACTTCAAAGAGATATATGCATCACTATAACTTCCCAGCATACTCTGTTGGTGAAACAAAAGTATCTCGTGGACCAGGACGTCGTGAAATCGGACATGGTGCTCTTGCAGAAAAAGCATTAGTAGCAGTTCTTCCAAGCGAAGAAGAATTCCCATATGCAATTCGTGCTGTTTCCGAAACATTTGAATCAAACGGTTCTACATCAATGGCTTCTACATGTGCTTCATGTATGGCACTTATGGCTGCTGGTGTTCCAATTAAAGCTATGGTAGCTGGTATTTCCTGTGGTCTTGTAACAGGTGATACAGATGATGATTATGTATTACTTACAGATATCCAGGGTCTTGAAGACTTCTTTGGCGACATGGACTTCAAGGTAACAGGTACACACAAAGGTATCACAGCAATCCAGATGGATATCAAGATTCATGGTCTTACACGTGAAATCGTAGAAGGTGCTATCGCAAGAACACGTGAAGCACGTCTTTACATCATGGATGAAGTAATGAGCAAAGCAATCGCTGAACCACGTAAAGAAGTAAGCGAATGGGCTCCAAAGATTGAACAGATTACAATTGATCCAGCGAAGATTGGTGATGTTGTTGGTCAGAAAGGTAAAACAATCAACGAAATCATTGCTCGTACAGGCGTGAAGATTGATATTTCTGATGAAGGAAATGTATCTGTATGTGGTACAGACAAAGCTATGATTGCAAAAGCAATTGAAATGATTAAAACAATTACAACAGAATTCGAAGAAGGTCAGATTTTCTCAGGTGTTGTAACAAGCATCAAAGAATTCGGTGCATTCGTTGAATTTGCTCCAGGTAAAGAAGGTATGGTTCATATTTCTAAGATTGCAAAAGAAAGAATCAACCATGTAGAAGATGTTCTTACACTTGGTGATAAAGTAAAATGTATCTGTCTTGGAAAAGATAAGATGGGAAGAATTAGTTTCTCTATCAAAGATGTTCCAACAGAAGAAAAATAATACTATGTGAATTTTAAAGGCTATACATCAAAATGGTGTGTAGTCTTTTTTCTTTGTTCATATTCTATAAATGAGAATATTGAATGGGATTATCAATTATATATGCAGCGTGTAAAAAAAGAAGTGCAGGCTTGTCAGGTTTATAGGGATGGTTATACAGGCAGAGGGGTACGTATTGCGTTATTGGATACAGGAGTATCTGCTCTTGAGGGATTGCGAAATCAAATTGTATATTTTAAAGATTATATAAACGGAAGAAGAAATACCTATGATGATAATGGTCATGGAACACATATTGCAGGAATTTTATGTGGTGGATTAATTTCGGATGGACAAATATTAGGTATGGCACCGCTAGCGGAACTTTTGGTGTTTAAGATATTAGATAAAAATGGAAATGGTAGCACACAAAAAGCAATTCAAGCTTTGGAATGGTTGGAAAAAAATTATAAGAAATATAATGTTCGAATTATAAATTTTTCTATGGGATATTTGTCCAATGCAAAACCAAATTTGCAAAAGGTATTAATTGATAAACTAGAGGCGTTATGGGATGATGGTGTCGTTGTAGTTACTGCGGCCGGAAATAATGGACCAAAGGAGAATTCGATTACAGTACCAGGTGTATCAAGAAAAGTGATTACAGTTGGTTCTAGTGATGATGTTTTTGTGACCAGTAAGAGTTACAGTGGAAGAGGGCCGACAGAGTGTTGTATTGTGAAACCGGAAATTTTAGCACCGGGAACAGCTATCAAAAGTTATGGATTAAAAGAAGGTGAATATGTAGTAAAAAGTGGTACATCTATGTCAGTTCCTATTGTTTGTGGCGCACTAGCATTGGCATTGCAAAAAAATCCGGATTTAAGTCCTCCAGAAATAAAAATGCTATTATATGATACAGTTTCAGAAAAAATTAAGAATTTATCGCCATCTTGGGGCATACTTGATGTTGATAATCTTATGAAAATGCTATAAAATACTTCTTTGGAGGCATGACTAATGAAGAAAGTTTTAAGTAAATTATTTGGCAGATTAGTGTTTACAGCAATTATTATTGTGTTGCAATTTGTTTGGATTGTTGCAACTTTATATGAAGCAGAAGGGCTGAATCCTTGGTTTTCCGTGATGCTTCGTTGTATTTCAGTAATTATTGCGTTGTATGTTGTATACAAAGATATGCGACCTCACAATAAGTTGTCGTGGATTTTTTTGATTTTATTTATCCCAATTGTAGGATGTCCTTGTTATTTTCTTTTTGGACGTTCAGATATGACCAAAAAATCTCGTGAACGGATGTCTACGTTACAGGCATTTGTGGAACCGTTGAGAGAGAGACAGGTAGGTGTAATAGAGTACTTAAAAGAAAAAAACAGAGTTGCATACAAACAGATGAGTCTTCCTCAAAATCTGGGAAATTATCCTGTTTATATGGAAAAAGATTCTAAGTACTATCATGTAGGAGATGACATGTTTGTTGATATGCTTGAAGATATTAAGCATGCACAGAACTTTATATTTTTAGAGTTCTTTATTATGAAGCAAGGCATTATGTTTGATTCGTTGATAGATGCTTTAGAAGAAAGAGCGAAAGCTGGTGTTCATGTACGTTTGATTTATGATGATATGGGATGTATTGATGAATTTCCGAGATATTTTTACAAGGATTTACAGAAAAAAGGCATTCATGTAGCATGTTTTAACCCATTTCGACCATTCTTGTCCATTATTATGAATAATAGAGATCATCGTAAAATTATTGTGATTGATGGGAAGATAGCCTATACAGGAGGATTAAACATAGCAGATGAGTATATCAATAAAATTGAGCGTTTTGGACATTGGAAAGATGCTGGGCTTCGTATCACAGGAGATGCTGTCTGGTCATTTACCACTATGTTTTTGGAGATGTGGAGTTTTATTACCAAAGCTACAGAAGATTTTACGAGATTTAAGGTGATGGAAAACGACAATCAGGTGCTTATGGATGAAAAAAAGGGATTTATTCAGCCATATGGTGATTGTCCGTTGGATAAACGTCATTTAATTGAAGGCATCTATTTGAATATGATCAACCATGCACGAAATTATGTGTATATTTTTACACCATATTTGATTATTGGTTCGGAATTAGCCACTGCTCTTATTAATGCGGCAAGATGTGGAGTGGATGTGCGTATTGTCACACCAGGGATTCCAGATAAAAAAATGGTATTTTTATTAACACAGTCAAACTATGAAAACTTGATTCGTGGAGGGGTAAAGATTTATCAGTATACACCAGGATTTATTCATTCAAAATGTATGGTTGTGGATGATGAATATGCATCTGTTGGTACAACCAATTTAGATTTTAGAGCATTGTATCTACATTTTGAATGTGGTGCTTTATTGTATCGAACAGATAGTGTTGTGAAAATAAAAGAGGATGCGTTAAATACGTTTGCACATAGCAGACAAATTTCATTAGAGGAATGTGAAAATAAGAATTTCTTTTATCAATTATTCCTTAGTGTGATGCAGTTATTCTCGCCGTTGTTGTAATAATGTAAGATATTGGTACTTATGCTTGAAATTTTAAGCGGATTTAGGTATAATCAATTTTCGGTTTGTTTATCAAGCATGCATGAAAGGGTGCGAATATGGATATGAATGTAAAACTACAAGTGTTTGAAGGGCCATTGGATTTGCTTCTTCACTTGTTGGATAAGAATAAAGTAAATATTTATGATATTCCGATTGTGGAGATTACGAATCAGTATATGGAGTATATTGCGGAAATGAAACGCCGTGATTTAAATGTTTTAAGTGAGTTTTTAGTGATGGCGGCAACTTTGATTGATATAAAATCCCGTATGTTGCTTCCTGCGACAACAGAAGAGGATGAAGAAGACGAAGATCCTAGAAATGAACTTGTACAGCAGCTTTTAGAATATAAAATGTATAAATGTATGGCATATGAATTAAAAGATCGTCAGATAGATGCCTGTCGTGTAATGTTCAAAGAGCCTACGATTCCAGAAGAAGTTTTGGCATATGAGGAGCCAATTAATATGGAAGAATTGGTAGCAGATGTTACACTTGCAAAATTGAATGAGATTTATAAAAGTATCATGAAAAAGCAAGTGGATAAAATTGACCCGATTCGTTCCAAATACGGAAAAATTCAAAAAGAAGAGGTTTCTTTGGAGGAAAAAATGACATACATGGAAGATTATGCAATGCAGCATAAACATTTTAGTTTCCGTGGGTTATTAGAAGCACAGAGCTCTAAGGTAGAAATTATTGTAACCTTCTTAGCTATTTTGGAATTGATGAAAGTTGGAAAAATCTCCATATCGCAGGAGAATTTGTTTGATGATATACAGATTGAGTCCAATATTGCAGCATAGGATTTGTGATTTAAAAAGGAAGTAAAAGATGGAAGAAAAGAATTATCATGCCATTATAGAGGCAATTTTGTTTACAATGGGAGAATCTGTTGAGTTAGGCAGAATTGCAGAGGCGATTGAATTAGATAAGAAACAAACCAAAAAAATTTTGGAAGAGATGATGGAACGTTGTAAAGACGATTCTTTTGGTGTTCAAATTGTAGAATTTGATGGTGCATACCAGATGTGTACCAAAAATGAAATGTACGAATACTTAATTCGTATTGCAAAACAGCCAAAACAGAGAGTGCTTACCGATGTTTTATTAGAAACGCTTTCTATTATTGCGTATAAACAGCCTGTTACAAAGGCAGAGATTGAAAAGATACGTGGTGTATCTTCGGATCATGCAGTAAGTAAGTTGGTAGAATATAACCTGGTATGTGAACTTGGGCGTTTGGATGCACCGGGAAGACCTATTCTTTTCGGAACAACCGAAGAGTTTTTAAGAAGTTTTGGTGTAAACTCTATTGATAATTTACCTGTATTAAATCAGGTGCAGATTGAAGAGTTTAAACAGGAAGCTGAAGCAGAAATGAATATCACAATGGATGTTTAAAAATACGGATAAGGACAAACAACATAGTCATATATATTTCATGAAAGGTCGAATATATATGACTATTTTTTATGTTTATAAGCAAAAAATCGTAACAATATGCTTGATGATAGGGGTGTTGATTAGCAGCTGGTATTTGGGAACAGAGATGGCAGTAGAAGAAACGATTGCTGCTCAGGAATATCTGAATATGTATTCTGGAAGTTATGCACTTATGGATGGAGATACGGGGAGAGTGTTGGTTGGAAAAGAGGAGACAAATCCTATGGCAAATGCCAGTACGACAAAGATATTAACTTGTATCGTCACATTGGAAAATTGTGCTTTGGAGGAAGTTGTGACAATATCGGCAAATGCAGCCTCACAGCCTAGGGTGCGTTATGGAGTACAGGAGGGTGAACAATATAAACTTCGAGAATTGGTGTATGGCTTAATGTTAGAGTCTTATAATGATTGTGCAGTTGCCATTGCGGAGCATGTTGCTGGAAGTGAGGAAAACTTTGCAAAAATGCTAAATGAAAAGGCAAAGGAAATTGGATGTAAGGATACATATTTTATTACACCAAATGGATTAGATGCTGAAAATGAAAGCAGTTTTCATCATACAACAGCAGAAGATTTGTGTAAGATTATGGCCTATTGTGTATGGGAGTCTGCAGAGAAAGATTTATTTTTAGAAATTACACAAACAAGAAGTTATGGACCCTTTGTAAATCGAAATGCATTTTTGGATCAAATGGAAGGCATTTTATCTGGAAAAACCGGTTTTACCGCAAAAGCAGGATATTGCTATGTGGCCGCATTGGAACAAAATGGAGAGCGATATACCATTGCTTTGTTGGCTTGTGGATGGCCGAATAACAAAAATTATAAATGGCATGATGCAAAGATGCTATTTTCTTATGGTTTGGAATTATATGATAAAAGAACAGTTGAGTTTGAATCTGTAATCGAGCAATTGAAAGTAGATGGGTATACAGATTCACCGACGTTTTTAAAGTTAAATCAGCCATCTTTATTGGAAGTTCAAGTCGAGAAAAGAAGCTATCAGCTTTTAATGTCGGTAAAGGAACAGTTAAGAATTGAGAGGTTCTGGAATGATGAATTACACCTTCCAATAGAAGAAGGAGAGGTTTTAGGAAGATGTCAAATATATTTGGGAGAGGTTTTAGTGGACTCAATTCCACTTATTGCTGCAAAATCAGGTGATGTATGGGGGTTCAAAGATATATTTGAAGTTATTCTTCGTCAATATTTAAGTGTGACTTCTTAATTTTATTATTATTTTAGTCGTATTTTAGGTTGATTTTTTCCAATGCTTGGGTATAATGGTATTTAGTGAAAATTGCTTATTTTTATTAATAAATACATGGAGGAAAAGAAATGAGTACAAACACTGCAAGCTTAGCAATGCAGCGCATCGCTAAGTTAGTTGATGAGAACAGCTTTATGGAAATTGGTTCTCTTGTAACCGCACGTAGCACAGACTTCAATCTTACTGCTACAAAAACACCTTCTGATGGTGTAATTACTGGTCACGGATTAGTAAATGGTAGTCTTGTATTTGTTTATAGCCAGGACGCTTCTGTATTAAACGGAACTATTGGCGAAATGCATGCAAAGAAGATTGCTAATATCTATGATATGGCTATGAAAATGGGAGCACCTGTTATCGGTTTAATCGATTGTGGTGGTATCCGTCTTCAGGAATCTGTAGATGCTTTAGAAAGCTTTGGTCAGATTTATGCAAAGCAGGTTGCTGCTTCAGGTATTGTTCCACAGATTTGTGGTATTTTCGGTAACTGTGGTGGTGGACTTTCTGTAGTTCCAGCGCTTTGTGACTATGCATTTATCGAAGAGAGCAAAGGTAAAATGTTTATTAACTCTCCAGATGCAGTTGCAGGCAATAGAAAAGAAAAATGTGATATGTCTGCTGCTGAATTCCAGGCAGAGGAAAATGGCTGTGTTGATATGATTGGTTCAGAAGATGATATCTTCGCTGAAATGCGTGAACTTATCACAATGCTTCCACTTAACAATGAAAGCGATGTATACACAGAAGAATGTGAAGACGATTTAAATCGTGTATGTGAAAACCTCTCTGCAATGAAAGGTGATCCTAGATTGGTATTATCTGAAATCTCAGATGATCATGTATTTGTTGAAACTAAGAAAGCATATGCAAAGAATATGGTAACAGGTTTCATCAAATTAAACGGAATGACAGTTGGTGCTGTTGCAAACTGTTCAGAAGTTTACAATGAAGAAGGCGAAAAAGTAGAAAGCTTTGATGCAGTTCTTACAGCAAAAGGATGTGAAAAAGCTGCTGAATTCGTTCAGTTCTGTGATGCTTTCTCTATTCCAGTGCTTACACTTACAAATGTAAATGGTTTCTGCAACTGTGCATGTGCTGAAAAACGTCTTGCAAAAGCATTAGCTAGACTTACATATGCAATTTCTAATGCTACATGCGCAAAAGTTAACCTTATTACAGGACAGGCATTTGGTAGCGCTTATGCAATTATGAATAGCAAATCTTTAGGTGCTGATTTAGTTTATGCTTGGTCAGATGCAAAGGTTGGCATGATGGATTCTGCTATGGCAGCTAAGATTATGTATCCAAATGCAGATGCAGTTGAATTAAAAGAAAAAGCAGCTGAATATGACAACTTACAGTCAAATATCATGTCTGCTGCAGCAAGAGGTTATGTGGATTTAGTTATGGATCCAGCTGATACTAGAAAATACTTAATCGCTGCATTCGAAATGTTGTATACAAAATATGTGAGTGAACCAGACAAAAAACACGGCACAAAATAGAAAGGTGATACTATGAAGAAAAAAATTGCTTTATTTTTAAGCGTTCTTTCTGTCGTAATGATGCTCGGCGCATGTGGAGCAGCAGACCCTACTACCGTGGATTACAATGGTGTTACATATGATGAGCTTTATGCAGAGTCAGTTTCTTTAGGTACTGCACTTGCCGGTGCTTCTGTTGAACAGGTTGAGCAGGAGATGGCTTATTTACAGTCGTCAGAAGGCACAGAAATGTATGTAGACCTTTGTGATAAGTGGCTGGCTGCTATGGAAGTTAGTGGTAACTTTGTAGATATGGCAGAGAACGGCTTTACAGTTACAAAATCAGGTAAAACACTTACTACTGATTTGGTATTAGTATTTGAAAACAGAAATGTTATTTTCCAGTTGGTTTACAACTACCATAATATGGAATTAACAGGTGTAACAATCAATCCAGTGTATTCTTTTGGTGAAAAGATGGCAACAGCTGGTATGAATACAGTAATTTCAATTAGTATCGTATTTACTGTGTTAATTGTTATCAGTTTATTGATTAGCTGCTTCAGAATCTTCCCATATTTGGAAGCAAAGAAGAAAGAAAAAGAAGCGGCAGCAAGAGTTGAAAATAAACCAGCAACACCTGTAGTTGCACAGGTAGAGACAACAGAAGAACAGCTTGCAGATGATACAGAATTAGTTGCTGTTATCGCAGCTGCAATTGCTGCATACGAAGGAACTTCTACAGATGGATTTGTAGTTCGTTCTATTAGAAGAAGATAATCTAGGAGGATAAATCGATGAAAAATTATACAATTACTGTAAACGGAAATGTGTATGACGTTACTGTAGAAGAAAACGGAAGCGTATCAGCTCCAGCAGCGGCTCCAAGAAGAGCGGCAGCTCCAGTTGCAGCTCCAAAAGCTGCTCCAGCTCCAGCAGCAAGCACAGGTGCAGGCAGCATCAAAATTGAAGCAGGTGCAGCTGGTAAAGTATTTAAACTTGAAAAGAAGGTAGGAGATAAAGTAGAAAAAGGTGATGCAGTGCTTATCCTTGAAGCTATGAAAATGGAAATTCCTGTTGTTGCTCCAGAAGCAGGAACAGTAGCTAGTATTGACGTAGCTGTAGGTGATGCTGTAGAATCAGGTGCTTTACTTGCTACATTAAACTAATTTCTGATGGAGGAGAATTCTCATGGAATACGTATTTGATACCTTATCAAACCTCCTTCAGCAGACAGCATTTTTCAATTTGACAGTAGGAAACTATGTAATGATCGTTGTTGCATGTGTATTC
>JAZQZJ010000072.1:0-9154 GCA_045633955.1 Agathobacter sp. | reverse complement strand
CTCATCACAGCGATTATCACAATCGTGCCTATCGCACTTGCGACTGTAGTAGAACACATCGGTGATATTTCCGCGATTTCTTCTACAACAGGAAAGAATTATATTAAGGAACCAGGTCTTCACAGAACACTTCTTGGAGATGGTTGTGCAACAATTTTAGCCTCTCTCTTTGGTGCGCCAGCAAATACAACATACGGCGAAAATACAGGTGTATTAAACTTATCAAAAGTTTATGACCCATTTGTTGTAAGACTTGCAGCAGTGTTTGCAATTATCTTCTCATTCTGTCCTAAGTTTGCGGCAGTTATTCAGGCAATGCCAACAGCAACTGTTGGTGGTATTTCTTTAATCCTTTACGGTATGATTTCTGCAGTAGGTGTTCGTAACGTAGTAGAAAATCAGGTGGATTTTACAAAGACACGTAACGTTATTATCGCAGCACTTATCCTTGTGCTTTCTATTGGTATCAATTATAGTGCAGCAGGTTGTATCGCGTTCCAGATTGGAAACATCACAATCAGCCTTTCTGGTCTTGCAGTAGGTGCTCTTACTGGTATCGTTTTAAATGCAGTATTACCAGAAAAAGATTATGAATATGAAATTGAAGAATAATGTATAAACATGGAAACAGCCATCTGCAAATATGCGGATGGCTGTTTTGTTATTGAAATTATTTTGTTCCGAAAATACGGTCGCCTGCATCACCAAGACCTGGACAGATGTAAGCATTTGCATTTAATTCGCGGTCTAAGTTACCAACAAAGATTTTTACATCTGGATGTGCAGCAGCAAGTTTTTCTAAACCTTCTGGAGCAGCAATGATGCAAAGGAAAGTGATGTCTTTGCCGCCACGAGTTTTGATAGAGTTGATAGCGTCGATAGCTGAGCCACCAGTTGCAAGCATAGGGTCAACAACAAAGATTTTTCTTTCTTCAATTGGTGCTGGAAGTTTGCAGAAGTATTCGTGTGGTTCGAATGTTTCTTCATCACGGAACATACCGATGTGTCCTACTTTTGCAGTTGGCATAAGTTTTAACATACCGCCAACCATACCAAGACCTGCACGAAGAATAGGGATGATAGCCTGTTTCTTTCCTGCGATAACTGGGCACATTGCTGTTTCGATAGGAGTTTCTACTTCTACTTCTTCTAATTCTAAGTCGCGAAGTGCTTCGTAGCCAACTAACATAGCAATTTCTTCTACGATAGCACGGAACTCGTTGGTTCCTGTTGTTTTATTTCTAAGCATTGTGATTTTGTGTTTCACCAATGGGTGATCACAAATTACGATATTTTCATTTCCATTATACATAGTTTGTTTTCCTTTCTTGTGTTTCATCTAACATATATTCTATCGTCCCATAGATGATTTTGCAAGAAATATATCAATTGACAAAGCGTATTTTTATATGTCATAATTTGGGAAAATTAGAAACAGTATCATAGATACAAAAGGAAACAAGAGACATGATAAATGAACAGATTTTAGATATTTCAGATGGAAAATTATATAGTGCAAATGATATGGTAAAAATCAGCTGTCATGATTGTGCTGGATGTTCTTCTTGCTGTAGAGATATGGGGCAATCGATTTGGCTTGATCCTTATGATGTTTATCAGCTTACAAAGCATCTAGGAAAATCCATGGAGAAATTGTTGGTAAAAGAAGTAGAATTTCATGTAGAAGGTGGGCTTATTTTACCCAATATAAAGATGATAGGTGAAGAAGAGCCGACATGTGGATTTTTAAATGCAGAAGGAAGATGCAGTATTCATGCGTTTCGACCAGGTTTTTGCCGTCTGTTTCCATTGGGAAGAAATTATGAAGAGGGAAAATTGACCTATTTTGTCTTAAAGGATGCCTGTCCCGCACCGAATAAATCCAAGATAAAAATAAATAAATGGTTAAATGTATCAAATCTCAAATCTTATGAGAGATTTCTGGTGGAATGGCATGCCTTAACGAAATTGCTACGAGCGTATTATGAAGAGCATGTACAAGAGGAAGCGGTGATAAAAGCAGTAAATATGAAGTTCCTTCAAATTTTTTACTTAAATCCATATGTAGAAGATGATTTTTATATGGAATTCCAGACCCGCTTAGATGAAATGAAGAAGTTTTTAGATGCACTTGGTATTATTTAATATAAAACTCCTTATCTTGTGAATTATCAAGATAAGGAGTTTTTTGTTATCCAGTAATTGGAATAAAGATTCCTAATGCAGGTGGTGCAATGGTAAAGATAATAAATAGTATAACAAAGAGAATCAAAATGCCGATTGCAAGTGTTATACTTAATCTTATACATTTGCGGTTTTGTTTTCTCTCAATCCAAAAGGCAAAGGCAACACCAAGAAGGTAAATAAGAATGTTTACAAATGCAATATTTGTACCAATTATGCCAGTTACCGTGTAGAATACTACCACGATAAAGGCAAGGCCTGCAAGGATACCAATTGTTCTGGCTGGTAAAAAACACAGATTATTTCTTTGTGTAACAATGGCATCCCAGATGGTGAGAAGCACCATAGGGAAAAATAATAGTTTTAAATGTTCCCACACGGATTCGTTTACCAAAGCAAATAACCCTACGATAGGATTTTCGCCAGATAATTCGTAAGCGAAGTGTAGAAAAATACCTAAAAGGACCACAAAGAGATAACGAAGGAAGATACGCGTTCGATTTGTCATAAATTCACTCCTAATGAAAGTCTCATATATACTATATGTTTTTACTGCTTAATATTTACTTCTTAATGAAAGGAATTTACCTCTTAGTGTTAATCTATTGCATTGAAAAGTCAAATCTGATATCTTCACTTCAGCAGATAACACTGCTTTACATATAGAAAATGTAGAGAAGAAAATAGGAGGAAGCAAGATGAGTTTCTTAGCAAATATTATTTGGTTTATTTTTGGTGGATGGTATACAGGATTATCTTGGTTGGTATTAGGTCTGCTTTGGTGTGTAACTATTGTAGGCATGCCACTCGGTATCCAGTGTTTAAAGTTTGCAGCACTTTCGGTAGCGCCATTTGGAAAAGAAGTACAGTATGGGTATAGTACAGGTTCCTTTGTGTTGAACATATTATGGATTCTTTTGACAGGCGTTCCAATGGCGATTGAGCATGCAGTAACAGGGCTTGCACTTTGTTGTACGGTTATCGGTATTCCATTTGGTTTACAGCATTTAAAGATGGCAAAACTTGCACTAATGCCATTTGGAACAAGTGTTGCTTAGCAAATAATTGTGGCATAAGAAAAGGCGTATCGAATCGATACGCCCTTTGTTTTACTCAAAATCAGTTCATTAAAAATCTTTCTTTTACAGTTTCATCGTCTACGTTTCCATTGGTCTGAATACGTTTCATCTCTTCTTCTGGTTTCCATAAATAGCTAAAATGCAATTCTGTTCCATTTTTAATACGTTCGATATTTTCTTTGTGTTTTATACACATACATATAGGTACGATACACAAGATAACCGTACCAAAAATATCTTTAGAAAGAATCATATAAACAATTGGAAATAAAACTGCGGCTGTAATAGGCATTAAGCAAAGGTAGTTTCCAATAATAAGAACCGCAAAAGCAATCATTGCTATAAATAGAAATGCTTTTAGATCAAAAGCAAGTACACTGCCAGCTAAAGAAGCAAAACCTTTTCCACCACGGAAATTCAGGTAAAATGGGAAAATGTGTCCTAAAATGACAGCAGTACTGGTTACGGGTAGCGCCTGTAGAAAAAAAGGAAATAGTGTTTTTACGAGACGAATGGCAAAATAGGCTTTGAATATATCAAATAGTGCACAAAATAATCCTGTAAATTTTCCAAACAGCATCATTACATTGGTGGCACCTGCGTTTCCAGAACCTTTTTCACGAATGTCAATTCCGTGTTTTTTTCCAATTAAATAAGATGGGTTGATGCATCCGATAAAGTATCCAATTGCGCTACAAAGTAAATATTTTATCATTTGAAATAAAAACTCCTAAATATTTTTATAATATATGCTATAAATATATGATAGTAAAAAGAATGAAAAGTATCAAGAGAAAAATATTCCCAAGGTCTATGTAGTTCTTTTAGATAGAGTATGCTATAATGTCTCCAAACAAATTATGAACAAGGGAAAATAGAAAGAGAGAAAACTATGGTTTACGAAATTGATGAAATTCGAAAAGTGAAACTGGGTGGTGTGAATCAAAAAATTCATATCCGCGGAGAAAAGAAAAGTAATCCTGTGTTGTTGTTTTTGCATGGTGGTCCAGGGGTGACCAATCGTCATGGTGTATTAGCAAGACACAGTGATTTATGTAATGATTTTACAATTGTTTGCTGGGATCAGAGAGGAACTGGTGGGTCTTATTGGGGAGTAAAGGACGAGAGTCTGAACTTGAATCAATTAATTGAAGATGCAGCTGAGTTACTAGAATATTTATGCAAAGAATTAAAGAAAGAAAAAATCTTTATTCAGGGCGGAAGCTGGGGAACGGAGCTTGGTACATATCTATGTATCCGTCATCCAGAGCATATTGCAGGATATATCGGAAGCGGTCAAGTAGTAGATGGTGTGTTAAATGAAGAACTGAGTTATGATTTTGCGATGCAGAAAGCAAAAGAAGCAAACTGTGCAGAAGATATTGAAACTTTAGAACGAATTGGACGTCCAGTCAATGGTTGTTATCGAGAAATTTTTGATGGCATGATGACACAGCGTAAGATTATGAAAAAATACGGTGGGCATTCTTTAAAGAGTAATGGTACATATTGGACAGATACTGCTCTTCCAATCATCAAGAGTAAAGAATATACGTTAATGGATAAGATTGGTGTAGCAAATGGTTACAAGAGATGTCTCACTTTGATGTGGCCGACCACATGTAAATGCAACTTTATGGCAGAAGAGACTAACTTCCCAATGCCATACTATATTTTCCAGGGCAGACATGACAACAATACTCCAAGTGCATTGGTGCAGGACTATTTTGATAAGGTACAGGCGCCAGATAAAGAATTAATTTGGTTTGAAAACTCTGCCCATGGTCCAATGGGGGAAGAACCTGAATTATATAAAAAATTATTGAGAGAAAAATTCTTACAGTGGGTAAAATAAAGGAGATACAATATGAAAAAACAATTAACCACAGCCCAGATGCTAGGTATTTGTCTTGGTGACTTTGCCAGAGCGATTCTTAGCGGGCTTATCGTAACCTATACTTTAAAATTCTTTAATGTAACACCATCCTCAGGATTACCACTTCTTATTCCTGCAGGGATGATGGGAACGCTTCGTGGATTTGGTGTATTCTTTGATGCGATTACAGATCCTTGGGTAGCAGGTTTAAGTGATAACTGTAAAGCAAAAGGCGGACGTCGACTCCCATTTATGAAGTGGGCAGCGATTCCTTATGCCTTGGTGTGTCTTTTGATTTTCTTCCCTCCAGCAGGAGAAGTAAGTACCATAAATATTGTTTGGGTAGCGGCAATGCTCCTCTTATATTACTTGTTCTCAACTTTTTATAACGTGCCATTTAATGCATTCCAGCAGGAAATTGTTACGGATACAAAGAAACGAGTATTCTTTTTTACACTAAACTCCTTGATGTTTGTACTTGGTAGTGCTGTAATTTATGTACTTCCGGTTATGGTAAGTGCATTTAAAGCTGGTGGTATGGAACCAATTACTGCTTGGAGAATTGCACTTGGTGTATTTGCAGTTATTGGTGCAGTTTGCTGTATCATTCCTGCGTATATTGTAAAGGAAGAGGACTATATCGAATCTTACACAACCAAAAAAGTGCCTATGTTAGAAAGTTTCAAGGCTGCATTTTCTTACAAGCATTATGTCGTTATGACAATTGGTTATTTGTTCATGCAAGCAGGTTTTTCGTTCTTTAATGGAGCGTTATTGTTCTATATTGATACGCTTTTGGGCTTAAATGAAAGTTTTGCGACTATCGTATTAGCAATTAGTATTGTAGTAGGTATTTGTACTTACCCATTGGTAAATAAGTTAGTGCGCAAGGTTGGTAAGAAACCACTTCTTCTTGGTGCTTGTATTGCTTATGTAGTGATTTACTCTGGTATTTATTTCTACGAACCAATTTCGAACTTCTTTGGAACACAGCCGATTGGGCCAGGTTTTATTGCTTCTTTAGCAGGTGAGGGTGCACAGCTTGGTTCTGTAGTAGCGGCATTTTTAATTGGTATCGGAGTGGCATTCCCAATCGCATGTACCAATATCTTACCACCATCTGCATTTGCAGATATGGCACAGTATGACCGTATCAAAACAGGTGTGGATCACACAGGTATGTTTGTAGCATCTCGTCAGTTCTGTAACAAGGTAGCACAGGCTGGCGTAACGGTTATTGTTTCATATACTATGTATTTAGGCTCTACAGATAGTTATCCAACGAAATTCGGTGTACAGATGACAGCACTTATAGCTGCAATTCTTTTAGCGATTTCGGTATTTGTATATGCACAGTATCAGGACAAAGAAGTCGTAGCATTTATTGATGAATGGAATGAAAAACAGAAAAATGGAAATTAGAAAAACTCGATTAGACGAATTAGACTTGGTGATGGAGGTTTATGCTCATGCTCGTAAATTTATGGCTGAGCATAATAACCCAAACCAATGGAAAAACAATAAACCATCTAGAGAGCAGATTAAAAAAGATATTTTCGCTGGAAAACATTATGTATGTATGGAAGATGGACAGATTGCTGCAGTATTCTATTTTGCACAGGAAGAAGATCCGACCTATGTGAAGATTTACGATGGAAGCTGGCTGAATGAGGAAGACTATAGTGTGGTACACCGCATTGCTTCTTCTGGACTTGTAAAAGGTGCTGGCTCTTTTTGTATGAATTGGGCGGCATCTCAGTGCAGCAATCTAAAGATTGATACACATAAAGATAATTATGTGATGCAGAATATGTTAAAAAAATGTGGGTTTACCCACTGTGGAACAATTTATTTAGAAGATGGAGAACCAAGACTTGGTTTCCAAAAGGTATGCAAGAATGATTAAAGTAGAAAAATTATCCTATTCTTTTCCAGAAAAAGATTTGTACAAAGATATCTCTTTTACATTAGAAGATGGGCAGCATGCGGTGTTGATTGGCAGTAATGGTACTGGTAAAACCACCCTTATAGATATTCTTTTAAATGATGAGAAATATATGTATGATGGAAAAATCACTCGAGAAATGGAAGGAAGAGTGGGATATGTCAGCCAGTATGAAAAAGAAGAAAAAGATAGAGAGATAACTGTATTTGATTTTTTGAGTGAGGACTTTGTTCGTATTCAGAATGAAAATGAAGCAGTCTGCAAAGAAATGGAAACAAACTTCGAAGACATGGAAGCTCTTTTGGAAAAATATCAGAATCTATTGGATGAATTTGCTGCCATCGATGGTGATAATTATGAAAGCAATATCAAAAAACAGTTAAAAACAGCGGGTCTTTCTCATATAGAAGGGTTGAAATTATCTGCAATTAGTGGCGGAGAATATAAACTGTTACAGGTAGTAAAGCAGATGTTGCTTTTGCCATCCCTTTTGATTATGGATGAACCGGATGTTTTCTTGGATTTTGAAAATTTAAATGGTTTGAGAGAATTGATTAATTCTTATAAAGGAACAATTCTTGCAATCACCCATAATCGCTTTTTGTTAAACCATTGTTTTAACAAGATTTTGCATTTGGAAGATACAGATATTCAGGAATTTGAAGGAACATTTGTAGAATATAATTTTTCTTTATTAGCGAAAAAAATAGAAATGCAGGAGCAGGTGGCGAAGGAGCAGGAAGAAATTGAGCGTAACCAGAAAATCGTAGAAAAATTACGTGCCAATGCAACTGTTGTTACCAGTGCCTCTCGTGGGAAAGCGCTTCATGCGAGAGTTTCTTATTTAGAACGATTGGAAGCTAGACGTATTAAGGCTCCGTTTGTAAACTTACGTCAGCCTAAGATTCAGTTGCCACTTGTTGCCGCAGATGCAGATGTTTTGTTTAAGGATGATGTGGCAGAAGTAGAAGCAACGGAAGTGAAACCATTAATGGATGCAACAGAGCAACTTCCAGAAGAAAAAAGAATCGTGCTTCAAGTCGAAGACTATATGATAGCCTATGAGGATACTCTTTTAGAAAATGTTCGTTTCGAATTAAAAGAAGGAGATAAAGTAGCCATTGTTGGTCCAAACGGAACTGGAAAAACCACATTACTCCGCGATATTTATCGAAACAATAGTGGCCACATATCCATTGCAGATGGCGTAGAAGTGGGATTTTTGTCACAGATTCATGGAGAAATGTTAACAGAATCCAATACCATCTATGAAGAATTCGAGGCGCTTGGATTCCAGACACATGGAGAAATCGCAGAATATTTAAAGAGATACTATTTTGATGTCGATATGTTAAACAGCAAAATAGAAGTACTTTCTGGTGGAGAAAAGAATCTGCTTCAGCTAGCAAAGATTGCAGCAGGAAATGCGAATCTGTTATTGTTAGATGAACCAACCAGTCATTTGGATACCTATGCACAAATCGCATTGGAAAAAGCCATTGAAAATTATAAGGGTACTGTATTGATGGTTTCCCATGATTTTTACACAATCGTAAACTGTGTAGATTATATTCTTTTTGTGGAGGACAAATCAATTCGTAGAATGCGTACCCGTTCCTTCAGAAAAATGATTTATGAAAATCATTTCTCGAAAGATTATCTAGAATTGGAACAGCAGAAAAAAGAAGTAGAAACTCGTATTGAATCTTATTTACAGGAAAATAATTACGAATCTGCAAAGGAACTTTGTGAAAAGTTAGAGTTTATTGTAGAAAAAATGAAAAAATAACTTGTCAGAGACAAAGTCTTATGCTATACTCTAACCTTGTCAGGAGTAATTCTGACAAACAAATGGGTGGATTCCCGAGTGGCCAAAGGGGACAGACTGTAAATCTGCTGCAAATTGCTTCGGTGGTTCGAATCCACCTCCGCCCATTAAGTTTGGTTCGTTTGATTTTATATCTTGCGGGCGGGACTTACAAATGCCGGCGTGGCGGAACTGGCAGACGCGCAGGACTTAAAATCCTGTCGTAGCAATACGGTACCGGTTCGATTCCGGTCGCCGGCATT
>JAZQZJ010000071.1:0-23956 GCA_045633955.1 Agathobacter sp. | reverse complement strand
GGTCTGGGGGGATGGCAAATCCAACCAGCAAGCACTGTAAAAAGGTGTACAAGCCCGATAGGGATTTGTACGCCGTTTACAGTCTGCTTGCATAGGATAAAATTGGCGTCTGGAAGTATGTACGCTCCTTTCGTCTCCCTTTACCAAAACTGTTAAGTTAGACGAAAAGAAAGGAGTGAACATTATGGCGATTACATCAGCATTTACAAGGGATAGTTACAGCCCGAGTGCAGATACGCAGCAACAACGAAAGGCGTTGCAACCCGTATCTGCTCCAACGCCAAATTTATCCCAACCACAGCCAGTGAAAGTGGCTGTGACGCAACCGCAAGAACAGCCAAAACCAACACCAAAAGAGCAAACAGAACGGGCTGAAAAAAGTACAAAAAGATTTGCTCTACGGCTCACAACAAAGCAAAGACAACAAGTCAAAAAATTAAAAAAGTCTTGGGGCTTGTCGACCGAATCAGCGGTCATAAAAAAGCTCATAGATGACAGCAAAGAAGAATGTAATTCAAACGATTTAGCGAATCAAGTTAAAGAACTTGCAGAGATAAAGCTGGAGCTAAATCGCATAGGAATTAACATAAATCAAATTGCAAAAAAGGCAAATCAAGTCCAGATGTCGATGGACGATTTAAATGCGGTTATGCAATACATGCAAGATGTTTGTAATTTGATTTATGCGAAGGAGCTGAAGTAATTATGTCAACTGTAAACATACAGACAACGACAAGCATGCATGGTGCTTTGTCGTATCAAGAGAAGAACGACAGAGCTGTCTATGAGACAGCGTCATGCGAGCCGTTATCGTTCTACGATACAGCGATGAGTATGCTGTCGGATAACCATATGCGAAAAATTGAGGCACTAACAATAGTGCAATCATTCGCTCCTTATGAGCTCGATTATGAGAACGAAAATGATGTTCTCCGAGCTCATCAAGCTGGTTTAGCTTTATGCGAAGTTTTATACAAAAAATACAATGTTATGTTCAACGTGGTAACTCATATAGACAGCACAGGACATAACGTACACAACCACATTATTCTCCCAAATGTGGATTTGAAAACAGGAAAAGCGTTACAGGGAGAAGTGAAACTACGAGACAATTTAACACGCATAAACGATGCCGTTATGCGTGATTTAAAGCTTGAGGTTTGTAATCAACCATCGGATGGTTATGACTTCAAGGCTGACCTCGTAAATCGTCTTAATGAGGCGATAAATGAGTCACAGACATATGACGATTTCGTTGTCGAAGCGACAAAGCGTGGTATCGCAATAAAAGATTCAAAAGCTAACGGACAGCCTTTGAAACATATCACGTACGAGTTCACAAACCCTAGCGGTGTGAAACATAAAATACGTGATAATAAAATAGACGATAAACCTAAAGATGATGATGCAAAAATCGTCTATAATCGTGCTTATGTCGAAGAACAGCAACGACAAAATGTCGTTCAACAATACAATAAATTATCGTCATTGGTTGACGAATCTTTATTGCAAAACAGAAACTCTTACGACAGGGAAATGTCGTTATAAAAATCAAAAAAACTTTTAGAAAGGGGGTGTACCATTTCTGAATATACTGACATTGTTACAAGAGCTCGATGCTCGAAAAATTGCTATTGAATTTGAACTTGATTGTGGTATTATAACTACAATCGACGCTAATGCTGAATTAGAAATGATAGATAAAAAAGCATTGAAACTCAAAGAAGCATTAGTTAAAGAGTACCATGTCAACAAGAATGGTACACCCAAAAAAATCGTCTTCCGTGAAGACAAACAATTATATACTACATACAATTCCGAGCTTCGTACAAGCATAAGTTCGAAGACTCTAAATGAGCTGTATGATAAGCTGTTAAACCACTATGGTTTAACAATACATGATACCTCATTTAGACGAGTTTTCTTTCTCGCATTGGAAGAAAAAAATCAAACAGAAAATCCTAATAGCAATACAATTTCGGATTATAAAAGCAGATTTAATCGCTTTATAGATAATTCTCTTGCTAGCAAGGATATTCGTAAAATTACAGAAACAGATTTAAAAGCTTATACACAAAAACTGGTTAATGATACACACCCAGTAAACAAAGAATTTTTGAAATACAAGGGAGTGCTAAACCTTGCATTTGATTATGCAATGGACAAGGAAATAATCACAAAGAACCCTGTCAAAAAAATCAAAAATTCTGTTTATAAAAAATCTTTATCTGTAACGAATGCTTGTCCCGAAACAAAGATACACTCTCCACAGGACATTAAGCGTATACAAGACGAAATACGTCGCCGTATGCCAAAGAAACGTAACAAAGGCTACTTCATCAATGGCTATGCTATGCTATTGAGCATAGAAACAGGCATGAGGGTTGGTGAGATTTGTTCGTTGCGTTGGGATGATATAAAGGATAAATATATCCACATTCATTCCCAACAGTTGAGTGAAAGTCTCGGTAAGGGAAAAGGTACAAGATACTATTATGCACCTTGGACGAAGAACGAGAAAGGTATTTCTCATGGTGGACGAAAGTTTCCTTTGACAAATGCTATACAAGCCATTTTAGAGGAACTAAAAACATTGCAAAAAGAAAAAGATATCGAATCCGAATATGTCTTCTGTCATGAGGATGGAGAATGGATAAAGACGGATGCATACGAAACCTGTTTGAAACGTTTATGTAAAAGTTTAGATTTGGAAGTGACTAACAATCACGCTTTCCGTATGAGTCTAAATTCTAACGTTTTTATTCCAGCTAGCTTGCCTGTGACAGAACGAGCAAGATTGCTCGGTCACTCTGTGGAGACTAATCTCCGCTACTATTCTTTTGCAGGCAAAGACAACTTGGATGATGTATGTAATTTACTCAATGGAATCGCCTAGTCGAGCTAGGTCGAGCAAATTTAGACCATTTGTAGACAACAAAAAAAGCGAGAAGCCTTGATTTATCAAGGTTTCTCACTTCTTAACCTAGTGCGGAAGATGGGACTTGAACCCACACGTCTATACAAACACAAGATCCTTAGTCTTGCCTGTCTGCCAATTCCAGCACTTCCGCATGTGTGTCGCAAGTATTTCTCGCGACGACTTAGTTATAATAACAAATGATTTCTCAATTGTCAACAACTTTTTTGAAAAATTTTAAAAATTTTTATTTGAGGTATGCCAGCTCAAATTCTTTTACTGGCATAGGCTTTCCATAATAGTATCCCTGCACCATATTTACCTGCATTTGGCTAAGCACTTCCAATTGTTTTCGCTGCTCCACACCTTCCACGCAAACAGCAACGCCAATGGTTTTTGCCAATTCGGACACCATTTTTATAAAAGCTTCTGCAAATTCATCCTCAGATAAATTTTCTACGAAACAACGATCAATCTTGATAACATCAATTGGCATCTGACGAATATGATTCAAGGAAGAATATCCTGTACCAAAATCATCTAATGCAACGCAAACGCCTAATTTCTTTAGCTTTCCAAGAACGGTTTTCATTCGATTCATATCATTGATAGCCAAGCTTTCCGTTACTTCCAAAGTTACATTCTTTGGCTGAATATGTGTTTTGTCCAACACATTTTTTACCTTTGCCACAAAATCTGGCTGTAGGAGCTGAATAACAGAAATATTCACATTAATTTTGTAATCTGGATAACCGCAATCATTCCAATATTTGCAACGCTTTACCGCTTCAAATAATACGTGTTCACCGATAGGATTAATAAGACCCAAGTATTCTGCCAAAGGAATAAAATCACTTGGTGGAATAAAGCCTAACTCGGTAGAATTCCAACGAACCAATGCCTCTGCACCACAACAAACATTTTCTTGTGGTCCAAGTTTAATAATTGGCTGATAATAGACTTCAAATTCATTACAGGAATTCAGCGTTGCACGACGCATATTCTGCTCCAAGTCCAAACGATAAATAGAAGTATCTTCTACTTTTTCATTATAAAACTCCACGCAGTTTTTACCCTTTTTCTTTGCTGTAGAAAGGGCAATACTTACCTTGCGATTCAAATCATCTATATTATTACCATCTGTAGGGAAGCATACTACCCCCATACTCATGGTACAGTAATAATCTTCATTTTTTAAGAACCAAGGACGATTAAATATTTCTCGCAATTCCTTGCAAATACGACTGAGTTCCTTATATGTATCCCCGTGTACAATAACCGCAAATTCATCGCCACTAATACGGTAACAATTACTTTCAATTCCTGCAACACGCACCAAGTTATGCGCAATGGATTTTAACAATCGATCTCCATGCTGGTGTCCCAAGCCGTCATTGATATTTTTAAAATCATCCATATCAATCAACATGTATGCACCTTCGCTGCCATTTTCTTCAGCATCTTTGATGTAACGGCTCAAATCCTGCTCACAACGCATACGATTATATAAACCTGTTAAATGGTCATAGCTAATCTGGCGCTCAATTTTCTGCTGATACAACTTTTTATCAGTTATATCATAAATTGTACCAAGGCTTACTTTTCTACCATCAATCCAAGTCAATTGTGTATGTGTGACATCTAACCAGGTATTATGCTTCTCTAATTCAAATTCTCGAGAAGAAAATTCTAGTTCTGGCGTATCTAACTGGAAAAAGTAATCTTCGAAACCTACAATATCCTTATCTTTAGCTGCCATCTGTTTGAACGTTTCATTTGCATAAAGTATTTCTTTATTCTGATAATCCACTACATAAATTGCACAACCTACATTCTCTAAAATTGCTTCTAAGGATGCATAAGAAACTCCTAAAGATGTTTGCGCCATACGGCGTTCTACAATTCCATGCAAAATACGCTTTACGTCATTAATAAATTTTACATCATCTAAATTCCAAATTCTATTTTTATCAAACTCATAGAAACATAGATACATATCGCAATGTCCATCTAATTCTATTGGCATAAAAATCGCTGCCGATAAATGATGTTTGATAAAAAACTTTTCCAAATCTCCCGGCATCATGGAATCTGAAGAAATCATATAGGATTTGCCGTCAAAAAATGGAAGTTTTTCTACTGGTTTTCCTTGAATCTTCTGTGCCAAAGTCCAATTTTCATCCATGGTATATTCACAGATTGCCTCTACCTTTTTCCCCTCAGGCTGCATGCGAACAATACATCCGCCCTGCACATGGAGTGTTTCACATACTTCATGAATCGATTTTACAGCAATATCCATGAAATTATCATCTGATTCAATCTGACGGACAACAGTGGCCATACCTTCACTACGGCGAAGCTGCTCTTTTAGTTTTGCATCTGTTTCCATCGCCTGCTCTAAGACATCTTTTGCCTGCAATTCCTGCTCTTTTATCATAAGAACATGTTCCGACAATGCTTCTAAAAATGCAACCGAACGATAAAAACGATTATCCGTAGTACGTGCTACATAATCAGGTATCTCCACCTCTTCCGGAACGAGTTCTTCTATCACAGCTACAACAACCCAAATCAGAGTAATGGAATCTTTTACACGATTTACCACACCACAAAGTTTTACATATGGTTTTTCCAAAGATTCTTCGACTATGGTTTCCACTTGGCTCATGCGTGCAGAATCTAAGAGACGCTTGATATCCGATTCTGTAAAAAATTGACGGATATACTGCACCTCTTCCTTACTGGCATGGTTCTCTGTCAGCATCGTACCCTCCCTGTCCATACAGGTCAGATATACATCATTTGCCTTACGAAAATGCTTTTGTAGTTTTTCTAATAGTCCTTTATCTATAAGACTTCTACTCATTGTCTACCCCTTATAGCCTAATATTAGCAAATAGAAATCATTTTTTGGCTGCATACAGGTTTCTTGTAAAACTGTATAATTTTTTTGTAAACGTAATTGTTTTTTCACAAAACCAATCTCATTCGTGTACATGATAATTACCGCTTCTTTAGCTAAAATTTCTTTTGCTTTTTCAAAAAAATCACGATAAAAATCATCCATCTCCTGCTTCGTCTTTTTTCCACGAAGCGGCATATTTGTTACAATTTCATCGAATACATATTCATGTTTAAAATCAAAAAAGTCACGATGAATATAGTTAACTTTTACACCTGCAATCTCTGTATTTTCTCTTGCAAATGCAATGGCTTCTCCAAAAATATCTGTTCCGTACATGACTCTGGCAGGTACCTTTTTATCTCGCTCAATCAGCATGGTACCTACTCCACAAAACGGATCCATAATCTGTGCATCTTCTTTTAGGTACTCTTTTGCAAGTTCCATAATTAGCGCGGCTGTGGATGGATGAATGGAAGCCGCAATCGCATTCTTTCGATATGCAAATCGTTTGCTTTTAATCGTCGATAATTTTAAACATGGAAAAAATAATCCATCTTTGTTTGCAATTAAGCGAATTTCCACTTCATAATCACTGGTAGAATTTATAAGTCTACCTTTGGAAAGACTTTCCAATTCCCCCGCCAGCTTTCTAGTGAATGCACTACGCGTTTCTAAATCCATCGCTCCCTTTACTTCAATACGGAAGTAATATTCGCCTTCTTCTTTATGTAAAGAATCTAATATTTCTAATATCTCTGCATCGATAATCCCTTTTGCCGTCTTTTGTGCATCTGCTGGTAAGAATCCATCCAAATGAAGTGGAAATACTATATCACGATAAGTACGGAGTTTCAGCACTTTTTCTAAATGCTCTGTTTCCACATGAACACCCAAAGGATGAAGTGTGGCTGTACCATCTTCAATGGTACGTCGAATAGTTTCTCTTTGGATACGATTTGTTAAAAGAATAACCGAAACTTTTTTACCCTTGAAATCTGCTGTATGACGATTAATTCCTTCGTTCTGAATGATAATCTTACGAAGTGCACGAATCTCTTCATCTATATGTTTTTTATTTTCTGCTTCTGGATCAGTTTCCAAAAGTTGCTGCAAAGCATCTCTCAAATCTGGCAGTATCTCCGTTACATTCAATTCTGCCAAAGCTTGTAGATAAGATGCTCTTACGAACAATGTCTTCTCGTCTTTATAGGCCTGATATAACAAGTCCAAGGCTGGCTCATAAGCCAAATCTCCCAAAAGTAAGGCTACATTTTTTCTAGTTTTTGCATCCTCACTGTTTAGAAATTCCAAGAAAAATTCTCCCTGTTTCACTACATATTGCTGCAGCTTAAGTTTCTTTTCTGCGTCCTTAATCTGCTGTCTTAAGTTACTTAAATTTGTTCGTATATTCTCTCTCTTTTCTAGTTCTTTTAAAATCTGTTCCAAGAGCTAGTCCTCATTTCGTTACTGTTTACTTCGCTCACAGCAACGAATGATTGGTTTCTGCATAAGAATTCGCTCCGCGAAGCAGAAACCAACACTCGCTTCATGTTCTTACGCAACAAAACAGCATGTGTTTTGTTGCTGCATAAACAATAACTTCTCTTTCTTTATTATTTTTCTTTTTTCACTCCATAGGTGTCGATATACTTTTCTACATCCAACTTAAAATCCACCCAGGCACTTTCATGTTCTACGAAATATTTCGGACAGTTCTTTCCTGTCACATCGTAGTGTCGAATAATATCCTCTATTTCAAGATCGTATTCTCCTACTAGCCACGCAGTAAGCTCTACTAAAGCCTCATACGTTTGCTCATTGAATCTTCCAGCATCATTATCGATACAACACTCAATCGATATTGTATCCGCATTGCGCTCATTGGACGCATATGCAATCTCATTCATTGGTACACATTGGATAATTTCACCCGATAAACCAATAATAAAATGGCTACTGACTTTCGTCTCTTTCGACTCCGCCAGACCTTCAAAATAATTACGATTTTGCTGGGCTGTCGTACCAGGATTCGCCGTATAATGAATTACAATCCCGTTTACTGTTTCCAAAGAAATTCCCGGTCTGGAATATTCATTTGGTGTCAGAAATTGCTGAGAATACACGGGTGGATTCTCGATATATTTTGTCAGCATGGGTTTATTAGACCCTGTTGCTTCGGAATCAAATACCCTTAGCATAAGACCTACTACGAACAAAACTATAATCAATGCCGCTGAACATACCGCCACATTCATCAGTATTTCCATCTGACGTTTTTTCTTTCGCTGCCTGATACGAATTCTTGTCAATTCTTGCGTTCTTTCAAAATCTTCCACGTTTTTAACTTGCTTTAAAGTGAAGTAATTTTCTCTCGATAAGCTACGCCTGTTGGAGTAGCCGCAAGTCCTCCTGTTCCTGTTTCTCTTACATTTTCAGGCATTGCGCGTCCTACTGCTCGCATTGCATCAAATACTTCGTCTGGTGGGATCTTACTAATCATTCCCGCTAATACCATATCACAAGAAGTAAGGGCATTTACAGCACCTACAACATTTCTTTTTACACATGGCACTTCTACCAAACCTGCAACTGGATCACATGCAAGTCCCAATAAATTTTTCATAGCAATCGCTGCTGCATGAGCAATACCTGTTGCATCTGCACCATTTAAATATGCAATGGCTCCCGCTGCCATAGAAGAAGCTGAACCAATTTCTGCCTGACATCCGCCTGCAGCACCTGCTAAAAATGCACGATGTGCAATCACACCACCGATACCAGCAGCTACAAACATCGCTTCTGTCATCTGATCATCTGTATATCCATATTCTTCCTGCACGGTAATAAATACGGCTGGAATTACACCACAAGATCCTGCGGTTGGAGCTGCAACAATACGTTTCATACAAGCATTGGATTCACCCATTTTTACAGCACGTTCAATCACTCTACCGATAAAATCACCACAAACTAATTTGCCGTTTTTTCTGGCATCCTGAATCTTTTTACCATCGGTTCCTACCAAACCACTACGCGACATCAATGTATCTTCATAGTTTGCATCTGATTCCTTCATAACTTCATACATACGTCTCATTCTAGCGAATGATTCTTCTTCTGAAACATCTAATTCCACACAATCATCCTGCATGACGATTTTCCAAAAAGGAAGATTCTTTTCCTTTTCAGCCACAATAATATCTTCTAATGATTTATACATAAAGACCTCCTATTTCAAACTCAAGTATGTAACTCGGATGATTCCTTTTAATCCTTCTAATGCTTCTACAACATCCAATGGAACCTCTTTGTCGCATTCAATAACCATTACCGCATCTGCACCTCTTGCAGCACGATATAACTGCATTGCACCAATGTTAATGCTTTCTTCTGCAAGGAATGTGGTAACCTGCTGTACCTGTCCTGGAGTATCTTCATTTCGAATTACAAGAGTTGGATAATCACCACCAAAACGAACGGCCAAACCGTCAATTTCTGTGATTTCAATTCTGCCGCCACCGATAGAACAACCAACAATTTCACGATGTCTTCCATTTACACCATCAAGAACTAATTTTACACTGTTTGGATGTACATCACCCAAATCAATTGGGAAAAAAGCATATGCCATCTCACGCTTTGTTGCTTCTGCGTAACTACGCGGAATACGTGGATCATCTACTGGCATCCCCATAAGTCCTGCTAAAAGTGCTTTATCTGTTCCATGTCCTTTTCCTGTTAACTGGAATGAACCGTGGAAATAAATCTTCGCAATTTTAATGTCTGCCCCCACAAGTTTTCTAGCTACATTTCCAATTCGAACAGCCCCCGCTGTGTGTGAACTGGATGGTCCTACCATAACTGGTCCAATAATATCAAACAAGTTCATATTCATACCTTCTCTCTGTGTTTAAAAATTTGCATATTACCCTAATTGTTATGATACCACATATACTAAATTTTAGCACTAGTTTTTTACTACAACTCTAACTTTATGGGTATACTAAAATAAATCAAATCCAGACACCCAAATTGAATGCTTTTTTTGCTGAAAATATTACCTCAATGGGCGTAGATTTAAAAACTTCTATATCGCACCCATGATTTATCAATAACAAAGGTACTAACTAGAGATTATTTTCTTAGCGCCCAATTATAAGAGATTTTGTTTTAATTTTGAAGGATTTATGTGATTAAAATCGATGTTTGATCCCATTGAATTATAACAAGAAAATTTAAAAGGATGGACATTCTTTAAAGAATATCCATCCCAATCATTTTCATTTACTCATCTAAAGAGTTTAATTATAAAATTTCGTGAATCCATCCTTCTGGTGCTTCTACTGTACCCATCTGGATACCTGTTAATGTTTCGTAGAGTTTCTTTGTAGTTGGTCCCATTTCATCCATTCCGCTTGGGAAGCAGATTTCTGTACCATGGTCGTTTACTTTTCCTACTGGAGAAATAACGGCTGCTGTACCACAAAGACCACATTCTGCAAAATCTTTTAATTCTTCTAAAAGAACTTCTCTGTGTTCTACTGTCATACCAAGATATTTTTCAGCAACAACCATAAGAGAACGTCTTGTGATTGATGGTAAAATACTATCTGATTTTGGAGTTACAAACTTGCCATCTTTTGTAATGAAAATAAAGTTTGCTCCACCTGTTTCTTCTACTTTTGTACGAGTTGCAGGATCTAAGTACATATTTTCATCAAATCCTTTTTCATGAGCATCTACAATCTGGTATAAACTCATCGCATAGTTAAGACCAGCTTTGATATGACCTGTTCCATGTGGAGCTGCTCTATCAAAGTCAGATACACGCATGGTAAGTGGTTTCGCACCACCTTTAAAATATGGTCCTACTGGTGTTACAAAAATACGGAACTGATATTCTTCTGCTGGTTTTACACCGATAACAGGATTTGTAGCAATCATGTAAGGACGAATGTAAAGTGTAGCACCTGAACCATATGGTGGTACCCATGCTTCATTTGCTTTTACTACTTTTTCTACTGCATCGATGAATCTGTCTACTGGGAATGCAGGCATTTTCAAACGTTCACATGTTTCCATCATACGTTCTGCATTTAAGTCAGGACGGAAACATACGATTTTTCCATCTTCTGTTGTATATGCTTTTAATCCTTCAAAACAAGTCTGTGCATATTGGAATACACCTGCACATTCATTTAATGTGATATTCGCATCTGTTGTGATGATACCATCATCCCATTTTCCATCTTTATAATTAGATACATAACGATAATCTGCTGTTACATAACCAAAACCGAGATTTGCCCAATCTAAATTTTTCTTTTCCATCTTTTATTCCTCCGAATCTTCAGATACGGTCTATGTATTTGCCAAGCATGGCCGTGTCTTTGTTTTTACTTTGTTCATTCTATTACAAAGAATTATATTTGTCTATATTTTCTATAGCATTTGACTATGGTAAATAATTATGAATATTATAACCTCAACTTCTATCGCTCATTATTTACTATTCTCTTCAAGCATAGTTTCGATGGCACCAATAAAATAGAGGGAGCCAAAGGCAACAATCTTATGTTCAGAACTTGGAAGATATATATGTCTTTCTCCACTATCTTTGGATAGCACCGTCGTCGACTGATTCACATGTTTCTGTGGTAACAATGGACGAATTACCTCTTCCATATCTTCTGCATAACGGGCTTTTATACCCTTTTTCTGAATACATTCTGCTAACTCTTTGGATTGTAGGGCACGATTACTTTCTGGAGTAACTGTGATAAAATCAATCGCCAGTGGCAACAGTGCATCAATCATTTCTTCGTAATCCTTGTCTGCCATAACCCCCATGATAAAATGGAACTTCTCTCCTGGATAAAGCTCCTGTAAACTACTGGCCAATGCCCATACACCATGAGAATTATGTGCACCATCAATCATGAAAAAAGGATCTTCATTTATGATTTCCATACGCCCTTTCCAAAAGGTTTCTGCTACACCAATACGAATCGCTTCTTCTGAAATTCCCAAAACTCTAGCTGCCATTATGGCTGTAGCTGCATTTTCTATCTGATATCCAATCGGCATCTTCATTGGAATGCTACTAGCAAAATGATAGTCTTCCTGAGAGGTCATATAAATTGCCGCTTCTTCCTGGATATTTAATTCACCTGCACACACTTCACCATACTGCTTCGTTCTAACAAATTCTGTATATTCCAATCCATTCACATCACAAAATACCTGACGTAACACTTCTTCAGCAGGTGACTTCTGTTCGCTAACGACTATTGGACAGCCTTGTTTTATAATACCTGCTTTTTCTTTTGCAATCTCTTCTATCGTCTCACCTAAAATTGCAGTATGATCAAAACCGATTTTTGTAATAATAGCTAGCGCTGGAACACCTAATGCATTGGTGGAATCATATCTGCCACCAATCCCTGTTTCCATTACCATAATATCGCATTTCTGTTCTTCAAAATATAAAACTGCCATGGCCAGACAATAGTCAAACATAGTAGGTGATACGCCAAATTTCATCTCTAATAAGCGATTTCCCAAACGGGTGACATCCTCTTTGGAAATGTATACTCCATTGATACGAATACGCTCTTCAAAGGTAATCAAATGTGGAGAAGTAAACATACCCACCTTTTTACCAGTCTGCTCTAGCATTTTACATAAAAAAGCAGTTGTCGAACCTTTGCCATTTGTTCCTGCTACATGAACAAAGGGAATACCATTTTGTGGATTCCCTAACTGTTCTAGCATTCGTTTTGACACATCATAACCAGTAAGACTACCGAAACGACGTGTATTTTGAATTATATCAATTACTTCGCTATAACTATATTTCATATATTATCTCGTCAACCATCTTATTTTTTCGCAAATTTCCCCTTTACAATAGCCTCAATACAAGAAATAACTTCTGTTTTTTCGAAAGGCTTTGTAATAAACTTCTGTGCACCAATTTTCAATGCTTCTACAATTTTTTTCTGCTGACCAGCTGCCGAAATCATAACAATTTTTGCCTCTTTGTCAATAGATAAAATCTCACGAATTGCTTCAATCCCATTCATATTTGGCATGGTGATATCCATGGTAATCACATCTGGTTTGTATTGTAAATAAGCAGAAATCGCTTCCTCACCATCTGTTGCTTCTGCAACAACGGCATAGCCTTCTTCTTCCAACATATTTCTTAAGATTTTTCTTGAAAGTTTAGAGTCATCTACCACTACGACTGTACCTTTTGCAAGACCAATTGCTACACTGCTGTCCCTCTTTTCATATAAGAATTTGTGTGGAATCTGACCAAGTTCAGCCTCTGTATCTACTGCAATTACCAGTTTGATTTCCTTACCCTCTAAATAAAGCGGAACAAGATAAACCTCTCCATAAATCTCCTGATTTTCGAATGCATATACTGGCTCCATGTCCAAGTCTACGTCTTTTTCGCTCATCTTAGATACAAACAAACCATTACAGCAGTTGATAAATTCACAAGCTGCATCCAACGCATCCTCTTCTACTTTTGTAAAATCCTCGTCTGCACAGGCAGATGCCACCTTTAAGAATGCATCCCATTCTGCTTCACCCATGATAGCCAATGCTACATTATGTTCACCAACCAATTCCTGACCAGCCAGACATTTGTAATCCATTCTTCCTACATGCTCTATTTTTCCAATATAAAAATCTCTGGTTACAAATCTATTGACATTTCGTAATACCAAGGTTGCCAAATCTGTTACATATGGTTTTGATGAAAATGCATAAATAGGCACCAAACGTTCAAAATCATCTTTCTTTAAAGCTTGCATATCTTCATCTGAAAAACCATTCTCACTCTGAAATGCAACAAACTCCTGTTCCATCTCTGAAATTGTAATTCTCCCTGTTTCTAGAAGTACCTCCAAGAACTGCAAATATGGACTTCCCTGTTTTGCAAGCATTTGATTCACCTGCTCCTTGGTCAAAAATCCATTTTCGACTGCAATATCTCCAAACAATTTATCAAACTGTCTCTGCTGTCTATGAATCTCAATTACCTGTTCCTGTGTAAGAAGACCTTCTGCTATGGCAATAGTTCCAATCTTTACACGTCGTCCCAAATGCTTTTCAACTGCGTCTCGATATTCCCCTTGTGTAAGTATTCCCTTTTTTACCAAATGCTTTCCAAATAACTGACCAAACATAACTTTATCCTCTTATAAACTAAAATATGCAGTTACTGCATCCTTCAATGAATCCATATCTGCTGCCGCCATAAGTTCTCTTGACGAGTGCATTGCAAGCATTGGAATACCAATATCCATCGTACGAACTGGTGTCATAGTAGAAGAAATCGCACCTAAAGTACTGCCTCCACGCACATCGGAACGATTCACAAATCTCTGATATGGAATCTCTTTGCTATCACAAATCTGGCAGAAAATACCTGTTGTTTCTGCATCCGTTGCATAGGACTGTACACACGCCTGTTTGATGCATAAACCTTTTCCTAATACAGGTTTATTCGTAATATCCATCTTACCAGCTTTGTTTGGATGCATACCATGTGCCACATCTGCTGATACCATCATCGCACCATATAATGCACGTTCTGCATCTTCATCATTGCCACCAAGTGATTTAACGATTCGTTTTACCATATCGTGAAGAAGAATAGATGCCGCTCCCTGTTTTGTACTAGAACCTACTTCTTCGTGGTCTGCTAACTCAATCAAATTGATACCTGTCGCTCTCTCTCCATCTATAAGCGCAGAAACAAGACCAGAACAAGAGGTCAAATTATCTAATCTAGGCGCAGAAATCAAAGTCTCTTCGATACCGATATACATAGGTTCTTCCATGAGGAAAATACTAAGTTCAAAATCCAAGATATCCTTCATTTCTACCTGAAGTTCTTTTGCTAAAAATTCTATAAAATATTTGGTATCTTTCTGTTCTGCGGAAAGCATATCAAGAATAGGCATCAAATCTACCTGATTGTTAATCTCCACCCCTTTGTTTACTTCACGGTTCATATGAATCGCTAAATTTGGAATTGTCATAATTGGCTTTTCACTACGGTACAATACCATCTTTGGCTCAAATGGATTGTCACTGCGAAGTGCCACGCGACCGGCTACACCAAGAGGTCTATCGAACCATGTATTTAAAATTGGTCCTCCATATACTTCCAAATTAATCTGTGCATATCCATTTGTTTGAAAATCTGGATTTGGTTTGATACGCATACATGGATAATCCGTATGAGCAGCAGCCATACGAATCATATCGGTATGCTGATATTCTTTTCCAACTGTAAATGCAAACAGAGCTGTTCCATGATGATTCATCACATATTTTCCACCTGGCACAAGATTCCAAGCATCTTTATAATCTATCATTTCAAAACCAGCCTCTGTAAGACGTCTTTCACATTCATTTACACACATAAATGGTGTTACACCTGCACGAAGTAAATCAAATAATTTCTGCTGTTCGCTCATATCTTTACATTCCTTTCGAACTTTCCGTTTTAATGCTATACAGTATATCACAATCTAATTTTTTCTGCTATATTTATATGGATTATACAAGGAATTTTTGTTATGATAAATCAAACACAACTTGTTTTTGGAGGCAGAATGATTGTATTAAAATTAACTGATATCAAAGATTTTATGAATAAATTACTGCGCAGTGAAGTATTTGACCACTTTCTTTTGCAAGAGGCTGTTATCACCACTGCTTCGACCATAAGCATCAATGGCCAAATTACAAAAGATTTTTACACCAAAGAAGAAATGGAAGAACTTCAGTTAGAGGGTTGCCGTTTTCTGCCTTTTTCTATGCTTCGCACCAATTGCTTTGATTTGATTAAAGGAAAGAAGACACCATCTGCGTTTCGTTTCGTATTTCTGCTTTCACCAAAAAACATGGAGAAAACCGTTTCTTCTGTAGGAAGTAGTTATACACCTTCCGATGTAACAGGTATGTATATCAATCTCAAATATCAAAATCAGTTATTATCACTCACCACTGGCATCGCCTACAATATCTTTTCTACCGATAAAACTTTAGAAGCAGAATGGGATAAAATGGTGATGAAATTTTTAAAACAACATGAAATTGAATTTGAAGAGATATAACTTTTGGAATCGTCAACATTATGTTGACGATTTTCTATATTCCCAACTCTTTATGAAAATACTTCAACGTTGAAAATCTATATCTTCTCTGAAATTCTTTTGCATCTATCAACATTTCACCCTTTTGATAAGCAATATAATCCTCTACATAATGTAAAACCTGTTCTTTTATTGTTTCAAAATTTCGAATTGTCTCATTGTATTCATCTTTGTCAATTACAGCATCTTTATTATCAAGATACTCCGTGTTATCTAGGATTACTATCTTTGTATAATCCAATCCCGACTTATGTCTCATAGAACGTTTTGAATATCGGAAATGATAAGCATACTTATGTGCTATTTCACTTCTGTATGGTACAGCTATAAAATAATCATAATGTGTTTGAAACAGCAAACAATTATATGCCCTATTATTCTTTTGTAAAATTTCGTTATGGGATGGTGTAAGATACTTCTCATAGAACATAGGAGTAAGCTTGAGAATCTGATAATCATTCTCTGGTAACTTCATATTCACTCCTTATGTAAAAAATGCGAGAGGCATTGCCTCTCGCTAATAATCTTCATCACTCGGTCACTTTTTATTTTACCGTCCTGTCAGAACCGTCACAGGGCTCATTTATGATGAAGCGAAGTAAGACTACTTCTATAATTATTATAGGCAAAATTATATAATAACACAACTATAAAATAAAATTTTATTTAAACTCAGGCATATGCTTCCGATACCATTTCGGAATCAAATTATTTTGACAACGTGGATTAAAACGCTCCTCTATGGCAATGGTTTTAAAATACTGGCTCCACAAACGTTCAAAATAGTCCTCCTGTTCATCGAGGTTGATATTCCACTCATTTCCAGCGACAAAGAAACTCTCTCCAAATGCTAAATGTATCAATGCAATTCCTCTCTTCTTATCACAAATTACATAATGCTCGTTTGGATATCGGTCAGAAAAATGCTCCATAATTTGAGGCAACACATTACATTTTGGTTCAATCTCTGCATACAGAAACTTTCCCAAATCAAAGAATCTCACGAAACCACAAAAGAGATGAGACTCATTATCTACTTTTCTGGATAACTCTAATACCCGCATCACATATGAGTCTGCCATATCCTCTATCACTCTTGCCCCCATAGGAAATCCTTTGATTAAAAATCCTAAAACTGCATTTCCTCTGTCTGAATCAAAATGACAAAGTGCACTTAACACCTTCTTATATGCCAAATAGCTAATCTTCTTTTGGATACTCATAAGAGTCTTTTGTGCCTTGTCCAAATCTGTCTCTACTTGTATCTGCTGAGCAAACAAAGACATGGTATGGTTCTCTCCTATCTCGATAGAGATATCTCCGTCTTTATATTCAGGCATCTTATTCTTTTCTACAAAAGCAACATATATTGCCGTCAGAATCCCCTCCAAGGAATCCTCACATTGCAAGGTCAAAGATGGACATTTGTTCATAATGTGTTACTCCTCCATCTGGTAATAATAATTGTGTAGGTTTCTCGCTATAAACGAGTTGTCTCGTAATATAGTTTTCTTCTATCGGAATGTGGTACATCATCTTGCCGTCACAAGTAATAAAATACAATGCACGTTTTAATACCACCCCCATTTTCTTTATATCATCGAAAGATAACTTCGCATGACGACGGGCTGCCAATATTCGTCTCGCACTTTTAGTTCCGATTCCAGGCACACGAAGCAACGTGTAATAATCCGCCTTGTTTATTTCCACTGGAAACAACTCCAAATGTCTCACTGCCCAATCACATTTTGGATCTATGAGTTCATTAAAATTTGGTCGTGCCTCGGATAATAATTCGTCTGCTTTAAATCCATAGAAGCGTAATAAAAAGTCTGCCTGATACAAACGATGTTCACGACGAAGCGGTGGACCATCCTTTAACGCCGGTAATGTTTCATCTTGATTCACATTTACAAAAGCAGAATAAAAGACACGCTTCAGTTCAAACTTATTATACAAAGCCTCGGAAACAGACATAATCTGATAGTCTGTTTCCGGCGTAGCACCAATAATCATTTGGGTGCTCTGCCCTGCTGGTACGAAATATCGATTATTGTGTGTCGTCATCTGTGGCAAAGTAATCCTTTTTGACTCCTCTATCTGCCACGCCTCCTGGGCTACTTTTGCAGCCTTCTCCCCTCGAAGCACACCTCTGGCATTCTGATAATCACAAAGCTTATGATAACTCTCCTGCATCTCTGCCAACTGGTTATAATAAGTCTTTTCATCTATTGCGATACGGTCTTTCATACTAGAAATACCATGTGTCCTACGGCTTTCTTTTATCCCACTTTGAATCTGACGCATAGGAGTAAGTATATTGGTTCGCACTTTATTCGGAGCAAGTGCACGCAGTCCATCCGCCGTGGGAAGTTCCAAATTTACACTCATACGATCTGCCAAATATCCCACCAGCTCTACCAAATCCGCCGATGCTCCAGGTATCCCCTTCACATGAATATATCCGTTAAAATGATACTTCGTACGGAGCATAAACAAAGTCTGGTACAAAAGTCCCATCGTATGATTTGGTGACTGAATAATCCCTGAACTTAAAAACAATCCCTCAATATAATTTCGTCGATAAAATTCCATCGTAAGTGTACAGATTTCCTCTGGTGTAAAAGTCTCTCTCGGCACGTCATTGAACGCACGGTTGATACAATATTGACAATTATAAATACATTCATTTGTCATCAAAATCTTTAGCAACGAAATGCACCTACCATCAGCCGCAAAACTATGACAAATGCCACAGCCTGCTGCACTACCCGTATGCATTCCATCCCCTTTTCGTTCTACACCACTACTTGTACAGGCCACATCGAATTTTGCACTTGAAGAAAGCACAGTAAGTTTATTCATTATTTTATCCCAATTTGTGATTTGCTCCACGTGAACCTCCTATATCTAAATCGTTCCAATCCGACGACGCATGACGAACACTTGTTCTTATTTGTTGTATCATATCATATTAGCCATCACTTTTCAAGAACAAATGTTCGGTAATATTTTTTCCTATTCTGCATAAAGTTCCATTAAAACACTCGATTGAAACGAATATGGAAACTAATCAAAAAATTGAAACTTTATTTCGCGCTGCCTTAAATGCTACTCCTGAAGAACGGGAAAAATCATCTGACCTATCTATCGGATTTGATGCAGGAGAAGATACATGGGAAGTTATAGTAAAACACACTGGAAATCTATTGTCTTTGCAGGAAAAATACCCTCAGGTACAATTTGTGGAACTCCTAAATAACTACGGGGTTTTACGTTTACCAGAATCTCTTATCGACACCATCGCTTCTGAAGATATCATCACCTATATGGAAAAGCCCAAACAGCTTTTTTATGAGCTCACAGAAGGCAAACGTGCCGCTTGTATCACTACAACACAAACTAGAATCCCTACATTAACAGGACGTGGCACCCTTGTTTGTGTCATCGATTCTGGAATAGATTACACCCATCCAGATTTTCGAAATCCAAATGGCACGACTCGTATTCTAGCCCTTTGGGATCAAACTATTCCTGCTAATTCTATCACAAATTTTCTTTCGCCAAATGAAACCCTAGATGCACCGGATGGCTATTTTCTAGGTACATTATTTCCACGGGATATTATCAACGAAGCACTAAATGCATCCGATCCTCAAACCAGGCTTTCCATTTGTCCAAGTCAGGATAGTTCTGGACACGGAACCCATGTAACCGGTATTGCAGCAGGAAATGGACGTGCTTCCAATGGTCTTTATCGTGGCGTGGCTTATGAGGCTGATTTGTTAGTTGTTAAACTAGGACGCCCAGGTGCAAATAGTTTTCCTAGTACCTCTCTGCTTATGATGGCCATTGATTTTGCAATTCGACAAAGTCTACTTACAAATACCCCCCTTGCAACCAATCTTAGTTTTGGAAACACCTATGGCTCTCATAGCGGTGGTTCTCTTTTGGAAACCTACCTAGATGCCGCCAGTGAATTAGGGCGCAATTCTATTGTCATAGGAAGTGGAAACGAAGGTGTATCCAGAGGACATACCAGTGGTGTCTTACAAGAAAATCAAACAGATACGATTCAATTTAGCATCAGTGATTTTTCTACAGCTTTAAATATCCAGCTTTGGAAAAATTATTGGGATGAATTTACCGTTACCCTCATTCCTCCAGTAGGTAATGGCATCACACTTCCACTAAGCCCTGGTACTTGGCGATATCCCTTTGGTGAAACACTTATCTATTCTTACAATGGTGAACCGACCCCTTATACTCCATTTCAGGAAATCTATTTGGATTTTCTCCCAAATGATACCTACCTAACACCTGGTGTCTGGGCCATTCGCCTCACCCCGCAACGTATTCGAGATGGACGATGGGATATGTGGATGCCTTCTGCTGCCATTCGAAATGAGGCAACTGCATTTTTACTTCCATCACCGGAAACGACACTTACCATTCCGTCTACCGCCTCACGCGCCATCACAGTCGGTGCATATGATGCTTTCCAAAACACCATCGCTCCTTTTTCTGGACGTGGTTTTACATGGAATAACCAATTTATTAAACCTGACATTGTCGCTCCAGGCGTAGACATCACTTCTTGTGCTCCAGGTGGAAGTTATGTATCACGCTCTGGCACATCTATGGCAACACCTTTTGTCACAGGAAGTGCAAGTTTACTGATGCAATGGGGTATACTCTTGGAAAATGATTTATTTTTGTATGGGGAAAAATTAAGAGCTTACTTGATTAATGGTGCACAACCACTACCAGGATTTGATGTGTATCCCAATCCGCAAACCGGATGGGGTGCATTATGTTTATATGATTCACTATTTTCCAGATGAAATTTCTTAGAAAATGTGATAGGATACTGATACCTGAAATTTATTATAAAATTCAATTAGGAGTACCCTATGAAACAAAAAAACAAAAAGATTACAACCTTACTCATATTACTTTTGTTATCTGCTATATTACTTATCGGATGTGTACTTTTCTTACTCATCACCGATGCAGATATGGTATCCATTTTCACTTCACTAAAAGAGGACACCGAAATCACATCTGAAATCGAAACAGAATCAAACACCGAAACTGAGACCATTCCAGTTATCACAAAACCACTTTCCTATGTAGAAAAATGTGAACTAGACTATGTGGAACCTCCTCTAAAACGAACACGTGAGGAAGCTGTAGAAAAAATCAAAGAACTTTCCCGCTGGTTCCCAGCTTTACAATTTGTATATGCAAATGAAGAAAAATATCCTCTAGAACTTTTACTTTCTGGTGCTGGCAATCCAGAAATGACCGACTTTCTCTATGGATATCTCACTTCTGATGGGAGTACCAATGGTCATTTTACTGATGAAGAGCATCCAGAAGATTTTCCACTTCTCTTACAATGGGATACCCGTTGGGGCTACATGCCTTATGGTACCAATGGAACTATCGGAAGTTCTGGATGTGGACCTACCTGCTTATCCATGGCGGTCTTTTATCTGACAGGTGACCGAACATGTACACCTGATGTCATTGCCCAATATAGTTTAGATGAAGGACATTACATTGAAAAAGTCGGAACTGCATGGGCTCTTTTGGATAATTATCCTACAGAGTTTGGATTGACTGTCACTCATCCAGGACTTAGTGATGAAGAGTTAAAATATCATCTCGACCTTGGAAACATCCTCATCTGCTCCGTAAGACCTGGTGACTTTACTTCCGAAGGTCACTTTATCGTCATCTACGGCTATGATGAAAACGGATATAAAATCAACGATCCAAAATGTGTATACCGCAGTCGTTTATCTTGGACCTACGAACAGATACGGGATGACATCAAACGAATTTGGTCGGTTGGAAAATAAAATTTAAGGAGGCTCAATGAGCCTCCTATATTATTATCTTTCTTACTTTTTACACAACAAGGATTTCAAAAACGCTGGTACATCGCTTAGCTTATAAAATTCCTTGATAAAATGAAGTACAAACTCTAGTTTTGGAGCTGCCGAAGCAGCCTGCTTCTTTGCCTCTTCCTCGTCTACCCCTGCACCCATATGAAAGTAAAACTGTATTGCATCCTCACGGCGTACATTCCCCTTCGGATCCCACCATTCTTCTTTCGTATATGGAATACCTACTTCTTCTAATTTATTTATTTTTTCTCTTACACGCTCTTTGAAAGTTTCATAATCCGTATATTCCTCACCATTTGCATGTTCTGCCAATGCATAGACTCTTGGAAAAATATGTTCACACAAATCCTTTTCGTTGTCGATATGCTCTGTCCAAGTACATGCTTCAAAACCTATCAAACCTTCTCGATTTGGTATGCTATATTTATATAAATGTGGTTTGAAATCATACACTTTGCGAAGCGGAATCATACTGTGTGGATAATCTAAATACAATTCAAACATATCGGAATATATCCACTTCCCACCTTTTTGCACAAATGGAACCATCTCTTTTGCATAGTCAATGGTCCAATACTGTACGATAATATCTTCTGGTAAATTTTTCGCTAAAAGAGCATCATTCCAAACAATCGGTGTCTTGCCATATTTCTTTAAACTCTCACAAACCTGCGCCGTAAAATATCCTTGCAAATCTTCATAACTGGTAAGACCCAATTCCTTCATCTTTGCATTACAATGTGGACATTCCTTCCACTCATCCTTTGGTGCTTCATCACCGCCGATATGAAAATATTGGGAATCGAATAGCGGAACAATCTCATCCAAAAGTTCTTCTACAAAAGCATATGTATCTTCTTTACCTGCACAAAGAATGGTTTTATAAACACCTCTTGCTTTTGCTGGTGTGACTGGTTCCCCCTTACAGCTATACTTTGGAAATGCCGATAGAAGGGCAAGATTATGTCCTGGCATATCGATTTCTGGAATCACTTCTATATCATGTTCTTTTGCGAAATTAATGATTTCTCGAATCTCTTCCTGTGTATAATACTGACCGCTACTCTCATGCAGTTTTGGAAATTTCTTACTCTCAATTCTCCAACCATGATCATCGGTTAGATGCCAGTGAAGAACATTCAGATTTCCATAAGAAATGCCCTCTATAACTTTCTTCACCGTTTCTACAGAAAAAAAGTGGCGTGCACAATCAAGATGTAAGCTACGATAATTGTATCTCTGTTCCATAACTCCTCCCACATTTCTATAAACTACTTATATTTTATCATAATCAAATGATTTTGTAAGCAATTAAAAACGGGCTCCAAAATTGGAGCCCGCATTCTGTTTATATCTCGTATTAGATGAGCGATTCATATAATTTTGTGATATCTTCTACACTTGTAGCCTTTGGATTTCCTGGACGGCAAGCATCATCAAATGCTGACTGAGCAAGGAATGGGATATCTTCTGGTTTTACGATATCTTTAAGGTCCGCTGGGATACCAACATCTGCTGAAAGTTTTTTAACAGCGTCGATAGCAGCTTTTCTATATTCTTCCTGAGACATTGCATCAACGCCTTCTACACCCATAACACGTGCGATTTCACGATATTTTTCGCCTGTGCATTCTGCATTATATTCCATAACTGTTGGAAGGATGATAGCGTTTGCTACGCCGTGTGGTGTGTCATATACTGCACCAAGTGGATGAGCCATTGAGTGTACGATACCAAGACCTACGTTTGAAAAGCCCATACCAGCTACATACTGTCCAAGTGCCATGCCTTCCATTCCAGCTGCATCGCCGTTTACTGCTGCACGAAGATTCTTAGCGATGATTTCGATTGCTTTGATGTGGAACATATCTGAAAGTTCCCAAGCACCACCTGTGATATAACCTTCAATTGCATGTGTAAGGGCATCCATACCTGTAGCTGCTGTAAGGCTAGCTGGCATTGTAGCCATCATATCTGGGTCAACGAATGCTACCACTGGGATATCATGTGGGTCAACACATACCATCTTGCA
>JAZQZJ010000070.1:0-16340 GCA_045633955.1 Agathobacter sp. | reverse complement strand
AATACACTTGCTTCATCTGACTATGGTTTCTTAAAACATGGTACATTTGATCCAAGACCAAACTACTTTGCAGTATTACTTTGGAACCGTATCATGGGTACAACTGTTTATGATACAAAAGAAGAAATCCGTGAAGGTGCTCACGTATTTGCACATTCTCGTAGAGATGGTAAAGATGGTATTGCATACCTCATTATCAACAACTCTGAAACAGAAACAACTACAGTAGAACTTCCAAAGGCAGCAGAAGTTTACAAACTTCACGCAGATACACTTCGTGCAACTGTTATGAAGTTGAATGGAAAAGAATTAGTACTCGATGCAGATAACAATGTTCCAGAAATGGCACCAGTTGTTGTAGAAGGTACACTAACATTAGAACCTGCTACTATGGCATTTGTTGTAATGTAATTATTAGTAAACAACTAGATTGCATAAAATGACCACCTTGTTTTATATAGGTGGTCATTTTGATGAAAAATTAGACTAAAACAAACAAAAAATTCGTTAAAAAAACATTTATACAAAGGTTTGAGATTGTTTTTATGTTAAAAAAATGGTAGAATTATACTATCATTCTAAATGTAACATGCGAGAAGAAAATTTTTCGCAAGGGAAAGGGGAAATATGGACAAGAAAGAAATGAAGGCTCGTAAAAAAGCATTCAAAAAAGCTCGCTCAAAAGCGACAAGACCTTGGAAATGGTTGACATGGATTAGTGCTCCTTTGGCAATCATTTTAACAGCAGCAACTATTGTTATCGGTATGTTTGATAACACATTTGCATTGTTCCTGGGAGGAACATTCTGGGAAGTTGAAAATGAAGACCCAAGTGTAGTTCACTATGAGAGTGAATTCACAACAGAAGAAGAAAGAAATGCAGCAGGTGCAGCATTTGTTAAACAGGTAGGACAAGAAGGTGCTACATTGTTAACAAACAACGATAATGCACTTCCACTTGCAGCAGGTTCTAAAGTCAGCTTATTCTCAACCTCATCTGTAAACATCGTTTATGGTGGTACAGGTTCTGGTAACGTTGACGCTTCAAGCTGCAAGACTTTAAAAGCAGCATTAGAAGAAGATGGCAGTTTTGTAGTTAACCCAGTATTGTGGGATTTCTACGCAACAGGTGAAGCAGCAGAATATACACGTGGTAATGCTGGTGCAGTAGTACAGGACTCTGCTACAGCTAGCGGATATGGTTCAGCTGAAATCGTAGAAGCTCCATGGAGCCTCTATACAGAAGATGTACTTGCTTCTATCGAAGAATACAGTGATGCAGCTATCGTTGTATTATCTCGTATCGGTGGTGAAGGTGCAGACTCTTACTTTGACCATACTTTAGGCGATGGCAAGAACTACCTTGCATTAAATGATATTGAAAGAGATATGATGGCAAACATCAAAGCATTAAAACATGCTGGTAAGATTGGTAAAATTATCGTATTAATCAATACATCAAATGCACTTCAGGTTGATTTCTTAAAGAACAATGAATATGGTGTAGATGCTACACTTTGGATTTCAGGTGTAGGTCAGACAGGTCTTGAAGGTGTTGCAGAAGTATTAAATGGTACAGTAAACCCATCTGGTAGCCTTCCAGATACTTATTACTATGATAACTATGCACATCCAGTTATGGCAAACTTCACACCTATCCAGTACGCAGGTGATTTAACACAGATTCCTGAACATGCAGATACATACATGATTTATCAGGAAGGTATCTACGTAGGTTATAAATATTTTGAAACACGTTACGAAGACTATGTATTAGGTCAGGGTAACGCTGGTAACTTCGCATACAATGATGCAGTAGCATTCCCATTTGGTTATGGTTTAAGCTATACAACATTCGAATATAGTGATATGACTATGGTTTATGATGCAGCTGCACAGACATATACAATTACTGTTAAAGTTACAAATACTGGTGATGTAGCTGGTAAAGAAACTGTACAGATTTACGTAAACAGCCCATACACACAGTATGACATTGACAACAACGTAGAAAAAGCTTCAGCTTCATTAGTAGGATTTGAAAAGACAGATATCCTTCAGCCAGGTGCTTCTGAAACACTTACTATCGTAGTAGATGGTGACTATGTAGCAAGTTATGACGCTTATGGTGCAGGTACATATATCATGGATGCCGGTGATTATCTCTTCACAGCGGCTACAGACTCACACAATGCTGTAAACAACTTCTTAGCCGCAAAAGGACAGACTCCAGAAACAAATGACAAAATGGATGCAGCAGGTAATGCTGATCTCGTATGTACATGGACAAACGAAGAATTAGATACTACAACTTATGCAGTATCTGATGCTGGTGCAGCAGTAAACAACAAATTAAGTTCAGCTGACCCTAACTTAAATGACGAAGTAGACGATATCGTATACTTATCTCGTAATGATTGGGAAGGCACAATGCCAGACGTAAACAATCCAGTAGTATTTGAATTAAATGATTACTTAGTTCATGGCTTACAGGATTCTGTATATGACCCAGCAAATTACGATGCAGTAGAAATGCCAACACTTGGTGCTGATAATGGTATGAAACTTGCTGACATGGTTGGAAAAGATTACAACGATCCAGCATGGGATAAATTATTAGACCAGATGACATTTGATGAAATGGTTACATTCATCGCTGACGCTTTCCATTGGCATATGCCTGTAGAATCTGTTCAGGCTCCTGGTACACGTGATGAAAACGGACCTCAGGGCTTAACAGTTACATTATTTGGTAGCGGACTTGGTGTTAAGACAACAGCTCTTACATCAGAAGACTTACTTGCAGCTACATTCAACAAAGAATTAGCTTACAATATCGGTAACATCGTAGGTGAAGACTGTTTAGCAGCTAGAGTAACATTCCTCTATGGACCTGGTGCAAATACACACCGTTCTCCATATTCAGGACGTAACTTCGAATACTATTCAGAAGATGCACTTCTTTCATCAGAAATGGCTCACTACGAAGTAGCTGGTATCGAAGAAAATGGTGTATTTGTAGTATACAAACACTTTGCATTAAATGACTGTGAACAGGATCGTATCGGTCTTGGTGTATGGTTAAACGAACAGGCAGCACGTGAAATTTACTTAAGAGCATTCCAGGGTGGTCTTGAAGATTCACAGGCTGGCGGTAACGGCGTAATGATGGCTTACACACGTTGGGGTGTACAGTGGTCAGGTGCTAATGCAGGCCTTGTAAAAGGTATCTTAAATGAAGAATGGGGATGTAATGGTCTCCAGATTACAGACAACGTACTTAACACAATGGTTAACGCAGTTGACGGTGTAATGGGTGCTACAACTACATTCGACTCAATGCTTGCATTTATGGTAACAGATAATGGTTTAGCAAAATACGAAAATGACCCAGTTGAAGTATCAGCTATGAGAGAAGCAGCTCATCATAACTTATATGCAATCGCTAATTCACAGGCAATGAATGGTATTGGACCAAATACAACAATCAAAGCTGTAGAACCAAGCATCATTGGAACATGTAGAACTGGCGCAATCGTATTCTGGGTACTCTTTGCAGTATCATTAGTTCTTTGGTTAACAAAGAGAAGCAAATTCTTAAAAACAGAAGAAGCAGTTGCTTACAAAGAATACAAAAAAACATTAAAAAATAAATAAGATATAATGATTGGTGCCACACTCGAAAGAGTGTGGCACTTTTTTATTGAAATTTAATAACTAGAGTTGGAAAAATCTGTTATAATAGTGGTAGTAATTTAGTATGAGGGATTGGGGGAGTTTAAAATGAGAAATCACGAGATTACAGAGTCACAAAAACTACTTCGACATGGTCAGATTGCGGAACCTGGCTGGTCAAGAAGAATGTTGCAGGAATATCACAGAGAGGATATCAAAGCACCAAAGTTTCGTATCAAAGAATGGGATTACTATCTTATCACCAATGAAGAATTTGCAGTAGCACTTACTGTAAATGACATGGGATATATGGGTATGCTTTCGGCATCCTTTATTCGTTTTGATAAAAAATGGGAACACACAGAAACAGAGCTTACAATGGCACCAATGGGAAAATTTCATATGCCAGCGCATACTGGTGAGAGTGTGATTTCTCAAAAAGCCGAAAAATCAAGTTTTGAAATTATTACAAAGGATGGGGAGCGTCACTTAAAATGTGTATTCAATAATTTTGATGGAGACAAAGACTTCCGTTGTGACATCACATTAAAAGAGCCAAAACAGGATAGCCTTGTTATTGCTACCCCATTTGATAAAAAGCATCATTTTTATTACAATCACAAAATCAATACGATGCCAGCATCAGGATGGGCAGAATATGATGGCATTCGTTTTGAGTTTAATGCGGATACAGACTTTGGTATTTTAGATTGGGGTCGTGGTGTATGGACTTATGATAACTGGTGGTACTGGGGATCTGGTAGTGGTTATGTAGATGGTATTCCAGTTGGATTTAATATTGGTTATGGTTTTGGAAATACATCGGCTGCTACAGAAAATATCATCTTCTATAATGGTGTGGGTCACAAAATTGATGAGGTAGAATTCGTTATTCCAGAAGATGACTACTTAAAACCATGGAAATTTACTTCCAGTGATAGCAGATTTGAAATGGATTTTGTACCGATTATTGATAGAAACAGTTATACAGACTTAAAGCTTATCGTTAGTGAACAGCATCAGGTATTTGGTAAAATGACTGGTACAATGATATTGGATGATGGTACGAAGGTAGAATTAAAAGATTTCCTCTGTTTTGCAGAGAAGGTACATAACAAATATTAACGCTTAATAAAAACCCCATATCGCGTCAAACTCACGTTGTTCAAACAGTGACGCGATATGGGGTTTTTCTAAATTGCTTCCTCTAAGAAAAACAAGAAATCAGTTAATGTGCTTTAAATCGATAGTATCTAAGTCTTGAATTTCATATGAGTAAACAATAGGAACACTTTTCGTGCTCAAAATCGTATTATATTAAGAGTAAAAATTCGACGCGTACCTTCACACTTCTTTACTCAACTAAATCGTAAGAATATGTATTTGAAAGCTATGTATTTTGTGTTATGATAGAGTCTACAAAATAGAAAGAAGATTTTTTTATGAATAAACTAGAATTTAAAGAGGGCATTCGCGATGGATTTCCAATCTGCCTTGGTTATATTTCTGTATCTATGGCTTTTGGGCTTACTGCAGTAAAGGATGGTATGCCAATTTGGTCGGCGATACTGATTTCGCTTACTAATTTGACTAGTGCAGGTCAGTTTGCAGGAACAAACTTATTGATTGCGCAGAGTACCTATATTGAGTTGGCATTGACAACATTTATTATTAATATCCGTTACTTTTTGATGTCTCTTTCGGTTTCTCAGAAAGTGGACAAAGAATTTGGGTTAAAAGAGCGTTTGATTGCGTCTTTTGGTGTGACGGATGAAGTGTTTGCAGTTTCCATGCAAAGAAGAAGTGAATTGACGTTTTCCTATATGTTGGGATTAATTTTGACTCCCATATTAGGGTGGACAGGTGGAACGATTATTGGTGCAGTAGCCACTTCTTTGTTGCCTGCGGCTTTAACAGATGCCATGGGAATTGCACTGTATGGTATGTTTATTGCAATTATCGTACCACCAGCAAGAGAACAGAAATGTGTGTTGTTTGCGGTGATTTTGGCGATTGCAGCTAGTTATGCTTTTACCTATTTGCCAATTTTATCAGTAGTATCTGGCGGATGGTCGGTAATTATTATTACAGTAGCAGTAAGTGCGTTGGCAGCATGGTTGTTCCCTGTTCCAGAAGATGGAAATTAAATATAGAAAGCGAGAATTAGGATGAGTCCATTATATATACTTGGCGGAATTGCGATTATGGCACTGATGACCTATGCGATTCGTGTGACGCCAATGGTTGTATTTCGTAAGAAGATAGAAAATAATCGAATTAAATCATTTTTATATTACATACCATACACGGTGCTGGCAGCTATGACATTTCCTGCTATTTTTTCTAGTACACAATCCCAGATTGGGGCCATTGCAGGATGTGTAGTGGCAGTACTTTTGGCGTATTTTAAACAGGGACTGTTAGTAGTGGCGTTAGGTGCTGCGGGAGCGGTATTTCTTGTAGGAATGTTGGGATTTTAGGGAGATTCATTATGGAAAAAAACGCAAATGACAAATTGATATGGGTAGATTTATTTGATAACGAAATTGGTTCTGGAGAAAAATTGGAAACACATGTAAAGAATCAGTTGCATAGAGCATTTTCAGTGTTTATTGTTTATGACGGAAGAATGTTGATTCAGAAAAGAGCATTAGAAAAATACCATTCCGGTGGATTGTGGGCGAATGCTTGCTGTTCTCATCCAAGATTGGGTGAGAGCTTGGCAGATGCAGTTCAGAAGCGTATGGAAGAAGAGTTGGGAATTCCTCAGGGAAGCTGTGAGCCTGAGGAGTTGTTTGCATTTAATTATTTCAGTCAGTATGATGGTTTGAGTGAATATGAAATTGATCATGTGTTTTTGACAGATTATCATGGTGACATTCAGGTGGATCCAGATGAAATTATGGAATTACGTTGGATTTCATTGGAGGATTTGAAAGTGGAAATGGAAAATAATCCACAGACATTTTCTACATGGTTTTTAATTGCAGCACCTAGGGTGATAGATTTTGTAAATCAGAAAAATTAGAAAGTTGAGTTGCAAAGTTGATATGGCATGTATAAATGAAATTGGAATAAATGCAAAAAATATAAAAGAAATCTTGCAAAGCAACATAGATGAAAAATATAGGGAGTTTAATAGTTCTTTGATACCCAATGCGCGCCCGATCCTAGGGGTACGAATTCCCATATTAAGACAGATTGCCAAAGAAATTGCAAAAGGGGATTGGCAGACATTTTTAAAAGAGGCGCCAGAAGATACCTATGAAGAAGTTAATATAAAGGGATTTGTCATAGGATATGTAAAAAATGATTTAGAAACATTACTTCCTTATGTTGCAGAACATATGGAGAAAATCAATGATTGGTCTTTGTGTGATGGATTTTGCAGTAATTTAAAAATTGTTAAAAGATATCGAGAAAAATTTTTGGAATTTTTGATACCCTATGGAGAGTCAGATGATGAATTTAAACAGCGTATTGTAGCGGTTATGTTAATGAATTATTATTTAGATGATAGCTATATCGATCAGACCTTACAGATATTAGATGGTTTAAAGAATGAAGAATATTATTGTAAAATGGCTGTAGCATGGGCAATTGCAACTGCTTGGACAAAGCAAAGAGATAAGACATATGAATATATGCAGGATGGACAAAATACCTTAGATGATTGGACCTATAATAAGGCAATTCAGAAGATGCTAGAATCCTATCGAGTAAGCGATGTGGATAAAGATATGTTAAGAAAAATGAAACGGAAATAGAGAAGGAAACACAGTAAGATTAAAATAAAAAGCGGTTGCTGACAAACTTGTATTTGTCAACAGCCGCTTTTTTAGTCAAATACAAATCCAAGATAGTTTGGATTTAAAGCTGTTTCTGTAAAAGTATAATACATACCAAAAGGTTTTTCTGTCCCGATGGTTCGGAAGTTTCCGCTTGTACAGGCAAAAGTTTGTAAAATACTTGGGATGAGGGACTCATCACCGAGAAATTCCACTCCATTTAAGTGTTTTGATGTGTTGGAAGAATCATTTGCTATACGATTACTGATTTGGGCAGTTAACAAAAAATTTTCTCCAGCATAAAACATTGCCTGCTGTTCTAAGAAATCAAGATTTTCACATTCTTGTATAACTGCAGTTTTCGGCAAGCGATTACGACGAAGGTTTGCAAATTCTGTTTTCGAAATTTGTCTTATTTCGAGGTTTGTACCTTTTGGTTGCAAATCCATGGAATTGTCATAGGATATTTCTTTTATATAGGTACAGGTTTTATACCCCATTTTTTTATAAAAATCAAATAATGATTCTTCTGCAGGAGAGAGAATCGCTCCTGCATATCCATTCTTTTTTAGATGAAGATGCGTATGTTCCATAAGTGCGTGACAAATACCTTGTCCGCGAAATTCGGCTACAGTGGCAACAGCATAGATATAGGCGATTTTCTGATTAGAAAATTCACAGTCAAACCAATATAATGCAGCTACAACGGAATCATCTATCGTAGCACAGAGACAGCGTTCTGCGGAAAATGCTGTTTGAAAGAACATATCTAAAAAATCATCGGAGTCTCCAAAAGTCTTTTTCCATAGTTGGCGTAGATTAGTAATTTGAGAAGAACTTGGATGACAAATGCAATAATCTTTATTCATTTGTATTCTCCTTCAAAACAGCGATTGCTTTTTCTACCATATGATGAGGAAAATAGCTTTCTTTTGCTTTACGAAGACCTTCTAATCCCATATCCTCTTCACGATTTAAAAATACTACTTCAGGATATTTGTTACGGATGTATTTGGCAAATTCACTGTTAATTGCGGTATAAGCGCCTTCCACATCCCAACGAGCTTTTTCAAAATGTACATCAAAGGTGTTTGGTGAAATGCGACTGCCCATCGTAAATGCGAGGATATTTCCATCGTGGCAGAGAAGCAAACTTTCCATACCAAGACGTTCATAATTTTCGTAGCATTTTTGTAGAGCCATTTGTTCACCATGGTAGTTGTTTTCAGGAGACTCTGCTAAGCGGTCTGCATACCATTTTGTTACAAAGTCTTTTGCTCTTTCGATATTATCACATGAGACAGGCTCTACATAAAAATCTGGCATACGTTTGCAGAAATTATTGTAGTGGTTTCTTTTCCTGTGATATTTTCGTCCTTTTAAGTCTGCTAACTTATCAATTTCATAAACGTAATCAAAAGAATCACGGCGAAATTTAATATCAAAAGTATTTGGGAAAAGAGCTTCTAGTGAATCGGCATTTTCATGTGTCAAACTGGTCATAAAGCAAGGCAGATTGCGCTCTTTTGCATCTTGCATAATTGCTTCGATGGCAGGCTTTTTATCACCAGCTCCTAATGGAAAGTGATACATATATTTTCCACTATATTTACTTAAGATAACGAGCTGGTCATAAACAATGGCAGCTAACTGCTCGCCCCACATACTCATATTTCCAAATGAAAGTTCGCAGCATTGCTCAGATTCTGCAAAAAAATAACTTTCGTAGATTGTTCGTTCTATTTCATGAAATGGTTTAAAATCTATCATACATACTCCTTTTAAGTGACACAGAAAGGTTGTATATGTTTCATTATCAACAAAATTTATAATGCGTAATTTTACAAATAAAGTCAATACTCGCATGTAAAAAAATACATTTTCCTATTATGGAAATTTGTGGTGCAGCCGATATATATATTAAATAAAGATGGTCTTTTACAGGATGTGAAAGGAGGTAACAAGGATGTTGCAAAGTATTCAGTTTATTGGCAGTGGGCCACCAACGTATGTATATTCTCAAAAGGCAGTAGGTTCAAGCATGGAGTTTTATCATGTGTTTGCAGCAGAGACAAGGGGATACGATGGTAAAAAGAATCATAATGATGGAGCTTCTCGTTTGAAAAAGAAAGAAATGGAAAATGAAGCTATAGAAGCTGAAGAATTTAAAGTAATAGAAACGCGTAAAATGGATAATCTTCAGCAGGTTTATGAAAAAGAATACGGAAGGAGAGAATCATTCTTATGGAAACAGAGATGATGAACTAAGATGCCTCAGGTGTTAGGAAAACATACTGAGGTGTCTTTTTTTATTGCAAAAAATAAGGTATAATGTCGAAGAATAAATATGCATTAATAAGTATATGAATAGAAATAGAGATGATTTAGGCGTATGAATAGAACATGTAAAGTAATCGTGTCAGGTTTGGTGCAGGGGATTGGTTTCCGTCCTTTTGTGGCAGAATTGGCAGAAGAATTGGAACTGGCAGGACAAGTAAAGAATTTGGGAGGCATTGTAGAAATCATTGTCTCTGGTGAGAAAAAGGCGGTGGATGCATTTATCCAGCGTCTTAGCTGTGCTGGTGGATATGTGGAAGACACATCTAGTGATTCTTACGTGTTACCTGGATGCCGTTTGGATGAATTAAAGGTAGAGGAGATAGAAGAACTTGTTTCAGATAGGAAGTTTCAGATTGTAGAAAGTGGAACTGGTCGAGAAGTACGACGCTTTTTACCTGTAGATTTACCTACATGTGATCGATGTGTAGAGGAAATGCATGATAAAAAAAATCGTCGCTATCGTTATCCTTTTATTAGTTGTACATCTTGTGGTCCTCGTTTTTCTATCCAAAAAGCAGTGCCATATGATAGAGAAACGATTACGATGGATGATTTTCTAATGTGTGATGCTTGTAAAGAGGAATATACACAAAAAGGGAATATTCGCCGTCATGCACAGACGATTGCATGTAAGGATTGTGGACCGAAATTAAGATATGTGGCGCATGATTTCTTGCAAATTTTGGACGAGCAGCAGGCTATTTCTGAGGCAGTTCATGCATTAAAAAACGACAAGATTGGTGCAATAAAGGATATTGGTGGCTATCATTTTGCTTTCTCCCCTTATAGTTCAAAGGCTGCGAGAGCATTACGAGAATTTAAACATCGTGATAAGAAACCTTTTGCGGTAATGTTTTTAAACTTAGATGAGGTTCGAGAATATTGTGAAGTATCTGAGAAAGAGGCTGCACTTTTAATATCTTCTGCAAGACCAATTGTTCTTTTGAAAAAGAAGAAAGATTTTGTCTCAGAGATTTGTGGTGAGAGTGATCGTATTGGGGCACTTTTACCTTGCAATCCTGTACAGATTTTATTATTGGAAGAAACAGGTCCTTTGGTTATGACTAGTGGTAATCGTGGTGGAGAACCGATTATTATTTCGGAAGAAGAGATGCAGCAGTACGTTGGTAAGGGTATTGATTTTATGCTCACCCATGATAGAGAGATTTTGATGCCTTTGGATGACAGTATTTATCAGGTGGCAGAAACGGGGCATGTACAGTTAATTCGACGTGCCAGAGGGCTTGCGCCTGAACCAATCGCTTTACATAGAAAACTGTCGAAAGACACCTTTTCAGCAGGCGGAGATTTAAAGGCAGTCTTTGGATTGGGTAGAGAGGAATTGGTGTATCTCAGTCAATATTTTGGGGATTTGGAAGATGTGCGCTGTGCCGAGAGTCGAGAAAAAGGGATCTCACATATGGCAACACTTTTGGAAATAAAACCAAAACACTCCGTAGGGGATTTGCATCCTGCATATTTTTCAACACAAAATATGGAAAAGAAAATTCAGCATCATCATGCCCACATAGCATCTGTTATAGCAGAACATGGTTTAATGGGGAAAGTGTTAGGTGTTGCCTGTGATGGTACAGGATACGGCACAGATGGAACGATTTGGGGTAGCGAGTTTTTATTATGCGAAGATGAAGAAATGTCTCGTGTAGGTCATTTCTCTTCTGTAAAACTTATTGGTGGAGATGCTAGTGCAAAACAGGCAGATTTGACACTCTATTCCTATATGCTAGAAGCAAAAGAGTGTGGATTAGATGTGGATGGATTTTTCATGGATTGTGAAGCTGCTTGCGTGGATGCAGAAGGTAAACCAGATGTAGCAGCAATGCAGAAATTGAAGTTGCAGGAAATGGCTTGGAAGCAAAATATCAATGCGGTAAAATCATCCTCTATGGGAAGACTCTTTGATACAGTAGCAGCACTGCTTGAAATTTGTCCTAACAATTCCTATGAGGGGGAATGCGCGATTGCATTGGAGCAGGCAGCACACAAAGGCAAGTGTGAAATGGACAGTTTGAGAAATTTAGAGGAATTATTAAAAGTTCAGTATTGTAATATAGATGGTGTATGGAATTTAGATAGTGTGAAACTGGTGGCAGATTTATATCATTTAAAAAAGAAGTATTCCAAAGAAGTGTTAGCTTATCTATTCCATCATGCAATCGCAGTTGCTATTGTGGATGTAGTATTAGCAATCTGTAATGAGCAAAATGTAAATCAGGTTGCCCTTGGTGGGGGAACATTTATCAATCGCATTCTTTTGCAGGAAGTGTTTTCGGAATTATCGAAGGTTGGAATAAACGTATATATCAATGCAAAGGTACCATGTGGTGATGGTGGAATTGCATTGGGACAAATGTATTTAGCGACCTTTTAGAAATAGGAGGTTGGTGGAAGAACTAATTTTATGCAATTTATCTGGGGATGTATTTGACATTGTAAAACCAAAGGTCTATAATGAACTTAATATTGTAGAAGAGAGGTGAAAAGATGATCAAATAATGTCTTTTGATAACATGAAACGAGTTTTGTAGAAGGATATTTATCTTTTGTAAATAAATATCATTTATTTCATGTTGCCAAAGGAGGTTGTTTGTTCATTTTACCTCTCTTTTTTTGTTGCATAAGAGTGTTTAAAGGAGTAGAAAACTATGATTTTTGGAAAGCATATTAACCGTTATTATTTCAAATATGCTGGGCTGATTATTTTGGGATTAGCGGCACTGGTTTTGGTAGACTGGTTCCAGCTTGTGATTCCGAATTTGTATCAGCTTTTGATTAATGGTATGAACTATGGTGCTGTGGAAGTAGATGGTGTCATGCGTACCTTTGACGCAGCATTTTTGTTGGATGAAATCTGTATGCCAATGGTGGGGATTGTGCTTGCAATGGTATTTGGCCGTTTCCTTTGGCGTGTAACATTGTTTACTGCAGGTGTTCGCGTAGAAACAGATCTTCGTAATCGTATGTTTGACCATGCGAAGGATCTAAGCCGAGAATACTATCAAGTAAATAAAGTTGGTAATATGATGAGTTTGTTTACCAATGATTTGGATACGGTGCAGGAATGTTTTGGTTGGGGAATTTTGATGTTCTTTGATGCAGCATTTTTGGGCCTTCTTGCGATTATTAAAATGTGGAATATGGACCCTGTACTTACCATCTTTTCATTGATTCCAATGGGATTCCTTTTGGCAGCAAGTACGGTTGTGGGAAATTGGATGACAAAGAAATGGGATACTAGACAGGAAGCATTTTCAAAATTGTCGGATTTTTCACAGGAAAGTTTTTCGGGCATTGCTGTTATCAAAGCCTTTGTAAAAGAAACAAAGGAACTTATGGCGTTTAAGAAATTGAATGTGGAAAATGAAGAGGCAAATATTGACTATACACGTGCAGCAGTATTGCTTCGTATTTTAGTAGGATTTTTTGTAGAAAGTGTTATCTGTGTTATTTTAGGATACGGTGGATATCTGGTTTATAAGGGCGAATTTAATGCGGGTCAGCTCATCGAATTTATCGGTTATTTTACTACGATTGTTTGGCCAATCATGGCAGTATCTGAACTTATTGATATGTCTTCACGTGGTAAGGCATCTTTGAAACGTATTAGTGAACTTTTGGATGCGAAGCAGAACGTGATTGACCGCGAAGGTGTAAAAGAGTTAAAAAATATCAGGGGTGATATTGAGTTTCGTAACCTTTCTTTCCAGTACCCAGACGGTGAATATGAAGCATTAGAAGATATTTCTTTTACCATTAAAGCAGGTGAAAATGTAGGCTTGGTTGGTAAAACCGGTTCTGGTAAAACGACTTTGGTAGACTTGATTCTTCGTACATATAACGTGCCAGATGGTACACTGTTTATCGATGGATATGATGTAAATGATGTAGCAATTCGTGATGTAAGAGCAGGTTGTGCTTATGTACCACAGGACAATTTCTTGTTCTCAGATACCATTGAAAATAACATTTCTTTTGGTACAGATGATAAGTCAGAAAAAGCTGTTGTTGCAGCAGCAGCTCTTGCGGATGTAGATGGAAATATCAAAGAATTTAACGAGGGATATAAGACCGTTTTAGGTGAGCGTGGTGTTACAGTTTCTGGTGGACAGAAACAGCGTATTTCCATTGCACGTGCACTTATGAAAGATGCACCTATTTTGATTTTAGATGATTCCGTATCTGCTGTTGACACAAAAACAGAGCGTACAATTTTAGGAAACCTAAGAGAAACACGTGCAGGAAAGACAACCATTTTGATTGCTCATCGTATCTCAACCATTGAGCAGATGGATAAAGTAATCTTTATTGATGAAGGTAAATTGGTAGCGGTGGGTACACATCCAGACTTGTATCAAACATGTCCTTCCTACCAGAAGATGGTAGACCTTCAGAAATTAGAAGAAGAGGAAGGAGGAAACCAGTAATGAGCGAAATGTTACCAATCTTGATTGTAGGCGCAATTATTGGTGCCTTTGCAATCGTCTTTATTATGGCATATATTGCCCTTAGAAAGAAAACACAGGAGCTTCCAGATAATGAACGAAATATGTCGGATGGAGAGCTTATCAAACGGTTACTTGCCTATGCAAAACCATTCTGGAAACAGTTTTTAGTAGTATTGTTCCTCATGGCATTTTCTATCTGTTTTGATATTGTTTCACCACTCATTATTGGTGGACTTCAGGATATGGTAAAGACTACGTTTGAACTTGCAGATTTGTATAAAACGGTTGCGATGTATGGGTGTATTCTGATTGTATCCATGATTTGTACTTACTTCCAGTCCATTATTTTACAGAGAGTCGGACAGAAGATTTTATCTGATTTACGAATGGATATTTTTACACATATTGAAAAGTTGTCACACGAACAGCTCAATAACATTCCAGTTGGTAAATTGGTAACTCGTGTTACGAACGACACGAACTCCATTTCTATGATGTTTACCAATGTGCTTGTAAACTTAGTAAAAAATGCCATGGTAATCGTGGGGGTACTCGGTGCTATGTTGATGTTGAATTATGCACTTACCCTTATGGTACTATGTTTTGTTCCGTTTGTTGTATTGTTTACGATTATTTTCCGTAAGTTCTCCAGACATGTACATCGCAAGGTAAATGATGCAAGAACAGATATCAATACCTATTTGTCAGAAAATCTTTCCGGAATTAAAATCACACAGATTTTTAACCGTGAAGAAGAGAAAATGCAGGATTTCTTAAATCGAAGTGAAAAGTTGCAGAATGCAAAACAGCAGCAGATTTTTGTGTTCGGTATTTTCCGACCAATGGTATATATGCTTTATATTTCCAGTGTGTTGTGTCTTTTCTATTTTGGTGGTAAGGGCTATATCAATGATACCGTGTTTATGGGACAGACGATTACCAGTGCTGTAGTAGTTTCATTTTATATGTACATTTCCAAGTTCTATAATCCAATTCAGACCTTGGCAGAGCAGTTTGATGTGTTGCAACGTTCTTTTGCAGCAGCAGAAAAGATTTTTACCATCATGGACATGGTTCCAGAAGTAGTGGATGAACCAGATGCTATTGAATTAGATGAAATTCGTGGAGAAATCGAATTTAGAGATGTATGGTTTGCATACAAACCAGGAGAATGGGTATTAAAAGGCGTATCCTTCCATGTAGACGCGAAACAGACAGTAGCCTTTGTAGGTTCCACAGGTTCAGGTAAGTCTACGATTCTTTCCTTGATGGTACGCAACTACGATATCCAAAAAGGTCAGATTTTGATTGATGGTATCGACATTAAGAAAATTAAGATAGCATCTCTTCGTAAACATTTTGGACAGATGTTACAGGATGTATTTTTATTCTCTGGAGATATTCGAAGTAATATTATTCTTCGTGAAGAAGGTATATCAGATGAAGAAGTCATGGAAGCCTGCCGTTATGTAAACGCAGATTCTTTTATTAATAAATTGGAAAATGGTTTGGATGAAGTGGTACAGGAACGTGGTAACAACTTCTCAGCAGGCCAGAGACAGTTACTTTCTTTTGCAAGAACCATTATTCACAAACCTGCGGTTATGATTCTTGACGAAGCAACTGCGAATATTGATACAGAAACAGAACTTTTGATTCAGGATTCTTTGGAAAAGATGAAGAACATTGGAACGATGCTCGTGGTAGCACACAGACTTTCTACCATTCAGCATTCAGATAACATCATTCTGCTTGCTCATGGAGAAATCATTGAGCAGGGAACACATCAGGAATTGCTGGCATTAAAGGGGCAGTATTATCATCTTTATACGCTTCAGTTTAGTAAACAGCAGCTTCAACAAAAATAAATTACGGTTTAGCACACGAATTTAACTTTGTAATTTAGTATGGAGACTTCTCAAATATGAGAAGTCTCCGTTTTTGTTTTAAAATATTGTATCTATAAGTCAGAATTCCCTAGCAAATTTCATTTTCTGATATTTACTAGGTTCGTTTCTCCTTTTGTTTTCCTAGTTTTATTCATTTTTCTTTATATACTAGGAAGTTCATT
>JAZQZJ010000069.1:0-19635 GCA_045633955.1 Agathobacter sp. | reverse complement strand
TTGTAAAGGCATTTCCGACCTTTACAAGTGTTAGTATATACACAAAATGTGTCAAACATATGTCTATTTTCAAAAACATTTCTAAAATTAATCAAATATTTTTTATAAACATTTTAGATTTATAAATTTAGTAACATCTCACATAATTTTATCTTATTTTCATCCTCCAGACTATTCTGGAAATCCACATGACCTTCCTCTGATGACGGATTTAATAAATCCGCCTCTGCTAATCGACGACGCATTTCTCTAGCTGTTCCTTCTCCACCATCGAAAACAAGTACATCTGGTCCAAGAACCTCTTTAATCATGTCCTTGGCAAATGGATAATGGGTGCATCCTAATACCACCGAATCTACAGGATGAATACGATGCACAAACAATAATTCCTCCAAATATCTACGGAAGTCATCACTTGTTAAATCTCCACGTTCTACAAAGTCCATAAGACCCGGGCATGGTAACGGAATAATCTCTGCCATTTCCTCGTATTTTGCCATCAGATTACGGAATTTTTCCTCACGAATTGTCATAGGCGTTGCCATAACCAGCACTCTGCAATTCGACTTTAAAGTAGCTGCTGGCTTTACTGCTGGCTCAATCCCCACAATTGGAATCTCTGGATACAACTCACGAAGCACGCGTACAGCTGCACTCGTAGCAGTATTACAAGCCACAACAAGCCCCTTTGCTCCTTGTCCGAACAGATACTCAGCCGCATCAATCGTAAGTTGCTTTACAGTTTCTTTATCCTTCATTCCATATGGTGCATTCTTGGAATCACCATAATAAATATAATCTTCATTTGGCAAAATCTTCACTAGTTCTCGCAGTACACTGATTCCGCCTACACCAGAATCAAATACTGCTATTGGTTTCGTTTTCTTTGACATACCCCACCCCTATTATGTATAATGTATGTATCTTTTTATGGAGGTCAAATACTTATGAATTCCGATAAATTTGATACACAAAGATCTATTAATTATAAATATTGTGAATACTGCGGTGCTCCTATCCCTAGAAACTCCGAAGAACCTTATTGTGCACAGTGCCGTGAACGAATTCTCTTCCTTGAAGTAAAGGATTTTATACGCGCAAATGACGTAAACGAATTTCAAGTAGCTGCCCATTTTGGCATTCCATTACGAACAGTAAAAGGCTGGATTAAAGAAGGACGTATTGAGTACAAAGAATCACCAGATGGCAAACGTACCATCAACAATAACCTCAGCTGTGAACGTTGCGGTGCACCTGTTACCTTTGGTACATTATGTCCAAAATGTCTAAAACTCATGAACAAGAATATGCATGGTTATGATTTAAGCAAGCCTCAAAAAGATGATGATCGCATGCGCTTTCTCCAGCACGACAAGAAAAAATAATATTATACAAAAAGAGTTCCAAACGGAACTCTTTTTTATATGAAATCTCGCATTACTTTAAGAATCCGTTAATAATCTGTTCTTCGGCCTCTGCTTCTGTAAGTCCAAGTGTCATAAGTTTTATCAACTGCTCTCCTGCAATTTTACCAATCGCTGCTTCATGAATTAAACTAGCGTCAATATTTGCTGCTGTAAGCTGAGGGCTGGCTGCTACTACAGCCTGATCCATAATAATTGCATCACATTCACTATGACCAGAACACACACTGTTACCATTGATATTTGAGAAAAACTCCTGACGAGATTCATCTCTTGCAACAGAACGGGAAATAATGTTTGCACTACATCCATCTCCGTTTAAATCAACCGAAAAATCTGTACGAGCATACTGTTTTCCATGTGTCATTAACTTTTCTCTAACTTCTAATGTAGCACCTGCTGCCAAATCACCACGGGTGATACGATTTGTAGAATCGATTCCTTTAATCTGTGTGGTTTCCATTTCCAAAACCGCACCTTCTTCCAAGTGAATAATGGTTTCAGGATTCATAACATTTTCTCCATTACCATCTCCTTCACCATAATGACGCTCTACATATTTTACTTTGGCATTCTTACCAATATAAAAGGTATGCACACCATCATGTTTTGATGTGTCTACACCACAATTGTGAATGCCACACCCCGCTACGATAGTTACATCTGCACCTTCACCAACATAAAAATCATTATACACAACTTCCTGAATACCACTCTGACTAAGGAGTACAGGAATATGTACACTTTCATTTACCGTGCCGGCTTTGATAATAATATCAATACCGTCTTTATCTTCTTTTTTTACAATGTCTATATTCGCAGTTGTATTATTTCCAAGACTCTCCCCATTGGCACGAATATTATAAGCGCCTTCTGGAACTTCGTGCAGGTCTGCAATCTGCGATAAAAGGTTTTTCTGTATTAAATCCATCTTCGTTTTCTCTTTTCTATTATTACTGCTTGTCCGCTAAAGTCTGACAAGCACCTTTTGTATATAATAATCCTGGCAATATCTCTTCTCTTGTACCAATCTTCTCTACTTCACCACTTGCAATCACGATAATCTTATCTGCAATATCAAGAATACGTTCCTGATGCGAGATAATAAGAATCGTTCCATTAATCTCATCACGCATTTTTTCAAACACTTTGATTAAACTGTTAAAACTCCAAAGATCAATACCAGCTTCTGGTTCATCAAAAATTGACATCTTTGTTCCTCTTGCCAAAATCATGGCGATTTCAATACGTTTTAATTCACCGCCAGACAAACTATTATTAATTTCACGATCAATATAGTCTCTTGCACATAGTCCTACTTCTGAAAGAATAGAACAAATATCATTTACACTCATTTTCTTTCCTGCAGCAATTGAAATCAAATCCTTTACGGTAAGTCCCTTAAAATGAACTGGCTGCTGGAATGCAAAACTAATGCCTTTTTTTGCACGCTCTGTAATATTAAGATTTGTAATATCTTCACCATCCAATAAAATCTGTCCACTGGTAGGCTGAATAATACCAGCAATCATCTTTGCCAACGTTGACTTTCCACCACCATTTGGTCCTGTAATTGCTACAAAATGCTCATCAATTGTTAAATTTACATTTTTTAAAATTTCTTTACTTTCATTCTCTACTTCTACTTCGTAGCATATATTTCTTAGTTCCAACATATTTACACCACTATCTAACTACTTTCTGTCTGTATTTTATGCAAACGGCATCTAGATATTTTTCATCTGGTTCAAACTTGGTCATTTCATATCTCTCTTCTGTCTTTGCAACCAAACAATATACCTTACCTTCATTCTTATATCCAGAAGATAAATCTCTCGTCTTTACCTGAGGATTGTTTACATAGTTATGTAAGCTTCTATCGCCTTCTGGTGCAATTACAATAACATCTTCAACATTATATCCTCTTAAATCTTTACGCTTCTGCTTATTAAAAATCTTTGCAAAACGGAATTCTCCATCAAAATAGGTATATTCAAACTCCACCTGCTTTGTATGCAAATGCCACCCAATTGCTAAAAAAGGAATCGCTACTGCAAAGAAAATAAATAATCCCACAAAGGTTGCATACATAAAATATGCACCAATGAGAAACATAAGAACTGTAAGTATTTTCATAAACAGACTTTTTTTCTTTTCAACAAATACATATACTTCTAACATTTCCGTACCTCCAAATCTACTTTGGCATTATAGCATAAAACTCTAGCATTTTCCACCATCTTCTATTACAATATAGATAAAGTTTATAGAATAATGAGGTGGGTTATGAATTTTCATTTTACAAACGAACAATTATCAAACTTTGAAAACAACGCCAAACGCGAATGGGCCCTCACAAATGGTATCGGAGGCTACGCTGGTGGCTCTGTGCTTGGCAGCTTAGGACGTACACATCAGGGATATTTGATTGCTAGTTTTCATCCTCCAGTAGAACGTTTCCTTGCATTCAGCAAAACAAATGAAGCTTTTTGTGTAGGATCTACTACTTATAACTTAGAAGCTGCACAGCACGCAGGCGAAGAAATGGAAGTAAACGTTGTCGTATCATCCGATGATGTTCCAGATGTTTACAAAGATCCATCCACTGTATCTGTTGCTTCCGACTTTGTTCCACGAAAACCAATCTATACAGAAGGAAACAAATATTTAGCTTCCTTCGATTATGATGGAACTGTTTGCTTTACCTACAAAGCAGGTGCTATTACATTAAAGAAATATGTTTCTTTGGTACAGGGTGAAAACACCGTAGCAGTTGCTTATGATATTACCAACGAAGGGGATACTGCTGAATTTATTATCACTCCTTTAATGAATTATCGTGAACACAATGACAGTAGTACAAAGGAAACACTTGTTTTCAACCAGTTTAAATTAACCGATACTACTGGCTTTATGTTAATTCCTGAAAATACTCCATCTGTAGAAATTGTTTTACATGTGAGTGACGGCGAACTTGTTGAATCTGAAAACTTATTTGATGAAGATCTTCAGTTTGCTACAGAAGTAGAAAATGAAGTACCAGGTTTAGATACCTGCTATACTCCATATAAAATAAAAGTATCTGTTCCAGCCAACAGCACTAAACGTGTATCTCTCATTTGCCATGTGGAAAACGGTGAAAATATTCATTGTGATAATGTAATTGCAGATGTTTTACCAGACTATACACCAACTTATAAATGGGGTATGGACATCACCGCAGACACTGCATTTGATGTATTGAATGATAACAAAGCATTCTTTGATGCATTACTGAAAAATGCTAACTGCAAAGACGATTTAACAGAGATTTTGACCATTGCAACAAACGAAGTATTATCTTACAGAGAGTCAACAGGCCTTACTACTGTATTGGCAGGTTTGCCATGGTTCACAGACTGGGGTCGTGATACTATGATTGCTTTTACAGGTTCTGTATTATCTACAGGCCGCTTCAAAAAGGCAGAAGAAATTCTTCTTACCTTTGCAAAATATGTAGAACCAGAAATGGGCATGGTTCCAAACATGTTCCCAGATGATGGACAAGATCCATTATACAATACTGTAGACGGTTCTCTTTGGTACTTCTACGCAGTACATAAATACTTAGAATATAACAACACTCCTGAAGCACACAAATTCATTCAGGAAAACATTTATCCAGCATTAAAGAATATCTGTGCTGCTTACCAGAGGGGTACTGATTTCTCTATCTACATGGAAGAAGACGGACTTATTCACGCAGGTAGTGGTACAGATCAGGTAACATGGATGGACGTTCGTGTAGGTGACTGGGTAGTAACTCCTCGTCATGGAAAACCAGTTGAAATCAGTGCGCTTTGGTACAATGCATTAAAAGTAATGGAAGATCTCGCTGTTAAATTCAGTGAAGACGCTTCTGCTTATGCAGAATTAGCAGAAAAAGTAAAAGTTTCTTTCTGTGAAAAATTCTGGAATGAAAAAGACGGCTGTCTCTATGACGTTATTGATGATGATTGTGGACATGTAAATCCAAACCACACAGAAGACGTATATGATGATTCTATCCGTCCAAACCAAATTTATGCAGTTGCACTTCCATACACTATGTTAGATGCTGACAAAGCAAAATCTGTTGTAGATGTTGTAAAAGAAAAACTCTTTGTTGGCGTAGGACTTCGTTCCTTAGATCCAGCACACGAAGATTATCATCCAATCTATGTTGGTTCTCTTCCAAAACGTGATGCAGCTTACCATCAGGGTACTGCTTGGGGCTTTATCGCTGGCGGCTTTATTACAGCTTACTGTAACGTATATGGTAGAAATGCTGAAACTGCTAAGAAGGCATTAGAAATGTTAGAACCTATGATTGCACACTTAAATGACAACTGTGTTGGTTCTATCTGTGAAATCTTTGATGGAAATGCTCCACACAATGGACGTGGATGCTATGGACAGGCTTGGAGTGTTGGTGAAACACTTAGATGCTATACAGAAGACATTCTTCCATATTTATAAAATGGAAAAAGAAAAACCTCTCAGATTAACTGAGAGGTTTTTTGATGCCCAGAGCCGGAATCGAACCAGCGACACAAGGATTTTCAGTCCTTTGCTCTACCAACTGAGCTATCTGGGCATGTTGCTTCACAACAAAATAAATTTTACATGATATGGAGAATTCTGTCAAGAAAAAACGGATGTCAATTTTATTTTTTTGACATCCGTATTGTTTTCTTATCTGAGACCTAATTCTTTTTCATATTCAACAATTAAATCTCTATTTGCAATCTCATATTCATTAAATACTGTTTCTGTAAAATCATCCGGTTTTACCGTTCCATTATACCATCTTCGCGAAGTAAAATATGCACTTAATGTCTCATCATCAAATAATCTACCATGACGTGCATATAATTCATTTCTAGCTAAACGAAGTTCTTCTGCAGACAATCCAGCAATATCTTCTCTCGTCAAATATTCTATATTGCTAGTAGGTAAAATATAATCTCTTTCATTTGCAATAATCTGCTCTAATGTTTCATTTGCTGCTGATGGCAATTGAATTGCTTGAGCTGAAGTTAATTCTAACCAATTATCTTCTTCATAAAATACACCTGACATGACAGTATCATATGTAGTTCTATCTACCTCAATCCATGCACCATCTTTGTATATGCTATAAGCAAAAACACTTCCTGCATTACCACTTAACTCTGTACAAGTTGCTATATCCAAAAATTCAAATCCATTAAACACAAAATAACAGTCCACATATTGTGCACCTATTGTAATACCATCTTCTACCAATAAGTCATAATAGGTAAAACAATATCCATTAGTAGTAAGACTAAAGCGATGTCGTGCACCAGCACCATTTTCAATTGTCTCTACCAATACCATTTTTCCATCTATAATTGTATAAATATAGAAATACATATGATCGTCTACATTTACGATTAATTCCTCAATACCATCTTTATTCATGTCATAAAAACAATATTTAATACCATATGGATAATTTGGCATTTCGTAAAACCATCGTACCAATTCTGTCCTATATTCTTCAATCATCTGATTACGCACTTTATTGGTATCATTATAATGTATCGTAATATGTGTACACCAATTATTTGTATTTATACTTTCATCTTTATAGTATGAAATCCATACATCCTGATGGCACAACGTTTCATAAGACACAATTGATGCTAACAATTTATCTAAGTCTCCAAACATGTTCATATTTGGTTGAATAGTTATTCCATACGAAGTAAATTGACTAGCTAACACACTACCATCTGGATCATTCACTTCTAAAGAATGATCATCGGAATACTCTTTATAGATTACAGTACTTTCTTTTGTTTTTCCACTTTCATTATAATGATTTGCTGTATACTCAAAATCAGTAGAGCCTCCATCGGTCTGTATAATGTCCATAACTGCTTCTATTTTTGCACCAGTATACTTCCATAGACTGACTTCACCATTATAACCATCTGCTAATGCACCAGTAGTAGACTGTGTATAAAGGATATAATTACATTCGTTAGAATATATGATGGTTATATCATCTGTATAAAATGAAGAACACCATCCTGCATCCCCTAATTCCTGTTCTGCTTTTTTTACAACATTTCTCTCTTCTACTTCATAAACCTCAAGAATATACTTTTCACCTGTTGAATATAACAGCATCAACTCATCTTGATTATCCTTATCTAAGTCTAGTATCTTATAGGATAAAATTCCACCTTTACTAGTAAGATTATGTGCATCATCATATGTATGAGTTTCTACATAAGAATCTGTATTCAATAAAGTCATCTCTTTTAATATTGTATTGTTTAAATATGCAGTTAAATATTCTTCATTCGAAAGTATTTCTTGAGTCTCCGTCTCGGTTTTATTTTCCATTTCTATAGTATCTTCTACATTATCATTAGAAACTTTATCTTCTTTTGTTCCACAAGAAGTAAGACTTCCAATTACAACAATGATAGCAAGCATAGTTGTAATACTTCGCATAAATTTCTTTTCTTCTCTATTATCACTCATAACAATCTCCTTTTCTTACATTTTTTCCAAAACTCCATCTTTAGAAAGTATTATAACAACATTCTATTCTACCATCAAGAAAAACTTCCTGCCTAAAAATAGGCACATAGCAACCACTTAACCAGCTTTGCAAATAAAAAACCTCGAGTTTCTACTCGAGGTTTTTACATTTCATATGTAAGATTAAAATAAATCTACACGGCCTGTGATATCGCCGTTGATTACATAGTAAGCTGCGTTTTCAAAAGGTTTTACATAGATGTTTACAGATTTGATATCAGCTTCTTTGTTTCCATCAGCTACGAACTGTGCTTTTACTTTGCTTTCAACATCAGCCATAACTGCTGTGTATTCACCAAATTCAAGTGTGATTGCTGTTTCAACTTTTGTAGCAGCCTTCTTTGCAGGTGCTTTCTTTGCTGTTTCTTTCTTTTCTGTTGTAGCAGCTTTCTTTGCTGGAGCTTTTTTAGCTGTTTCTTTTTTTGCTGGAGCTTTTTTAGCTTCTTCTTTTACTTCAGCTTTTACTTCAACTACTGGAGCTTCTACTTTAACTTCTTTTACTTCTTTAACTTCAGCTACTTTTGTTGCTTTTGTTGTTGCTTTTTTAGTTGCCATGATGTTCCTCCTATGAATTTACTATTCACATACTAAGAATTTTTCAATTGCTAATACTGCTTCTTCTTCGTCCGAACCGTCTGTCACGATATCTATTGACATACCTTCCGATGGATTGAAAGCCATAATTCCCATAATGCTCTTCGCATTAATTCTACGATTATCACTTTCTAATATAATCTCGCTGTCAAATCTACACGCTAACTGAACCAGCTCAGCGATTGGATTAGCGTGGCCTTCTGATACATTAGAAACAATTACATTTTTTCTGCTCATAACGCACTCCTTATTCCAATCATAAAATACAGATTCAAATATAGACTATTTTTTTTAGTTTTGCAAGCAATTCTAAAATTTCTGTTAAACTTTCACTAAGGATTCACTTTATAAAATCCTTTATTGTTCAAATTGACAACAAGAAACAAGTCTATTTCACATAGGCAATAAAGTAGTATCCACCCTGATAAAACAAATCCTCTATCTCTGCATATCCAATTGACCTTGTCTGTCCACTATTTGGCTCATAATAATATACATAGTTCGCAGAATAGCCTGTTAAAAGAATTGCTTGATTTATGCCTGTTTTTGCCAATACCGGAGTGCCCTGATCAATGAAATAAAGGAGTTCATCCATCGTACAATCTTTTAACTCTAACACACTATAATCTTTTAAGGTGTTTCTTACAATCTGGATTGGTGTCTGTCCTGCTTCTATTAAATCACTCACACCAATCCCTGCCCCTTCTCTCTTTAACATAATACTTACTGCTTTGGTCATGGAAGAAGCACCTGTATCTGCTTCATTTGGTGATAAATTACCAAGTGCCGTCTGTGTAGTATTTCTTGCGCGTTTAAACACGTAATTTACATCCGCATCCACTACTACACCATAGTTTTCATTTGCTAATTTTATTGCTTCGGAAGCATTTTTTGTGGCCACTAATACTTCCCCTTTTACATATACATAATAGTAACCTTCTATATCAACATCAAAAACTACCGTTCTATTTTCTTCAACTAAAATATGTTTTGGTATAATCACTTCTACAGGCTCTGCTTTTCCGATATCCTTCATCGTCAGCGACACCTGCGTCTGCTTGATTTCAGATCTGGTAATCGCAGTTTTTACTCCATTTACAGGTTCCGCCTCACGATTCATAATGGTATCAGATCCTATTTCTACGTACCTATTATTAGAATTCGTTACAAGCTGCAGATATACATTATTCGCATCTACTGAAACATTTCCAATTTTTCCTGTATGAGGACGATAGGTTTTAACAATTTCCTGCTTTTCTTCTGAAGTATTTAAAATCTCAATTTTAGACATTGGAAACATCAAATTTCCAACAGCATCTTCTTTTACATCTGAGACATTTGCAATTCCGTATACAAAATCCTCTCCAATGAATGTAATTGGTTTCACATACGTATTATTATCAGATGTAATCTGATGGGTTATTCCCATTTTAAAATCTTCTAAGGTAATGCTTTCACTTGCATTCAATTCTGCCTGTGAAACCCATGCCAAATAACGGCCACTCTGTGAAACTGCATAACATTCACTCGTATCCGCTTCTACTAATGTGGTTACCTTAAAATCTGTTAAATCAATTTTATACACACAATTATTCAAGAGGAAGTAAAACTGTTTCTGCTCATTTAAATACATAAGACTTCCTAATTCTGCTTTTAACACTTCATAGGATTTGTCTGTTGCAATAAACACCTCTTCTTCCACCGTTTGTGAAAGTGCATCATAGTAATATACGCCTACACCAACTTCACCTTCATGAATTCCACGATTCATATATCCACATACTAAAAAGGATATACTGCCTGCCTCATCCACACGCAAGACTTTGATATCATGCTGATCCCAATTTTCACGACTATTAATTCCTTCCATATTTCGGAAAGAGAATACCTGTGTAATCGTATTATTAATTCTATCGTAACTCCACAACTCTCCTTCCTGTACAAAAGTAATTACATCACCAGAATCATTTGCTAAAAATTCTACCTCTCGATCACGAATTCCTAACTGAATCGCACTAGTACCTAGAAGGAAATCATTTTCACTACGGAAAATCTGATTCATTCTACGTTCGAAATTCAGCATATAAATTCGTGTATTAGTCTGTCTCAAACGATAATACTCTTCAACATTATAATATTCTACTTCATTATTTTCATTTACATTCGTCATAACATAATGCAATGTGATTACATTATATGACGGATTTACTTCTTTAAAAGCAACAACTGGCTCTGTCAGTTTAATACCACCAAAATCTCCCCATGTAATCTGACCAAGGGTACAAGATAAATCTACATAGGCAAGATTCGTTGCATCTCCCGTTGCTGGATCCATATAGGTTGGAATAAATGTGCTGGCATCGTCTCGGAATGTATATTCGTGAAACTGCAATGCAAAAGCCAGAGTCTCATCTGTATAACAATTTGGAGCACGAACGATACGTGTATAATAATAGATTTTTTCATCACCCATTGTGACTGCAATCTCCATATTATACTCTACATTATCTTCGAATAAACTAGGTAATTTTATCTCACACTCCACTTTATCCTGTGTAGCTATAATCTGTGCAGACTCTTCTTCCACCAATAATCTTTCACTATTCATACTGCGGATTTTATAGGAAAGATTATCTATTTTCTGCCCATAGGTCATAACTTCTAAATCTAATGTACGACGCTCTCCGATTGGCATCAGACCATCTCTCATGGAAAGCATATCCATTTCCTGTGTATAACCATGCAGTTCATTTAAAACTGTATCGTTGTAAACGAACTGCATAACTGGTAATGTGGCTTCTTCCATCGTCATTGTCACATCTTTATTCACTTTGTTTTCCAAAATACTAAATGTGATTACCGCACCAATAAATACTGCTACCAGCACAGCAACTCTTGTGACTACTTTATTCATTCATCTCACCCTACGTAACTAATCTACTTTTTTACCACCAGCGTCTGCATCTTCTATTTCTGCATCTTCTACGATAAATTTCATCATGGAACATAATATGAATCAGACTGCGCAACCATCCATCTTCATAATTTCTACCTCGTTGCTGCATCTGTAGATCCTCTCGTGGCGACATTGGTCCTGGTTCCATTGGCATCCCTGGACGTGACGGTATTGGACGTGGTTCCATTGGCATTCCTGGACGATCTGGCATTGGTCGTGACATTGGTGGTTGAGGTGTTGGCGCCATTGCGTTATACTGTGGATTTTCACGAAGAAATCTCTCATATAAACGACGTGCTTCCTCCTCTAACATATAGCGATCCGGATTTTCATCGTAAATCCTGCCACCATCGTACTCCATCTCATCACAGCGCCTCTCTATCATTTCCTGCAGTCTGCGCACCTCACGAGGATACAATTCTTTCATTCGTTCCATATCCTTTTCATATTCCATCTCTGTTAAATACATATTCTGCATCGGATAGGTCATATAAAATGGAATTTTACTATTATTATCATCTTTATAATTCATGCGGTTTCTCCATACCTCTATCAATAATAGCATATGAAAAAACCGCCTGAATGTGTCACAATAATTTTATTTTCCTAAAACAACAGTACTAATATCCTCATATACTGAATATCCTTCATGTACCATTTCTTTGGTTACTTCGCCTGCATCGTTTGTTGTAAAACGATAGAGATTGTATTCACCGTTTTTATAAGCATAATCTTCCCCATTATCCTGGAAGTGTGTATACTCACCTGCACCAGGTGTTACGAGAAGTTCTAATTTATTGTATGGTTTTTCACCAACATACTGAACAACCTCATAAGTTGGAATAATGCTGCCAGCTTTGATATAAATAGGACATACATCGATTGGAGCATCCTTTAAGATGTACTGTTTTCCTTCAAACTTTTCGCCTGTCCAGTAGTCATACCACGTTCCTTCAGGAAGATATACCATACGTTTTGTTGCACCCTGTTCTAATACAGGAGCTACCAAAATATTTTCACCAGCCAAAAATTCTGAGTTCAAATTACGAACTTCTGGATCATTTGGATAATGAAGTACAAGTGGTCTCATTACTGGAAGACCTGTAGTTTCGCCTTCATAGAACAAGTCATAAATATATGGCAAGAACTTATAACGAAGTTCAATATATTTACGGTTAATATCTGCTACTTCCTTGCTAAATCTCCAAGGCTCCTGATCCTTTGTTCCTTTTGCTGCATGGTTACGGAATAATGGTGAGAACATCGCTGCCTGAATCCATCTACATAAAAGTTCTGGTGTAGTGTCTGCACCAAATCCACCAATGTCCGTACCACAGAATGAAAAACCACTCATACCAAGGTTACAAAGCTGTGGAATTACCATCTGGAGATGATGCCAGAGACTCTGGTTGTCACCAGTCCAAACAGTTGTATATTTCTGTGATCCTGCATAACATGCACGAGTAATAACAAATGGACGTTTTCCAGTCTGTTCTTTTAAACCTGTATATGTTGCTTTACTCATTAAATGTCCATATACATTATGCATTTCTGCATGATTTGTCTTTCTATCTTCATCATAGAACACTACATCTGCAGGAAGTTCTCCATGAAAACTAGCAGGTTCATTCATATCGTTCCAGATACCGCCAACACCCAAGTCTGTTAAAACTTTATGGTTGTTTGCCCACCATGTTCTTACTTCTTCGCGACCGAAATCTGGGAAGTGTGAATCTCCTGGCCAAACAGCGTTTACATATATTTCGCCATCTTTATCTGTTACAAAGTAACCTTTTTCTACACCTTCATCATCGATATGGTAGCCTTCTTCTTTCTTTGTACCTGGATCAATGATACATACTGGTTTTACACCAAGTCCTTTGATACGTTCGAATAATTCACCTTTTGGGCCATATTTTTCATCATCCCAAGTAAATACTTTAAAGTTATCCATATAGTCGATATCTAAATGGATAATGTCTAATGGAATATTTGCAGCACGATAGTTATCTACGATAAAGTTGATATCATCTGCACTTTCATATCCCCAACGAGACTGCTGATAACCTAAAGTAAAGAGCTGTGGAAGTGGTGTTGTACCTGTTAAGTATGTATAACTTCCTACAATGTCTACTAAACTTTCTCCTGTCATAAAATAGAAGTCAAGATTTCCTTCTTCTGCTGCATAGAAGAAATATTCTTCATTTTCTTTTCCAAGATTGATATAGCTGCGGAATGTATTATCATAGAATACACCATATGCACTACTATCTTTTTTCAAACACATTAAAAATGGAACAGATTTGTATAATGCATGGAAATCTTCGTTATGTGCCTGTGGAAGATCAGAGTTCCAGTTTTCGTATTCATAATGCTTCTTGTTTAAGAATCCAGATTTATCACCTAAACCATAGAAATCATCACCTTCATCAAGTTCTTTTACTAACTCGTATCTAAGCTGTTTTTCCATATAAGCTGAAATATCATGACCTTCTGCTTCTAACATTTCAAGAGACATCCAGCTTACTTTTTCTTTTGTAGTACGATCTCCACGATAATCTCTCATAAGTGGTGTTCCATCTGCTTTATAGAAATCTACATAAAAATCATCCTGGATTTTTACCATCACTTTATCTGTACGGATAACAATTGTTTCTCCTTCTTTTTTTACAGTAAATGTTACAGGTACACAAGGATTTTCCTCAATCGCTTTTGATTTACATTCTTCATCAAAAAATGGTACATATACACGAATAATATCTTCGCGTACTGCTGTAAAATATGCAGTCTCCTTTTCAAAAGAAACCTTTACTTCATTGTCGTTCACTTCATAGCCCAATAATTTTCCAAAATTATGTTCCATACTGTGTTCCCCCTTATTATTTTAAAATGAATTATGTTTTATTAAAGTGGAATAATCGGCAAATTTGCTTGCAATAACCAAAAACCAAGCATCATAAAGAACATGCCGAATATTGCACGAATAGTCAATCTTTCTCTTAAAAATACACAGCCTAATACAATCGCTGCAACTAAATCAAATTTTTCTACCCAGTCCACATTTGCATTTACACCAAGTGCATACGCCTGATGAAAACAATACCACGCTCCGCCCATAGAAGCACCTGATAAACACAGGTACACACCATCTAAAAATGACATCGAACGAAGGCCTTTATATCCTCTAGTCGCAAAGGTAATACCCCATACTATAATAAGAGCAACTCCATAACGAACTAATCTTTCATAATAGGTATTTATTCCACTATATCCAATTCTCTCTAAAACAACCGTTACGGTGGTGAATACCATCGCCCCCATTGCATGTCCCAACCACGAGCCTGTTTTTCCGCCACGGCCAGAACCTTTCAATCCCATCATCAGCGTTCCTGCTATAAGAACTACTAAAATGATAATCTTATTCCAATTAATACCATCGTGAAAAAGAAATATTCCAACCAACAGATTCAAAATGATACTTCCTTCCACAATTGGAACTACTTTAACAACTTCACCTAACTGCAAGGCACGAAGAAGACATATCCATACCAACCCTGTCGCTACGCCTGAAAACAGCAAATACAAAAAGGAAGTATAGCCTAATCCCACAAGGGACAAGCCCGTTCCAGTTCTATTTACCATATACATAGCGGACAAAAAAAGACATGTGCCTCTTAAAGCTGCTGCAAGATGGGAATTTGATTTATGCATCCCACTCTTTGCCAGAACTGGTGACAAACCTGCAAAAACCGCCCCCAGCATTGCATAAAGCAACCAATTCATCTCTTATTCCTCTTAACTATCTAGTTATTCTCTCTTTTCTATAATCCAAAATATACATCAATTCCGTCAGCAATACCTTTTACCATCTTCTGCTGATATGCATCATCCTGCATATTGGTATCATCTGTGGTATTTGACATATAACCTAATTCAATAATTGTTACAGGCATCTCACACCAGTTGATTCCTGTCATTGTATCATCAATTTTTACGCCACGGTTACTCATGCCTGTGGATTCACAATAGGCATGTATGATTGCCTGACCTAATTTCTGACTCTTTTCCGCATTGTTTCCAACATAGGAATTGCTGCTAGATGGCGCTAATGTTTCTGCTCCATTCACGCTAGCATCTGCATAAGAATTTGCGTGAATACGCACGGTAATATCTGCTTCTGCCTGATTTGCCATTTGTGCACGTTCCATATTACTGATATTTACGTCATGGGTTTCACGAGTCATAAGTACCGTATAGCCACGACTTTCCAATTCCTGTTTTAATAATAAGCCAATCTCCAAAGTAAGTTCATACTCTTTCGCACCAGTCGCAACACCCGTAGCTCCATCTGTAACACGAGCCTTCATTTCTGTAGAATTAGGTCCGTTTGGTTCAGTGGTACTATCTCCGTGTAACTGATGCCCAGGATCTAACATAACTACATAAGAAGAATCTACCGAAGTAGATTCTCCCTCTGTTTCTATTGTTGCATAGTCCGCACTAATATAACCTTCCATACCTTCGTAAGAAACCTTATACCAACCGTCTAGTTCTTCAATTAATGTAAGTTTTGTCCCTGCTGGGATTTTTGCCAATGTTTCACAATTTGTATTTGGCTCTACACGCAAACGAATCTCTGTCGTAGGCACTGCATAAGATACTACTGGCACATCTATTATCTCTGAATTATCAATCTCAGGCTCTACTGGAGGTTCCTGTGTGTCCTGTGTGTCCACTTCTGTCTGTATCTGTGTACTTGGTCTTTGTGTATCATCGTTATTGCCTGCATATTTTTTCAATGCAGAAATTCCTGAACCTACCAAAATCCCTATCAAAATACAAAGTACAGCAAAAATGATTCTTGCTATAATAACATCTTTTCTAAAGTGTTTACTTTTTTTCATCTTTAGACTCCTAAATTACTGAATTGTAACAATTCTCATCATGTTACTTACACCATAATCAAATCCACCAACATGTGGAGAAGGAATACCTGCTGTAAGTACAGTTAAATCTCCATCTTCTACGAAACCTTTTTCTTTTGCGATTTCGATTGCACTATTACAAATAGCTTCTGCTGTTTCTTCCTGCATAGATTCATAAGGTCTTACACCCCAGAAAATCTGCATTCTACGAAGAGCTCTTGCATTTGGACTAACTGCAAGCACATCCATTTTTGGATGGAATTTTGAAATAATACGTGCGGTTGCACCAGAACCTGTAGGCGCAATAATACATTTTGCATCTAAGTTTGTAGCTGTTGATACAGTTGCATATCCTAAAGCACTTGTTGTGTCTTTCATACGCTGTTTTTTCATCTTAGTAAGAATTTCTTCATGATCTAAGTGAGATTCTGTATTTTCACAAATCTGTACCATCATCTTGAGTGCTTCAAGCGGATATTTACCCTGTGCAGTTTCACCCGAAAGCATAACTGCATCTGTACCGTCATATACCGCATTTGCAACGTCTGTTACTTCCGCACGTGTAGGACGTGGATTACGCATCATAGAGTCAAGCATCTGTGTAGCAGTAATAACTGGCTTGTAACATTCTTTACATTTGTTAATCATCATTTTCTGAATATATGGAACTTCTTCTGCTGGAATTTCTACACCAAGGTCACCACGTGCAACCATGATACCATCAGCGATTTCCAAAATTTCATCCAGATTATCTATACCTTCTTTGTTTTCAATCTTTGCAATAACTGGTGTATATGGAGCACCACATTCACGAAGAAGTGCTTTGATTTCGCGGATACAATCTGCATTACGTACGAAAGATGCTGCAATAAAGTCTACATCCTGTTCTGCACCAAAACGGATATCTGCTTTGTCTTTTTCTGTAATAGCTGGAAGACGGATAGGTACATTAGGTACATTTACACCCTTTCTCTGTCCAAGCTCACCACCATTGATGATGGTACATACGATATCGGTTCCTTTGATTTCTTCGATTTTTAATTCGATAAGGCCATCATCAATAAGAATCTTTCCACCGATTTCTACGTCTTCTGCAAGACCATCATATGTGATGCTTACACGTGTGTTATCGCCTTCGATTTCTTCTGTTGTAAGTACGAAGGTTTCTCCTTCTACCAATTCTACTTTCTGACCATCTTTTAATAATCCTGTACGAATTTCAGGTCCCTTTGTATCTAAAAGAATTGCGATGTGTTTACCTTCCTGTTTACGGATTTTCTTTAACGCATCCATACGTTCTTTCTGTTCTTCATGATTACCATGTGAAAAGTTAAAACGAGCAATATCCATTCCTCCCTGTACGAGTTTTCTCATTACATCGAGGTCATTTGAGTTTGGTCCCATTGTACATACGATTTTTGTTTTTTTCATGTCTCTTTCTCTCTTTCTTTCCCTTTTATTCTATTATTTGCTTTAATGTTTCAAATAAAACATTGATTTCAATTGGTTTTGTTACATATCCATTCATACCGCAGGCAAACGCTTTTTGTCGTTCTTCGCCAAAGGCATTTGCAGTCATGGCAATGATTGGAATATTTGCTAAAATGCGGTTATCCAAATCGCGAATCTTTCTTGTCGCCTCATAGCCATCCATGATTGGCATTTGGATATCCATTAAGACTGCTACATACTCGCCAGCCTTTGAAGCACTTACTTTTTCCAAGGCTTCTTTTCCATCGAAGGCTTCCTCAATTTCAAAACCTTGTTTACTCAATAGTTTTCTGGCAATCTCTCGATTCAGCGAGTTGTCTTCCACCACAAGAAGCTTCTTGCCGGTGAAGTTCATCTCGGAAGCAACCTCTTCTTTTTTCGCCCGTTCTTCCTGCATGGTCTCATCCACATCCTGAAGCATAAACACTACTTTTACTGTGAACACGGATCCTTTTTGCGGTTCGCTTTCTACATCGATTTTTCCGCCCATCAGCTTCACGATACTTTTCGTTATGGATAATCCCAATCCAGTACCTTGAATACCTGCGTTTTCAACACCACGTTCTCGTTCAAAGGCATCGAATAGATTGTCCATAAATTCTGGAGCGATACCAACACCGGTATCCTTTACCTGAAAGATATAGACTCCATATCCTTCTGGTGCCACCATCTCCTGACGAATACGAAGGGTAACTTCTCCACCGGAAGGGGTAAACTTCACTGCATTTCCCAGTAAATTTATCAGCACCTGATTCAGTCGAAGCTTGTCGCAGTAAACGTGATTATTTACCACCTCATCTTGAATCTGAAACTGTATCCCTTTTTCTATCGCCATTGGCTGGATGAGATTCTTTACTTCTCGAACTACATCCTTTAAGAAGACTTCTTCTTCCTCTATCTGAACCTTACCGCTTTCGATTCGGCTCATATCTAAAATGTCATTAATAAGACTTAATAGATGCGCTCCTGCAGATTGAATTTTATTTAGATAATCCTTCACTTGATTTTTATCTTCTAGATTATCCTGTGCCAGACTTACAAATCCGGTTATGGCATTCATCGGTGTACGAATGTCATGGGACATACTTGATAAAAACTGGCTCTTTGCCTTATTCGCTCTCTCTGCTGCCACAAGGGCTTCTTCTACCACTTGCTTTTGCTGGATGTCCTTTTGGATTTCCTGATTCACATCCATCTGTGCAAGTATAACATTGGTCACTTTTCCATCCTGATCCACTGCCGCAGCAATCACGTGCATACGGAACCATCTTTCTTTTCCTGCTACCATCTGTCGATAGTTGAAAGAATAATACGGAATCGTCGAACCTAACGACTTCATCATATGCTCCTTCGAACACATTTCACAAAACATGGTTCGATCCTCTGGATAGACATATGCCTCTGCAAACATTTTCACTACATCTGAAAAATCAGCTGGCGCATCGTGGAAGAAATTACCAACTAGGCCTTCTTCTACATCTTCCTTCGCGCGATTTAAGAATTCCCATTTTTCTGTCTGTAAATTGATATAAAAGGAACTAACAAACAATCGGCTTAAGCTGTGAATCTTTGAGGAGCTAAGCTCTCGTTCTTTTTCAAAGGTTACATAAAACAGATATGTCTGCAGAGTCGCTAACGCGATACCCAT